>DUCN01000098.1:0-14610 GCA_012959805.1 Myxococcales bacterium | reverse complement strand
CGGAGCATCGTTGACCGGCGTGATCGTGAGAGCAAAGGCCGTGCTGCCGATCGTGCCGCCCTGGCCGTCGCTCACGGTGAAGGAGAAGCTGTCGCTGGTGACCTCGCTGCCGTTTTGGGTATAGCTGAGGCTTCCCCCATCGATCTGGGCCTGGGTGAAGCTAGCCCCCAGGCTTAGGCTGCCGGCGCTCGGGCCCACGGTGACCGTGTAGGTCAGCACGTCACTCGGATCGGCATCGGTGACCGCAAGAGCCGAGCTCCCGATCACTCCCAACCCGCCTTCGGCGACCACAAGCCCGGTGTTAAGGCTCAGCACGGGGGCGTTGTTGGCGCCCGCGGCGGCGACAGTGGTGACCAGGCTTACGCTGCCACTCGCGCCTCCGGTGGACAGGGCGGCGCTACTCAGGCTGACGGTACTCCCGATCACAACATCATCGACATGCCAGCCGGTACTCGACACGCTTGTGTCCGAAGCCATTCGGAAACGAATCTGGATCGATTGCCCCGCCAGGGAACTGAGGTCGGCCAGGGTTTGGACATAGCCCCCGCTGGACCCCTCGTAGGCCTGGCGGCCAGCAATGGGATTGGAGAAAGACGTCGAAATCGGGCCCGTGTAAGTGTAAGTGGTCTGGGTAATCAGTGAGCCCAGATCTGTCCAACTCACGCCGCCATTGCTCGAGTATTCCGCTACGCCGCCATCGTAGGTGGCCTCGGTGATGTGGTTGTGCCAAAACTGAAGCTCGGTTCCGGCGGTGATCGCTACGGGGTTCGCCATAGCGAGGTATTGGTCCGAAAGGACCGAGGGGTCCGAGGCGAACCAGGAATGCTCGGCGGCAGGTGGACCCGCTGGACACGTCACACCCGTCAACTGGGGCTGCACGATGGCCAAGCCCTCGATGGCATTGATCGCGACCACCCCACTGGGGAAGAATGGAAAAGCATTCCACGCGCCATTGAATTGTGGCCCGTCACTGCTGGGGTAAACGTCGAAGTAGCCGACTTCACACAAATCTGCCGTCGCCAGATCTTCGATCTTGAGGATCCTAAGCCCCCCCTGGTAGTTGGCTTGATAGACCAGATCACCAGCGATGTACTGATTGTGATCGATTGCGGCAATGGCCGACAAGTGACTGCCGACGAGAACTGGGTTGGCGGGGTCGAGCATGTCCCAGACAAAGGTCTTCGTGTTGTTCCCGAAATTCTGCTCATCGAGTTCATCGTCCACCAGGAAATACCGATGATCAGGGGTCAGCGCACCCTGATGGGTATAGCCCGATCCGGCGTACGTCGAGCGAGAAATCTGAACGGGCAATGCCTTATTGGTGACATCCACGATGGTTACGGTGTCCTCGTTGGAGGCAAAGCAGAGTTCTTTCCCACTGAAAGCCACATTGGGTCCGGCATAGTTCACGCATTCGACGTCGTGCGTGTACCCATCGGCGCTGAAGCAACCCACCCCGGTGGGTGTTAGGGGATTGGATATGTCTATCATGTGAAGACCGCCGCTGCAGGTACTCGTCCCCACCGCGTAGGCAAAGCCAGAAATCTCGTTGATCCAGATGTTATGCGCGTTGGAGAACCCTGGGTAATGCACGGTCGTGGTAAACACGGCCGGTGGGCTGGGGACATTGCGCAGTTGGGTCAGGTCAAAGACCTGCATGCCGTGTCCCGCGGCTTCGCTCACGATGAACGCGTAGTTGCCGTAGACCTTCACATCGCGCCAGTCGCTGTTGACAGTCTGCGTCGGCAAATCCCCTAGGTAGACGGGAGTCGCAGGATTACTGATGTCCACGAATGAAGTTCCGGTACTCCGACCCATGATGACGTATTCGAAACCAGTGAGCGGATCCGTCCAGCCCCACCCGTCACTTCCGGCGCCACCGCCGATACTCGCCATGGGGAGATAGGTATGCAGGTCAACGTTCTCGCAACCGTAAATATCGGCAGCCCCTCCGATGCAGCTCGCGGCTTTGGCCGCCCGGGGAGGTGAGTCCTCGGTCAGCTTATGGGGATTCGCCGTACTGAGGGACCAATCGACTGTGCCCGTTCCGTGGCTCGCCACCCAGGCGGCTGTGCCCGATTCCATGTCATCGGAAAAGAGGATCGAGCTCCCCGGCCCCGGATCAACCAGTACGTTGAAGGTCCGCTCGACCTGAACCCCCATGGCAATGTTCACCGCCGGCCAGGTCACCGTCCCGGCGCTCTCGACGCCGAGATCGCTGGCCGAGGCGGCGACGTAACTGCTGCCCGTAGGCACCGTTGCGCTGAGAACGACGCTGGTCAACGTTGCCGCTGACGAATTACTGGCGGTCAGGGTGTATGTGGCCACCTGTCCGGCTACCGCCGGATCGGGCGAGATCGCGTAAACGAGACCCAGGCCAGAGGGCGGAACACATTCTGCGCCGTTCAAAATCCCCCGGTCACAGAAAGCCAGGCGAATCGCTGCCTCGTTGACGCCAGCGTTCAAGTTGGCGTCGGCCTGGATCACTTCATTGGCCGCGTCGTTCATCGTTGCGCTGCAGGGGACATTGAAGTGGCTCTCGAGGACCATCTGATCGGTGGCGGTGGCGCCCACGGCGGTGCGCAGGTTCCAGAGCGCGGCCGACCAGATCTCGCCGTCCGCGTGGACCGCACCCGTTACGTCAGCCGGATGGGTCTTGGTTCCGTCGACTCGGCGAAGACACGGGGGCGAAGTCGGACTGTAGGAAGTGGCATCCCACTCGGCGACGCATGCCGCATTGGCCGATTGGTAGGCGACGTTTCCATCGTCGTTATAGAAGCTGGCCGCCAGGTAGTCGCCGAAGCCTTCACCCATGGCTCCCATCTCCCCACCTCCCCAGCAGGAGTTCTGATCGTGTTGCACCGCGTGACCATATTCGTGTGCGACTACGTCGGCATCCTCGCCATCGTCCACGCCTCCATCGCCAAAGTGGACAGCATTGTCCCCCGTGGAGTAGAACGATTGGTCTGCGGTATTCCAGTGGGCATGGGCGAGGGTCGGAAAGTCCCGAATGCCATTGACTGCCCCGGTGTCATCGTCAAACCCGAGGCTGTGGAAGTAGCGCTGTATCGAGTCAATGGAGTGGTAGATGGTGGCTTGTTCGAAACGATCGTCCGATCGGTCGTAGTTGTAGACCCGAGAGACTTCGTCGGCGTCGGGCACGGCTAGGCCACCGGCCAGACCGACGAGGTCCACATATTCACCTTTGAGCGTACCGATGCCCGGATCGAGACCCAGGAGGGTAACGGCCACTCGGCCGTTATTCAGAGCAGTGGAAGCAGTGTCCCCAGCGTCGGAGAGTCCAAGATTTCCGGATTGCTGCATGGGGTTTGGGACGTATACCAAGGCAGAACCCGTGTCGAACGCGATGCGGTTTTCCTGCAGGAGCAGTTTTCCCGATGTCGCCCCAACCAGGGTCAGAAAATCACCCAAAGGAGCATCGGAAAAGACCACCAATTTCCAAGCCAGTGCGGCCGTGCCATCGGCGAGGGGATAGAAAACGAGTTCGGCCGTCGTGGGCAGGCGGGTGGATTGAATCCCTGCGGCTGCGATTGCCACACCTTCAGCCGCTGCCTGAGTGACGGTCGCCGTCGCCGTGTCCCCGGTCAGCGCCGAATAATAGTTGCTGTAGAGGGCCTGTACCTCTCCGCTATTCGACTGGTTGACCGAGATATTCGATTCGTAGACCGGGAGTCCCAGAAGCATCTGCTGGAAACGGGTCCGGACTCCGCCCAGGCCGCTCTGCTCATCGACCAGAGCCAAATCGCTGAGGTCGAGCTTGAGACCAATTTCCCAGGCGTGGTTGAAGAGGAACGTGTTGGCGCCCACCTGCCCCGGGGCCAGAACATCATTGCTCTCACAACCGCGAAGCACCAAGCGCTCGGTTTCATGCTCGTGGGCATGGACGGCGCAGTGCAGGTGTTCCGGGTGCCGGGCTGAAGCACCAGGGGCCCATACGATCCCCATGAGCAGAGCGACTAACACGCTCCCCAAGGAGGCTCGGCCGGTTGCGCGTCCACGCGAGAGCGCCGCCTTCACTCGTCCAAGAGCACTCATCCGAAATTGCCTTAGGGTCTCCCGCTCGAACACGACAACTCCCCCCAATCCCGATTCAATCAACATAGCGCCCGCGGCTGTTCTGCTCCGGATTCCCAGGATCCACCTTACGTTGAATTCACGCGTGTAGGGGTATTTAAAAGACCATTTTCGCTGCTGCCAGTCAGGAGCCCTTTGACAAGCTCAGTAATAGTTTGACAGGTACCCCGAACTGACGGGATAAAGGCCCGATCATGGCGATTCCGCTCGGGCGACTCCTGCTTGCAGATGGGGTGAGCACAAACCCACCGGCCAGAAAACGCCAGCCGCAGCGGCCTTCTATGAGTATCGGCTATCAGGGAATGTGAAGTCCCGTGACGGAGCTGATGTGCCTCGTCCGGCCCCTTCCCGGGTGTGCAGCTCGATTCGCGGCGCCTCAGACGATACCTACGGTGCAATTGTAAACGGCTCCTTGCTTGCGCTTCATTTAAGGTCTCAATTGAGCCCCACCCCGCCGCACGCCACAAACGTAGGCGCTCAGGTACTCCGATCCACCCTTGACGTGAACCGGTGTGGTAGTTTCGCCCGGCTTGGTCGTTTTCGTACGTCGGTATTGCCCAACGAGCCAACTCACACCGCGCTCGCCTTGCCGCGTGGCCGCTCGCACCTTCGGCCAATAGTGGGTACGAAAACGATCGAGATGAAAAGCGAGATGACCGGTTGAAAGAGAGAAGTTAGTCAAGGAGAGAACTTTCACTCCATGCGCTTGCCCTATCGCTCATTACTGGCTCTTTGTTCTTTGGTCTGTGCAATACAAGCTCATGCCTTTGACGCCGCGACTTTCGCCTCCACCGTGACCGACCCCGTGCGCGCAAGAAATATCCTCTACATGGTTTATTACCCAGAAAACTTTTCAGGCGTTTCACCGCTCATTCTGGTTTCGCATGGAGGCATAGGTTCAGCGATCGGGTTCCTCGAGGCACCGCACCTCGGTACCGAGTATGCCGAAATGGGCTACATCGCAATTCATGTCAACCACGCAGCATCGGCCAACATCTTAATTCATCGCACCGACCGGCCAGCAGACGTTTCATTTATAATCGACCAACTCGAAGCGGCGACGCTTCCTCTGCCCTTTGCTTTTCTCGGAAGCATCGATCTCACTCGAATTGGGCATATCGGTCATTCCTTTGGAGGCCATACGGCGTATCTCTTGCGGGCGGAAACTTCACCTATGGCAACCTGGGTGACACCAGGGTGGATGCCGTGGTGGCACTATCACCGATGGGCCCCGGTCAACTCGGAACATTTGACAACGGCCCAAGCGACAATACTTGGGTCGATATTGCGCTCCCCGTCTACGACATTGTTGGCGAACTCGAAACAGCAACTTCATCGGCAACATCCAGGTCCCCGACTGGCGGCTCACGCCATTTCTTCGCTTTGAGGGGCCGGGAGACAAATTTCAGTCGATCGTGCCTGGCCAAGATCATCTGGATATCGGAAACGATGGGAGCCCCGAAGTCAAAGCCTTCATTGCAACCGAATCCCGCACCTTCTTTGACGTCTACGTTCGCGGCGATACGGCGCAAGTGTGTCAGATCGGTTCCTTCGGCGTGAACCTGGGAAACCTCTTCGAAACAAAAGCAGACCCGAATGCCAACCTCGCAAGCAGCTGCTCTCCGTTGGGAAGTCCCATTCCAAGCCTCGGTCCTGGCGCAGTATTGCTCTTGATCACGTCGTTGCTGGTATTGGCAGTCGACACAGTAAGGCGGAACGTGCGGCCCTTAGAGATGGGTCATCGCAGTGTGTCCGAAGGACGTTTGCGAGCTGGGCGCTGGAAGGGGCGTTGGTGCATGAATCCCATAGCGGCGCGAAAGTCAGCTCTGCCGCACCAATCGGCTACTTCACGGCGAACGACTTTGGTCTGCCAAGTTCGAACATCCGATTCAAGATGACGAGCCCGGAGCCGGTCACCGATGATCGACTCACTCGCTATGGCCTCATCGGCCTCATCGGCCTCATCGGCCACATCTCCCTGAAGAAGGTGTTCTCTACGCGAGCCTGCTGGTGGTACCCCGATTCCTTCTTCCACCGGCGACGCCCAACTTCCCTTATTCGTCTGACCGTGCGATCGCGAGCGTTGGATCGCTTCGATCTCGTTGCTGACATTCTCGGCGGAACGATAACTTTCGCGCCGTGTGCCGCAGCGGCGTCTGCCGTGAAGCTTGAAACGTCATCCCTCTCATCGATGAGGCCAAGAGCCGTCCTCGCATCGTCAGCATTCCCGTCCGTCAAGACCTCGGCAACAATCACGCCAGATCGATCGACGCCCAGATGAAGTTTCTTCCAGGCGCGCTTTCCGTTGCCACCGTGCTTGACGGCTGCCCACTCACCTTCGCCGATGATGGATAGCCCGGTGCTGTCGACGACAAGATGAAGGCGGCCTTTCGTTGCGGCGAGGTGCAGACGAATATCGACTTGCTGGCTACGGCGGGAGATCGTGGTGTGGTCGGGAGCATCGAGGTCGAGAGCCATCAGCGACAAGACTGACCGAAGGAACCCCTCCGCCTGCCGAAGCGGCAAGTTAAAGACGAGTCGAAGCACGAGTGCGGTTTCGATGGCCTGATCTGAGAACTTCCGCTGACCGCCTCGTTTTCCCGATGGTTCGGGCGTCCAAGAGTCTGCCGCGTTCGGAGAGATCCACAATGTGATGTCACCTCGCTTCACGAGAGCGCGATCGTACTCGGCCCAGTTGCTCACGCGGTACTTCGTCTTGTACTTGGGGTGGACTCTTGAGTTCATGACGAGAGTGTGCACGATAGGACTGCACGGATCGGGGCAATGTCGCCGGTTTCCTCTAGGATTCATGCACCCACGCCGAACTCTTCACGACGCGGGGGACCCCGACCTACATTCATTCGGGCAACGGCTTGACCCGCTCCCCCGTTATTCGGTTGCTTCCGTTCCTGGAAAGAAGAGAGCCGACAGGCGCGGCGTGGATTAGCGGGCTTCGGCTTGCTCGGTCGATGCGGCAGGGGCGTAGTACCAGTTTACGAAGTCGAAGGGGCGGTATTTCTCGATTCGTTCGTAGCCGTGCGCTGTGAAATAGGTCTCGATGAAGGCTTTCTGGCCGCCTGCCTCGATGCAGATGAGTTTGGGCTGGTACTTCTTGATATCGAAGCCGGCGAGCGCCTTTGGAGCGCCGCCCTCGATGTCCATGGACATGAAGTCGATCGAGGTGACATCGTTTTGCTCTAGAAGTTCGTTGAGCGTGATCGTGGGAACCTTCCTTTTTGCCTTCGGCATGTCCTTGATCATCGGACCGTCCTTGTTGCCCGAAGAGAGTCCGTCGGCACCGATTACCCGGTAAAAGTCCTGGGGCTCATCGGAATGATCGGTAACGAAGTAGCTGTAGAATTTCGTTTTGGGACGAAGACGCCGGTATTCCGGGGCGTATTCGTGGAGCGCGTCGATTCCGATGCCCGACCAACCGAGATGCTTTTCCAGGTAGTAGGTCGTGCTGAACTCGATCGGTGTCGAACATCCTACGTCGAGAAAAGTGCCCCCCTTCCGATCTCCGAAGAAATCTCGAATGATGAGTTCCTCATTGGCGTGGGAATAGAGCTTTTCCTCTGGGCCGGGCCAGACCTCGCCGAGCCGAAATCCGAGGAACTTGATGTATTTTTTTTCTTCGGTCTCTTCTGCCTGGCACGAAGAGAGGAACACGGCCGCGATTGAGACGGTGAGTACCCAGAGTCGACTTGGACGGAGATCGAGCTGCATCAATGGCCTTCCGGTCAGGACTTTCCGACGAGACTAGAGCGGGCTGGCGCTATCGAGAGCCCGGATCGCCTGACGGGACCGAGAACACATCAGATCGGGATTTCAAGCTGCGTTTTCGCCACCGCCAATACTAGGCAATCTGTTAAGTCGGTGTTGCGGATAGGCAAAACAAGCTGCGTTTTCAGCACCGCCGGTAAGTAGAGTTCTGACAACTACGCTTCGGACTAGGCATATTCGCCCCCGTTCCGGGCGACGACACATGCCAGGCGCGGGCACACAACGATAGGCCGATGCGATGTCGGCGAGGTCCGATCTAGCCCGCTTCGTCCAGGTCGCGGACGTGACGCCGCGAAACCTGCACTACGGCAGAATTGAGCGAAAAATTCTGGCTGTGGTCGTCAATTGGTCGTCAAACGCACGCAAGGCTACACGCCATCGCGTAGAGGCGATCCATTCAACTATTCGATTTTGAAGTGGAACCCGCGTGGTTCCCCGATGTGGATTCGAACCACAATTCACAGATTCAGAGTCTGTTGTCCTGCCGTTAGACGATCGGGGATCACGGGTTGGGACCGGTTTGTACCGGAATGCGCGGGGCTCCTCAAGGTCGCGAGGCTGAGATTGCGAACTCAGCCGCCAATCGACTCATTCGGATCCCTTTCGTGGCATCACCCCTTGGGGCAAACGGTCTCACGGGAGTGGGGGCGCTCGATTCGCTACGTAATCGGATCCAATCCCGTACTCGCCCCTTTTACCCTGGAGTCCATCATCCATGCCCGCCGTCATCGTCGAAAAGCAGGGCCATATCCTGACCGTCACCCTCAATCGACCTGAGAAGAAGAACTGCGTCAATTCCGAAGTGATGTGTCGACTCTACGACGCGTGGGTTCAGCTCGATGAGGATCCGGAACTGCGCGTGGCGATCCTGACGGGGAAGGGCGACACGTTCTGTGCGGGGATGGATCTTTCCGAGATTCCCAAGCTTCGAACGGGAAAGCCCGACAACGATTGGATGAAGAGGGTCATGAGTGAGCCCGCGATCATGATGGGATGTTGGTTGAAGACCTATCGGCCGACCAAGCCCGTGATTTTGGCGGCCGAGGGTTTTGCGCGGGCCGGTGGGACGGAAATTCTTCAGGGGACGGATATTCGCGTGGCGGGGGAGAGCGCGATGTTTGGTGTGACGGAAGTGCAGAGGGGGCTCTTTCCCATGGCGGGGTCTGCGGTTCGTCTGCGTCGGCAGATTCCCTATGCGATCGCTGCCGAGATGTTATTGGCGGGAGAGGATATGCCCGCCCAGCGAGCCTTTGATCTCGGCCTCGTGAATCATGTCGTGCCGGATGGGCAGGCTCTGGCGAAGGCGACGGAGATCGCTGAGCGGATCGCGAATAACGGTCCGCTTGCAGTGGCTGGGATTCTGGCAACGCTGCGCGCGACCGAGTCGATGTCGGAAGAAGATGCCTTCAAGATCGAGATGGGGCATGGCATGAAGGTCATGATGTCGAAGGATGCCGTCGAGGGGCCGAAAGCCTTCATGGAAAAGCGCACGGCGGTCTTTACGGGTGAATGACACGAAGACGATCGTCGACTAACACGAAAGCGTCTTGATTGATTGATTGATTGATCACTGAATTCCGTACGACGTTGTTATTCGAGGTCTGCCCATTCGCAGCCGGGCAGGTCGAGAATGAAATCCGCGCCAAGGGCCGTCGCAGGCGTGTGGAAGCCTGGCGTGATGTCGCCGGCGAGTGCGCGACGAACACATTCGACGGCGGCCACTGGAGTGAGCGCGTAGCCGTTCGGTGTTTCGAGCAGCGTTCGAGCCTTCTGCCCACCCGGCCCTTCGACTTCGGCCAGGATGAGCGAGCCCGTGCTCGATCGAACGCTTTCGTCCGGACCTTCAGGCATGTCATTCGCGCGATCGGTCAAGAAGTTTCGAACCCTCTCGAGGCCCAGGATTGGCTTGACGAACCGACTCGCCTTGATGAGGCTGGCCGTCCGACCGGAAAGCGCAAAGTAGACTTCGATATTCGGGATGCCGGTTGAATAGAAGGCCGTCGATACATCGCCCCAAGAGAGCGCCAGCGCACGTGCCGGCCCGGCCCCGAAATTGAAATGCCGTTCGAGCGAGCCAGCGGGTCGGCTGCGAATGATTCCGTTTGCCCGAATGCGAAGTCCGTCGCCGAGACCTTCGATCGCAGTTTTTGCGGTGCCGCGGGATACGGCGCTGCCCCCGGCGATTGCGATTCGAAGCGACGTTGGCTCCTCGACGCGTGAGGCCGTATGCAAGGCGACGCAATCGCTTGGCACGACATCGAAGCCGACACCGGGAAGCAGAATGACACCCGCGGCCTCCGCCTGGGGACCGCGCCGAGCAATCGATTCGAAGACGTCGATCTCGCCTGTTACGTCGAGGTAATGCGTCCCCGTCGAAATACAGGCCTCGATCATGGCTCCGGCCGTCTGCGAAAAGGGCCCCGCGGCATGGAGCACAGCCGAAATATCGGAGAGGGATCTACGCAGGCCCGCGGCATCGGCCAGAGAGACGACGCGAAATGCGAAGCCGAGATCCTCTGCGATCTCTTTGAGCTTTTCTCGGCTTCGACCGGCCAGGATGACGTCGAGGCCAAGACGTTTTGCCAGAGCCGCCACGAGCTTCCCCGTGTACCCGGTCGCGCCGTAGAGCATGAAGCGTTTGGCCATGTCGCCAATCCTAGCGCCAGTTGCCAGGTTCTGGCCCTGCGCGCCTAAGTCTGCGAGGCTTTCACGACGCGGTCGAGCAAGCGATCGAGAAACGACGGCGCTGCCGAAAACGCAGCCCGACAATCCCATCCCGACAACCCCATGTAGGAGACCCGCCATGCCCAAGATCAAAGCCGCCGTCATGCGCGCCAACAAAGCCCCCCTCGAAATCGAAGACGTCACGCTCGACGATCCCGGACCGGGCGAAGTTCTTCTCGCGACATCGGCCTCGGGCATCTGTCATAGCGATCTGCATGTGATCGAAGGCGATCTGCCGCTGCCGCCGCCCTGTGTTCTCGGTCATGAGCCGGCGGGCATCGTCGAAGCGATTGGCGAAGGCGTAACCGACTTCGTGCCCGGCGATCATGTGATCGGATGCATCACGAACTGGTGCGGCGTCTGTAAGTTCTGCACCGGCGGTCGCCCCTACCTCTGCCCGAGCCAATTCAATGGCCGCCCCGAAGGTTCAGCCTCGCGCCTAAAGGATGCGAAAGGCGATCCGATCTTTCAATTCGCGAACCTATCGTCTTTTGCCGAGAAGATGTTATGCCCCGAACGATCGCTCGTGAAAATTCGCGACGACATGCCGCTTGATCGAGCCTCACTCATCGGCTGCGGCGTGACGACGGGACTGGGGGCTGCCCTCAATACGGTTCATATTCCCGCTGGCGCAAGTGTCGTGATTATTGGCTGTGGAGGCGTTGGCCTCTCTGCGCTACAGGGCGCGCGAATCGTGGGCGCGGGTCAGATCATCGCGGTCGACGCCCAGGCCTGGAAATTTGATCTCGCGAAAGATCTCGGGGCGACGGACTGCGTGGATGCGACAGACGGCGATCCTGTTGCCGCTGTTCATGAACTCACGGGGGGCGGTGCCGATTTTGTTTTCGAATGCATCGGCCTGGTGAAGACCGTCCAACAAGCCGTCGCCATGACCGGGCGCGGCGGGACGACCGTGCTCGTGGGTGTCGTACCGCTGACCGAAATGGTGCCGATCTCGGCCGCCGACCTCACGCTACAGGAGAAGAAGATCACCGGTTCGTATATGGGTTCGAACCGCTTCCGCTTCGACATGCCGAAATACATCGAATTCTATCTCGACGGGCGGTTGCGCCTCGACGAGATGATCTCGTCCCGGATCAAGCTCGATGAAGTGAACCACGCCTTCGACCTCATGCGCAAAGGCGAAGCCGCGAGACAGGTCATCGTCTTCGACTAACATTAGGGAGCGATGGATCGCCCAGCAAAGTTCGGAGGCGCCGGGCTAGTTCCCGGTGAACTCCGGCCGCCGCTTCGCGAGAAACGCCGCGATGCCTTCTCGGCCGTCGGCGGTTCGCGACGAGGCGGCGATGCCACGGGCTTCATGTTCCATTTGGCTCTCGAGACTGTCGTAGGCGCTGTTGAGAAGAAGTCGCTTGACCACGCCGTAGGAACCCGTCGGCCCCGACGCGAGATGCTCGACCCGCTTTTCCGCCGTCGACATGAGTTCGTCCGCGGGCACGACCTGATTGACGAGGCCCCAATCGAGCGCCTCTGCCGAATTCAACACGCGATTGGTCAGCATCAGCTCGAGGGTCCGTCGCTGGCCGATGATCCGCGGTAGGAAATAAGTCGAGCTTCCGTCGGGGGAGAGCCCGGCCCCCGTATAGGCCATCGTAAACTTCGCCGTCTCCGAAGCGATCGCCAGCTCGGTTGCACACATCATGGAAAAGCCGGCGCCTGCCGCTGTCCCATTCACCGCCGTCACAATCGGCGCCCGCATCCGCGCAAACCGCGAAATCGCCCCATGCAGGTTCAGCGTCAGCTCCTTCAAGTACGCGGCCGTTCCGTCTCCGGCCTCTTTCATCGCCCCGAGATCACCCCCGGCACAAAACATCTTCCCCTCGCCCGTCAGTAGCACTGCCCGAACGCTGTCGTCCTCATCCAGCTCGATCGCCGCCCGCATCAGCGCCTGCGCCATCGGCATGTTCAGGGCATTCGCCGCCCCCGGCCGGGTCAGGGTCAGTTTGGCGATGCCGCCATCGCGCTCGAGTCGAATCGGATCGTCGGTGGACATATAGAAGGACCTTTCATTCTCAGTGATGGCGCTGAGCTTGCCAGGAGGCGGCATCGACCAGCACCGGGTCGCGGACCATATCGCGAAATCCGGCGTTTTGGGCTGACTCGACACCCGCCCGATCGCGGCGCGGCCGTGGCGGCCGCCGTGATCAGCCGATCGGAGTCGCCCGAGGACATGAATCGGCCGCCGATCTAGACCAAAAGGGTCGCAGGAAAGCCCCATTTCGGTACTCTCCGGCGTCCCGCGGAGAGGTGGCTGAGCTGGTTGAAAGCGCGCCCCTGCTAAGGGTGTATAGGCTAATACCCTATCGAGGGTTCGAATCCCTCCCTCTCCGCCACACAGGCACTGGGTGTGAAGACTTCCCGCTCGGATCAGAAGATGGCTCCGGAAAAGCCCGCGATTCCGCGGGGTGTTGGCGGTTGAGGTCTGCGGATCCCAATGGATCGTTTTCAGCAGACACGCTCCAGAATCCGTGGCACTGGCGGAGGCCGGCGACCAGTGCGGCGCAGCGCTCTCCGGAAGTGGGCGATGGACCCCCGAGGCCTAGCATGGTTTCAAGCACGCCCAAAAAGCCGAGTTCGCCAAGCCAGGCTTCGCCGGTTGCCGCGTTCCGCTCGGTCAGGGGCCCGGGCCAGGCGCCGCCATCAAATGTTCGATCGAAAAGAACTTTCATCTGGGGAGATGATGGCGCAGGGGCATGTCAGATGCGGTCCTTCGCTTTCTTTGCGCCTCATGTTGACGGGCAAACTCCAAACTTGTGAACGAAGGAGCGAACCCGATGAACGATCTTGAACTTCGAAAACAGTTCTTGCGAATCGAACGTGGCGGCGGCGGAGTCCGGCTCCTCGTCTGTGAAATTCATTGGGACGGCCCCGGAAATTCGGTGTCTGCCTGGGTGGTTGACCAACATCTTCCTGGGACCGCAACCGATGCAGAAGTGAACACTGCGGCATCGGGAATTCTCGAAGACAATCAGTATTTTCGTGTTTGTGCGGAATGTAACGAGCGCAATCCACTTGGTTGGATGCACGAAGAGCAGATTTGCCAAGGTTGCGCGGTAGCCAATCACGGGATCGTATACTGAAATTTCCGGTTGCACGCGGGGGGGAGGGCACGACCGTCCTTTCGTGAAGAGGATCGCCTCGGATCGGCGGGAGAGGGGCGCGTATTTCGTGTGATATCGTGCTCGCGTGAACCCGCTTTCCTTCGGCGCCTATCAGCAGCTCGTCACGCAACTAATCGAGGAGCGTTTAGGGGCGACCGATGGGCAAGGTCAGTTTGAGGACCTTGACCCAGCCGAGGCCGCTTTGCGGCTCAGTCAGCACCTCGCGGATCCGATCCGGCGCTACCTCGAAACCGTGCCCAAGAAGGAAAGGCCAGAGCTTCAGGTTGAGCTCGCGAACCGGCTTCTCGAGATCTTGTCGGACCGACTACCTGAAGTTGAGGCGGAACGGATCAATCGACCTTCGGTGCTGCGCGGCGTCCATGCTCCGCTCTTGGACGGAGAACGGCCGCCGCAACTTCCGGACATCCCTTTGCTCGATCAGGATCTCCTCGCAAATGCGCCCGGTGAGCCGTCGTTCGTTCACGCGCTTCTGACTGAACTCCCGACGGCAGATCGGGTGGACGCGGTGGTGGCCTTCATTCGGTGGACGGGCCTGAACCTTCTTCGACCGGTGCTCCGAGAGGCCCGGGAACGAGGGGTACCGATCCGACTGCTCACGACCACTTACACAGGCTCGACGCAGCGTGAGGCGCTCGACTGGCTCGATGAGCAGGGTGTCGAAGTCAAGGTCTCTTACGACACCCGGACAACCCGTCTTCACGCCAAGGCGTGGCTTCTTCATAGAGACTCGGGTTTCTCGACTGCATTTGTTGGTTCGTCGAACCTCTCGAGAGCGGCACTCGTCGACGGGATCGAATGGAACGTTCGGCTAGCAGAGGCTAGTGCGCCTGACGTCATGGGGAAGCTACGCGGGACCTTCGAGTCC
>DUCN01000097.1 GCA_012959805.1 Myxococcales bacterium | reverse complement strand
CGGCAACGTCGTCGTCAACGCCGTCAACAATGCCAACTGCGACAACGGACAGTTCTGCGACGGCAGCGAGACCTGCCACGCGATCAACAACTGCCAGCCCGGAACGCCCCCCAACACCAGTGACGGCGTAGCCTGCACGATCGACAGCTGCGACGAAACGCTGGCTGTCGTCGTGAACACCGCCGACGACAACCTCTGCGATGACGGCGATCCGTGCACCGCGGGCATCTGTGACTCGGCGATCGGCTGCTCACATGTAGCGGTGGAGGGCTGTGTGGTTTCGGTTCCGTCGGCTGATTGGGGTGGGAGGCTCCTGATGCTGCTCTTGATCGGAGCCGCAGCCCTACGCGAACTCGCTTACGCCCGGCGCTCAGCCAGAACGAGCGGGCGATAAGGGCTGACGACCCTTGTTCCCCCAGAGCGGTCGTCTTTCTTGACCGCTCTCCGGGTATGGGGGCCGGGAGCCGCCCAGCTGAAATCTGCGACCTGGCTGCCCTGTCCCTGGAGTTGCAAGGAACCCGGAGCCAGCCATTTTCTAGGAATCTTTGGTCCGATGAAACCAGGCAGGTCAGTGGCGCGTCGCATTCAATCGCAATCACGTAAAACTGGCGTCAAACCCCAAACGCAAAACAGCCCCGCCAAGCTAAGTGCTCGACGGGACTATCTTTACATGGAGCACGAGACCAGATTCGAATTCATCGATTGCACTGCAATCGATACCGCGTCGATTCACGCGACCTGGCGCACGGCCGCAAAGATCGCGTGCCAATGGCCGCGCGCCAAGAGCTTCGTCGCCCGGATTCTCGCTAGCTCACGGCCTCATTCTTGCGCAATTGCTGGACGGCTTCGGCGTCGAGGCCGGCTTCGGCGAGAATCTCATCCGTGTGTTCGCCGATTCGGGGCGGGTGTCGGCGCAGGGAGGCCGGGGATTCGCCATAGCGGACGGGATGTCGGAGCATTCGGGTCCGGCCACCGCGAGGGTCCTGTGCCTCGAAGACAATGCCATTGTGTCGAGTCTGGGGATCATCGAGAAATTCCGCGATGGTTTGAACGGGTGCCATGGGCGCACCGAACTTGCGGGCTCGCTCGATAAAGTCGGCTGTCGACCACTTCGCCAATTCGCTTTCGCAGAGTGCGAAGAATTCGTCGGCGTGGATGATTCGGCCGATGAGCGTCTTGAATTCCGGTCTCTCGAGCAGGTCTTCGCGATTGATCGCGCGACAGAAGCCTTCGAATTGGTCGTCCTGAATGATGATGCCCGTGACGTGTCCGTCGCGCGTTGCAAACGTTCGGTAGATGTCGACGGCTGGCGGGACTTCAGACTGGGGCTCGAGGACCTGTGTCATGAGGAGATCCGGCAGGACATAGGCTGCGAAGGCATCGAGCATGGGGATCTCGATCTTCTGACCTCCGCCACCGTTTCGTTCTCGATGTAGCAAAGCGCCGAGTACGCCGTTCGCGGCCGTCATCGCGCTACATTTGTCGGCGACGAGACTCTTCATCAACACGGGCGATTGTTCCCCGCCCTGGACCGGCATGATCCCGACGAGCGCCTGAATGACGAGGTCGTAGGCTGGTTGCGAGGCATAGGGACCGTCGGAGCCAAACCCATTGATGGACACGTAGATCAGTCGCTCGTTGCCCGGCGAAAGGTCGGACCAACCGATACCGAGTCGATCAGCGACACCGGGTCGGAAATTTTCGACGACGACGTCGGCGGTGCTGCAGAGGCGGCGAGCCACATCGCGTCCGGCATCGGATTTCAGGTCGACGGCAATGCTGCGTTTGTTGCGATTAAAGCTCGCGAAAAAGCCAGACAACCCTTCACGAACGGGCGGAGTGTGGCGAGAGAAGTCGCCGCCCGGCGATTCCACCTTGACGACATCCGCTCCGAGATCGCCCAGGATCTGAGTGCAGAGCGGTCCGGAAATGACGGTCGAAAAGTCAACCACGCGCACCCCGGTGCAGGGTCCCGTTGCGGCGCTGGGATCGATCCTATCCATCGAGGGCCTCCTGGTGGCTCGTTCGTTTGGTCTCGAGACTTTGTGCGGCTATTCCGCGGACATGACGTAGGCGCATCCACTGCCGCCCTCAGATGCATACAACGCGAACGTAATTGGTGCGAATTTCGCCTGCGTCTCGACCGTCCAAATCAGCGCGGGGCAAGCGAGTTCAGGCCCGCCTGTAAGAGGCAACTCGGATTCGGCGCATTGGCGACATTTGGCAATCGATTCGTCAACAGCACAACGAGGACTCCTTCGCCTTCTGGAGTCGCCCTGCCCTCGGCGAATGCCGGGCGGGCGGGCTTTTCGTCGACCGGCTTGTCATATCGTCAAGTCACCGCTTGACAATAATTTATTTTATCGTAAAGTAGTCGATTCGGTACTCCCCCGTCGACCACAAAGAGACGATAGGACAGCGCCTCAGACCAATCGTCAACCCGAATCGGAAAGAACGAGATTATCCTTGATTGACGATTCAGACGTTCTGGACCTGCTTCGACGGGGTCCGACAACGAGCACGGCGGTCGCCCGGGTGCTCGGCGTTTCGCGCCAGGCGGCTCATGCCCGACTAAGGGCCTTGGTGGAGTCCGGCCGCGTCGTGCGAGAGGGAGTCGCCCGAGCCACGCGATACCGACTCCCGGCCGCCGAACGCTGGGAGCGAAACTTTCCACTCTCCGGTCTCGCCGAGGACCGAGTGCTGCAACAGATGGTCTCTGAGGACGCCGCGATGGGGCGTCTCACGGGCGAGGCCGAGGGCCTCGTAGCCTACGTCGTGACCGAGCTCGTAAACAACGCAATCGACCACTCCTCAGGCAATCAGGTGACGGTCTCCGCCGAACAGCGGGGCACGCTCCTTCTGATCGAGATCGAGGACGACGGTGTCGGGGCCTTCGCGCATGTGCGCGACGCGCTCGGCCTGCCCAGCGAGCTGGCCGCCATACAGGAGATCTCCAAGGGCAAGACCACGACCGCCCCCGAGCATCACACCGGCGAAGGGCTCTTCTTCACGTCGAAGGCGGTCGATTTCTTTCGCCTAGCGAGCGGCGCGCAGGCGTGGATCGTCGACAACCGCCGCGAAGACATGGCTGTCGTCGCGGTGGAGCCTCCGCGCCAGGGCACCCTTGCCGGCGTGGAGATCGACCTTTCCGACGTTAGGTCCCTCGCGACGTTATTCGACGAGTACACACAGGACTACGCGTTCGCCAAGACGCGGACCGTTGTTCGGCTCTTCGCCATCGGCGTGCGCTTCGTCTCGCGCTCTGAAGCGAAGCGGCTGCTCCACGGTCTCGACCGCTTTCGTGAGGTTGTGCTGGACTTCCGCGGCGTCGAGGGAGTCGGACAGGGGTTCGCGGACGAGGTCTTCCGGGTCTGGGCAGGGGTTCACCCCGCAGTTTCGCTTGAGCCGGTGAACATGAACGAGACAGTCGCCTTCATGGTAGAGCGCGCGAGGAGGCGGGAGGGCTAGTCGTCCCTGAGGAGCGCCCAGCGGCATTGGGGCAGAACCGGGCTTAGTCCAGCCGGACGCCCGACGAAGAACGCCTCCTGATCGGACCGAGGCGTTTGGTGATTTCTGGAGCACAAGACCAGATGCGAACTGGCGACGCCCGTCTGGCCTAACGGCTAGTCGTTCGTACTCGCTGCTCGCTCATCGCTCTCACTCGCAGCCTCTCGGCTGCTCCCCCCTTCCGTTGGCAAGGAGGACGCGAAATCTCCTAAGGGTCCGAAATAGAGTATGAATCTCAGAATCTTGGTCCGGGCACTCTAGGCAGGCGTGTGCACTGACCGGCACTCATGAACGCGCCCTTCCCTGCTTCAATAGACGAACAGCAACTTCAATCGGCGTTTTCCGCACCACCGATACTCGGTCTTCTGACAAGTAGCCCTCAGGCGAGATACATCAGCCCCGTCCCGGGACTTCACATTCCCTGATAGCCGATACTCATAGTATGTTCTGGGTGATCAATTAGAAAAGGCGAAGAAGATGGCAAAAGGATATTGGATTAATCATGTTGAAGAAATTATCGACCAAGAAGCCTTTGGTAGATACGTTGCGAAAGTGAACGCTCTTATTGAGCGTGGCGAGTTCAAAATGATTGCTATAGGCCCTGTTGCAAAAACTCAAATAGGTGAGAAAGATATGCAATTCGCAGCCGTAGCCGAATTTGAGACATTTGAAAAAGCGATGTCTTTTAATAACCATCCTGATTATGTTGACGCACTTAATGAGCTTGGAGATGACGAAACCATGTCCATAAAAAGGACAAGTTGTGTCGTGAGTGGCTAACCACTGTGAAATTACAGATTCAGCCGGACACCCTGTCATCATGACGACGGGGGACTATCCGGAGGATCGAAATGACCGAGGATCAACGAGAAATCAGGCGAAAGAAGAGAGCCCTTGAGTACGCCGAGAAGATCGAGCACGTCGGCAGAGCTTGCCGGCGCTTCGAAATCGCGAGATCGACCTTCTATCTTTGGAGAGATCGGTATCGTGAATCAGGTGATGAGGGCCTGACCAGTCGCAGGCGCGGCTGCCCCCACAACCACCCCAACAAGACCCCCGATGATGTAGTGGAGAAGATTCTCCACCTGCGTCGGACCTATCACATGGGGCCGATTCGGATCGTGTGGTACTTGGAGCGCTACCACGACATCAAGATTTCCGATGCGACGGTCTACCGGGTCTGCAGGCGATACGGGGTGCGCAGACTCCCCAACCGGGTTGGACGGCGGGCAGTTCACACGCACCGCTACGAGAAGCAGGTCCCTGGTCATCACATGCAGGTGGATGTCAAGTTCCTGACTTTGAAGCGAAAACGAGGCGGTCCGGTTCGGCGCTACCAGTACACGGCAATCGACAACGCCACGCGGGTTCGGGCTCTCAAGATCTATAAGCACTACACCCAAGCCAACACCATCGACTTCATCGATTACGTGGAAGATGTCGATCTCGAAAAGAAGCTGGCGGTATGGGAGCGTTTTTACAACAACGACCGACCGCACGGCGCGCACAAAGGAAAGACACCGTACGAGGTGCTGAGAAAAAAGCTAAGCTAATCGAAATTTTCCGGCTTGATTCCTAATATCACACTCAGCTGCAGACAGTCAATGGGCCTGGTCTCGAGCAGCGATCTAGAGATGAGTGCTGACGGACCTCCAGAAAGACGAAACAGAGCCGGTAGGGTTCTGGCCTAACGCCATGATGGGCACTTCCCAATTCAAAAAAAATCGGAGTCAAGAAGATGAGTACGTTTCCATTTCCGCTTCCTCACGGTTGGTTTGGCCTTTGCTTTTCACACGACCTGAAGAAGACGGACGTGAGAAAAGTCCGCTTTTGTGGTCGCGACCTGGTCGTATTTCGCACTGAATCAGGGCAGGCTGCCGCCTTGGACAACTACTGTCCCCATCTCGGTGCGCCTCTGAATCAAGGCCGCGTCGTGGGTGAGACGTTGCGCTGCCCGTTTCATCATTGGCGATGGGCGGCGGACGGACGCTGCGCAGACATCCCTTACGCAACAAAAATTCCAGAACGTGCCGTCGCTGAAACCCTCCCCGTTCGGGAAATCAACGGCATGGTCATGGCGTGGCATCACCCTGCAGGCCGAGAGCCCTATTTTGAGGTGCAGGGGGTTGCTGGGCTAGAGACCGAACAGGACAAATGGGGAGAGGTGCACTACTACGAGCACGACCTACCGACCTGTACGCAAGAAATTTCCGAGAACGACGTCGATGCTGCGCACTTTCATTTCTTGCATGGCATGCCCACAATGAGCGAGGCCAAAGCAACGACCGACGGGCCCTTCAAACGGACCGTGCAGACGTTTCTGACGAGCGAAGGATTCACAATCGGAGACGTCGAAGCGTCCACCGAATACTTGACGGTTCGCGAGGCAGAAGGCCCGGGCATTGCTGCGGTGTGGGCCAAGAACGTGGCAGGAATCACACCCGGAGTGACGGGCGAATTCTTGCTGTACAATGTCACCACACCGGTAGAAGAAGACCGGACCCTCTTGCGCTGGTCGATTCTGCTGACGAAGAGCTTGGAGCAGGACGACATGGGAAAAACGCTGCTTTTCAGTTTCGCCGAGGGCGTGAAGAGCGACATCCCGATCTGGCGAGACAAGATCTACCGTGAGAATCCGGTGTTATGCGACGGAGACGGTCCCATCGCGGTTCATCGAAAATGGTTCTCTCAGTTCTATGCCTAGAAGTGCTTAGCCAGGCTAGTTGCGTAGTCGTCGAAGTTGCGTCGCGGCCAATTTCACTTCTGGAGGCTACGACTCGCCTCATCTTTTTCACCACCGCTAAGTACTCTTCTGACAACTACATACCGAATGAGGCATGTTCGCCCCCAGCCGGGAGACGTAGCTTGCGAGTTCGACGACACGAATACCTGCGAGGGGAGCAGTCATGTCTCACCTTCCTTCAGATGGATTGCAACGCCAATTCGATTGCATGAATTCTGCGCGATCAACAGACTAGCTGTTTGATTGCGAAATCGTCACGTGCGAGACAGGGCGTGTTCGAAAGGCCGGATCTTCTACAATGTGCGCCCAGATCAGGAGACCTCGAATCCGTGCCCAAGAATCTCTACTCGAAAACGTTCGTTGTTGTCCTGGCCTGTGTGTTTGCGAATTGGTTGTCTCCCTCATTGGCGTTCACCGCGGAGTCCGAGCCACCACCAAACATCGAACTCAGCTCGGTTCCGAAGGGTGCCCCCAACATCGTCGTGGTATTGCCCGACGATGTCGGGTTCAGTGCCGCACAGACGTTCGGCGGTGCGATTCCAACGCCGACGCTCGATCTCCCGCGCCGGCAGTCTCCATCGAGGACTCCGATCGTGCTCGGGATTCGAGGTCGTTGAGTTCGAGTGTGAGCTGCGCGAGAGGTAATACCGATAACGCCGACCTGACTTCACCGCATGGCTTGGCGTGAGTACTACACCCGATTCGTCAAACAGCTTCCCGCGCAGTGGACTGGGCCGGGCCGAGCCGGCTCTCGACCCACGCGCAGGAGCCTGCGCTCCGAGCAGTTTCTGCACCGCGTCCCACGTCTCGGGATCAATGATCGCCGCGTGCTGCCCCTCGTAGCTCTCTCCTCTGTGGGCGATGCGTCCTACATATAGAGGGTTGCTGAGCAGGCGATAGATGTGGCCGCGGCCCAGCGGGCGGTCCCCGAGCATTCGCTGGCCTACTCCTTGGCGCACCTTCGTCTTGAGGCCGATGCGATCAGCTTCGCCCTTCACCCGAGCAAAAGACATCATTGTTTTTGGAAACGATTACGACATCGTCATAGCGACTAATGATGAAGGCCTGAGTCTTCTCGCTCCAGAACACGGGGCGATTCGTACGCAGCCAGCGCATTCGCTGGTGCATTTCTTCGTTTCAGCTCTCGGCTTGAGCAAAATCAACATCGATTTCTGTGCGCACAACTTCTCCAGATCAAGGGCGGTCTAATTTCTGTTCGACCGGGTCGGTCTCTGCGAGCCGTGGTACGGCCTTCGCTGGCAGTCGCCCTGTCGCGAGGAACCATCGAAAGAGATCCTCGAGGGTTTGTGCCACTGGGCGCCACTCGATACCAAGTTCTGCGATCCGGGCGGAGTCGCCGATTTTGCGGAATCGAGTCGCGATCTCGACGCCTTCGCCGCTCATGGGCATGGGCAGACCGGTCCACTTTCCGACGACATCGAGCGTTCGGGCAGCACCGCGCAAGAGCCAGCCGGGGGCCGTGATTCGTGGGATCTCGGCCCCCGTCACGCGCTCGAGGACTTCCGTGAATTCATCCCAATTCAGGAAATGCCCACCTGCGACGATGCGCCCGTCCGTGCGCGTTTCGAGCATGCGCGTCACAAGCAACGCGAAGTCACGTGCGTCGACCATCGGCATACCGCCCTCACTCCGAAGTGTTCCGCGCAAGAACCCTCGGTAGGCCTTCACGGATTCACTCAAACCGGGATCGTCGGGTCCGACGACGCTCGGCGGATAGACGATGGAAACTCGAGCGCCTTCTACTATGCGCGCCCGCACCCAAGCGTCACATTCCGCCTTCGAACGTCCGTAGTGTGTGCGACTGCGAACCAGGTCGGAAGTCTCGTTCGTGGGGCGGTGGGGATCGAAGATGGCGGCCAAGCTGGAGACATAGATCGTCGGTCGCTCCTGCTCCGATGCCAGGCCGACGACGGTCTCGGTCCCTCGCAGATTCGCGCTGAAGTCTGTCTGACCGGTGGTGACCGAAACGTCGGCGGCGGCATGAATGACGGCATCGCAGCCCTGCATGGCTCTCGAAACAGCAGTCGAATCGGTCATGTCGCCCAAGACGAGCGCATCCCCGTTCAATCCGAGCTTGCCTAGGACGCGTCGAGCTTTCTCGGGGTCCCGAACGAGAGCCCGAACCGAATGACCCTCAGCCAAGAGTCGGGAAGCGGAATGAAAACCGATGAATCCCGTCGCTCCGGTCACGAGAACATGCATGATCGATTCTCTCTCCACTAAACGAATGAAATGCTAGGCGCGCAGTAGCCGCCGCTGTTCGAACTGAAACGTCGCGCCCCGGCTGAGTTTGGCAAGCTTCAGTTCCTTCGGTACAGGCTGCGGTTCGGACGAAGGATCGATGACGACGTCCCAGGCGAACCGGGCGCTTCCCGGATTGGCCACGGTTCGACATCGCGCGTGGGGATTAACCACTCCGGCGATCGCATCGAGTGCAGGATGAACGGACTCGGAAAGACCGGCGAACCAGCTGTGAGAGTCCGCTTCCGCGAACGCTGGACAATCGCCGATCTCGATGCGCGCGATCTCCGGATCGATCACTTCGATTCGAAAATCGATGTAGCTACGCGGGTGGAAGCACGGATGAATCTGAAATATTTTTGCGATGGCGTCGATTCCGTCATCGACAATGCCCAGAACACTGCGCAGGCGCTCCGCGGTGAGGGCCGCGATTCCCGTCCACTGACCGGCCCCGAGCTCTCCAGCGGTCTCGGGTCCGACACGCTGATCCGCACAGAGGATGAATGCGCGGGCGAGGAGATGGCTCTGGACCGCGGCTTCCTGCGCGATCACGACGAGGGCGCTGTGGGATAGATCTTCTAGCTGAAAGCCCGGATCGAAGGGGCCAGAGTAGTCGGCCCATCCACCCGGTTCGCCGTCGCCGTCCGGAACGACGATCTCGGTCTGTGCGATCTTGGACCTTTCGACGATCTCAAGATTGGGATGCTGTTCGTAAGGGTCTTGTTCATCTCCAATGAAGATCGCCCAGCGACACGCAGGGTGACGGCCCGCCGGAGACCGCGGCGGGCGATGGATCGGGCGCATCTTCATGCAGGGATGCGTCGCTGCGGCGGTCGCATCGAAGGTTGGATCCTCGATGTCGTGACACATCGACTTCACTCGCGTTTCACCGAATGGCTCGACATCCAGCAAGGCACCACAATGGGCCAGCCAGAATTCGCCGTAGTCCGGCCGATCGAGCCGAAATTGAAAGTCCATGAACTGAGGGGGTGCGCCGATATCGAGCTGGATGTTCTTGAAGACCGTGCCGACGTCACTGCCTTCGAAATTCATCGCGCGCTGCATCCGCTTCGAATAGATTGGACTAGCAGCCATCCATTCTTCGATCGCGAACTGAACATAGTGATCCGGTCCGCAATGTTGGACGACGAGTGGCATGCCGACTCGGTCCTGGAGATGGCCGTTTAGCAGATACTCTCGGCCGAGGTTGGCGAGAAGCTGTCTTGAGAAGTTCGACAGAGTCAGATCGGCATCGAACGGGCCCGAGTAGTCGTTTCGTAGAGTCATGATCTACGCGAACCCCTCATGCCTCTGGATCGGCAAGGGTCGAATACCAATCGAAATCCTCGAGCCGAACCCATCCCGGCATCTTGCTGCCCTTCTTCATTCTCTCCTGCATCGTTTCGTTGAGCTGGCCGGCCTGCATCATCGCGCCGAAGACCGACCCGGCGTTGATGTGATCGAAGAAGTCGCGCTGCCAACTCCATTTAAAATCACCCGCATAACGAAACCATGAACCGCCGGTACCAGCGATCTCATAGGGAACACCCTTTTCGTCTTTGATCGGCGCGACTTGTCTCCAGACTCCGAGAAATTCGCCCTTTTGATCATCGATCAATGTACGCACATAGGGGTAGGTCCAGTTCTCGAGTCCGGCCATTTCCGATCCGAACACCCAATCCTGAATTTGTTGACGGCCTCGTGCAACGAACTCGTTTCGGGGTCCCGTATTCCAGCTATAGATCGCGTCCTCGGTATAGAAGGCTGACATCTTGGACCAGTCTCCGGTTTGCCCGGCCTCGTTGTTCGCAGCGACCCACAGGCTCACCATCTCTTCCATCTCTTCACGGGGAAACGTTGGCATTCACTTCACTCCTGATCATCTGGATTGGTTTCGGGCGATTCGATCAAAAGCGCCCGGCTTGGACAATGGCGGACCGCGGACTCCACACTCGCGCGCAGGGATTCGTCCGGATTCTCGACTCGAAGAACGACCTTCCGCGACTTCGGATCGACCTCGAAAACTTCGGAGGACTCGTCGACACAGACCCCATGCCCCTGACATAGATCGAAATCAACGCCGATGCGGAAGGGACCGGGCTCCTGATTGACACGCCTACTGGCGGCAACGGCGGAACTTGTCGATGCGGTCTTACGACGACGACGATAACGCGCGCGACACGGCCGCATGAGCTGAACGACCATCTTCGAATGGTCGTTCCGGTAGCTATCGATGGGCTGGGGCAGATCGAAATCAAACTCTCGCAACAGATCACTGAAGATCGCCTTCAACTGCATCATGGCGAACGCCGATCCCACGCAACGATGACGACCAGCCCCAAAGGGAATCCATGCGAAGAGCTGTCGATCTTCTTCACGGTCCTTCCCGTATCGGCTCGGGTCGAATCGATCGGGCTCTGGAAAACACTCGGGCATCCGATTCGATACGGCCGGAGACACGCCGACGAGCTTCCCGGCCGGCACGGTCCAGCCCTTGTAGTGAAAGTCGTACATGACCTTTCGCATGAGAAGGATCAGGGGCGGATGCAGGCGAAGAGCTTCCTGGATTGAGGTCTCGAGCATCGGAATCTCTCGCAGCGCCTGATGACTCACATCTCTTCCGTCTGCGTAGATTTCGTCGAGTTCGGCAACGACCGACTTCATGATCGCTGGCGCTTTCAATAGCTCGATCAGTGTCCAGGCCGCTGTTCCCGAGGTCGTATGATGCCCGGCGAACATCATCGAAATGAACATCCCCGTCACCTGATCGATCGTGTAACGAGGCGTCCCCGCCTCGTCCTTGAGGGTCAACAGAATGTCGAAGAGCTCTCGTTTAGCGTTCGGATCGGAGCGACGTTTCTCGAATACACCGTCGAGCAGTTCGACCAGTCGCCGCCGAGCCTTGTCCCGAGCCCAGAAGGCCGGAATCGGTAGATTCGGATTGACATAGGCGATCGCATCCGTGCCCTTCTCGAGTTCAAAGAAGGTCTGAAAATACTCGGAGGTCAACTCCTCTCGAAATTCCTTGCCGATCAGACACGCGCTCGAGGTGTACATGGTTAATTCGGCGAAGAAATCCAGCAGATCGATCTCACCCTCGTCGCCGAGGCTCGCCATCATTCTCTGCACCTCGGAAGCGATGGTGATCGCATGTGCTTGCATGAATTTTGCGGTCAGCGATTGGTTCCGGAGCGCTTGTTTACGCTGCTCCGGAGTGCCGTCGAACACAACACCCTCACCGAAGACGGGCGTCATGAATGGGTAGGCGGCGGCCTGGTCGAGTTGTTCGTCCGTTCCGCGAAAGAACGCCTCCTGCGCTTCCTCCCCCATCATCATGACGACTCGATTGCCAGCGAAATTGATCTCGCCAATCTCTCCGAGTTCATTGCGCACACGCTGAAAGAGTTCGATCGGTCGCTTGCGGAGTTCGAGGAGATGACCGAGCAGCGGCCACGAACCCGAAAGAACGGGGGCCGGTTGTCCCCCCGGATGCGGCTGGGTCGTACCGCTGCTCTGGATCGATTCCGTCGTCGAACTCACTTGGCGAAGCCCTTCTGTCGTGGATGACGCAGCTCTCGAGCCAGCGTCTCCTTCAAGAACCCCAACTCCATTCGACGTTGACTCGCGCTAGGCCCTTCCAATTTCTTCATGGCGGCGAGTCCCGACATGACGGAGATCGCGTAGTACTGAATGGCCACCGTTCTGCGAGTAGACAGATCGGCTTCGCCAAAGAAGCGATCCCAAACACGGCCCCACGCTTGAAGTGTCGCATTGCGCGGATAGCCATTTCAAGCTGCGTTTTCAGCACCACCGATAGGTAGTGTTCTGACAACTACGCTTCGGATATAGCATAATCGCCCCGTTCCGGGTGCTCTTACTCGGAGATTCGATCACGCTCGAACTCGTCAGTCGTCCCGACGGGGATGACCGCGTGTGTTCGGAAGGCGCTTGCTATTCGGAGAAACTGAAAACGCTTCTTGGGAAGGATTACTCGGTCACGAATGCCGGGATCGGGGGGCTTCGACGACGGACTGGCTGCGTGGTGCCGTCTCGTTTCCGAACGTCGAGGTGAAGGGAACGCCGATGGGGCTCTTCGAAGGAGTCGCGATTCCGTTGCTGCCCGCGGATCTGGTTGTGATTATGTTAGGGGTGAGAGCCACTTGAGGGACTTGTTGAGATCCTCGACTTCCGTCGCAGCTGATCTCAGATCAGCTTCATCCAGGTCAGCCCCGCTCCCGAAAGAATGAGAAGTTTTGTTAGTCGACATCGGATTTTTTCCCAGCGTACTTCGCCCATTGACAAAACGTTGTACCGGTCTTCCTCATCCAGCGGCGTGCCGTGAAATGTGCAGTTGCGAGTCGCCATTCCGCCAGCTAGCATCACACGCTACCTCGGTTCTCGCAGAGTAACCCTTAACCAACCCTCCACGCGGTCGACTGCCAACATGAAACGATCGTCATTCGCAGTGGTTTTCGTTTTCGCCGCCATTGTGGGAACGACAGCTTGGTACGTGTCGCGGCTCCAGGACGAACTGCTGAAGACCGTCGCGTTGTCCGACGCGGCGCATTACTCCAGCGCACTCGAGCAGTTTCGCACGCTGTATACGTCAGAGGTCGTCGCCACGGCGATCGAGCATGGATTGACGGTCACGCACGACTACAAGGATCAGAGCGCGGCGATTCCTCTCCCGGCAACGCTCAGCATGTTGCTCGGAAAGAGCCTCGGGGACGGAGGGAAGGGTGGCTCATCCCGTCTCTACAGTCCGTACCCGTTCCCTTGGCGAAAGCACGAGGGGGGGTTGCGGGACGAGTTTGATCGGAAAGCGTGGGAATCGTTCCAGAATCGACCGAACGAGCCCTACTACCGCTTCGAGGTGGGCGAACATGGCTCGATGCTCCGCTACGCCACGGCCGATCTGATGCGTGAAGATGCTTGCGTGGACTGCCACAATTCGCACCCGGATACGCCAAGGACGGGCTGGCACGTGGGCGATGTCAGAGGTGTTCTCGAAGTGACTCTGCCGCTCGCTTCGGTCGAGGAGCACACTGAAAGAGGCATGCGCCGCATGATCACCCTGCTGCTCTTCCTGGGGGGCGCGGGGGCGGCAGCGGTGCTGATGATCGTCCGTACGTGGACGGCAAGTCACCAACGACTCGAGGAGGCGCATGAGGATCTGAAGCACACGCAGGGGCAGCTCGTGCACGCGGGCAAGCTCGCCGGGCTGGGCGAACTGAGTGCTGGCATCGC
>DUCN01000096.1 GCA_012959805.1 Myxococcales bacterium | reverse complement strand
AGTTCTGTATCCAACTCGGACCCAGCTGTCCGTGGAACCCGATATTCTTCGATTGCGGACTTGCGGGTTGCAACGAACTCTTATTGAAGCTCTCCAGCCTGATCAATCCCGATCCCACTCTGGACCTCTTCTACCGCGTGTTGTCGGCGGAGCCGGGGGTAGTCCTTGTAGCACCGCCCGCAGGCCTGTCCCTGTCAGAAGGCGTCGCGGCCCTCACCGGCGGAATAGGAAGACAGAGTATGGTCACAGCCGATCATCTGCTGCTCGAAGTCCAGGGTGCGGAGGGTGTGCGAGGCATTCTTGCCGCCTTCGATCCTGCGAGGGTGATCGTGGGTAGCCTCGAGGGTGCCAACGCCCTCGAGCTTCGCTTCGCCGCCGACGGTCAGAGCCTCGAGATCTTCGGAGCTCAAGTGGAGAGCCTCCCGACGCAGGGGTTCATCTCATCCATGTTATTGATCCTTACGTTGGCTGGGACAGCGGCATGGATGCTTTACGGGAGCCGGGCACGGCTCCTCCCCAGCCTTCGGGTCCAGATCTTGCTGACGGGATACACGACCGACAAGGCACGCTAGTCTTGTCCTTATTAATCTTCTATTCACATTCCGGCTGCTTTGTATCTGCCACTAGAGTTTGAGTCGGCTTTAGCAACATCGGCACTAGCCAGAACCATCCCATTACCGGAATCGGCAGAATCCACAGCACTGAGTACCAGCCACTCCTGCCAACGTCATGCAGACGACGCACCGTCACCGACAAGGTTGGTACTGCAGTCAACGGCCTGAAGAGCAGGGTCAGCAGACCGACCTGAGGATCCAGGTAGGCATAGGGCAGATATTCGCTGCCAGGAAGCTCCCTTAAATCAATCACCGGTGAAAGAGCAGCCTCGTCAGCCACTGCAACAATCACATACGCCATGACCCAGAACAGGAAGAAGTACCAGAACTCTGGCCTTGTTGCCCGGCCACGAAAATCAAAATAATGCCTCAATCCTGAAACAACAGCTGCGATGAACGGCTTCAAGTCTCCTCCTGACAGATGAGATAACTGCGGATAGGAATTTCTCTGCCTATCCGGTTCACTCCGCTACCGGTGCGCGGAACCCCTACAGACCTTTCCACGAGTACGGCCCTCGCGAGAGCCCGCTACAGGCCGGTAGCCCCTGGGTCCAGTGGTTCAGGCGGAGCGAACCGGATAGGCAGAGAACTTCCTACACGCCACCTACGCGCTATTCCGGCCGGACTTTCTTGAGCCGGTACGGAACGCTGGCGCTCATCAATAGAATAAGCAGGCCGAGCGCCCAGGCGCCCAGGCTCGGGACAGTGGACGGCTCTGGAATACTCCCGACCGTTTCCGCCAACAAAAAGTAGTCGAATGCCACGTACGGTTCATTGCTCATGACCGAGAAATCTACGTTGACCGCCCCATCCGTCATGTCGGCCCAGGGCACAGCCACGTACGTCAGCGTGATTCTCCCATCGAGAAGGCCCTCGCCGCCAACAAACGCCGTCAGGCTCGCGATCGTCCCGTCTACCCGTACCTGAAGCGGCGTAACGCCAAAATCGCCCGCCACGATGTTGAGGTAGTGGTCCAACTCGAAACCAGGCTCTCCCTCCGTCGGCACGGTGAACGTAAAAGTGACGTTCGCACTGGGGAGATCTCCAGGGTCGTCCGAGAAGCTGATCGATAAAGTGACGTCGGTCCATCGAGCATCGTTGGTGCTCACCGCTTCAGCCGCCGATCGATTGTCCCAGTCGTCGCCACTTGCAGCTGCCGCAGACCCGTTCTGATTCACGTCCGGAAGGGCGTCACCGACATCCAGCACACCGTTCCCGTTCGCATCGGCCGGATCTCCATTCACATTCAAGAGACCGCTAACGCTTGCAAAACCGAAGCCGTCGGCATCACCTATGACAATGCTGACCGCCGACGCCGGGGCGGCGGACGACAGGACGAGAGCGACCCCTGCGACTACAATGAAGGCCCCCCTGACGACAGGCCACAAGCCGATCGACCATTTGCCGGTAATCAAGTGCGAGAAATCCCTCACGCAGACGTCTCCAAGTCCAATCGACGCAAAACCAAGTTTGCCAGACTAAACCCTATTCGATAAACCATCAAATACATCAATAAATAAATCTGTATTTCCGATTTCACGGTCTCACGTTGCTGTGGTGGTCTCCGGCCCGCTCGCGCCCCGGTCCGCCACGAACCAAAACAAGCCGGAGGGCGTGGTCGCCCTCCCGCTTGCCCGGCAATGGGCCTAGCCTCCCTACGGTTACCTATTTGACATAACGCCCAGTATCGGTGGTGCGGTAAACGCAGCTTGAAATTCCTCTGCCTATCCGGTTCGCTCCGCCGTGAGATGTTGATAAGGGAAGGGTTCCGCATCGATTGCGGCCTGCAGCACAGGAGAGAAGAGGTCCGCCTCGTGCCAGCGTTTGTTGAAGCGAAATTGGAATTCGTTCAAATAACGCTGAAGGTGCTTTGGACTCACTCCATGATAGGCGCCGCGTAGCCAGGTCTTGAGATTGCCGAAGACCGTGTGAGCCCATGGTAGGCCGTCCTCGACGTGTCGTCCGTGTCCGCCCTTGCGAGGACAATGGTCAATTCCCATTTTGGTAAGTGCTTTATAGGCCGCCCAAGCGTCGGTATGAACCGTCGCTGCCTGTGGCACGATCGACCCCTTAACAAAGGAGGTCAGTACGGCGGTCGTTGCCCCGGGAATCACGGCGAGACGAACACAACCGGCCGTGCGGCCGCGGCGCTCGACCGCGATGGCCCCCCCGACCTTGCCCGCTCCACGTCCGTTCCATCCTTTGCGGTAGCCGCCGATGTAGGTCTCATCGGCCTCGATGTGGCCCTCCAAAAGCGGTGCGGGAAGGGCTGAAAGACCCGCTCGAAGCTTGTGAAGCAACGTCCAAGCCGTCTGATAGCTCCCCAACCCTGTGTCCTTCTGGAACTGAAGCGCCGAAATACCCTTCTTGTGACGGGCCAGGAAGAAAACGCCCAAAAACCACACGCGAAGCGAGACACGGGTTCCATGAAAGACTGTCCCTGCAGTCACCGAGCCCTGATATCGGCACGTTCGGCACTGGTCGAGGCGGCGACTAGCAAGGAAGTGACTCCCCCGACCGCCGCAGCGCGGGCACTCGAATCCACGTGGCCAACGGGCGCGGCGCAAGTACGCCCAGCAATGGGCCTCATCCGGGAACTGATCCTGAAACTCGACGAGCGTGCGCGGAAACTGCATTCTGACTTCCTCCTAGGAAGCCATAATTGTGAGGCAAGGCCGTGACAACGACGGTCACGAGCGGAGCGAACCGGATAGGCAGAGAAATTCCTATCCGCCACAGGTCCGCTTTTGGGTCCGCATTACGTACCCGAACGAAGTGGCACGTGTGATGTTAGGCATCAAGTTGGACGTTATTCACTAGGATAGCTTCTCCCGTATCGCTTCGTATGGCGTCTTACCGTCGTGGGCTCCGTGTGGGCGATCGAAATTGTAAAAGCGTTCACACACGGCCAGCTTCTTCTCGAGATCGACATCGTCTTTGTAGGTGAGGAGTTGGTAGAACTCGTCCTTGTCGGTTCGGTGGGATCGCTCGACCTTGCCGTGCAGCTGAGGCGTGCGCGGCTTGATGCCTAATATCACACCCGGCGTTAGTCAAGAAGACTAGGAATTGGAACCGGCCCAGCCGCCCGGGTGCCCGCTGCGTGCCGAGAAGTCGTCAGACTTGATCGGCCAGGGATCGGCGCACGCCCAACCAACCTGCCGAGGCGAGCATCCCAGCCACACTCAACAGGCCGAGCCGGCCCAGTGATGGGGTCGCGACAGGTCCCAATTCCATGCCGAGGTCCATGCCTAGACGGGCGGGAAAAACTCCGGCACCCACTCCGTGGGCAAAGCTGGGTCCTGTCAGTTCGCCGGTCCAGGTTTCCGGAAAGATTGTCAGGCCCGAGGTACGCACGGCCGTCACGACGATGGAACTCTCTAGTGTAAAGTATGCCAACTCCAGTTCGAGCGTAACGAGATCGTATGTCGCCAGCTGCACCAGACCCAAGTTCGGGTCTTCGTGCCAGACAACTGCTTTGCCACCGTGGTAGACACGGTGCTCGAGATCGGCTCCCGTCAGGTAGAAGTCGTTGGTGTTCTGGATGTCGAGGGTAGGGGCCGTGCTGGTGAGTCGCAGTGGTCCATCGAATCCCATCGCCTCCAGCATGTCGGATCCCGGCGCCTCGGTCAGCATGCGGTCGAGGTTCGCCATGGGTGGGGAATTCCGCGCGAGATTTTGTTGCAGCACCGAGAAATTGGCCACGAGCGACTCTTCTTCGCAGTTGACCTTATCAAGATCGTGCATGATCCGGCTATCGAACAGGTCCACGGTACAGAGTTCGGTGTAGGCGCCCTGGCCTGGTGCGCCGTAGTGAACGCGACAGGCCGCGTCGCCGGTGTCTAGGTGATAGATGTAGTCATGAGAAGGGCAATCCTCTGGAAGCGTCGTTCCGTTTGGCGGATTCCAAAATCTGGGTTTTGTGGCGACGACGTCGCCCAGGAAGTCGAAAGCGGTGGCCGGCATTGAGAACCCGGCGGTCAGCAAAAGGGTCAAGAACAGCCAGCGAGAAGAAAACAGCATGTTGAACTCCTTCGAAGCGGTGAGAGGACAGACCGAAGGCAACAGCGCTTCGGGAACGGCGATCTGGAGCGTACCCCGTCGGGGGGTAGGCAGGTGGGACCGGTCAGCGGTGGTCGTCATCGGGTTTTCCTCGAAGACGTGCGCCAGTCGATCTGGCGCGGCGTCTGCGTGCGGAACAGAATTGCAGCTCCCGGGCGCTGCTTCCGTGGGATTGGCGTGGGGCTTCGGTGTGAGAAAAAGCCCTGTTGGGTCCCGGACTTGTAAACGTGTCGGAACAATTCCTGCTAGTCTGCGAGCGGGTCGAAGGAGACGATCTTGCGAGCAAGTCAGATCCTCGAGTTCGGGCCATTCCGGCTCGACCCGACCGAAGAGCGACTGCGTTGGCGGGGACGGCCGGTAAGGCTTCGTCCCAAGGCCCTGGCGCTGCTTCGCCAGCTTGCCGAGCGACCGGGAGAACTCGTAACACGCGAGGATCTGATCGCCTCCGTTTGGCCGGACGTCACCGTCAGCGAGGCGACGCTCAGCGACTGTGTGCGCGAGGTCCGGCGCGCACTTCGAGATCCCCACGACGCTCCGCGCTACATCGAGACGGTGCGCGGGCGCGGTTACCGCTTCGTCGGGAACGCCGCCGCCCCCACAGCGGCCGGCCCGCGCAATTCCGAGATTCCCTTCGCCGGACGCGAGGCGGAGCGCGGCGCGCTCGACTTGGCGCTCGGGCGAGCCCGTGAGGGACAGCGGCAGCTCGTCTTCCTGACCGGAGAGCCAGGGATCGGAAAGACGACGCTCGTCAACGCCTTTCTCGACGACGCGCGTAGCGAAGAGGGGCTGCGTATCGCAAAGGGCCAGTGCCTCGAACACTTCGGCGAGGGAGAACCTTATGGTCCCGTCTTCGAAGCGATCGAGAGACTTTGCCGGGACGACGAGAGCGACCAGGTCGTGCAGATCCTGCAGCGTCACGGGCCGACCTGGCTGGCCCACATGCCATCGCTGCTGAGCCCCGAGGAGCACGAGGTGGCCGTGCTCCGCGCTGCGGGATGTGGCCGCGAACGCATGCTGCGCGAGTTCGGCGCCGTGTGCGAAGCGCTCGCTACTACGGGCATTCTCGTTCTCGTCCTCGAGGACCTGCACTGGAGCGATCCCTCGACCCTCGACCTGGTGGCCGCGCTGGCGCATCGCGAGGAAACCTCGCGTCTGCTTGTCCTTGCAACGGTCCGCACTGCCGAGATGCGCGCCGGCGTCGGAGCGCTGGGCGCACATGTGCGCGAACTCCTATCCCACAGGCAGTGCTTGGAACTGCCGCTGGAGCCGCTCGACGAGGCGACGATCGACGTGTTGCTCGCATTGTGCTCAGGCGGCGCCCAGCCACCCGGGGAGTTGACCGAGTGGCTGGCTCGGCGAACTTCCGGAAACCCGCTGTTTCTGATGGCGCTGATCCAGTGGCTGGTCGAGACCGACAAACTCGAACTCGGTAGCGGCCAATGCCGACTTCGCGCGGACCTCGAAGCGCTCGCAACGCTGGTCCCGGACGGTCTACGCCAGCTGATCGAGAAGCAGATTGAGCTTCTCAGCGAAGAAGAGCGCGACCTGATCGAAGCCGCGAGCGCGGCGGGTGGAGAGTTCGCAGCGGCCTCCGTCGCCGCGGCATTGGGCCGCAAGGAGATCGAGGTCGAGGAGCAGTGCGAGCGGCTGGCTCGCTCGGGCACCGTGCTGCGGGCATCGGGACTGGCGGAGTGGCCGGACGGTACGGTGAGCGCGGTCTACACCTTCGTGCATGCTTTTTACCGCGACGTCCTGTACGCGCGGGTATCGGCGTCCCGCCGCGTACATTACCACCGAGCCATCGCGGAGCGGCTCGAGATTGCTTACGGCAGCGAAGCGGAGCTGATCGCGCCCGTGTTGGCGCGGCATTACGGCGAGGGGCGCCGGCCGGAGCGCGCTGTTCACCACCACGCCGCCGCGCTAGCGACCGCGGCGCGCCGCTTCGCCGACAGCGAGGCCGGTGCCCACGCGCAGGCCGCGTTGGCGTTCGTGCCGCGCCTTCCCGCCGATGCGCGCGAGCCCGCAGAACTCGCGATCCTGGCGGCGATCGCGCCCGTGTACCTCCGCGCTCGCAGCCCCTTGGACCCCGGGGCCGAGCAGAATTACAACCGCGCCCTCGAGTTGTGCGATCGCCTCGGTGACAGCTCGTGGCTGTGTCCCGTGCTGTGGGGCTGCTTCGAATGTTGCGCCAAGCGATCACAACTCGAGAAGAGTCACGCACTGGCGAACCGGCTGCTAGCCGAGGCCGAGAACAGAGGCGAAGACGGCTACGTGGTCCTCGGTCACAGCGCACTCGCCGCGGCGCTCTACTCGCTATCGCGTTTCGAGGAGTCGCTCGCCCACGCCCGCCGAGCGCTCGAACTCTACGACGTCGAGCGAGACGCAGCTTTCGCGGAGCGGATTGGGCAAGACATTGGCACCCTGTCGGCGTTTTCTGCCTCCGACTCGCTGTTCATGCTGGGTTTTTCGGACCAGGCGTGGCAGCACGTCCAACTCGCGATCGAGTACGCGCGCGCCGCGCACCACCCCTACAGCGAGGCTGCGGCGCATTGCAGCGCCGCGGTCCACTCCGTGCTGATCGGCGACGGCGACACGGCTCGCTCGCAGGCGGAGGCGGGCATCGAGCTGGCCCGCGAGTTCACCTTCCCGCTGGTGGAAGGCATTGCGCGCCTCGTGCGCACCTTGGTGCTGCCCGACGAACCCGCGACCTGGACGGAGATCACGGAGTCCGTCCAGCAGATCCAGTCCACGGGCGAAGGCGGTACGCCGCATAATGCACCGGGCTTGATCGCGCTGATGGTGGAAGCCTTCGACGAGCGCGGCCTGCGCCCGCTCGCACGCAACCTGCTGGCCGCGGCTTTCGAGCAGGCCGAGCAGAATCGCGATCGCAATATACGGCCCTTTCTTCACCTGATCGCATCGCGCTTAGCCGAAGACGACGAGAGTCGCGAGCGCGAGATCGAGACGGCCCTCGAGTTGGCGCGCAGCATCGGAGCGCGGAACAGCGAACTGGCGGCATCGCTGCAACTCGCTCGGTTCTGGTGCGAAGCGGGCCGGAGAGACGAGGCCCGGGCACTTCTCACGCCCGTTGTCGCGACCTTCAGTGAGGGCTTCGAACACGGTGACCTGCTCGAAGCGACCCAGTTGCTCGAGGAACTCGCGATTTCGTGACGCAGGGCTCGACTCGGAGACGAAGCGCGGCTTCGACTCCCGGGATCGTCCCCGCGCAGGCAGATCCGAGCCAATCCGAGAGCCCCGCTACGGCGTTGGTGCATGAATAGAAGAGTAGATTCGGTCCATCACCCTGATCTTGATTGTCCGATGGCCGAATGGGCCACGATCTCGGCATGAACTCTAGAGTCCACCCCAAGTACAAGACAAAATATCGCGTAAGCAATTGGCCTGAATACGATCGAGCCCTAGTTGAGCGCGGCAATATTACCCTGTGGATCTCGGACGATGCCATTGCCTCCTGGAAGCCAGCGCCAACTGGACGACGAGGTGCTCAGCGAAAATTCTCCGATCACGCGATTAAAACAGCTTTGACGCTCCGTCTCATTTTCAGGCTACCGCTTCGCCAAGCCGAAGGCTTCTTGCGATCAGTACTCTCCTTGATGAGCATCGATCACGAAGCTCCCGATCACACCACCCTCTCTCGACGCAGCCAGCATCTCGACATCCAGCTCGCTCGCGTTTCCACGGAAAAGTCAATCCATCTAATCGTCGACAGTACTGGTCTTTCGATTGTGGGCGAAGGCGAGTGGGCCGCAGCCAAGCACGGGGGGCGCGGTAAGCGCGCCTGGAAGAAGCTTCATCTCGGTGTTGATCGATCTGGCACCATCGTCGCAGAGGTCCTGACGGATGGGGATGCTCACGATTCAAAAACCGCGCTCAATCTCATCGACAAGATGAAGGTTCCAATTTCAAGTTTCACGGCAGACGCGGCTTACGACACGATCGCGATCTACGATGCCGCCACGGCACGCGGCGCGAAAGTCATCGTTCCGCCGAGAAAGACAGCCGCGAGATCGAAGCGATCCAACGCTCGCGATCGCACGGTCAGACGAGTAAGGAAAGTTGGGCGTCGTCAGTGGAAGAAGGAATCGGGATACCACCGGCAGGCTCGCGTAGAGAACACATTCTTCAGGTACAAGTCGATCATTGGCGACCGCCTTCGGGCTCGTCATCCCGAGTCACAGAAGGCTGAAGCGGTCATCGCCTGCAACATCCTAAACCGAATGATGGAGATCGGTCGGCCAGAGTCCTTCGCGATCTGCCTGTGATCAGGAGGCCTGCGACCAGGGGAGTCGGTTCCTTCGCATATTCATGCACCAACGCCTCCGTCCTCGCCCAGTAGGATAAACTTAAGGAGCGGGGCTGAAATGTTATCGCTCCATCTGGAGTGGCGGAAAAATCGACTGAGAATGGATCAGACAAGATGAGTGAAACAAATCTACGGGAGATGCGCGTTCTGGAATTCGGTGAGAGCGTGTCGTGCGCCTTCGCGGCCAGGCTCCTGGCTGATCACGGGGCGGATGTGATCAAGGTCGAAGCGGGCGAAGATGGCTGGATGCGCCACCGGGGGCCCTTTCCGGCCGGAATCTCCGACCCCGAGCGGAGCGGACTCTTTCTTGCGCTCAATACCAACAAGCGGGGCGTGCAACTCGATCTCGACTCGAAAGCGGGATCGCATGAGCTATTGAGCCTGATCGACTGGGCGGATGTTTTAATTCATGACTTTCGGCCTGCTCGGGCCAAGGAACTCGGGCTCGATGCGTTAACCCTCGAAGCGCGACGGCCAGATCTTGTCACCCTCGCAATCTCGCCGTTTGGCAGTAGCGGTCCCTACGCAGACTTTCACGCCAGCGAACTCACTGTCAGCAGCGGAGGCGGGTGGGCGAGTCTGTGTCCGGCAGCGACGGGGCGAATGGATCTTCCCCCGCTCAAAGTCTATGGCCAGCAATGCGGATTCATGTCGGGCGTGGCGGGTGCCGCCGTTAGCATGGCGATCTATTCGGCGGCTCGCCGGACGGGGGTGGGGGAGTACATCGACTTCTCGGAGCAGGCCTATACGGCTTCGGTCCTGGAGCAGGCGATTCCCCTCTATTCCTACACGCAACGAGTCGCGACCCGCTACGGCACCCGGCTGCTAATACCGTGGTCGATCTTCGATTGCCGAGATGGTCAACTCTTCCTGGTGTGCATTGAGGAGGATCAGTGGGAAAGGTTGACCAAATTGATGGGGAATCCCGAGTGGTCGTCCCTGGAAGTGTTCTCGACGTCTCAGGGACGCTCTGAGAATCATGATCTCGTGCACGGATTTGTCCAGGAATGGCTGGCTGAAAAATCCGTTATCGAGACTTATCACGAGATGCAGAAGTATCGAATTTGCGCTGCCCCCATCATGGGTCCGGCCGAGATGGCTGAATCTGAGCATCTCCTTGCCCGGGAGTTCTTCGTCGATGTGGACCATCCGGGCGCCGGCCGTCTTCGCCATCTTGCCCCCCCGGCGCGCACGGAGGGGGGCAGGCAGGGAATCTCTCGAGGGGCGCCGGTGCTGGGCCAGCACAACGACGAAATTCTTGGCGGCGGGCTCCCTATTCGCACCTCGATTCGGGTATCCGAGGGCGCCCCGCTTCCACTCGAGGGTATTCGTGTTGCGGATTTATCGTGGGCCTGGGCGGGCCCCTTCTGTGCCATGAATCTCGCCCACCTCGGGGCCGAGGTCGTCCGTTTCGAGTCCGAGGGACGCCCAGATCTCTACCGCCGCCTCCCCCTCCACCCGGCCGATGTGGAGAAAACGCTCAATACATCGGGAATGTTCGCTCAGTGGAACCAGGGGAAGAAGAGCGTTGCCCTCAACCTGGCCGAACCCCAGGCCATCGAACTCCTCAAGGATTTCGTCGATACCTGCGACGTGGTCGTCGAGAACTTCGCGACAGGCGTGATGGATCGGCTGGGCCTCGGCTATGGCGTGCTTTCCGAGCGCAACCCCGGTCTCATCATGGCGAGTATCAGCGGCTATGGAGAGACCGGGCCCTACGCCAACTACATGGGCTATGGCCCCGCCATTCCGCCATTGACCGGGCTGACCATGGGGACGGGCTTTGTTGGAGGGGGGCCCGCCGAAATGGGGGTCTCCATGCCCGACCCGACCGCGGGTATCACCATGGCTTTCGAGGTCTGTGCGGCGCTGGAGAAACGCCGGGAGAGTGGTCGGGGCGATCACCTGGATGTTTCGCTCTGGGAAGCCACCGCGGTTTTTTCGGTGGAGGCGTGGATGGACTTCGTCATGAACGGGGCCACGCCTACGCCCCAGGGAAGTCGCGATTTCGCCATGGCACCCCATGGATTTTTCCCGACCCGGGGAGAGGACGATTGGATATCCATCGCGTGCAAGTCGGACGAACAGTGGCAAGCCCTTTCGGACGAACTCGCGCCCGAGTTGGGAGACGATCCGCGATTCCGACTCTTTTCGGATCGCAAACGGAACGAGAGTGAACTCGAAGCGGAACTGGCGGTTCGCACGCGCGATCGCGAGAGATGGGAACTCAGTCGCTCGCTCCAGGCCCGGGGCATTGCAGCTTTCCCGGCAATGACATCGGCGGACCTCTTGAGCGACCCCCATCTCGAAGCACGCGGGTTTCTTGAAGCCAAGCCGCATCCCGAGGTCGGAATCCGAAAGCACACAGGTATCCCATATTTATTGAGGCGGAGACCCAATGGAGTCCGCAAGGCCGCGCCTGTTCTGGGCGCCGACACCGAGGAGGTTCTCTCCGAGGTGCTCGGCTATTCGGAAGACGAAATTCGGGCGCTCAGCGATTCGAAAGTTCTCTACTGAGAGGCTGCGCCCCGCTGGCAATAAGCCCTATGCCCACGAAGAGTGCTCCGACCAAACCGAAGAATCCAAGCACCAGGAATTTGAACGCGGCGAACGCGGCGCTGAGAATGCCCATGAACTGAGACCTTCCTAGGCGTTATGCCTCTTCGGCTGTCTGGTTCAGGGTCTGTAGGCGACCGCTGCTCGGGATCGGGAGGTTAAGAGTGAGTCGGGCTCCGCGATTGGGGCTGCTTGAAGATCTGCGCCGGACCGGTCATGATCCGCTAGCTTAGCTATTGGCGACGCCCTCTACCGCCGCGAAAACCGAACAGGCGACGCGCCAGGGGCCAGCACGGGCCTCGCTATTTGTGTGCGATCGATGTCGTCATTATCCGTGGTCCTTGGTACCAGACTCCGGTGTGAAAAATAGATGCGGAAATCATGAGACGCGATACCGACGGCGATAGCGACTTCAATTCCTTGTTGGCCGGCTCGACAGATTCGGCCTCCATCGAATCCTACTACGACAATTGGGCCAAAACGTACGACGCGACTTTGAATGACTGGGATTATCATGCCCCAGCCGATGCCGCGGCGACACTTTGGAGCCATCTTAAGACCGGCGATAACGTTTTGGATGTTGGTTGCGGCACAGGGATGTTCGCCGAGGCCATGTCCCAGCGCCTGAAATGCCGGATTGCAGGCATCGACATTTCGGCGGCCTCATTGGAAATTGCTGGAGGGAAAGGCCTCTACGAGAGGCTGCAGCGCTGCGATCTGCAATCCACTCCTTTGCCGCTAGGTGACAACGAATTTGATGCCGCCGCATGTGTTGGTGTCCTGACCTACATTGAAAACGCAACAGACCTATTGACGGATCTGTGCCGTATCGTTCGGCCTGGCGGCTACATCGTGCTTACGCAGCGCGACGACCGGTGGGTGGAGAAGGATTTCGACACGCTCCTGGCCAGTTTCCAAGCGCGCCAGCTTTGGTCTCTCCCCACGGTCAGCGAAGCCATGCCCTATCTGCCCAAGAACGAAGATTTTGGCGATAGCGTCAAGGTCATCCAAGTGCTCTGCCAAGTTCTCCGATGCGATCGCCCCTCAGCTTTCGGCGGAATCTGAGGACTTCGACCACACTTGAAGGACCGCGCATTTTGTTGCGACGCATATGTGTAGCCCTTGCAGACCTCGAACTGCGCGACCCGCCGGTAACCAACCTTGTCGCGCGCTATCGAGCGCTTCACCCTTCGAGGCCTTTGGCGAACGAGTTTGACGAAGAGCTCAAGCGGGCCACCAGTCCTGCATGACGGCCGCGAAGAGTTCGTGGTAGCGCTCCGTTTTCGAGTCCGCGTCCTTGGTCAGGCCCTGCATGCGCGTGGGGGGAAGCGGTGAAGCGGCGCCAACGGGGTCAATCCACTCCAGCTTCACGCTGAGACAGATATCTTGGATCCTGGGCGCGACCGCCTCGTGATGGTCGCTCACCTGGTGACGCAAAAAGGCGTGGAAATCATCAAAGGAAAGCAGCGAGTAGTAAAAACAGGCTTCGGCCCCGCGCCAGTACTCGTAGCGAATGCACCCGCTCTCGTTGCGATGGGTCTCGCCGTAGAGTTCTGCCGCAATGGCTTCAAATTCGGCCTCTTTGCCCGGTTTTACCTGGATGTGCGCCAGCAAGGTAGCCATGTTCAGCTTCCCCTCTTCGTCATCTGAAGAACATCCCAGTGCTCAGCCATCATCCCGTCTTCCATGCGGAAGATCTCGGCGGTCTGCTGGATGCGTGGTATGCCCTCTGGCAGGCTACCCCCCGACCACTCGAGTAGAAGCCACACCATGTCGTCTTCGGCGTTGATCAACTTGATCTCCACGTGCATCGGCTCCACCAGAGAGTGCATGGCGCGGATCACTTTCTTGAGAGCTTCACGGCCCTGACCGACATCCGGGTTGTGCTGGATGTAGTCTTCGCGATAGTACTCGTCGGCCAGATCAACATCACCGCCGTTTACGATTTTTTCGATGACCTCGCGAGCGCGCTGCTTGTTACGATCCGTGGTCTGGTTCATTGGTCCTCCTTCCGTACGGTGAGTCAAATATGATCATCGCCCATCTGCCCATGCGCTGCTTTGAGTCGGTCGCAACCGCCGAGACGACACGGACAACTCCATGGACTACGATCCATGGCATCATGGTTTCAGTGACATGAGCACGGATAACGGCGAAAAACCTCCGAACCATGCGCTCAGCGAGATGCGCTGTCCCGCTTCGCTTGACGATGTCGACCTCTTCGGCCCGGGCAGCCAGGAACACTGGTACGAGGCCTACG
>DUCN01000095.1:6044-13874 GCA_012959805.1 Myxococcales bacterium | reverse complement strand
GAGGCACATTCGCCTTCGGACCACAGGCAAGAGGTCAGGCGGTTGTGCATATCTTCGGTGGGAGTATCGGGTCGAGCCTGGGACGGGGCTGACGTGCCTCGTCTGAGGGCTACTTGTCAGAACACCTAGTATCGGTGGTGCAGAAAACGCAGCTTATTTTGCCTATCCGCGGCCTCACCGATAAACTCATGATCGGAGGAGCCCAAATGAACTCCCTATCAGTGAGATCTCAGGTCGCAGTCTCACTCTTGATGCTGTGCATCTCGTGGACGGGTCCGGATGCCTCGTCGGCAGCGACCGAGATCGAAAATATCCCGCGCACCCCCCATCTCGCCCCACTAGGAACTCCACCGGCTGATCTTGCGGCAGCAATTATCAGGGCTGGACATTCGTTGAATTGGCAAGTCATGGGGGATGCCCCTGGGCGTATTGTTCTCAAACTGTTCATCAGATCTCACTCAGCGACAGTGGCTGTCGGCTACGATCCGGAGGCGTATTGGATCGACTATATGAACAGCTCTAACCTCGGCTATCGGACCGTCGATGAGCGAAGGCGACACGCGAGCAGCAGGTTACCCGCCCCTAAGAGGCCAAGTATCCATCGCAACTACAACCGCTGGGTGAACGATCTCTCTAGCAAAATAGCGCTCAGCCTAATGACACCGCCGAGGGCAGTCTTGTTGAAGCCGGCCCCGTCCGACCAACTGATTTTGATCGCTGAGGAACTCGAAAGGCTGGATGCGCTCCGCGTGAGGGGAATCTTGACACAAGAAGAGTTCGACGGACAGAAATCTAAGCTGCTGGCGCGGTAGCAGATCGCCAGCTTCGTTAAGCGACTCGACCCTGTACGTCGTCAGAACATTTTGGACAATGACGGCTCTTGGCTAAGAGACAGTTTTGGTTTCTAACTAGGCCGCCTTCTGGGCCAAGTACTCCTTCTTTCTCCGTTCCATCGTTCTTCGCTTGATCTTCGATCGCTTCGTCAAGACTTCGTACTGCCTGCCATAGTAGACGTCAGCAGGCGTGACGTTTCTGAGTGACTCGTGATACCGCTCGTTGTTGTAGTAAGCGACGAAGTCCTTGAGTGCCGTCTTCAGCTCCTCTGGAAAGTAGTAATGCTGAAGCTTCACGACGTTCTTCATCGTCCGGTGATACCGCTCGATCTTGCCCTGGGTCTGAGGGTGATACGGAGCGCCTCGGGTATGACCCATGCCTCGATCGCCGAGATATTCCCGGAGCTCGCCCGATAGATACGCGGGACCGTTGTCACTGAGCAATCGAGGGCGATGCTTCACCTTGACCTGATCGACTCCGGTGATGGCGATCGCTTCATCGAGTGTCTCGGTGACATCGGTCGCGCCCATCGTGGGACTCAGCTTCCAGGCGATGATGTAGCGCGAGAAGTCATCGAGGACGGTCGATAAGTAGTACCAGCCCCAGTTGATGATCCGGAAGTACGTGAAGTCGGTCTGCCACATCTCATGGACGCGTGTCGTTGGATCTTTGAAGGCATCCGATGCTGACATCAAGATGTAGGCCGGGCTCGTGATGAGGTCGGCAGCCTTCAAGATCCGATAAACGCTCGATTCCGACACGAAGTACCGCTTCTCGTCCGTGTAGCGGCAGGCCAGCTCCCTCGGCGAGAGGTCGGTTCGCTCGAGTGCGAGATCCAGCACCTGCTTCTGGACCTTGTCTGGGATGGCATTCCAACGAGGTCGAGGGATCGGCTTCTTGTCGTGAAGTCCATCGAAGCCGTCGTCCACATAACGCCGATACCAGTTGTAGAACGTGCTCCGCGCAATGTTCATCTGTCGCAGCGTGGCTCGCACCGGCAGATCCGTCCCTTCGACCAGTCGGATCATCTCCATCTTCTCTGAAGCCGTCCGTCTCACGAATCGTCCTCTTCGCCATGTCCCGTCAGACTTTTTTTGAGCACGCGGTTCTTAAGCGTGATCTCGGCAACGACTTCCTTGAGTTCCCGGTTCTCGCTTCGCAGGTCTTTGACTTCGTCACTGGTGGCTTCTCGGACCGTGTCTCCTGCCAACTGCTTCTTCCCCGCTTCGAGAAAGTCTTTGCTCCATCGGTAGTAGAGGTTCGAGGCGATGCCTTCTCGACGACAGAGATCCGAGATGCTCTGCTCGCCTCTTAGGCCTTCGAGAACAATGCGGATCTTCTCTTCGGGGGAGAACTTCCTTCGGGTTCGACGGCGGATCTCTCGGACAGCTGCTTCGCTCGTTTGCTTCTTTGGGTTGGTCATCTCGACACGCTCCTTGGGGTCATAGACCCCGGAATGTGCCTCTTAGCTTAGAGCCTCTGAGTGTCCGAGTTCTGCTGACGGGATACAGTCTTTCCATTCTCGGCGGCCGGGTCGAAGACGTCAGTTGGTCATAGAGACCCTCCTACTTCTTCCGAGGCTATGCTCGCCGTCATGAATGAGCCCGATCAAGACCGACTGAGCCGAATCAACGAAGTATTCGCAGACGTCGTCAAACCCGCGCGATGGCCTGCGACCTGCGCGGTCGAAATCAGCGCGAACCACATAAACGGCGAACCGGTGAGCTACCGCGAAGCGGTCGCGGGAAAATTCATCCCCTTCGACGTCGGCGACGCGTGGGGGCCGCACTGGGGAACCACTTGGTTCCGTGTGCGGGGAGTGGTGCCCGCAGATTGGAAGGGCCAGGATTGTGTGGTCGACGTGCATCTTGGATACGGCGGCCTGAGCGGGTTCGGCGCAGAAGGGCAGGTGTGGATCGATGGGCAACCGACGGAAGGGATCAGCCCGAACCATGGCCATGTGCTGCTGGCATCGCCCGTGCGTGGCGGCGAGAAGTTCGATCTGTACATCGAAGCCGCTGCCAATCCATCCACACCCGCGCAGGATCCGGCTCCGCTGTGGCTCGCCGACCCGGCTGGCGAGCCGCAACTCACGCTGACCCGCTGCCACCTCAGCATCGTCGACCGTGAGGTCGAGGCACTCGTGCGCGACTGGGCGCTGGCGCGCCAACTAGCCAAGCGCCTTGACGGGGCCCGTGCCCGCGCCAGTATGGACGCCCTCGATCGGGCCTGTGCAGCGATCGAAGACGGAGGCATGGACAAGACGACGGTGCTCTCGGCGCGTCAGCGATTGGCGGAAGTGCTGAATCATCCGGGCGAGTCGCCGCGACGCACGCACCTTGCAGTGGGTAACTCGCATCTCGATACCGCGTGGCTGTGGCCGCTACGCGAGACCCACCGAAAAGCAGCGCGGACCTTCTCGACCGCATCGACGCTGCTCGACCGCGAACCCGACTATCGATTCGCCGCTTCCCAGGCTCAACAATTCGAGTGGATCCGTGACGAGCATCCGGGTCTCTGGGACCGCGTGAAGGCACATGTCACGGCCGGTCGCTTCGACGTGGTGGGCTCGATGTGGGTCGAGCCCGATTGCAACCTGCCCTCTGGTGAGTCGCTCGTGCGTCAGATCGTCCATGGCAAGCGATTCTTTCGTGAAGAGTTCGGTGTCGACACAGACGGGCTATGGCTACCCGATGTCTTCGGCTATTCCGCCGCGCTGCCGCAGATCCTCGCCCAGGCGGACGTTCACTGGTTCCTGACGCAGAAGATTTCGTGGAACGACGTCAACCAATTCCCGCACCACACCTTCTGGTGGGAGGGGCTAGACGGCACAAGGATCTTCACGCACTTCCCTCCGGCAGACACCTACAACGGCAACTTTTCGGTCAGCGATCTTCGCCATGCAGAAGAGAATTTCAAACAGCAGGAGATTCGCGACCGTTCGATCTATCTCTATGGCTACGGCGATGGCGGCGGTGGTCCCGACCTCGAGATGCTCGAACGCGCCCGCCGACTCCGCGACGTCGACGGACTCGGTCGCGTGGAACTGACGACGGCCCGTGATGCCATGGCGCAGATTCGTGAAGAAGGCGAAGACGCAGACCTGCCCGTCTGGGTGGGAGAGCTGTATCTAGAATTTCATCGCGGTACCTATACGACCCACGGTGCCGTCAAGAAGGGCAACCGCGAACTCGAGTGGGCGCTGCGTGATGCCGAGATGTGGTCGCTTGCGGCCAAGCGGCTCGCCGGAGGCGAGGTGCCGAGCGCTGCGCTCGACCGCGCCTGGAAGAAGCTCCTGCTCCATCAGTTTCACGACATCATTCCCGGGACGTCGATCCACTGGGTTTACCAGGACACAATGGCGGACTACGCCAGCATCCGAGCCACCACGGACGAGATCGTCAACGTGTCTCTCACAACAATCGCTTCGCGCGTGGACACCGGCGATGCGGAGCGGCCCGCGCTTGTAGCCAACGGCCTCGGCTGGGCCCGCAACGAGGTCGTCGAAGTCGACGGTGCGCTCACGCGTGTGGCCGCGCCCGCTTGTGGCTGGGCGGTGAATGATCTGTCGGCCCCCGAATCGACCGAAGATGCCCCGGTGACGACGGGCGAACACTGGATGGAGAACCGGCATCTGCGCATCGAGTGGGATGAGGTAGGCCATCTGCGCTCGGTTCGGCACCTGGCCACCGGCCGCGAGGCGATCGCCCCCGGCGAATCGGCCAACGTCCTGCAGCTGATGGACGATCGGCCCGCCCAGTGGGACGCGTGGGACATTGATCGCAGCGCCTTCGACACCGCGGTCGATCTCACCGAGATCGACCGGCTGGAGTTGATCGAGAGCTCAGAACTGCGCGCCACACTGCAGATCGTGCGCTCCTTTGGCGACTCACGCATCGAGCAGCTCGTCCGTCTGACCCGAGGAAGCCACAGAGTCGAGGTGCACTGCAAGATAGACTGGCAAGAGAATCACAAGCTCCTGAAGGTTGCGTTCCCTGTCGACGTCCACTCCGCGGTGGCCCGCCACGAGATCCAATTCGGACACGTGGAGAGACCGACTCACCAGAACACAAGCTGGGACATCGCCCGCTTCGAGACGTGCGCCCATACGTGGGTCGACCTCAGCGAAGACGGGTTTGGCGTGGCGCTGCTCAACGATTCGAAGTACGGGCATGATGTGTCGGGCCACGTGATTCGCCTGTCGCTACTGCGTGCTCCCACCTGGCCGGATCCCCTCGCCGATCGCGGACAGCACCGCTTCGCCTACGCGTTGTACCCCCACGCCGGCAAGCCTACCTCGGGCGGAGTGATCGCTGAGGCCCATGCATTCAACTCGCCGCTGCGCGTCGTGCCGATCGAACGCACAAGCGGCGGAAGCGTCGACGTGCCCGCGCGCTTCTCCCTGCTCGAACCCGACGACGACGGCGTGGTGATCAGCGCCATCAAGGCAGCAGATGACGGCGATGGCACCATCGTCCGGTTGCACGAGGCCTTCGGCGGACGACGCCGGGTCGGCCTGAGGTCGCCGGGTACGACGCGTGCAGACCGCGTCGACCTCCTCGAGGCGCCGATGAAGGCTGCACCCCCGCATATAGAGGATGGTGAGATCGACCTCGAGCTGCGCCCCTTCGAACTCGTCACTCTGCGTCTTCGCTGACGCTGCCCGACGACGTGTTTGAGCGGCGTTCGTCGCTTGACGCCGAGCTGGGTGAAAGAGAGAATGTCAGGCATGCCGAAATTGCAATCGAATGGACTCGAGTTCGAATACGACTCGTTTGGTGAACCCAGCGGACGTCCGCTACTGCTCGTCATGGGCCTTGGTACGCAGATGATCGCCTGGGATTCAGAATTTTGCGAAGCGTTGGTGGACCGCGGACACTACGTGATCCGCTTCGACAACCGGGACATCGGTCTCAGCAGCAAGCTCGACGATCAACCCACACCGTCGCTGATCGAGCTGATGCCCAAGATCCTGGCCGGCGAGTCGGTCGAAGTTCCGTACCGGCTTGCGGACATGGCCGACGACGCGATCGGTGTGCTCGACGCATTGGAGATCCCCGCGGCGCATATCGTCGGTGCCTCGATGGGCGGAATGATCGTGCAGTGCATGGCGCTGCAGGCCCGGGACCGGGTGCGGTCGATGACGTCCATCATGTCGACGACGGGCCGCCGTGATCTGCCACCGGCAAAACCGGAGGCGATGGCTCGCCTGATGCTGCCGCCCCAGACCGAGCGCGATGCGATCATTGAGCAGTCGCTGGAAACCCAGCGCGTGATCGGGAGCCCCGGATTCCCCTTCGACGAGGCGCGGGCGCGCGAACGGGCCAGCACGGGCTACGACCGCAGCTTCTACCCCGCCGGCAGTCTCCGCCAGATCGCCGCCATTACGGCTTCGCCACCCCGGGACGAGGCGTTGCGATCCCTGGAGCTACCGACCCTGGTGATTCATGGTGAAGCGGATCCACTGGTTCCCGTGGCAGGAGGTCGCGACACCCACGAGTGTATCGAGAACAGCGAATGGCTGCTGATCGAGGGAATGGGACACGACCTGCCTAAGGGCGCCTGGCCGCAAATCGTCGACGGGATCTCGAAGCTGACCGAGCGCAGCAGCCACTGAGCGTCGCGGCCTCAGCTTCTGTTCTCGGAGCTTGAAGTTGGTTCCGGCTGCGTCGGGGGTTCGAGACAGGATTCCGTTCGAGCGCTACGCTATCTGACGCTTACTCAAATGACTTCCTCGTCGATGTTTGGACGTCGTATTCGCATCCACGTTCGGACTCGGGGAGGTGGAGGAACGAGTGCATGTCGAATGGCGCAACGACCCGCCCTCTTGTTTCCCTGCTCGCGATGTCTGTGTTGATGTCGATCGCGACCGCCTGCGCGACGAGCGAAACGCCGTCGGCCCAGCCGGCAGACGCCACGCCGGCGCCGGTCGAAGCGAAGGCTCCGGAACGGATCGGCGATCTCGTGAAAGTCGAAATCGGCGCCGCTGGCGAGCTCTTCATTCTCGAGGACCATCAGATCGGCGGCTTCGACGCGGTCCACTTCCCCATGGCTCGGATCAAATACGAAACTGGCTCGCCGACCCTCCCGAGGAATGTGGAGAACGAATTCCTCGGACTCCTCGAACAGTCGTTGATGGACAGCGCGGAGGACGGTGGATTCGACGTGGCCGAACGTTCCGGTCCCTGCGTATTGCGAGTGCAGGTCGCGATCGAGGATGTCAACATCACGCAACGCAGTCGCACCGGGGCGACCGGAGACTGGGCGACGCTTACCTTCGCCATCGAGCTACGTGAGTCTCTCTCCGGTCGGGCGCTCGCGCACTATTCGAAACGCGAGCGGATCATGTCGCCGGGCACCGGCGAGAATCGAGGCGAGCTGATCCTCGCCAACTATGCCGCAATCCTCGAAGGCATCGACCTGCCTGGAATGGTGTCGGGTGTGACCGCGACGCCGTCGCCGGCGCGCGAGAACTGCGAGGGCTCGATCGCGCGGATTTCGCGCGGTGAAGAGGGCTAGCGACCGCGCCTCTTCCAACTCGCCCGGCTCGATCTTACGGAGCGACCTCGTCCAGAAACCGTGCAATTCGCGAGAAGTAGGGACGCTTTCCGACTTCGACCGTGTCGTTGTGGCCCGCACCGGAAATTGTTTCGAACTGTTTGGGTTCGGGTGCCAACTCGAAGAGTCGCTGCCCGAGTGCGTAGTCAACGATCCGATCGCGATCACCGTGGAAGAAGAGCAGTGGGGAGCGGATTTGCTCGATCTTGTTCGCGGAATCGAAACGACCCCGCACGAGGTACGCAAGCGGCGCGCCGACCATGCCACGAGCCACGTCGGCGATCGAAGTAAAGGCGCTCTCCAGGATGACGCCGGCAAGCACTCTTTCTCGAGCGAGATCCACCGCAACGGCAGAACCCAAGGAACGGCCCCCGGAAGGGGCCGAGTAGCCTTTCGGGGCCCGGAACGGGCCCCTTCGGGCCTACTTGCCAGAAGACC
>DUCN01000095.1:0-5979 GCA_012959805.1 Myxococcales bacterium | reverse complement strand
GGACCCCGGAAACGCCTCCGCGACCGCTTTCAGCCCATCCTACAAGGGAAACAAGAACTCATCGGACCCACACGAATTCCGGAAGAACCGGAAAAACAAGCCCCGTTTTCACCAAACGTGCTGATAAGGGACGATATGTCAAATCAGGGGCTGGGGAGAGAAGCCCGGTGGCGGGCCCAATGGCGCGTCATTCGTTCATGCACTCCCGGTATGTGCGCTGGTCCTGCCAGCGGCAATACTCTTTCGAGTGCTTCAATCTGATCCGCGTACTCCGTTGCCCGGCCGGCTTGGGTCTATTCACCAGCTTCCGCAACGCTTCGGCATCGCCAGCCGCGACGCCCTTGACCACGACTGGATACTTGGTCTGGAGCTTGCGCCATGCTTCCTCCCCCATCGTTGCGTCCAGCGCAGCAATCTTCTCGTACATCGACAGATCCTTGGCGACCGCGTCGTAGTGGCGATCGCGCGCCTCCGCTTTGACGAGCGCAATATCAGCCCGCCGCTTAGCCTCCTCGGCTTTCCGATCTTGCCGTAGCGCCTCGATGCGATCGCGCTGTTTCTTCCTTTCCTGCGCCATTGCGAGCAGAGTCTCGAAGCTGTCGTCGGAAAGTCGCGCGGCGGTCCCGAGGCCCTCTCTCAATGCCGTGATTTCGGCGTCGAGCCTGGCAAGCTGTTCTTCGTGCTTCGCAATCGCTGCCTCTTCGCTAGCGCGGGTCTGTTGCGCTGCAAGTTCGAGATTGCGGAGCTGGGCCAGCTCCTCACTCCTTTCGCTCACGTCGGCATCCAAGTCTCCAAGGCTCGTGGATTGTTTCAGGAAGAGCACGAGTTCGCCGCCTAGCTGGCTGCCCGTGTCTCGAAGGGACCCAAAGCTCGGCAGCTGGTCGGCATTTTGCGACACGCTGGCGCGGAGGTCGGGGAATAGGTCCGACGAGATCAGGAAGGGCTTGTTGTTCTGCCGTAGCGCCCTTAACAGGAAGTGCGCGAATACGCTATGTCCACCGAAGCCGTCGTCGCTCACCGGCTCGAGGCCGCCCGACGTAATCACCTGCCGAGACTGGAGCTCCCATGCCTTTTTCACGACCTCGGGTGTCGCATTCGGCAGCTTGCCGCGATAGCTGCGGAAGAAGTCACCCGCGAAGCAGGAATCCGAGATCAGCAGGATGTGCTTGGCCTTGATGGCGTCGACGCTCAAGTAGTCCTTGATGTCCTCGGTGATCACCCAAAAGCGGCCATTAATGATCACCTGAAAAGCGGCCATTAGGCGCGAAGTCGTCCGGGACATAGCGGGAGCCGATGCGGTTAGCGTCGGCGCCATGGCAAATGTCTTGGACTCAGGAAAACAGCAACAGATACTGGCACTTGGACGTCTTGGGTGGCCTGTTCGTCGGATCGAACAGGAGACGGGGATTCGTCGCGAGACGGTGAGCCGCTACCTGAAGAAGGCGGGCATCGAGGTTCGGTCTCGGGGTCGTCGGAGCCGTCTTAAACCAAAAGCGGCCATTAAAACGGTTGAGGTGATCACCGACTCGGCGGCCGATTCAAAACCGGCCAAAGGGGTGATCGCTGACTCCGACACGCCGTCGCGCCCGAGCCGGAACCCTTCGGCGAGTGCGTGTGAGCCGTACCGCGACCTGATTGAAAAGGCCGTCGCGCTGGGCCGCAACGCGACCGTCATCTGGCAGGATCTGGTCGACGATTACGGCTTCGACGCGGGTGACCAGAGCGTGCGCCGCTTCGTTCGCAAGTTGCGCGGCGCGCGGGTTCCCGACGTCCACCCCGTGATCGAAACGGCTGCCGGCGAAGAAGGCCAGGTGGACTACGGCGGCAACGGCCCAATGGTCCGCGACCCGGCAACCGGCAAGTATCGCCGCATGTGGCTGTTCGTCTTTACGCTCGGATCAAGCCGTTGCAGCGGACCATCAACAGCTGGGTTCAGTTGACCTTGGTTGCCGCCTGGCGGCATACTGTGTCAGCAGGGTCGGAACCGGTCAGCGCTGTTGCCAGCCGGTTATCGCCGATCCGTTAGGCGGCTTTGCCCGTCACGGATCCCCTAGGGATTTAACATAACGCCCATACTCGGACGTTGTGCCAGAATGCAGCTTGTATGTCCTATCCCCCACACCACTGAGCAATTCCTGCATTCAGATTTCATCATGCCAAACTGGAGAACGATTGTGCGAAACGAGTCTACTTATGCAGTTCTGCTTTTCTCAATTATTTTCTCTGCAGGCTGCGCCTCGCATGTTGCAAAGAATCAACCCGCGCCAACCCGTGACGATCTCGATACCGTCCGCATGCACGCAGCACCCGCAGATCGACTTCATGTGAACACCGAATGGGGCCCATTGAAAGAAGTCATCCTGGGCAGGAGCCGATTCCAAATAGGGAATACCGCTTTGTCCGGGACAGCCGACGAACCACTGGGCTGGACCTCCGAGGCGATGGCTATCTTTCCAAAGGACGAATGGATCAAGACACTTGCGTGCACCAGGCCAGGGAACCAGGCCAACTGGCACGGCCAACGGAATGATCCAACAGCCGTCTCTTGCGAGACAAAGGCCCAACTGTATTGCGACAGCGAAGACAACAAAGACAACGCATTTTGCGCCAGCTGCTACAACCCTTGTGCCAGCTTTAATGACACCGAAGAAGAGACGCAAGCCTTACTCAGAATCCTTCAAAACTTCAAACATGCCGACGGATCAACTATCAAGATTTGGCGCCCCGACACGACACAGCCTTTGAAGATGGCCGCCAATTACGGAGCACAGAATCAAGAGTTACAGGGCAACATGGACATCTTTTCTCGCGACATTCTGCAGGTTATTGGCAATGTGCTGGTCATGCTCGAGCCAGGCTCTCCTAGCAGAAGAGGCGAGCAGTTGCTTTACAATCGACTCCTGGACTCGCAGCTTGCGGGTACAAATGTCGCACGCGTCTCAATGCCAAATCGCGACTGGTCCAAACAGTCCACCCCCACATATGACAAGAGCGACTACACGGTGCTCGAGGGTGGCGATTTCATGCTGATGGGAGACACTATTTTAATTGGCCACAGCGCGAACAAAGTGATGGGATCGTCACAGTTGGGTTGCGGGTGGTTCAGGGATACGATTCACAGCTTGGGCTTCACCCAGCAAGTCATTTGTGTGCCACTCCCCAAGAACATTCTGCACTTGGACATCGTCATGTCTGTCCCTCGTCCTGGACTGGCCATCGTCGCTCCTGCCGGCTTCTCAGATTTTTCTGCGTTGGAAAACGGGGCCTTGAAGGGCTGGGATTTGATCAAAGTCGACGAACTCGCCGCGATGAAGATGGCAGTGAACGGCCTGCCACTTGACGAACGCAACATTATCGTCGCGCATAACGCGGCGTACGAGGACCCGTGCTGCGAGAACTACAGCTGCGGTACCGACCCCCTCAACCCCTTGGATGCCTGTGGCCCGCAAGAGGAGAAAGTCTGTGTCGACGTCGCTTTGACGCCATTCAAGTTTTCGAGCAAGTGCACCAATCCCGGTCAACCAGTAGAAGTAGATGGCAAGTTCTCTGATGTGCAAGTGCAGCTCGAAGAGAGAGGAATCAATGTCTACCCTGTCATGTACGAAAACCACGCAGGGTACGGCGGCGCTATCCGCTGCTCGACTCATCCGTTCAGACGCGACGCCGGATCTTCGGGGTTCTGAAGAACTAGCGCCGAGCCTTTGCTAAGGGCCCCAAATCAGCCCCATGTCCACTCTACCTGACATCCTGTCTCTTCGCGGACGCAAAAAGGAGATTTGACTTTCCTACCCGCTACACGGACGTTGCGCCGGAGGATCGCTTGAACAGCCTGTCCCTGATCGGATTCATGAAGGCACTGGTTGTCATTAGACGGCAGGAGGTCAAACTTTCCCCCCCCTTTGGGTCTTCGTCTATTCGCACAAGCTAGCGGCGGCGGGAGCTCGTTCTCTTAGCAGCGATATTGGCTTCGAGCAGTTTTGTTGTTCCTGCGAAGGCCCGCCACGGGGCTCCCCTAGGGATTTAACATAACGCCCATACTCGGACGTTGTGCCAGAATACAGCTTGTATGTCCTATCCCCTAACAGCAGCGTCCGGGGTGTTGGGAAAATTCACAGCCGTTGACTGGCTGCAAGTCGAGGATATCGATTGCGCGGAAGATACTGCTCATCGCGCTCTTAGCGAGCGTCGTGAGCAGCGTAATCGGGAGTTCTTTCGTGGTCCTGTCGAGGAGATTTCAATTGAACTGAAGCGAGTTTTGGATGGTCAAATCGTCGCCTCCTTAGAGAAGACGCGCGAGCGACAGCGCAAGCGCAGGTTGGCCGCCGAGAAAAAGAAGCGGGAATAGGAAAAACAAGCAGCGTTTTCTGCTGTCAACCCAAAATAGAAAAGTCGGGTTCTCTGCGAAGTAGAGATGTCGGGTTGGTGTGATCGGCCGAGTACGGAGGGAGGGGCGTAGCCCCGACCGGAGAACTCGGCCGAAGGCCGTTCAACTCGTCGCAACGGACGCGTCGGCCGCTTTTCGAACCTTTCGGATCCTTACTTTTTTTCGTTTGTTGACCTTCGGGTTCGCGAGTGCCTCCTCATCGCGTTTGCGTTGATCGGCCTGGATCGTTGCGAGAACGGCTCCGAGCCGCTTGTTGGCCACGATGGCTCCCTGCGTGACTCTCCTCTGTTCTTCGAAGACGGTGAAGGGCAGACAGCGGCCTTCGTATCGGAGTTCGACCCGGCCATCGTAGTATTCGTGAACCCGACAGCGTCGGCTACGGAGTTCGAGCGTCTCGGGACTCGGTTCGATCAAATAACGCCCGCCTTGGAAGTGAACCGTCAGTTCCTTCGAGATCTTTCGATCTTCCTGCCAGCAGAGAATCTGTTCGAGATCCTCGTCCTTGCGGACGGGGCGATGGGCGTCGTGTTCGCTCATCGGAGCTCTTCCAAATCGAACGTTGTAAGAATTGATGAAGGTCGGGGCGAACACGTTGGCGGCTTCCATCGAGTCAATGCCTGCTAATCGAAGTTCCTTCACGAGCCGGTCTTGTAGCGTCAGGTTGGCTCGCTCGACTCGGCCCTTGGCCTGCGGCGTATTGGCGCAGATGATGTCGATGTTCAGCTCCGACAAAGCCCGCCCAAACTGCGTCACTCCGCCGTTCTCGCGCGTCTGCGAGTGCGTCACTCGAAAGACACTCGCCTGATCGCTGTAGAACGCGACGGGCTTGCCGTGGCGTTCGAGATAGCTTCGCGTGGCTTCAAAGTAGTCGAAAGTCGACTCCGACTGAACGAAGCGAAGCTCCATCAGTCGGCTTGTCGCATCGTCCACGTAGACGAGCAACGTGCACCGTGGAGCCCGGTCCTCGAACCACTCGTGATCGCAACCGTCGATCTGGATCAGCTCACCGAAGCAGGATCGGCGATGTCGGGGCTGATGAACGCGACGGTTCCGCTGCGAGCGGGGGACCCAGATCTCGACTTCGATCATCCAGCGTCGCAGCGTCTCGACCGAGACGACCACGCCGTGCCGCTCGTCGAGCTTCTCCGCGGCCAGCGTTGGACCCAAAGTCCGCATAGCGTGACTGAACGAGTTCCAGGGCTCGCTCACGAAGCGCTGCCGGCAGCTTCCGATTACTCGGTCGTCCTCGTTTCTTTGAAATCAGCCCTTGGCGACCTTTGAGTCGAAGCCGCCGACACAATCGCTCAACCTGTCGAACACCCAAGCCCAGTTGCTCGGCCGCCTCCGCCTGCGTCAACCGCCGCTCCAGCACGCGGCCAAGAATCTCCAATCGGTTCAGCTCTTTGGTGCTCATTGTCAGGGTTCCCAGTTCGTCCATGTCGACCTCCAAGCCCGACACAGTGGGGCCTGGAAACCGACATTTCTAATGGTGAGAAACCCGACATTTCTACATTGCGTCTACAACCGCACCACCGATATTAGGCGTTCTGACAACTAAAGCCCCCTTCCGGGGCGATTGCGATGCGGGAGGGGCG
>DUCN01000094.1 GCA_012959805.1 Myxococcales bacterium | reverse complement strand
TAATGAGGGCCGCAACGTGCTCGGCATCGACGACGTGATGGATGGGATTGCCGAGTTGATTCATGATGTGCAGGTAGAGGCGACCTTTCCGGATGGAACCAAGTTGGTAACCGTTCACGATCCGATTCAATGAAGGTCCACTCCAAGGGATCTATTCGGAGTAAGGAGTCGAGATGAAAATTGGCGAAATCATGCCGCTGGATGGTGAGATTGTGCTCAACGAGGGAAGGGAGACACGTACCTTGTCAGTCGAGAGCCACGGGGACCGTCCGATCCAGGTGGGATCGCACTACCATTTCTTCGAGACCAATCCGGCGCTCGTCTTCGATCGCGCCCAGGCGCGCGGCTTCCGCCTGAATATTCCAGCCGGTACGGCACTTCGTTTCGAGCCGGGCCAAACACGCAAAGTCGAAGTCGTCGCCTATGGAGGCGAACGACGGGTCTACGGTTTTCGAGCGGCCGTGATGGGCGCGTTGGACGAATCGAAATGAATACAATCACACGCAGTGCATACGCGGAACTCTACGGTCCGACGACTGGCGATCGTGTTCGCCTGGCCGACACGGAGCTCATCGCCGAAGTCGAGGAAGACTTCACCCTTTATGGTGAGGAGGTTACGTTTGGCGGAGGAAAGGTGATTCGCGATGGCATGGGTCAGAGCCAGAGAACGAGTGCAGAGTCCGTCGACGTCGTAATCACCAACGCCTTGATCATCGATCATTGGGGAATCGTGAAGGCCGATATCGGCATCAAGGCTGGGCGAATCGCGGGAATTGGAAAGGCTGGAAACCCTGATATTCAGCCCGGCGTCGATATCATCATCGGTCCGGGAACCGAGGTGATCGCCGCAGAAGGTCAGATCGTCACGGCTGGCGGGATCGATGCCCACATCCATTTCATCTGTCCGCAGCAGGTCGATGATGCGCTGATGTCTGGTATCACCACGATGTTGGGTGGCGGAACGGGTCCCGCGACCGGCACCAACGCGACCACCTGCACGCCTGGGCCGTGGAACCTCCATCGGATGCTGGAGGCGGCAGATACGCTGCCCGTCAACATTGGCTTTCTTGGCAAGGGCAACACGAGTCTGCCAGAGGCGCTCGACGAGCAGGTCGCCGCAGGAGCGATGGGGTTGAAGCTCCACGAAGATTGGGGAACGACCCCGGCCGCAATCGACAACTGCCTTTCCGTGGCAGAGCGACATGATGTCCAGGTCGCGATCCACACCGACACGCTCAATGAATCCGGTTTCGTTGAGGATACGATTGCGGCGTTTTCAGGCCGAGCCATTCACACCTATCACACGGAGGGCGCCGGGGGCGGTCACGCGCCGGATATCATCAAGGTCTGCGGCGAGAGCAACGTCTTGCCTTCGAGTACGAATCCGACTCGCCCCTATACAGTGAATACGATCGATGAGCATCTCGACATGCTCATGGTCTGTCATCATCTGTCGCCCTCGATTCCCGAAGATGTCGCCTTCGCGGAGTCGCGAATCCGCCGAGAGACCATTGCGGCCGAGGATATTCTGCACGATCTAGGCGCATTCTCGATGATCGCTTCGGATTCGCAGGCGATGGGTCGAGTGGGCGAGGTGATCATGCGGACGTGGCAAACCGCGCATAAGATGAAAGTTCAGCGCGGAAGCCTGGATGGCGATCCGGCGATCAACGACAACACCCGGATCAAGCGATACATTGCGAAATACACGATCAACCCGGCCATCACCCATGGGATCGCTCACGAAGTGGGATCGATCGCGGTCGGGCGCCTCGCCGATCTGGTTCTTTGGAAACCGGCCTTTTTCGGCGTCAAGCCCAGTCTCATGATCAAGGGCGGGATGATCATCGCAGCCGCGATGGGCGATCCCAACGCATCTATTCCAACACCGCAGCCTTCGCATTACCGACCTATGTTTGGCGCTCTCGGCGCGGCGCGGAACTCGACTTGCATGAGTTTTCTCTCTCGAGCTGCGGTCGAAGCGGGCATTCCGGAAGAGATCGGCCTGCGAAATCAGATTGGAACGGTCGCGGGGACCCGTGAACTCCGAAAGGCCGACCTGATTCACAATCACTATCAGCCGGATATCGAAGTGGATCCGCGGACCTACGAGGTCCGCGCGGACGGGAATTTATTGACCTGCGACCCGGTGAGCGAACTCCCGATGGCTCAACGCTACTTTTTGTTCTGAGGAGGGTGCCCGCAATGATCGAGTTGATCGAGTTCGTGGAGAACGCAGAGACCGAAGAAGAAGAAGGCGACACCCTGACGCTGCCCTATGACCAAAGGCAAAAGCGTCGCCAACGTGTTCGTCTCGATAGCGGCTGCGAGGCGGCGATCCTGCTTTCCCGCGGTTGCTCTCTCGTCGAGGGCGATTGTCTCCGTTCTTCTGATGGCTTCCATGTACGCGTGAGGGCGGCAGCCGAAAGTGTGTCCAGCGTGCGATCGGAGGACCCGCTCCGACTCGCGCGAGCGTGTTACCACCTCGGGAATCGACACGTGTCGCTGCAAGTCGGAGCGGGCTGGCTGCGATACCAGCCGGATCACGTGCTCGATGACATGCTGCGAGGGTTGGGGCTCATTGTGATTCACGAAATGGCCAGCTTCGAACCCGAACGAGGTGCATACCACGAACACGGCCACAGCCATAGCCACAGCCATAGTCACAGTCGTGACGTTCAACCGGATCACACTCATCCGTCCGACCACGGCTACCCGCGCGAATCGAGTCATGAGGGAAGGGTCGGCGGGAGTCTTGCCCCGGATGGGAATCCGACTTGAACGAGTCTTCGTCGCCGCTCGCGCTGCTACGGACGCTCCAACTCTCGAGCCAATCGCTTCCGGTGGGTGCATACGCCTATTCGCAGGGCTTGGAGTTTGCCGTCGAAGCCGGCTGGGTCAACGATGAGCGAACTCTTGCGAGCTGGTTGGAGGATCAGCTCATGCATTCGTTTGGGCGCGTGGATCTCCCCGTCTTCGTCCGTCTGCACGAAGCCATGCGAATGAACGACGAGGCTGCGCAGCTTTCGTGGAGTCGACGCCTCGTTGCGATGAGAGAAACCAGTGAGCTCGTGTCCGACGATTGTGGGCGAGGTCTCGCGCTCGCCCGATTGCTTCACGATCTTGATGTGCAAGGGGCCGATCAGTGGCTCCCGCGTCCCGACGTGCCCTTTGCAGCCATGTTTGCCCTCGCCGCGGCGACTTGGAAGATTTCTGCTGATGTCGCTGTACATGCCTACGCATGGGGATGGCTCGAGAACCAGGTCCTGGTCGGGGTCAAGCTGATCCCTCTCGGACAGCTCGCCGGTCAACGGCAATTGCTTGAACTCTCGCAGCGACTTCCTGAAGTCTGTGGTCGGGCCCTCGACTGCAGCGATGATGAGATAGGGGGAATGCTTCCGATTCATGCACTTGCGAGTAGTCTTCACGAGACTCAATACTCGCGTCTATTCCGTTCGTGACTCGAGCGGGCGCTTCGCGCCCCTGGCGCATCCAGCCGTCTTAAGTCTCCAAGAAAGGAAAAGCCTCAGATGACCCCATCGATCCAACACACGAGACCTGTCCTGCGCGTCGGAATCGGAGGTCCGGTCGGCTCCGGCAAGACCGCATTGATGGACGCCCTGTGCAAGCGCTTGCGCGATCGCTACGAGATCGCGGCGGTGACCAATGACATCTATACGAAGGAAGATGCGGAGTTCCTGATTCGGAGCATGGCGCTGCCTGCGGAACGCATCGTCGGAGTTGAGACGGGTGGCTGTCCACATACAGCCATACGAGAGGACGCCTCGATGAATCTCGCGGCAATCGACGATCTCTGTCGACTCTTTCCAGACCTCGACTTGATTCTCGTCGAAAGCGGCGGTGATAATCTGGCCGCGACATTCAGCCCCGACCTCGCCGACTTGACGATCTATGTCATCGATGTGGCGGGGGGCGAGAAAATCCCACGGAAGGGCGGCCCGGGGATCACGCGATCGGACCTTCTGGTCATCAACAAGATCGATCTTGCTGCGCATGTGGGCGCGTCTCTCGATGTCATGGACGAGGACGCACGTCGAATGCGTGGTGACCGTCCCTTCGTTTTCACCAACATGCGCGATGGAAAGGGCGTCGATTTTGTGATCGATTTTGTGATTCGCGAAGGGCTGCTGAATTGATGAGAAGGTAGAAGGTGGACGAGAGCATAGTAGGGCGCCACGCGCTCCGGGTTGTCTCGTTGCTTCTCGGGCTCCTCATCGTGATTGGTTGTGCGCGCGTGTCTTTCAAACGCGGGGCCTCAGCCGATTCGATGGCGGCGGATGAGCGGGACTGTCGCAGCTCGACGGACAACGAGGAGCAATACATCAAGTGCATGCGCGACCGTGGCTATTCCATGCCTCGATTAGATTCCATGCCCAACGATGTGGACTACACCCCGCCCGCGAAGCGATGAGTACAGAGCTCGAGTGACGCTGCCGGTATGCTCTCTAGGCGCGTTCGCATTTATTCAAGACATGCCTCTGTGACGGATTTATTCGAGCGAGGATCGTCTGGCCGAGCGGCCCGGGACCGAGCGCGGGAACCGCGACGGCACTGTTGGGCTCGCTTCCCGCAGAGACCTCGGCGCCGTTATCGACTCCGTCGCCATCGGTATCCGCAAGCAATGGGTTGGCTCCCGTCGCGGAGTGCCCCGAAGCGGCAGCGCCGGTGGCCGAAGCCGCAGCACATCGCTACCTAACAATCACTCACAATCTGAACTATAGGAACTGGACCGCCCACAAGAAGACGCAGCCAACTAACGCGAGCATGGGGCCATCACCGGTATGGGGGCTGATGGCCTCCGCGGTCGTCATCAGCAGCGGCAGCACCACGAGGGTGACGATGTACTGCGTGGGCGTGAAAGACGCGCTGTAGAAGGACAGGATGAGTAGGCTGACGACGAAGACCGCGGCGCTGCCCTCGATGGAGCGCACGAAGTTTCCCGACCAAAACTTGCCGTCATACCAGATCGCGCGAGCCCGGTACGTGTGTTTGCCGAAGCGAATTCCAACCGGCTCGGCCAGCCCATCACCGAATTCGTTCACCAGATTGGGGATCAGCACGATCATCGACGACTCGCCGAACAGGATCATGAAAGGCAGGTATATCGCGAAGCGGAAGAGGTCCTCGATCTGGTCGTATCGCATGGAGTACGGACGATCCTCGATGCGGTCCCACGAAACGTACGCATAGGCAAAGAGCTTGACTCGGCTCCGCACCCAATACGATTCAGTGGCCAACCCGACCAGGGCGCCAAGCGCAAAAAGAACGATCCAGTCAGTGAGCACCGTTGAGCCCTGGGTGATGACAATCGGCACGACGAAGGCGGCGAGCTTCTTCCAGGGGCGCAGGCCGAGCTTGCGCACGTAGTTGATCTTGATCCTGAAGTGCAGCACGAGCCACGAAAAGAAACACTTTCCTACGAACAATAAGACCAGCGCACCGGCGAAGTAGCCAAGAGACTCCGGGTTGAAGGTCGGCAGGATTCCCACCCGAACCATGCCCAGAACGCCACACAACACGGTGGTGTAGAAGGCCGCCGTAGCGAGAGCGAAGCGTGTGTCCTGCGGCCAATCGTAGGCGGCGTCATTGAACCCGTACGGATCAGCCTCGAGATGCTCGAAGTACACCTTTCGACTGGAGTGCACCGCCATCGGATCGTCAGGGAGCGCGCTACTCGAAGGTGTTGGCGCGTTGGAAGACTCCAGGTTCATGCGCGCGTCTTTCCTTGCACCCGAGTTTCGCGCCATGAGTGGAATCCTACGGATGAAATCCGTCCAAGTATAAACCCAGTGCCGATAGGCAGAGGAAGTTCAAGCCGCGTTTTCCGCACTACCGATACTAGATGATATGACAACCAAGCCTCGGATGGGGGCCTCCCCTATGGGATCGGTGCCCCGCTCCGGGCTCAGCCTGCGGGCCGTCTGGACCGCAGAGCAGCGGCGCATGGCGCGTTGGAGCCCGCGCAGCCGCCGGCTACTCGTGTCTGCACTAGTCGCCGAGCAGTGGCGCGAGGATAGGGAAACCGCCCGCGAAGGCGCGGGCGTCGTCGCCGCCGAGTGCCAGCGCCTCGGCCAGCAGCAGCCCGGCCGGCTCGGGCTGCTCGGCCCGGGCGTGGAGCACGGCCAGGCCCAGGCGCAGGTTCACCGGCTCGTGGTTGGGCTCGAGCTGGGCGGCTTGCTCGAGCAGCGCGATGGCTTCGTCGTTGCGGCCTTTATCCAGGTAGAGGAGCGCCGCGTTGTAGCGCGACTCGAGGTTCGCGGGCGCCGCCGCCAGCGCCGCCTCGAAGTGCGCGCGAGCCGCATGGCGCCCAGGTTGTTGCGCGCCGCCGCGGCCTCGGGGTGCTTCGGGGCGAGCTCGAGCGCCTTGGCGTAGATCGCCAGCGCGTCGTCCTCGCGTCCCATGTTCGAGTAGGTGACGCCCAGGTTGTAGCGGGCCCCTCCATACTGGTAGCAGTATGGAGGGGCCCGCCAAAACGCTCACGGTTCATAGGCTCTGGGCCGCGAGGCGTCGCGCGTTCGTTGCCTGAGTCGCGGGCGAGACTTGCAATTGTGTCGATACGAGATTTACACTCGTTTTTTTAACAGACGATAGACGGGACAAAATGTCGATATTCGGAGAGAAGTGTAATCGGTGCAGGAGGAGGACTCGCCATACCGAGGCGGGCGAACCCATATGCGAGGCCTGCGTGCAGGAAATGGCGTTGATCGTTCAAGCCTCGGGTGAGACGGATCGGCTCTGTCCCGTCGATCAGGTCAAGATGACCAAGGAGATCGCGCACATGATCGTGGTCGACCGTTGCCCGACCTGCAGCGGCGTCTGGCTCGATGGAGGCGAACTTGAGCGGTTGAAGGGGGATGTCAACGAGCAGGCGATCCTCGCCATGAGTAGGGGCTTCGGTTTCCCTTAGAACGGAGTCGGCGGCTGATTGGAATCGGGATCGATCGTCGGGGCTACGGAGCTCACGGGCACGCTGGATAGCGCAAGCGCCAGAAGCATCATCGCCGCTCTGCTACCGCGTAGCGTTCGGCTCCGTGTGCCAAATCATTGTCGACGTCGGAGATGATTGCCCAACCGGTTCCCTCGACGTACTCGGGCAGGTCTTCACTCGCAACCGAGGATTTCCACCGCTCTGCGATCAGGCTCGTAAGGAACGTGACCCACTTGCTGTAGCCGGGGTTCGCGTGCGTGAAGACGATCCGGCTCCCGGGTGACGTGCAGGCGGCGGCCTCTACGAACAAGCCTCGCACCTCTTCGTCCGCCAGATACTGAAGGAGACCCTCCGCAATGAGCACGGAGGAAACTGAGGTGTCCCAATGACCGTCCTCCGACAACATCTGGGAGAGTTGCCGCTCGCCCAGGTCGGCTGCAATCTGGATCATGTTTTCCGGCTTGCCTACACGTTCGATGCCGTTCGCCTTCGCAGCAGACGTTGCGGGATGATCGACCTCGATGAACTGCACGTGGGGGAGTTGCGGCGCGAGTCTCAAGCAGAGGGTGTCGAAGCCCGCGCCGACAAACAGCACCTGTCGCGCACCGTTTTCGATCGCGGCCTCCACCTGTTGTTGCACGTAGATCTTTCGATGACCGAAGCCCTCGAACTGCCCGGGGATCATGAGGTCCTGGAACCTCCATGCCCGAATCATCCAGGGCCCTTTCGACAGTTCCATCAAGCGCTGGCCGTAGCCGGGAGATCCTGAGGCCACGAGCAGACGCTCGCTCATTTCCACGAGTCCAGCGGGAAGGCGTTGCGCCCAGTCGTCGACTGCACTCAGCGAGACGAGGCTGTTTGCAACCTTGAGTGCCGTCTGGCTGATTCGTTCCTGCTTCATGGTGCAACCCTCCGATGCTTCCTCGACCGGGAGAGTGTTCGCGATTTTTGGAGGCGCGGCCACTCGCGAATGCTCCGAGACACAATCCTCCTTACGCCGAGAGAGAGCCGGCCGTGGCGCGTACGCATCCATCAGGAGCCGTGCGTCCTCCTGCCGTCGATATCGAATATAGGAGTCCGATCAGACGTATTGAGATGTAGAATGAGGTCCGTATGCGTACTTGGGCATTTTCATTCTTGTAGTGGTTATCAGTGCGGCGGGTCCGAGCCAAGCGCAAGTGCCCAGCTACTTTCACGCGATCCACTGCGACCCTCAATTTGCCGCCGAAGAGGATTGGCAGGCCCTAGAGAATCTTGTAGCCGCCGCTGATACCCGGGGGTTGCTGCTCACGATCCAATTCAATCCCGCCTGGAGCACAGTCGTTGGGAGTGATCCCGCTCGGGCGACGCAAATTGAGAGTTGGGTCGCCAGTGGACATGAAGTTGGAGGCCATCACCATGTGCTCACGCACCCGGCAGGCTGGGACGGCTACAGCAGCGAAGCCGCGGATTCCACCACCGCCGGATATCTCGGTGACATGAATGATTGGCTTGCAGCGCTGACCAGCATGCTTCCTTCCTCTGTAGCAAATCGCGACGGTCTCGAGCCTCGACGACGACTTCCCCGCTGGAGTGGACTTCCAGACAGGAGGCTCGGCTTCGACTCCGAGCCCCTTCGGCGCGGCCTCCGTGACAGGTTGAGTGGGACGACGTTGTTATGCGGCGGGGCACCAATCATATTTGGGTGCCTATCCGTGATCTCAAAAAACTGGAAGTAGAGTGCGATAAATGGATCAAAGAGCGCTAGTTATCGGATTTGCATTCAGTTTAATGCCGGATGGCTCGGCAGGACCTCATAATCTGAAGCTCGCTGAGTGGCTTTTTCAGGAAATCAAGGCCGCCAAAATATCAGTGAACGCAGGATTGGCACTGCAATGGGAAATTGCCGAGGCCCTGGATATGTTGTCTTCAAATGCGCTTGAGCCCTGGCGTGAGCTAGGCAATCTTTTGGTGATTGCGCCCCCAAGATTGGCCCCGGGCGATGTCAACGGCGCAAAGCTTCGAGGTCATTTGGCGGTAAGTTCAGTGCCTTTCGCAAAGACCTTGTTGGCGCACTTGCCTGAATCGGACCAAGATATTGAAAAGGGTCTCGATGATTTGCTGAATGAACCGAATTTTTATCGGTCGTTCTTTGGCCTTGCTCTTGAAAATCTTGAGCGGCCGAAACTTGGGCCCTTGGCGACGGAAGAGCGTGTGATGCCCGAGCTCAAGGACTATCCCGATGGCCTGGCGCAATATCAAAGGATCCGAGTGAATCGTTTGATCATGGAAGCCATCATTCAAGATCGCCAGATTTTGAACGATGGTGCATATTTAAGTACCCAAGGCGTTATTCAGGCGGCCTTACAGAAATTCCCTGGGTCTTCGTTGGACAGGATTCAGGTGGTTGCGCATCCTGCGCATTCACCACGCTGTGATTGGCAGCTTAGGCACTGGCTTAATGTTCAGAGCCCGGACTGCGGTATCGTTATCGAAAGCGGCAACAAGGAAAACTGGCCTTGGTATGACACCGTTGCGCAGCACTGGTGTCGATCGCCAGAAGCCTGGACGGCTCTAGAAGAAATGGTTCGGACATTCCGCAACGGAGGGTATGCCCCCGATTCGAAGCGTGATTGACATATGACTACTTACCGGTAGTGCTGAAAACGCAGCTTAAACTTCCTACACGCACATCCGCCCGTTTCGGGGCTTTCCGACTCGAGGCGATCCTCTCGGTTGTCGTGCCTAATACTTGGATGTTCAGTCGCTCGCCCGTGCAATTGGGTAGTAGCGATTGAGGTCGTAGAGACCCGCGTTCAGAGGGTCGCTCTGGTCGAGTTGGCCCTGGAACCGGTCGTAGCTTGACCAGAAACCTTCGTCGGCGCGATTGACTCCGTACTTCTCGGTCTTGGCGACGTACTCCTCCGTGCCATCGAAGTTTTCGAGCATGTCGAAGAAGTCCGGAAGATCCCGCGCTTCGACTTCGAGAAAGTAGTTGGGGTAGGAGCCGATGGTCCCGGGCAGGAAGTCGATCGTATCTTTTGTCGCGTCGAGTCGGTTCTGCTCCCCGAACATGGAGTTGACGTTGTCGTGCCAACGATTGATCACGATCGTGAAATATCGAGCTTCGCCCATGTAGCCGTTGATGCGGACGTAGAGCAAATTTACGTCAGTGCGGGTGACGTGACGAATGAACCCAGTCCCCGGAGCCGTGAGTGCGCGAAAGCCATTGAGGATGTCCTCGTGGGTCTCAAAAGATTTCGGCATCGGGACTTCCCGCTCGTCTCTGCGGTAGTTGATGACGTCGAATTCGATCTCAGTGGACTCGAGGATGTGGCTTTCCACGACCCGCTCGGTGAACTCCCGCTTTGTGTCGGCGGTCTGGTAGCGGACCTTCGTCTCTTGGGCGTGGAGCAGTCTGTCGGGATCGGCGTTGTCGAACGCGCCGTCCCCCTCATACCATGATCGCACGGTTGGAAGTCGTTCGGCCTTCGGGAGGAAGCTTACGAAATTGAGTTCGCCCTCGATTCGCAGGTAATCCATGTAGCGGCGCACGTTGGCCTGGTGGCTGAGGTTGCCGAAGACATCGAAGCCGGCCACCAGCGAGTAGAAAATCCGTTCGAACTGCGAATAGTCGATCACCCAGAGCGTTCGCGGAAGATCACCGTGCGCTCCTTTCAGTACGGTGGCGCTGTCGAAGTGTCGATAGATGGTCAGGAACGGGGCATCTTGCGGGCGCTCGCCTTTCCAGATGGCATCGATTCCCAAGCCGTCGGGAGTCTTCTCATCGTAGAGTTCGACCTTGGCCCGATAAAAGCGCAAGTAGCGATCCCGATATCGATTGCTGAAGGCGCGAACCAGGCGTTCGTCGCTTCCCTTTTCGTTCGGCATGACGAGATTCGCGGATTGTCGAAAGAGAAAGTCTGGATCTTGCACGGTCTGATCGGCGGCAGGATCGAGAAACATCACCCAGAAGTGATCGTGAATGACGTTCAGGGCAACCTGACCTTTACACACCGGCCCCCGGATGAAGTTGCGCAAGATATATTCGGCGTTGTTCAATAGAAAGCGATAACGAACTACCGGCGGGATCTGCGCGTACACGACGAATGGGTTCGCCGCGGTCTTGTCATCGAATTCGACCCAATGGGGTTCCTCGAGCCAGGGTGTGTCGATGAAATTCTTTTCCAGGCGGGCAAGGCTTTCGTTGTCGAGCTCGACGACCATGTGGGTCTTGTGCACGATGGTCGAATGAATCTTCTGGAAGCGGTAGTAGAAGGATGTAACTCCAGGATCGTCGTAGGGGCGCACGGTGGCGATGATCGAGATCGCCTTTCCGGGTGGAGTCGTCGAGCGGATCACCCGGTAGAACTCTTTCGCGTCGGCGTCAGCGAAGTACAGATGGCCGAGAAATAAGTGTTCATAGAGGTAGCGTGCGGTCATCGCATGTTTCGCGTCGACTCGATTAAGGAAAGACTCCCACTTCTCGATCTCGCGCTTCACTGCCGGGTCCGGGGTCGTTAGCGCGTGCTGTTCGGATCGATTCGGCCCGTTCGCGCCCTGCTGCAACCATGCGGCGAGGGTTGCGAACTCGGCGGGTGCCAGCGGCGGAAACCCGAACGGCATGCCTCGCTCGGGATGTTTAGCCAGAAACCCTCCCACTTCGTCCTCGTCAGCCGCGCAGGTGAGATTCGCAGCTTCCGCGTGGTATTCGCCAGAGCTCACAGGTTGCTTGCGCTTCGCGTCAAGCAGGTGGAGCATCACGGACGAGTTATAGGCTCCGGTGGCGTCGCTGTGGGTCACACTGTGGAAACCCTTTTTTCGCCACGCCTCGGTGGTTTGCGCATCGACGAAAAGACGCGTCGGGTCCTGGGTCCTGAGACGCGAACCCACATAGATCGCGTCTTTGCTACCGCCTCGATCCAGGCCCTCGAAGGAGCCTAACTTGAGCTGGCAGGCCGCGTTGTAACAGGAGTGGCAGACGACACAGCGTCGGTCGAGGATGCGCGTGACATCGTTAACGTAGCCGACAGTCGGAGTCGTCGTTGTCTCCACCATCACAGGTGGCAGAGCGGTTTGTATGCAAGCCAGTACAGCGAGTGTGGGTAGAGCGGCGAGAATCGCGCGGCGTGTCATCGGGCCCCCGTTTCGAAGACCGTCAGTATACGGATCGAAGATTGAAACCCCAGTTCACGACAAAACGCGATCGTTGAAAAGTGACCGACCTCCGAAGATGGACGTGTGCGGCCATGGATGATTCAGATTCTTTGCAGATTGCCTATTGAATCAGGCCGTCATGAGTCTGCCGGTGCGAGAAGTCTATACTCTCAATGCATCGGAAGATTCCCGCAACGCGAGGGTATCCCCCAGTCGAAGCGTGATTGACATATGACTACCTACCGGTGGTGCTGAAAACGCAGCTTAAACTGCCTACACGCCGCTCGCCATGCCTGAACGATGTGCGAACGATGTGCGAACGATGTGCGAACGATGCGCGATTAGTACCAGGGCCTCCAAGGACCCCATTCGTTCCACTCCATGGCCGCATCCTGGTTCATTTCAGCGGTCTGCCGAGCTTGGTTGGCGAGCTTCTGCTGCAGCGCCAGGCGCTGATATCGCTGGTGCGCTTTCTGGTTCCCGGCGTAGACACAGACGCATTCCAGCGCGTCGGCGTAGACGAAATAGGTCTCCCCATCCTTGTCGTGCGGCTGGACCTTGCGCTGGGTCATGGCCTTGACCCTCGCGAGCTTCTCGGGCGTGTCGGCCAGTTTGACCTGGAAGCCGGCGGCCGCGAGAACGCGCTCCGTTCTAATCGCTTCGCTCTTCTGGATCGCGGCGCAGCCCAGGCTGGTCACAGCCACGGCAGCCATCACAAGTAGAAATCGCATGATCGGGGGTCTCCTTTGGATGTTTCGCTCGGCCAGCAAGAGTGCGCATGGTACTCGACTCTCGAACGGCCGCTCTGCCTAATTGAGGAAAGTGGCAAACACAGCCCCGGAAGGAGCCAGGTAGCCCGCCGGGGCTCAGTTGTCACAACGTCTAATATCGGGGTTGCGAAAAAACGGGCTGTTATTTTCTATCTCTACGCTCGCGAGAAAATCGAGAGTCCCGTGACTTGGTGTCGAGATTCCTCGTGCTGCGGTTCTCTGCTCACTCTGATTGACCCCTGCATCTCGAACTCGTGCATCTGGTTAATCCTCCAGAATCACTCCCGGCCGCCTGCCCGTTGGCGCTGCGCCAGGAGCGGCCCACTTGGTTCCATGCACGGGGAATGGACGACCCGCTCGCGTTCGTATTGCTCGACCCTACTTTGAATTCGAAGGCGGGTGGGCGTCGACACGACTCGCATAGGCAGAGAAAGCTGCGAAGATCTGGGCGAACGCGTACTTCGCGCGGTGTGCCCGTGCATGCGAAGGGAGGTCTCCGGTGTCCGAAACGCGATTGAGTCTCACCACCGCGCTGCGATGCCAACTCTTCTACGCCGCGCTCGTGATCCTTTGGCAAATCAGCGGGAAAGTATTGGTCGCACTCGAGCTTCCCTCGCCGGGCCCCTCGCCATCGCTCACGATCGCGGGGATCGCCTTCCTGGTTGCGGGCGCGATGGTGCTCACTGCGAACCGCGTCCCCGTCATATTTGCTTTGCTGGCGCTCCTTTCTGGTTATGCCGCCGCTTCGACGATTCAGAACGCTTTCGTAGCCGACCCTTCGCTCTGGCCTTCCGATCTCGCCCGCTATGCGGGCGTTGCGATCAACCTTGTGGGTGTCGCAGCGGCCGCCTTTTCAATGACCGCATTGGCCGTTCGCTTTCGGGGTCGCGCCGCTACCCCGGACTAACGCGCGGCGTTTTCGCCGCCGAACCGGGCGTCGCGTATTGTCGACACATCGAGCGTGGAAAGACGCGCTTACAGACGAAGACGATGCCGCAAAACCGGATCGGCCAAGGCGACGCGTCGGGCGTGTAGTCGGAAACCTCCATCCCGCTGAACTTCCTACGCCAGCGGTAGAACGTCTGCTCCGTAATGTTGTTCTCGCGGCAAGCTTGCC
>DUCN01000093.1:511-14184 GCA_012959805.1 Myxococcales bacterium | reverse complement strand
CAACGCCTGCGAGATGAACCAGAGGGGTCGCGGCTACGGAATGAACGGCGGCATCGCCGACTTCGTCCTGATCGAGAGCACACGACCGATCATCCCCCTCGGAAGGCTCGATCCGAAGCTCGCCGGCCCCCCCGCATTCGTCCTCTCCGTTCCCAACACGCGACAGGACAACGGACGCGGCACCTTCACGATCATGCAGGTCCTCGACGCCTATACCAATGTCGTGGGTGCCCCCGGCACTTGCGTGCATCCTTGCACCGAAGGGGACGATATCCCCATGCGAAACGAAGGAGGAAACTACCTCCTCTCCGGCCCGACCTATACGGGCGACATCCCGGATGAATTCGAGGACGTGATCCTGGGGGAAGTCAAGATCCCAACCGCTCAAGCGTGGTTGATCGGCCGAACACAGGTCGACGCCTATTTGTCGGAATGTCCGATAACAACGGGCCAATCGGACGATATTTACGAAGACTATGTCCAGGCATGCGGCGGCCCCACCGGGTTCGATCTCTCCGCAGCCAAGAGTTGGGAGTTCTCCCAGAAGTACACGCTCACCTCCCTTCATGACTTCGAGGACGGTCTGACTACGAAGGCGAAGTTGAACCCGACCCCGGACCCCCCGGGTTCGTCGCAGGAGTCGCGCGGGCCCAAGGACGGAACCTGTGCGACAGACCCCGTGAACTTTGCGATGTTTGGTGAGGAGGTCGCAGAGCCAGGGGGCGTCCCCGGCGTTGGCACGGCAGGGGATGGGGACTGCGACCCCGCCGACCCCACCACGCCGACGACGACGCCGCACTGGACCACCCAGAACTTCTTGGAATATCTCGGAAAGAGCGTTCAGCAGAACGGAATCACGGAGGGCAACAAACGAATCTTTCGTCAGTTCCGCTCACTCGGACTCACCCGCGGCGGCTATCAGCCGCCCCCCCCGGACACGGAGGTGGATAATGGGATCTATGCCGCCTCTCAATTCGTGGGTTTCATCACCAAAAACCTCGGCAACTCGGGCGGCCCCACCAACACGAACTGGTCGATCAACGCGACGCTCGGCCAATACGACCCGAACCCCCCGGACTGGTTCACCGCGACAACCGTCGCCGCTATCGGCCTCGGCGCAAATCAAGCGAAGGATGGCATATACCCCCTCGCCGTGAAGGATGCTTGTGGCGAAGCGCTGGATGGTGCCAACGACTACACCTTGACGTTCTCTGCTGCAGACCAAGAATTCCCGCCCGTGAACATCGAGGACAACGAAGACGGTTCTTCCTCCCCACTCGGCTTTTGGTCGCTCACCGTCTACAAACTTCCCGAAGGGCGGATCGTGATAGACCAGGAGGTCGACCCCGAGTCGTTCTACGGCGCCCCGGTCTATTCACTCGGCTCGATTCAGGTCGAGAACCTCCGGGGCGAATTCGTACCTTCCGAGGACGTGACCTTCTACTTCCAACAGGAAAGCCCCTCGCTGGCGGAGGAGCGGAAATACTGGCTCCCCGTCCCCAAGGGAGATTTCGAAGTGATCTTGCGGATCTACGCACCGGACATGACTCGCTTCTCGGATTGCGGACCACGCCGCGACCCACGCGGCCCACGCGAACCACGCAATCCAGGAGACTGCTATCTACCGCCCGAGTTCGTCCGCGTGACGCCGCCCGTGTGCGCGGAACCTCCCGGCAACCCCGACGTCGATCGACCGCGCATCCCTCGTCGGATTCGCAGGATTATCGATCAGCTCGACATCGACATCGAAGGCGACTTCTTGAGCCGCTTGCGTTGAGTAGGCCTATCCCCCATCGACACCGGCCCCGCGCATGAATCGAGCCCGCGTCACCGTCACGCGTTCGATTCGTGCGATTGGATCGGAGCGAGTGCTGGAGACCGAGGTACCAAGCGAGCGAGAGGCAAACTGGGGGCAACCATGCGGCCCCACTGGAGTTGCCCCCAATATGGCGCTGACAGCCACCTCAGTCCGAAACACAGCTTGAAGTTTCTAGCCTCAGCAAGCTCGAAGTCGGATCACTTCCCCGGCGAACGCGGCTATTTGACGCGCTTCAGAAATCCGTCGAGATTGAAGGTGTAGAGCAGCCGCTCCCGCGACTTGTCGATCTCGAACGCGTCATTCGCGGCAACGAACTCGTGGATCGCGTCGATTGCACCGACCGGCGTGTCCTGGATGATGATGTAGCCACCAACCGGGACGAGATCCGCGTAGTTCGCCAATTCGTCGGCAACATGATCTTTCGTATGAAGCGAATCGAGGATAATCAGGACACGCTTTCCCTTCGCACGACGCTTTACATCGGCCACGACATCCGAAGCCGTGGAGCTACCGAGCAGGAAGTCGACCTTCGCTGCGAGAGGATGCGTCTTCGATCTTGGGACGCGCTTGTCTTCGATATCGATCGTAATGACTCGCCCGTCTGGCGAAACTTGCTCCAGATACATCGCCCACATGAGCGAACTGCCACCCCGAAAAGTACCTGTCTCGAGGATCAGGTCCGGCTTGACCTCGGAAATGATCTCTTGCGTGACCCAGACGTCGAACGGGTTCTGCCAGGTCTGAATCCCGTGAAAATGATTGCTTCGCATCACCGTGCCACTCGAATTGAGCAAGCGGCTGAAGTCTTGCGTGATCTTCTTCTTCTTCGCCTCGGGCATCGCCAGGAATTCCTGGTAGAGCTTATTCGCGTCGATTCCGTAATCCACCTTGGGTTCGGCGATGGCGACGTTCGAGCCGATGAATACGCACAAGAGGAGCTGGAATACGACGAAGGATCGGGCGATCACCCGGATGGGAACGAACATCGAATGTCTCCTGCAATCGTGAGGTTCGAAACTGCTGGTTCGGGGTGAGCAGCCTTGCGTCGTCGCCAAAGTCCAGGTCCACCGTGGCTCGCCAAGAATCGGCGAGACGATAGCCAACTCGAACCATCGGGTGCTCATGGATCTCGCTACCGCGGTTCGCCCATGCGCCGGGGAACCTCGCAAAAGCGATCTGGTTTTGCGGGTCAGGCGTACCAAGCGCCGATCGCTGGTACTCTGGAGAAACAGTTACCCGAACGAGCGCTACAGCCGTGACGGTGTTAGTCGACGCATATCATGGTCGGCGGCATCTCGGTTGGGACTTCGGGCAGGCAACGAGGTTCGAGGCCCGTCTGCTCGGATCGCCATCGCCTCGATTTTTTCCAGACGTGGCGGAAGAGTTCGTAGAGGTCGGCCTCTGTGCACAGTTCGGGATCGTTGCCCGCCGGTCCCGAGACGTTGCACTTCTCAAGAGCAAGATCGTCGCCCTTGCCATAGCCGCGAAGGTGATACCAGAGCAGGCGCACGTCTTTCCAGTTGACCCGTCCGTCGTCGGAGACGTCACCACATTCGCATTCGTTCGGAGTGCCGTTGCGATTGCGATCTGGCTGGCTGTGGTCTTGTTGCACCCATCCCGGGCAAGAGTCCGACGAATCCGGCAACCCATCGCCATCGGAATCGGGCATGGGCGTTCCTGGGTTTGCGGGATCCGTCTGCTGCCGCGATTCGTCGCCGTCCATGCATCCGTCTCGGTCGCGATCCAATCCAAGCCGCTCCCCACTGCCATGAGGAACTCCCATAAAGGTCATGAGGTCCTCGGGTTCGAATCCATCGACCAGATCTCGCGGTGCAACACTCGATGCATGAGACGAGTCGGGCTGCATCTCTGCGCTGGCCGGGTCATATAGGAAACCGGCGGGTTCTCCGTATGCTCGACCCTTCGCAACGACGTCACATTTTGAAAGTCCCGCCTGTCCGATCAGAACGTCGAGGGTCGACAACTGATCCAAAGTCGCGTTTCGGTCAACCGTCACTTGTCGCCCGACGCACGGAAACGTGCCGGTCGAAAAGGATGATAGGAACGCGGTCATGTCCGGCTGGTTTTCCTCCAGTCCGCCGGCTGCCAAAGAGAGGAAATCCACGAGTGAAAGGCTGCCGTGGTGAAAAATCCCGAAGCCACCCTTGCGATGCAGCGGGTCCTCGTCGCTCTCACCGAAACGATCGCGACCGAGCTTTTCGTAGACGTTGCGCAAGTGCGGGATCTTGGTCGCCTGATCGGCAATCACCAGCACCCCAAGACCCGTCCCGAGTGGAAGGCGATGGCAACTGGTGCAGACACGATTACCGGCCGCGACTGGCACGTTCTTGAAGATGTTGAACCCGACTCGGGGGTTGCCGTGTCCAGGGACAGAGCGGGGCAGCCGGTCGTCCAGCAAACGGTTGGGGTTCGGCGGATACTTAACGGTCAAGATGAAGTCGGTAAACGCGTCCATGTCGTCGTCGTCGAGGGGGGCGTCTCGTCCGAGTAGTGATACGAAGGCCCCGTTGAAGTGCTGGAAATTTGCGCGATCGCCGCGCCAGTGAAATGGCTCTGTGCCCTCGAGCCCGCGCAGGGACTGGGTCGTCATCGGCCCCTTCATCGGATCGAATCCGAGCTGGGTCGTCGGACCGAGGTTGGTCAGCCATGGGGCGTCGGCGAAGGGAATGAAGTCACCCTGTGGATCTCCAAGATCCCAGCCGAGGCCATCGAAGTTTCCGAATACGTGGCAGGTCGCGCAGGAGATGTCGCCGTGACCGGAACTCAGCTGTGCGTCGTAGAGGAAGCGCCGCCCGTCCTGAATTTCCTGCGGGCTCGGATCGAACGCGTGCGGGCCCGAGACCCCGATGCTGCCCACCGCCTTTCCGCGCCGAGTGTTGACGATCGTGATGGTGTTCGAAAAGCGCTGCATGACATAGAGGCGCGCGGCGCGGCGGTGGAGCGCGAGTCCGCTCGGCCCCCCTGCCACCTCGATTCGTTTCAAGACCTTCCCACTACGACCGTCCAGCACCGCAACCTTGGCCGAGCCGAATGCCGTCATGTAATAGCGCCGCCCCCGCCGATCGAATTCGCCGTCGCCGGGGATCGCAAGGCTCAACGCGATTTCCTTCTCCGGCCCGGGCGTCACGCTGCGATCGATGTGCGGATTGATGTCGACGTGGTCCACCATTCCCAGGTCTGGGTCGACAATCGAGACTCGTGTTTCCACCAAGTGACCGCGCAGAATCGGTTCGAAGCGAATCACGTTGTCGGCGTCGGTGTTCGGAACCCAGGCTTCCCCAGTAGTGGGGTGAATCTCGACGTCGAATAGATTTGTTCCGACGCGACGCACCGTGTCGGTGACGAACGGCGGGTCAGCCGCGGCATCGATCCAGAACAAGTCGTGATCGGGCATCGTCGCGCCACTGCCGAAAAAGATCAGGTCGCTCCAGTCGCCGCCAGCATCGTCGAGCCACATGCCCGTACCCGGTTCGTGCTGCACGATCAACGGCTCGCGGGGGAGTGGTTGTTCTGGAATTCCCGGTGGGTAGAAGGGAGCCCGCGGCGGGTCGGACAAGGGCGGCATTCGGAGCGGGGAATACTGGGAATGGTGTATCGTCGTGGTTCCGTTGCCCGACTCGAGCACCACGAGAGCGACACGCTTTCCGTCGGGGGTTACGGCCAGAGCTCGCGGGTCGTCGCCGAAGATTTCGAGGCTGGTGATTAGCTCGCGCGAGTCTGCGTCGTAGACGACGACTCGATCCTGGTTGCCCGCCAGGCTGATGAACGCGCGCCCACTGGCGAACGCAATGTCCGTCGGCTCGTCCCCTACCTGCAGCGTGGCGATCAAGGTCATGCTCGATCCGTCGACCACGCTGACTGAATCTGAAAGATGATTCGCGACCCAGACTTCGTCCGTATCGGGTCGCACTGCCAAGCTCACCGGTTCGAGACCAACAGGAACGTCGCCCAAGAATGTGAGTTTACCTTTTCGCGCGACTCGGAAGATCGAAAGTCTGGCCTCGGGTGTATTCACCGCATACAGGCGCCGACCCGAATCCGAGAGCGAGATCGGATGAACGTGGGCGGACTCGTAATTTACGAAGTCGCCCGCATTCGAAGCACCGCCCGCGAATAGCACGACGGCCAAAGCGACGAAGGCGAGCAACCAGCACGAGCGGGGCGAAAGCATCACAGAAGTCTCCTACCGACCACACCCGCGAGACAGTCTCGTGCCGGATAGCCGAGGTCCATTGTGCGGCGTAAGCCTTCAACATGTCAAGAAGCAATAGGGAGGGTCGGATTTCGGCTTGGCGTTCAATTCCGCGTTCTCTATTGAGTACTTAGGACAGCTTTTGCGCGCGTGAGATAGGCCACGAATCGAAGAACGATTCCGAAAAGGGCGACCGCAGCGCAGTTCCTTGCACCGTGGTGTCGCGTGTGCGCGCAGCGCGAGTGTTTTTTCGGGACACCACGCAGCCACTCCCGAACCCACGCGTCAACCTACTGCGCGGCTTTTGCAAAACGCAGACCAAAGTTCCGCTCCACGACGCGGGACCGTGAGTGGTCTGAGGATTTACGAGCCCCGCCACCCGGGCTTCTCTCTCCCCGGACTCTGATTTGACATAGCATCCGTGATCAGCGCGCTTGGTGAAATGGAGGCTTGGGTTGTGCTCTGCGCGAGCGGCCTTTTCCTGAATTCAATCCACGGAGAACATGATGAACACTCGCTTCATCTATTTTTGGCGCTACGGACTCCTGCTCACGATATTTGCCGTCGGTTTTTTACTGACGAATTCTGCATGGGGGCAGGTGAAGGGAGCACCGGTTGAACGGAAGGCCTGGAACGTGGAAGAAATGCAGGCACTCACGAATCAACTCGTGACCGAGATGAGTGCTGCACGTCAGGCGATTCGGCGCGAGCCTCTTCTGCAGGAGGCCCAGGGGGGAGGGTCGCCCCGGACCATGAATTTCATGGAGAACATCCGCCAGTTGGAGGTGGCTTCAAAGCAGTTGGCGTCTCGCGTTCGGGATGGGGGCGGATACGAGCAGAGTCTGGGAATCGCCCGAAAGTTAGGGGTCCTCCTTCGGGACAGCGAGGTTCTGGCTCGGAGTCTGAGTATCTCCGAGTCGACACGGAAGGACCTGGCGGCAGCACATCGCACGTTGAACAAGATCGCTCCCTATTACGGGAAGGCGCCTCTTTATCCCGAAGCGGAAGTTCCGTGAGAAGGAAACATCGAGCGGAATTGAGGCCTTTTTTCTCTTAGACTCTTGTCGTGTCAGTCACCTCCAACCCCACACCTACGCCCGTGCCAAAGGGTCCAGCTCAGATCGACCCCGCGGACGTGTTCCCTCTGGGCGGCGGACAATCGGCGTTCCAGTTGCTCGATGTGCGTGCGCCCGTCGAGGTGCATCGCAGTGGTATTCCTGGCGCGTTGTCGTTACCGATCCTCAACGACGAAGAACGTGCTGCGGTCGGCACCTGCTATCACGAGCACGGTCAAGCCGCGGCAGTGGCGCTTGGTGTCGAGTTGACGGCGCCGCATCGCGAAGCCCGCGTCGCGACCTGGCGCGAAGCGGTGGCCGGGAGCGAACGCCCGACGGCCTTCGCATGCTGGCGCGGCGGCAAGCGCAGTGGCATCGCCACGGGGTGGCTGGGGGATGCGAATGTGTCACGCGTGCAGGGGGGCACGAAAGCGCTGCGCCGCTACTTGATGGCGAGCTTGGAGTCGCAGTTTGCACGCACCGAGACGCTGGTGATCTCTGGGCTGACGGGGTGTGGCAAGACCGACTTGTTACATGAGTTGCAAAAGGTCGTGTCGCAGGACGTATTGGCGCTCGACCTCGAAGGCTTAGCCAATCATCGCGGCAGCGCGTTTGGTGGGTTCCCGGCCGGACAGCCTGCGCAGCAGACGTTTGAGAACGACTTGGCCGCGACGGTTCATCTCGCGGCGCCGCGCATGACGTTGCTCGAGGACGAAGCCCGCTACGTCGGCCGAGTCGAGGTGCCGGAAACCATCTTCTCCAAAATCAAGCAGTCGCCGGTCGTCATTTTGGAGGCGACCCACGCGGAGCGAATGGCTCGCATCATTCGCGAGTATGTGTTTGAGCCCACCGAGTTGTCATCGCGTGCTGTGGTGCGCCAAGAACTGGAGGTCAACCTCAACAAGCTCGCGAAGCGCCTCGGCGGCGTGCACACGGCGGAGTGCTTGGAAGCTCTGGCCTTCGCGGATCACGAGCAACGGTGGTTCTCCCTCGATGCCCACACCCTGTGGGTCGACGTCCTGCTGCGGCACTACTACGACAAGTTGTACGACCGCGCGATGACCCGGCTGGCGCGCCCCATTGCTTTCCAGGGCTGCGCGGAAGAAGTGCTCGCGTGGTTCGCAGAGAACGGCGAGTAGGAACTGGCCGACAGGCAACTGGGGAGTCGAAGTGGGAGTGGCAAGCTCAACCAGACGAATCAAGTCCCAAGGTTAGGGTTTTGGCTTGTTTTTCCTATGTGCAATCAGAGCATGAAGCCCGTCGGGATTCAGAAGGGCGGAGGTCTCTGAGGGATCGAAAAACTCCCAATACACTTTTGCGCCAATTCCGATCGAACGCGGGGTGACCTCTGGCCGAGACCACGATTATTTCTGACCCTTGGGTCTTCTCCTGCTCCCATTCTCCCGTCTCATCCTCTAGAGTCCTCCTCATGCACGCACACCCCACGCGCCGCGAACTCCTAAAAGCCGGTGGCGTCGGGTTGCTCACCTTCACCCTGGGTGGCAGCGTGGTGAAGCTCTCCCCCGCCGAGGCTCAGGCGGCGGGCGTTCCGCTTGCTGCGCTCACGCGAGAAGAAGCCGACACCCTGGCCGCGCTCGGCGAGCGGCTGGTGCCCGGCAGCCGGGAGGCGGGGGTGGTGGCCTTCGTGGATTATCAACTCGCCGCCAGCTCGGGCGATTGCATGTTGATGCTCCAGTATCTAGGCGTGGACCCGCCCTTTACGCCCTTCTACCGCGAAGGCCTCGCCGCGCTGAACGTCGCCGCCCGGGCGTTGTACAAACTGCCCTTTGCAGAACTCCAAGACGCCCCCGCCGATGCGCTTGTCGATGCCCTGGCCGAGGGCAAGATCGAGGGCTGGACGGGTCCGCCTCCGCCGCTCTTTTATTTTGTGGTGCGCAACGACGCGTGCGATGTCACCTATGGCACCGAGAAGGGCTTCGCGGCTCTTGGCGTTCCCTATGCGGCGCACATCACGCCGCCGAGTGCGTGGGGGGAGCCGAGTTGACTGCGCTTCCTACGGAAAAGATCGATGCGGTGATCGTGGGCTCTGGGGCAGCGGGCAGCCACTTTGCCGCGCGCCTCGCCCAGGCGGGCAAACGCGTGGCGATTCTCGAAGCCGGCCCGGCCCGGGAAAACGAAGATCTGGTGAGTTCCATGCTCTGGGCGCGTCGGCTCAAGGGCTCCGGCGCCCCGGTGCTCGAAACCGGTAAGGACACGGTGGGTTACGGCTTCAACGCGGGCCGCGGCGTGGGCGGGTCCAGCATGCACCATTATGCGGTCTGGCCGCGCATGCATGAAAACGATTTTCGTGTGAAGAGTCTCTATGGCCGGTCCCGGGACTGGCCCATCGGCTACGCGGACCTTCAGGCCTATTACGATCGCGTGCAGGACGAGTGTGGCATCGCGGGCGAACACCGAATGGAAAGCACCCGGCCTCCGGGCGCCCCCTATCCCATGCCGCGAGTGCCCGTTTTCGAGCAGGGCCGCATCGTGGGGCACGGGTTCGAGGCCATGGGCATGAAGGTCTCGCCCCTACCTCTGGCGGTGACCACGCGTGCTTTTAGGGGCCGGCCGCAGTGCATGTGGGATGGCTGGTGCGATGCGGGCTGTCCTATCGGCGCGCTCGCCAACGCGCAAACAGTTCATCTCCCCCAGGCTCAGGCCGCCGGGGCCACCCTTCACCCGGACACCGAGGTGGTGCGTGTGCTTACCGACGCCAGTGGCAAGCGGGCCACCGGAGTTGAGGCCATCACGAAGGACGGCCAGCGTGTAAAGGTTATGGCCGATGTGGTGGTACTCGCTGCGTTCACGATCCAGAATCCTCGACTCCTGCTGGCGAGTGCCACGGCCCAGCATCCGGACGGCCTTGCGAATGCGAGCGGCACCCTCGGGCGCTTCATTACCGGCCACATGGCCGTCCCGGTATTCGGGTTGCACGAGAAAGAGACCAACCCGGGTTTCGGGGCCTCCGGGGGTCAGCTTCTCAATCAAGAGCACTACGACGACAAGAACGCCCACAAGGCAAAGGGCGCCTTCGGGAGCTACCAGTGGATGATCGCCCAGGCGATGAAGCCCAATGGTTTATTGGGGATTGCGTCGAGCCGTCCCGACTTGCGCGGCAAAGCGCTGTCAGAGTTTATGGAGCGCGCCAGCCGGCACATGATCACCATGACGGGGGTCGTCGAGGACGAGGCCCTCGCGGAAAACCGGGTCACCCTGAGCGCGCGAAAAGACGCCGCGGGGGTGCCTCTCGCCAGCGTCGCCCACACGTCAAGCAAGGCGTCGAATGCGCTCTGGGATGTGGCCGCCGCCGAAGGCGTGCGCGTATTCGAGGCGGCGGGGGCAAAGGAAGCTTGGCACGCCAACCGGGCCCCGATGCATATCATGGGAGGCACCGTGATGGGCGAGAGCGCCGCCAACTCCGTGACAAACAGCTACGGCCAATGCCACGACGTGCCCAATCTATTCATCGGCGGGGCGGGCCTTTTTCCGACGTCCGCCGCGGTCAACCCCACCTTCACGCTCCATGCCCTGTCGGCCCGGTCGGTTGAACACTTGGTTGCGAACTGGAGCGCGGCGGTCGGCTGAAGACCGAGTTTCACTAAGGCCCAGTCAAGGAAGAGGGCGTATCTGGCCGCAAGGGCGAACGGGGTGACAGACCCCGAAATGGGTCTCTTCGCTTAGGCGGGTCCGGAGTCCGAACCCTGCTGACGGGCTACAGCGCGCCAATGGTTGCGCGACGTAAATGCGCGTGAGCGCGGTCGTGAAATTCAGGCGGAGATTGACGCCGCCGACATTGCCCCCGAATTCACCCGGGGATAGGGATTTTAACGGGGCTTTTTAATTCCGCCGATAAGTAACCGAATGACAAATCGCTCGGAATCACGGGCGAAGGGTCCAACGCGGGGCGTTCGTCGTGTACAGATACACGAACATCTTCAGACAATGGGCCTTATAATTCCTATTCTCCGGGCTGTCTAACACGAGCTTGCAGTCGGACAGGGCAACAGCGAGGCGTTACGACCTTCTGTAGAATTTGGCATCGATCACTTGAGCCGTGGCGAGCCGGTCAGCCTGTTGCCCTGCCGCTGAAGCTCAATCCGTTAGGCGGCAGCAGCGCATGCCCGATGCAGGGGTCCCCTCCCCCGATGAGATTGCTGAGACGTACTTTTCCCGGGTGCGTGCTCGCGACCTGAGCGTGGTCGACCTGTTTCACCAAGATGCAGAGCTAGTCGGATTGGGCGCGCGGAAGAAGGGGCACGCGGCCATACGAGACTTCTACGGCGGTGTCATCGAGCGAGCCGGACCCACGCCGACCTTGGTCGGCTCACTGCTCGTTGACGGCGAGCGTGTGGCAGCTGAGATCGTCATCGAGCTAGCCGGTGGTTCGACAGTACACGCAGTCGACGTCTTCCTAGTCCAGCAGGGGCTCATCCGCTCGCTCACCTACTTCATCGCCAGTGAGTAGACCCGGCTGCCGTCTAACAAGGGCTTGCAGCTGACAACAGCCAGCTGGGCGTTCCTCAGTTGGGTAGCATTCTGGTGTCGGGACTCTGTGGCATGGCGCTGACGGTCAGCGCTGTCTGTTGCAGCTGAAGCCCGATCCGTTAGGCAGCAGTAGTGCAGGCAACGCCCGTGGTGGAACTATGTCGCGCGAGTGAGGCGGAGCGGCCCATCCTCTACGAGCTACTCGATCACTACCTTGCGGAACTCAGCAGTCATCGTGAACACGCCGTTGGGCCGGTGGATGCTGGGGGATACGAGTACTTTCCTCTTTACTGGTCAGAGCCGGGGCGCCATCCGCTGTTCTTGGTAGTCGGGACAGAACGTGTTGGCTTCGCGCTACTTCGCGAAGTTTCCGATGCGGGCACGATCGAAATGTCCGAGTTCTACATCCGTCCAGAGCATCGGAAGTCTGGCCTGGGCTCGGCGGCGGTAGCGGAGATCTGGCGCCAGTACCCTGGCGCGTGGGAGTTGCAGTTTCACGTCCTCAACCGTGCCGCATCTCGATTCTGGCCTCGGTGCATTGGTCAGGGGTCCTTGGACAAGCCCGTCATTGGCGAGGTCGAGGAGGATGACGGAAGTCGTATTCAGTACCGCTTCCGAATCGCTGCTGCCTAACAAGCCGTTACAGCGGACCAGTAACAGCTCAGTTCAATTGGACTTGGTTGCTGTCTGGCGGCATACTTCTGGAGTTGGATCGGGCCCCGTCAGCGCTGTTGCTGGCCGCTGAACGCCGATCCGTTATGCGGCCTTTCCATAACGCTAGGACCAAGCAAGGGAGAACCGAGAGATGCGGAACATGATTCTCGTAGTAGGCTTCCTCGTAACAGCGGGGCTGGCCATCGCTCAGAGTGGTGAACCACTGGTTGAGCGCGTCTTGAGTCGACAGGAGCAGGAAGCGCTTACTCCAGATGAAGTATTGATGCACCTGAAGCGTGGCAACCAGCGGTTCCTGTCAGGCGACGTTACGAATCGCGATCACTCCGCACAGGTCAGGGATGCAGCTGGCGGACAGTTTCCGAAGGCGATGATCTTGTCATGCGTCGACTCTCGTGTTCCCGTCGAGGACGTCTTCGATCAGGGAATCGGCGACGTCTTCGTGGCGCGCGTCGCCGGCAACTTCGAGAACACGGATATCCTGGGTAGCATGGAGTTCGCTACCAAAATTTCCGGGGCGAAGCTGATCCTCGTGCTGGGGCATGAGGACTGTGGTGCGGTCAAGGCCGCAATCGATGGCGCTGAACTCGGTAACATCACCGAGATGCTCACGAACATCAAGCCGGCTGTCGATGCCCTTTCCGACTACGCGGGCGATCAGACCAGCGCAAATCCGGAATTCGTCCACTTGGTGGCAGAAAAGAACATTCGATTGAGCATGCAGGATATCCGCACTCGCAGTCCAATTCTCAAGCAAATGGAAAAACAGGGCCAACTCAAGATTTCCGGTGCGCTCTACGACATGAAGACGGGAAAGGTTGATTTCTTCGAGTAGGAGTGCGCGGCAAACCGCGCGGGCGCATGCACTCGCTAGACACTTCCAGCCCGTGATCCCTGAGGCCGGACCGGGGGATAGGGATTTTAACGGGGCTTTTTAATTCCGCCGATAAGTAGCCGAATGACAAATCGCTCGGAATCACGGGCGAAGGGTCCCAACGCGGGCTTCTGGCACGGAGGCGTTTCGTTGGACCGAGAGCAGCGGCATGGTGGGTCTGGGATGAGAGGAATGGAATGCGCGAGCTGCAGCAGGTTCTCACAGACTTAGGGTGGGGGCAAATCGCAAACTTGGGGATAGGACATTCAAGCTGCCTTCTGGCACAACGTCCGAGTATGGACGTTATGTCAAACCGAGAATGAGGCCCCGACCCGGGCAGCCCAAGAAGCCCTGTTCGTAGATGGCTTCCAATACCTCGCCCCCGAAAAGGGCCACCTATCCCCGCCGGGGCTTAGTTGTCAGAATGCGTAGTATCGGCGGTGCGGAAAACGCAGCTTGTTTTGCCTATTCCCCGCAGCAGATATCCCAGCCACCAACGAGCCCAAAGCGAGCTGCGCCGCGCAGGCTTCTTACCTGCGGCGGCTTTGGTGG
>DUCN01000093.1:0-481 GCA_012959805.1 Myxococcales bacterium | reverse complement strand
CCGCGAGTGGGAGACCGGGGACGGCGGGCGGCAGTTCGAGAACACTCACGATGAGAGGTATCACAGTGGAGTTGCCGGCGGCGTCATAGACCGTAACGCTCAGTTGGTAGCTCCAAGAGGCCTCCCCCGGCGGCAGGTTGAAGGTGACCTCCGGGCTGGCCATGAATGCCGTCAGAGGATGTGCGACTTCGGCGCCATCGAAGTCCCAGATGAACGACACAACATTCAGATTCCCGAAACCTGCGAAAACCGGGTAGCCAAGCCCGTCTTCATCCCAGGCTTCGACGTCGAAAATGACGGACTCGCCCGGGGCGACCATCATGTTATTCGTGATCGGAACCCCCGCTGTGCTGAGCCAGACTTCGGGCTCACAAGCATCTCCGACGCCGTCGGAGTCGCTATCACTTTGGCTGCAATTCGGTACCGAAGGACAATTGTCCTGAATGTCGGCGATCCCATCCGAGTCGAGATCCGGCCCACC
>DUCN01000092.1:1659-2447 GCA_012959805.1 Myxococcales bacterium | reverse complement strand
ATGGTGCCGCCGGTGAAGAGGTAGTCGAGGGTGGCGATGGCATCGCTGATGTCGACACCGCCGTCGCCGTTGACATCGCCGCGGGTAAACGGTGTCTCCTCGCACTCGTCGGGGATGCCGTTACCGTCGGAGTCGGCGGCGCCGCCGGCGATATCACAACTGTCGATGATGCCGTTGTTGTTGCAATCAGGTGCCCCGGTGTTGAGCTGACACCCATCGGGAACTCCGTCGAGATCGCAATCGGTATCAACGCCATTTGCGATGTCGCAGTCATCGAGGAATCCGTTAGCGTTGCAATCGGTGCTGGTTCCGCTCAGCAAGTCGCAGGTGTCCGGCACGCTATTCCCATTGCAGTCGAAAGCCGCACCGCCAGCGATGTCGCAGGAGTCGATGAATCCATTCATGTTGCAATCGGGGGCTCCGCCGGCGAGATCACAGGAATCGAGCACACCGTTGCCGTCACAATCGGTGGCCCCTGTGTCCAAATCGCAGCTGTCCGGCACACCGTTGGCATCGCAGTCGGGTTCACCTGCAGCGATCTCGCACGCGTCTAGAACCCCATCCAGATCACAATCCGACGCACCGGATGCGACATCGCAGACATCGAGAGTACCGTTCAGATCGCAGTCGAAAGCAGTCCCATCATTCAACTGACAACTATCAATGGCACCGTCACCGTCACAGTCGTTTGATCCCGTGTCGATGTCACATTCATCAGGGATTCCATTCGCATTGCAATCTTCGGCAATCCCCGCAGCTATTTCGCAATCATCGAGAATTCCATTGCC
>DUCN01000092.1:0-1633 GCA_012959805.1 Myxococcales bacterium | reverse complement strand
GAAAGGCGCATTCATCGGGGATGCCGTTGTTATTGCAATCAAATGCGCTCCCACCCCTACAACTGTCGGGCACACCATCAAGGTCACAATCAAACTCGGTACCCTCGGAGATATCACAAGAGTCGGGGATCCCATTGGCATTGCAATCTGCCTCTGTCCCTTGGCTGAGATCGCAGGCATCGTGCTGGCCGTTAAGATTACAATCGTCACCCAGTGGTACATTTACCGTGACCGAAAAACTCTCGTTTGCCGTGTTGCCGCTGGCATCGGTGGCGGTGTAAGAGACGATATAGTTGCCCGAGAACCACATCTCACCATTGGATGGGCTCACGGGGATGCCGTCCTCTGTTACCACATAGATTGGAACTACGGCCCCATCACAGTTATCGGTAGACGTGGGTTCAGGCCAGGACACCGTCGTGCTGCATATCCCTGCATCCGTCTTTAACTGGATGTCCTCCGGCATTCCAACGATCACCGGAGGTGTAATATCTGTAAGACTGCAGGTCGAAAAGTCGCTGCATTCGATTGGATTCGAAACCATGCCATTGGCCACTCCCACCAGGAAGTAGGTTGTCGATACCGTTTGTGTCACAGGATAATCGGTAGCTGTCCCGGCAAGGCTAGCGATCAGATTACCCGGATCGATTCCGTTGCTGTAAAGGCTAAGTTCATCGTACGAATACGCATTCGTCCATGACAAACCCACAAGGCAAAGACAGTCATCGATTTGCCCACAGGTGAAGTTGATCACAGGTGGTGGAATCACCAGCACTGAACCTTCCACGGTCGAAACCCCAGGCGGGTTGCCCGTTTCATCGTAAGTCCCCGGCGGATCGGGCGGAAGTGTGGCATCGATAACCTCGATAAAAACGTCACCGATGGGCGGACCCAGGGGGCCGCTAAGTGTGCTGGTGAATTCGATGGCGGAAAAGACGCTTGGAATATTGGAACCATCCGTGAAGTGAAGAATGGCGATCTCTTGATCGGCACCCAGAGTAAGGAAGTCTGTTAAATTCTTGTCGGGGATTTGCAACTGCAGCGTTGCCCCTTTATAGCCACTGGGCGCTCCAGATGGGGTTGAAGGATTACTGTTTGGGTCTCCCGTTGATTCCTGTGTGTCGATCAGAAATTGGAAGGCACCGTCACCACCGTTCAGTCCTGCCAACGCAAAACCCTGCGAGACAGAGGTGAGATCGAAGATATCTGAATAGATAAATCCGAAAGTAACGTTGGAGGCCCCGACGGTTGTATTCACATCGAGATAGATCGGAACTTCGACCGATCCACCCGCAATCACTTCGGCATCACCAGCGCGTAGCGTGAAGGGCGATGCCACCTGGGCCGGCAGCGGTGTTGTTGTGGCCAGGCCCAGTAGCAGGGCCAGCAGCAACAGCGGCAGGGTTTGTGGGAGTGCAGCGGGTGTGCGGGGCATCTTCACCTCCGGGGGGAATAACGTGAGTGAGAACGGAACTGAGTATGCGAGCGAGTAGTGGACGTTGGCCTGGCCGCCAATTCCGGCCCGTTTCTACAGGCTCACTATTACATAAGAATTTGCCCGTAGGTAGCGGCAACTGGGCGCTGGTTGCTCACCTGGGGCCTCTTCCAGCCCTTGTATCGCCACTACTGGGGG
>DUCN01000091.1:2148-2468 GCA_012959805.1 Myxococcales bacterium | reverse complement strand
TGCGAGTCGGCCGCGCCGCCGCTGCGCGAGCCACCGGAGCATCAGCAAGCCGGAGAGGAAGGCCGCTCCGAATCCGGGCTCGGGGGCAAAGAGTGCGGGTCCGCCTGGATCGATGATCTGGCCGTCTACTCCGGTGGAGTCGCCGAGTTCTCCGTCGGTGAGCGAGAGTTCCACCGTCGTAGCGGTGTCGCCGCCTATTACTTCGCTGCCGAAGGATGCTCCGGATGCTGCCAGTCTACCATTGGCGAGACCCGATGAGCCGCGACGTCCGCTGCCCGTCACGGGACCCGGTAGGGATTTAACATAACGTCCGAGTATGG
>DUCN01000091.1:0-2105 GCA_012959805.1 Myxococcales bacterium | reverse complement strand
CAGGGGGAGCCCCGTGACGGGCCACCTCCGAATCCGATCCGTTTGGGGTCTAGTTCTCGTCGCCTAAAATCTAGACGTTGACAAGATCCTGTCGTTGTGAGAATCTTGTCACTGGCAAGATCCAGGGAGACGCATTGGCCTATCACCATGGAAATCTGAAGGAAGCGCTGCTCGAGTGTGCTGCCGACGTGATCGCCGAGCGGGGCATCGAGGCTCTGACGCTGAGGGGGCTGGCTCGTGATCTAGGAGTCTCCCACGCAGCGCCCGGTGCTCACTTCGCCGATCGAAGGGCGCTTCTCTGTGAATTGGCGAAGGTGGGCTTCCAGCGCAGCCTCGAATTCATGCGCGCCGGCGCGGAGGCTGCCGGTCCCGATCCCGTCGCCCGATACCGTGCGCTCGGCCGATCCTACGTGCAGTTTGCGCAAGACAATCCCTCCTACTTTCGCGCGATCAATCATCCAGAGGTTGAAGCGCACCTCGACGACGACTTGCGCGGCGCCCGCGCGGCATGGGTCGCGACCCTTCGCGAGGGCGTCGAGGTCGCGCAAGCTTCCGGTTGGCACCCAGAGATTGAAGTCGAAACGCTGCTTGCTTTTAGTTGTGCGGCGGCGATGGGAACCGCGCAATTGCTGACTGATTCGGTGTGGACGGACGTGTTTGACGTTGACGACGTCGACGCGCTTGCGGATTCCGTCCTCGACGTCGTTGTGCATCGCAGCCGGACGAGCGTGGTCCCGATCCTAGAAGAGACAGAAGAGAAGAGGAGTGCTTGATGAGTAGTTTTGTGCCTGAAAAAGGATTGATGGCCGCGATGGGCCCCGTGTTATTCGGCGTCGCTTTCCTCGCGCCGCTCATTGCGCAATCGCTTGAGGCGGCGTCGCTGCCCGTGCCCTTCGATCTCGAACCGATCGACGTCGGGTTGGGCGTGGGATTGATTCTCGGCGTGATCGCCGCGCTGCGGGGGCGATGGATATGAACGCGGCGGCGACAGCAGTTAATTCGGTGCCGGAACGCAGCGATCGCCAGATGAAGCGTGAGGAAGCGGCGATCGCGCGCAAGTACATGGGTCGCGTGCCCTGGGAGATGGTCGCGTGGGGGCTCGGCAATTTCGTTCTCTGGCTGTCGATCTGGCCGCTTGCGTTGATGGGCTTTCTGCCGATCTGGGCGGCCTTCTTGCTTTCGACCCTCTCCATCACGATTTGCTATCTGCCGTCCCACGAGGCGCAACATTCGATCATCGCCGCGGAGGGAACTCCATTGCGATGGCTGAATGAATTGGTTGGGCACGTTTCGACGATTCCACTTCTGCTTCCCTATCGAATCGCCTGGATCACGCACAAACAACACCACGCCAACGCGAACGATCCGGAACTCGATCCCGACCACGGAAACCGCGGCGACACCTGGTGGCAGGCCGTTTGGAACGGCGCGCAGTCCCGCCAACACGGTGCGAACGAGGGCTACGCGAACGCGATCGGTCGGAGCGACGATCCGAACCTTGCGAAAGCCATTCGCGAAGGCACGATCCTCTCGCTGGGCTACTACGCGATCCTGACGGGGCTCGCCTGGTCGGGATATGCGATCGAGGCGGCTCTGATTTGGTGGGTGCCACGACATTTGGCGATGACCTATATCCAACTCTTCCTCAGCTGGGCGCCGCATCATCCCATGGAGGAGACGGGGCGCTATCGAGACACACGTGCTTGGCGATCACCAGTCGGCACGATCCTCTCGATGGGCATGGAGTACCACATCATCCATCATCTCTTTCCGCGGATTCCGCTCTTTCAGACCGGACCTGCCTATTATGAGATTCGCGATCTGCTCGACGAGCGAGGGTGCCGAAACGATCGGACCTGAGAGGCTGGCCGATCTTCGGTGGAAGGGGGGATAGGACATACAAGCTGGGTTCCAGCACAACGTCCGAGTATGGGCGTTATGTTAAATACCCAGGGGGAGCCCCGTGACGGGGAGCCCCCGTGACGGGCCGATCTGCCTGGACCGTCTCGAATCCCAGCCCGATGGTAGGCTCAGCTAAAAGCTCAAGAACCGATGGCGAGATGGCACGACCCACATCTTGATGGAACGCCACGAGTTGCTCGAAC
>DUCN01000090.1:1916-2519 GCA_012959805.1 Myxococcales bacterium | reverse complement strand
TGGGTGATGCCCACCTGAAAGAAGTTTGGGAACCCGTGGCTGAGCAAGCCGTGGAGAGTCCGCCTGCCATTCTCCCAGGTTTTCGTGAGCGATACACCGCCCCGGCCGTATAGCTCGACCTGGGACTGCCGGATATACGACGTACCCACCTCGAATCCTGTCCCAAAGATTAGGCAGTCGAGCTCATACGCGACGCCGCCCACGATCGCAGTATTCGCGGTGATGCGCTCAACGCCTTGACCCTGGGTGTCCACCAGCGTCACGTTGGGCCGGTTGAACGTCGGCAGATATCCATCGTTGAACGTCGGTCGTTTGCACGATAGGCCGTACCAGGGCTTGAGTGCCTCGGCGGTGTTCTCGTCGCGGACGATGTCGGCTACCCGCTGGCGTCTTTCCTCCATCAGCTGCTGGTCGGTGATCTCCGACAACCGCCGGATCTCTTCACGGGTCATGTCGGGACTCTCTGCCACCTTCCGGGCCGTCTCGCCAAGACGCCAATAGATGTCCGTCCACCCGTCCTTCACCAGGTCTTCCTCAACCGGCACCCCGGTGACCATGGCATTGAAATTCAGGCTTCGTTCGAGTTGCCACCCGGGTTTCAGC
>DUCN01000090.1:1342-1862 GCA_012959805.1 Myxococcales bacterium | reverse complement strand
TGCTTCGCATGCTCGCCGAGATGCTCGACACACTGCACCGCCGACGCCCCTGTTCCGATGACGCCCACCCGTTTGTCATGCAGCTTGTCCAGGTTGCCGTTCAATTCGTCGCCCGTGTAATCGTAGTCCCAGCGGCTGGTGTGGAACGAATGTCCCTCGAACTGCTCGATGCCCGGGATACCGGGAAGCTTGGGGCGGTTGAGAGGCCCGGGCGACATGACGATGAAGCGCGCCTTCAAGACGTCGCCGCGATCGGTGGTGATCGTCCAGCGTCCTGTCTCGGCATCGAAGCGGCCTTCCTTGGCCTGGGTCTGGAAGCAGGCTCGCTCGTACAGATTGAAGTGTCTGCCGATCCGTTTCGCGTGTTCGAAGATCTCCGGAGCGAAGGCAAACTTCAACGTTGGGACGTATCCGGTCTCTTCGAGCAGCGGCAGATAGATATAGGACTCGATATCGCACTGCGCACCCGGGTACCGATTCCAGTACCAGGTCCCGCCAAAGTCGCCCGCCTTGTCGAGGA
>DUCN01000090.1:510-1257 GCA_012959805.1 Myxococcales bacterium | reverse complement strand
GACCACCACGTCGAGTTCTTCGTGAATCGATGGACGGGTGAATCCCGGCTCTACGTAGGGGTCGACATCGTTGTAGCGCTCGAACTCGCCCGTCACTTCCAGATACTGATCGTTGCCGTCGGCGCGCATTCGTTTGGCACGTTCCGTGGCGTATCGCTCGCGTGTCTCCACAGGGTCGAAGCCCAGCTCTTCGGGGCTTGGAACTACATTGCGCGAATCGTCTTGCCGATCTTCACTCACTGATAATTCCCTCAGATGCCGTGGTCATTCCGATACCGCGCCCAACGCGCGAACGATTCGTCGATCGCCGCGGTGCGCGCATCGACGACCGGTTTCAAATGTGGGTGACTGAAGATGTAGAGGTCGTCCGCCAAGATTGCCTCCAGCACCATGTCCCCGATGACCTTTGCTTCGAGCATGTCGTCCATGACGGTCTCGGACAACTTGCCCAGATTCAGACGCGTGTTGTCGGCTTCGGGCTTCAGATCCGCGGGGCGATTGCGGCCCGACTTCCCGACGTTGGTGATTACGCCGCCCGGGCACAGCACTGACACGCCGATGTCGTAGCGGGCAAGATCTGTCTTCATCACTTCCGACATGCCGACGACTGCGTATTTGCTGGTGGTGTAGATGCTGCCGCCCGGAATCGGCATCACTCCGGCCATCGAGGCGGTGTTCACAAAGTGGCCGCCTTCGCCGTGCGCCTTGATGCGACCCAAAAAGGTCTGCACGCCGTTGATGACGCCG
>DUCN01000090.1:0-480 GCA_012959805.1 Myxococcales bacterium | reverse complement strand
CCCAGTCCCAATCCTTGCCGCTCATCTTGTCGATTCGCCCGCCGACGGAAACCCCTGCGTTATTGCAGACCACATGGACCTTGCCGAAGGCGGCCTCGGTTTCCTGGGCTGCCTGCTCCATGGCATCGCGGTCGGTCACGTCGAGCTTCAGGAGGATCACTTCGGCGCTGCTCGCGAACTCGTCCTTTACGTGGTCGAGTGCGGCTTGTTCGATGTCGGTGATCACGACCTTCATCCCCGCGGCCGAAAACGACCGCGCCATGGCGAGGCCTATTCCGCTGGCGCCACCTGTGACGAATGCCACCTTGCCGACAATGTCCTTCATGAGCGAGTCCCCCCTCAGAGAATTGCGATGGCGTGTTCGTTCGATGATGACGTATCCCTAACTATGATACTAGTTTCGCAACTGTGATACTAGTTAATTCTCATCGAGTGAAGGCGAATTTTGGCCGTCAGCGATCGCGGCCACGATTGTTTCCC
>DUCN01000089.1 GCA_012959805.1 Myxococcales bacterium | reverse complement strand
GCATCTTCCTTATTGGTATGCGCAGAGTCATCCGGACGAGGACTTCGCAGAAACCTTCGCGGTCTGGCTCACGCCGGGCTCGACATGGAGACACGATTACAAGGGGTGGCGAGCGCTGCAAAAGCTCACCTACGTCGATGAGCTCATGACCGAACTCGCTGGCCAGGCCCCGTCCATCAAAAGTCGATCGCGCCCCGACCCGATTCACCGTATCAAGACAACGCTGCGCGAGCATTACGAGGCTAAACGCGCGCGGCATCAGATCGCCGCTGCGCGTGCTTCGGACCAGGACCTCTACCGACTCTTTTCTCGTCCCGTGAACGGCTCGCTTCGCAGCCCGCCTGCTTCATCTTTTCTCCGAAGTCATCGCCGGGAGATTCGACGACTGGTGGCACGATCAACGGGAAGGCACGAACTCGCCCTCGACAGCATTCTCGCCGAGATGATTGGGCGAACCCGGGAACTCGGGCTCCGCGCCGTAGGTCGCCGACGCCAGCTCGTCGTCGATCTGGCGATCTTGCTCTCCTCTCGCAGCGCCGCATTCGGATACCCCGGAAAGGACTGGCACGCCCTATGACCCCAGCGAGGAAACCGACTCGACGAAAGAAACTGCGCGTTCTCTTGCTGATGCACGAGGACCTGGTTCCGCCGGAAGATATGAGTTCGCTGAGCGAAAACGACTTCCATCGAATCAAGACCGAGAGCGACATCCTTGGCGCGCTCGCAAAGCTCGGCCACGAATCGAAGCCGCTCGGTGTTCGAGACGCCGTGCTTCCCATCCGCCGTGCCATCGAGGAATGGAAACCCGACATCGTCTTCAATCTGCTCGACGAGTTCCAGGGCGAAGCCATCTACGACCAGCATGTCGTGGCGTACCTTGAGTTGCTTCGCGTTCCCTACACGGGCAACAACCCCCGCGGCCTCGTTCTGGCCCGCGACAAAGCCCTCTCTAAAAAAGTCGCCACCTATCATCGAATCACGGTGCCCAAATTCTTCGTCGCGCGAATGGGTCGCCGCGTGCATCGCCCCAAGCGTATTGGATTCCCGCTGATCGTCAAATCACTGATCGAAGAAGCCTCGATGGGTATCTCGAAGGCATCCATCGTGCGAGACGACGAGGCTCTCGAAACCCGAGTTCGATTCATGCACGATCGAATCGAAACCGATGCCATCGTCGAGGAATTCATCCCTGGCCGCGAAGTCTATGTCGGTGTGATCGGCAATGACCGACTCGTCGCCCTTCCGCCTCGCGAACTCGTCGTCGACCAATTGGTCCCCGGCGAAGACTTGATCGCCACGGAAAGCCTGAAGCACAACGTGCTCTATCAGAAGAAGCATGGGGTGCGGATTACGGGCGCTCGAAAGTTTCCGAACGGTGTCGAGGCGGCGCTCGAACGAACCAGCAAACGCATCTACCGGATGCTCTCTCTCGAGGGCTATGCCCGAATCGACTACCGACTCGCCGACGACGGCAAGATCTACTTCCTCGAAGCCAACCCGAATCCTGAACTCGCCAACTTCGAAGAGATGGCCTCCGCTGCCAAGGAAATCGGCCTGTCCTACGAAGACCTGATCCAGCGCGTCCTCAACTTGGGACTCCGCAGATAGACAGAGACCTCAGCGGATCCGCTGCCCCGGCTTCGCCCCCGAGTCTGGCGAAAGAATGAAGATCTCATCATCTCCCGGCCCTGCGGCCAACACCATCCCCTCGCTGAGACCAAATTTCATCTTCCGTGGGGCCAGATTTGCGACCACGACGGTCAATCGGCCGACCAACGCCTCGGGCTCATAGGCCTTCTTGATTCCCGCAAATACCGTGCGGCGCTCATCTCCACCGAGGGAGAGTTCGAGCTCGAGCAGTTTGTTGGCCTTGGGGACTTTTCGCGCGGCAACGATCTCGGCCACACGTAAATCGACCCTCGAGAAATCATCGATCGTGCATTCTGCTTCCAAAGGATCTCCGTCCAATGCTTCGCTCCCAGCTTGTGAGTTCCCCTTCGATGCGGCTTGCCCTTGCTCCAGAGCCTGGGTGTAGGCGATCGCTGCTTCTCGACTGGCCTCGACCATGGCGGCCACTTTCTCAGAGTCCACCCTTTGCATCAGGTGTTCGAACTTCACGACCGTCCCGTTCGTGACCGGCGTCGAAGCATCTGACCATGTTGTCGCCGCGTCGATCGAAAGCAGACGGGCCGACTCGTCGGCAAAACGCGGCAAAACGGGCGCGAGATAGACCGTGATCTGACGAAATAGATTCAGCGCGACCGCACACACTTCGAGCAGTTCGTCCGCCTTCTCGGGATCTTTCTTCAAATTCCACGGAGCCTGCGCTTCAACGAATTCATTCGCCCGATCGGCAAGCCCCATGATGAGTCTCATGGCTCGACTCGTATCCCGGGCTTCGTAGGCACGAGCGATCTCGTCGCCCGCCTCGACGCCCGCCTCGAAGAGTCCGCCATCGCGCTTGGCCGGATAGACCACCGGGAGATCCCGCCCCTTCACAAACCGTGCGGTTCGACTCGCGAGATTCACGACCTTGCCGACAAGATCAGAGTTCACCTTCGCAATAAAGTCATCGAAGTTGAGATCGATGTCATCCATTCGCGC
>DUCN01000088.1 GCA_012959805.1 Myxococcales bacterium | reverse complement strand
ATACTAGGTCTTCTGGCAAGTAGGCCCGAAGGGGCCCGTTCCGGGCCCCGAAAGGCTACTCGGCCCCTTCCGGGGACGATTTCAAGCTTGGCGCGCGGCCCGGGCGGCTCGCGGCGCGCAATCGCCCGCGGGATCGCCGAGAGGCGGGCGAGCGTGTCCGCTGGCCCGATCCGAGTCGACCGATATTCTTGGATGCCGTCTCGACTCGACGTGTCGAGCCGCCCGCCCTCGCGGATCAGCGGGCGACGATCAACTGTCGTCCGGACGCGACTGGTCGAAATCAAAGCCGGGGTCGACGTCCCAGGGCAGATCGGGTGCCGACTCCTCGCGCGGCAACTCGGCGGGCCCTCCTTTCGGTTTGCCGAGCGGCGGAGCGCGCGAGGGCATGTCGAGGCATTCCAGGATCCGCCGCGCCACCTCGGGCTCGGTGATCGCCGACAGGATCCGCATCCGACCGCCGCATGCGGGACAATGCAGCGCATCAATCTCGAAGACCCGCTGCAGGAGATCGGCCCAGGCCGTGCGGCCGGGCAGGGGAACAGCGGGCGTGATTAACGCCGGGAGTCGAACTCGTGCGTCCGTCGAGACGGGACCGGATTCGATCGATCCAGATCGAAGAACCGGAGAAGCGGGCGGCCTAGCGATACCGGCGCCGCGCTCGAAAAGGGCATCGAGGCCGCCGCTGGCTCCGTCGATCCGCGTCGCCGAGTCGTCTACTGGGCGCCAAGGGGCGTCATTAGTGGCGTGTGGAACCGGATCCTTCGCATCCTGCCTCGGCACGATCCGATCTCGGCCGCTGGCGCAGGGAGCCAGCACGCCGTGGTAGCGAACCTGATGCGCCCGGGGCGGGGGAATGAGCGGCGCTAGGCGCTCAAGGAGTTCGTGGCGCTCCATCACGACGTGTGTCGTCCCGTCGCGCCAAGGCGTCTTCAGTCGATAGGCGAGCCTTCCGTCGCTCGTCGCCTCGAGCCGATCGAGTGCGAGCGGAGGACGCGCCACATATCGGCACAGCCGCTCCAGTCGTCTCCGATCGTGGGCGGGCACGGCCACATCGGCGTGCAGGCTCATCCCGCCGTGTCGCACACAGCGCGGCGGAATCGAGGCTTCTGGCTCCACGCCGCCCTCCTCCTCTCCGACCGGCTCCACCCGGTCTCCGAGACGACGCCACGGCTCGCCCGATTCGGGGCCGGTCGCGATGCGGGATCGGATGGAGGCCGCGCCGAGCATCGCGAGTAGTGGGTCGTCCGCCGCGATCGGATCCTCGTCCGTCTCGACCCCGCTCCGTTCGAGCTCCCTTCGGATCCGCCTAGCCGTGCCCGCAAGCACCCGCGCAACGTCTTCGGCCTCGGGGGGATCGAGCGCCCGGAAGCAACCCGGAGAGTGTGCCGGCCCTTCGTAGACGCCGTCGAGCAGGAGCGTATGGAAGTGTGGCGTTAGGTTTAGTGCCGAGCCGAAGCGCTGGATGAAGGTGACCGAGCCGCAAATTCCCCCTCGAATACCGAGATCCCGCTTTGCTCGCCTTCGCTGGTTCGCGAAGACGGCGCGAAGGAAGCAACGCAGAACCTCGCTGGTGAGCCGGGTGTTCCAGGCGCAGCGATACCTAAGCGGGTAGGGAAGCGTAAGAACCCACTGTCGAACGGGGACCTCGGGGAGGACACGATCGACGAGGTGAGCTGCTGTGTCTGCCATGCGGCGCCCCCCACAAGAGGGACAGAACCCCCTACGTTTGCACGAGAACGCGACGAGCCGATCGTGGCCACACGCATCGCATTGCACACGCAAGAATCCGTGGGCCAGGACGCCGCACTCGAGGTAGGCGCGGATCTCGCGCTCCACGAAGCGAGCGACAGGAGCGCCGACAGATCGCGAGTGTTCGAGGAATGGCTCGAGGTGCTCGCTCACGACATGATGAAGAAGCGTCTTCTCCGGCTCGTGGCGTTCGTAGGAAATCGGATCGTCGCGCCGGGACCGGGCTCGCATTGAAGCCACTACGCAATCGCCGTGCCGGGAGTCGCGGCGAACGCAAGCACCTAACGCCCTGCCCTGTTCCATCTCCCTGTTTCAAGCTCGGGCAATCGAGACTGCTCGTTCACGGCGCATCTGTGAACGGGGATCTCTTCAGTTGCCGATCGATCGCGGCTGGGGACGGCAGAGCGGAGTCGAACTGGGGACGGCAGACGGCACCCCGGCGGCACCCGCGCTGTCGCGGCCTCAAAACGAATTAAGCCCCCTCGCCTAACTACGCGAAGGGGATTAGGAATAATAGAGCGCGAGACCAGATTCGAACTGGCGACTCACTTCTGTCCACGCTTCGCGCGGCCATCCGTTCCTACTCGTCGCTCGCTGATCGCTCGCACTCGCAGCCTAACGGCTGCTCCCCCCTCTTCCGTTGGCATGCTCTTAAGCGAAAGGGCCTACTCAAAACCAAGCTCAAGCTCTAGACACAAAAAAGGCCCGCCCCTCTTCGAGGGACAGACCTTTTCTGTGTATGGAGCACGAGACCAGATTCGAACTGGCGACCCTCACGTTGGCAACGTGTTGCGATCGTTGAATTCATTGATGTTTACGATGTGTACCGTGCGTAGAGGTGCGTGACGAACACTTAGGTCAAGTTTAGGTCAACTCGGAGATTCG
>DUCN01000087.1:7266-15763 GCA_012959805.1 Myxococcales bacterium | reverse complement strand
CAAGGGAGATTCGTCCCACACCGGCTTTCAAGCCGGCCTTAGCCTGGGCTTCTATCCAAGAGAGTTTGTCGGTGCAGAGATGGACTTGCGTTGGGCCGATATTGGCGAGCAAGGTCTCTCAGATTATCGTGCTGCACTGCTGTTGCGACATCCGAAGCTTCCAGGCGTAGCCGTGCGCACCGGGTATCGGTTCGTCAAAGGTGGCGGGGAAACTTTGCATGGGCCGGAGGTTGGGGTTGTTTTGACCTGGTAGCCCCGTCGTCCGATCGGTCCCGCACCGCGCTCCTTTTCAATCTCTGAATTAGACTGAGAGTCGAACAATCGTCGCTGTCGTGGGTGTCCTATCCGCGGCGCTCAATCCAAGCGGGGGTGCGGCGTTAGTCGGCGCTGTCAACCACTCACGAGCGCAGCGATCTACGTCCCTTCGCAGCGAGTCCTGTTAGGCCGATGCTTAGGAGGCTATGTGTGCATCGGATCGTCATCGTGGTCTTGCGGTGCATGTTTTGCCTACTCGGTCTCGGTCTTGTGGGGGTTGAGGTGAAGCGGAGAGCTTGATCAGCCTGATGGTTCCGCCTTGCCCCAGTTCAGGTCGAAGTTCATCACTCTCTTGTAGGCGCTGAGCGCCCCGGTTCGGGCTGAGGGTGCGGCATGACTGCGTTCGTCGTGTACAGATACACGAACATCTTCAGACAATGGGCCTTATAATTCCTATTCTCGCGTGGAACATCAGGATCAACAGCCCGCAGCTGACGTAGATGGTGCACATCAGCGGGACCAGGAACCCCGCTACCTCGCCGATTCGCTTGATGCCGCCGACGATCACCAGGCCGACTAGCACGGCTAGGAGCAGCCCGAAGATCGCCGAGCCCGCGGTTCCCTGCAGAAAGGGCAGCCCCGCGTTAGACCCTTCGTCCGTGATTCCGAGCGATGTGTCATTCGGCTACTGATCGGCGGAACTGAAAAGCCCCGTTAAAATCCCGCCCCCCTCTGGCGTTTCGCCTCATCCGTTTGGCTCGCCGCGTTCGCATTTCACGCGTACGAGAGTTTTGCTGAATTGCCGGATGTTATGTGAAGATGCGATGACCCGGTTGCCACCGTGCGCGGGGCCTAGTTGCTTCGTTTCCTGCGACCGGCGGCCAAGCCGATCAGCCCCGTGGTCAGAAGGACGATCGTGTCGGGCTCGGGAGTTACAAGGGGGGCGACAGCAACACCATAGATGGACTGAGCACCGAGGATGTCATCGGCCTGCAGACCAACAAACGCTTCGCTGTAGAACGAGTTCATCAGAGAACCCGGTACCGTGGTATGGTCCAATCCGATGGCGTGACCGATTTCGTGTGCGGCCACGGTGAAGATGTCAAAGCCTGGGCCAGCAAATCCTACGGTCCAATTCTCCGCAATGTCAAAGTGGATATCACTGTCGATCGAGCCGCCAGAGCTAGAATTTGGAAACCATCCATGACCGAGAATATTACTGGGTCCATCGAACTCTGCGCCGCCGATACGGATATCACCACCGGTCGTAACGGCATTAACGGCGGCGTTATCGCCGTTCACTTCTGTGAATGTAATGTTGGCCACGTCTGACCAGGCAGCAAACGCGCGCACGATCTCAGCTTTCCATTGCCCCCCCATAAATGCCGAAAGGTGCGAAATCCCTCCGTCATGAAAGAGGTCGAACACGGCGCCAGGATTCTGATTGGTCGGCATTAAACTCCAGGTAACTTCCGCACCGCTTCCATAGTTTCCCGGATTCGTTGGGGCGACTGTAAACTCCCCTCCGCCCGGGCCACCCACGAGGTTGCCGGTCTGGTAGATGGAAGTGGCTTGCGCCGACACGATTGGCAGGCTGACGACCAGGACTAAAGCCAGTGCCACCAGCATAGACTGCCTGGAAAAGCTCATTCGATTCATCCTTGCGGATGAAAGAGCCCCCAAATCGTCCACTCTCTCTGGCGCAGCACCGCGTTGGATAAGGTTCGCGAAGGGCTCGAGGTTTGGTCCTGCATACGGATAGTTGCCACGTACCGGCATCTTGGATTCTCACTTCTCAGCTTCAGCTTCGGGTTACTTTCGAAGATCCATTTTGAATTTCATAAACCGATTTCGCTTCAATGTGTAGGTATGCACCTTACGTGCAACGGGTAAGCAAAACAAGTGCATTTTTCCGAAACATCGATACTGTTGTCCAGGTAAATCAGGCTCTGGAGGGGCTTGCGCGACCTCTTCACGGGCCATCACCAGTCGCCGGCATTTCCTTCGAGTTGCCGGGAAGATGCCATCCGACTTTCCGCTTGTTTGCCTATCGCGTGCTAGCGGGTTGCTGGTTCGTTGCGAGACAGTTGCAAGGCGGTTGCTGGTTTGGTGCGAGACAGTTGCAAGGCAGTTGCTGGTTCGTTGCGAGGCGGTTGCCGGTTGGTTGCCGTTTAGTTGCCACAAGAAATCACGATTTTTTTCTTATTCCCTGGTGATTTTGCAGAAAATAAGTGGGCTCGGGGATCGGGATTTTAACCGGGCTTTTTAGTTCCGCCGATCAGTAGCCGAATGACAAATCGCTCGGAATCACGGGCGAAGGGTCCAACGCGGGGAGTCAGATCAGTTGATGAAACCGGACAAGCATCTCACGCTAGATCCGAGCAGAGGATCGTGAAAACAGCCGCCCTTTTAGTCCAGAGGGGGTCTATCTGCGGCGCGCAATCCAAGCGTGGGGTGGGAGCTGGGTCGGTTGCGGCGGCCAATGAACCGGACGTTGAACAGCCCGTTTCAATTGACCGTGTTACCATCTGGCATCAACCTTTTCAGGCTCAGCGCACTCGGAGGCGCCCTTCAACGCCGCTGATGCCCGATCCGTTATGCGGCTTGAGCGAGTATAGGCGCCTGTGAACGCGAGAGACTACGAGCGGCTCGCGAACATGTACCTGCGGGTGGCAGACGCGATTCTGCCGGGGCGAATCACCGGTTTCTACGTGGTTGGCTCCGCCGCCCTGGGACACTACCGGCCTGGTCGCAGCGATGTCGACTTCGTCGCGCTCCTCGACCGGCGGTGGTCCTCCGCTGAACTGGTGGGTGCGCGGCTCATTCACCTTGTCTCCGGGGCCAGCTGTGCGATCGCGGCGATCGCACGGGGTCACTCTCCACTCACCGGAACCTGCAATGGTGTGTTCGTGGTCGCCGCGGATCTAACGAAGCCGGTCTCGGCGATAGTGCCCGTGGCATCACACACCGCCGAGCAGTTCAACGCTGGGGCTGGATTCGACGTGAACCCAGTCGTATGGAAGACACTCGCGGTCAACGGCGTGTGTCTCCGAGGTCCCAAAGTTGATGATCTCCACATTCAGCCAGATAGCGAGGCACTGCGCCTGTGGAACCTACAAAATCTCGAATCGTACTGGAGGCCATGGGCCGAGCAGGTCTTGAGAGTACCCGGTATCGGCACGCGGCTCCGTCATCGTTGGTGGACGTCATGGGGCGTTCTCGGAGCGCCTCGATTGCACCACACGATCAATACGGGTGAGGTCATCTCGAAGGAATCCGCCGCGGAGTACGCTCTCTCCGAGTTCGATTCGCGGTGGCATCCAATCATAGAGGAGGGCCTCGCGTATCGAACAGGCAAGCCACGGGACCCCTCGCTTGGTACCCCCACACGGTCTCTTCGCTGCGCTGCGGAGTTTGTACTTCACGTAGTCGAGTCGGCGCATCGAGCGGCCGCATAACAAGCCGTTGCAGCGGACCATCAACAGCTGGGTCCACTCGGCGCGAACTTGCTTGCCGTGGGAATTGGGCTCGGCCCCTTCCTTCGGCCCCCTATACTGACGGGCATGTCCACCCGCGAATCAGGACAGCCGAACGGTCCGAGTCGGGCGGCGATGATTTCCGTCGCCAACGTGTTGTCGCTCTCGTACAGCGCTTCGGTGTTCTCGTTCGTGTTGTTCGTATTGTGGCTGGCGTTCGATTCGCACTACACGGTCCCCAACCACGACGACTGGCGAATTCTCGACCAGTTCTTCGCGACCCCGCTCCTGCAGTGGCTGGTGAAAGACCAGGTGGGTCACCGCGTGCCCGTGACGCTCGCGTTGATCTATAGCGACTACCGATTCTTCGGGGGGCACATGCACCTGCCCGTATTCGCTTCGGTGTTGTGGGTCGGAGTTGGCGCGGTGCTTCTCGTTCGGGTCCTCGGCAAGGCGCTGACTCGGGGCGATCTGCTCGCTCGGAGTGCGGCGTCATTCGCGATCTTCTTGTGGGCCTGGTCCGCATCTCGGCACGATCTCGTGTGGGGACTCAATCAAGGCACGTTGCTCGCGGCCCTGCTCACGCTCGCGAGCTTGGTGTGTCTCGCCAAGGCGATCGACGCGATGAAGCCGGGAGCGTCTCCGAACCCCTGGTTGCTGGTCGGAGCCGCGTTGGCCGCCACAGGGGCGACGTTCAACAGCGGAGTGGGCTTCGCGAGTTGGGCCGGCCTGGTCTCGAGCGGCCTGGTGCTTCGGTTGCCCATGAAATGGTTGATCGGGTACTCGGTGAGCGCGCTCGTGGTGCTGGTCATCTATTTGACGGGCATCGAGATTCTAGGCCGAGAGATCCAGAACGCCTACACGTCGCGGCTGATGAGCGCGCCGGGGGCGCTGCTCGTGTCCACGATCGCGTACGTGGGCGCACCCGCGGCTACATTGCTCCCGCACTCGCCACCGATCGAGCCGTTCCGGTTCGCGCTGGTCGCAGGCGGACTCGGCGTTGCGGGTTATCTCTTGCTCATCGTGGGGTTCATCCGCCGCCCGGGGCCGACCACCGGCGCGCAGGCGATCGCGGTTGGCTTGCCTTGCGTCGCGCTTGTGGCGGGCTTCATGGTCGCCCTCAATCGCATCGGTTGGAGCGAGTCTGCTCTATTTCTTCGTTATTCCACCTGGTCGACGCTGTTCTGGGTAGGTGTCGCGGTTGGGATCGGTTCTTTGCGCGGAGACCGTGAACCGAGCAATGATTGGCGCTCGCTCGTGGGTTGCGTGTCGATCGTGCTGCTCACGGCGGCGCTGCTTCCCCACATTTGGCAGGAACATCGTGATCAGCGAAACCGCAGCGCTCACCTGGACTACGTGAGTACCATGCATCTGCTCGGAATTCGCTGGGACGACTTGGCGCGAACCACGCTGATTCCCAAACCAGAACGTGCGTACCGAGTCGTCACAAGGTTGCGCGCTGACGGTAGGAGCTTGTTCGGCGAGCCGCGCGCTCGTTTGCCGGGTCGGCCATTGGCCGAAGGCCTTGCGCTCACGGGCCAAGATCGGTGCGAGGGACAGGTGTCGTGGACGCAACCGACCAACGCCCGCGACGGTATGGTGTTGAGGGTCGCGGGCTGGGCGCGCGATCTTGCGCGCGGTGGCGAACTCGAGCAAATCGTGATTGCAGATCGCGACGGAATCGTGCGGGGACTCGGCGTGTTCGCGACGAGCGAATCCAACTTGCGGGGGGTGCGGCTTCCGGCTCGGGACGATTCGTGGGCGGGTTTCATCCAGGGTCCGCGAAGGGCAGGTCCGTACAGCGTCTACGCGGTCCTGGACGACGGAACCTCGGCATGCGACCTGCGCGTTGGACCTCGCGCGATTGTTTGGACGCGACAGGGCGAGGTTCCGGAACGCGCGCGAAGTGCGAGATCCCGCTCGGCGACAAAGGGAAGTTCGCCCAACTCGCGATGATGTGACCTCCGGCAGCCACTCCTGACGCGTTTGCGGATCGCTCCCCACGAGTCTCAGATCGTGATGGAACGCTACGCAGCGAGTTGGAGGCTCCCGGTTCGGGCTAGCGAAATCAGAGGAATTCTAGATGCCAAAGAAGCGCTCGTTCTTCAGTTTTGATTTTGATGAAGATCAAAATCTCAAGCACCATATGGTCGGCCAAATGAAGCTTCCAACATCGCCGTTCGATGGTGCTGACTGGTCGATGAAACAGGCCGCACCACAGTCCGATTGGGAGGCGGAAGCCGAAGCCAGAATTCGCCAGAGCGACATTGTCATTGTCCTAGTTGGCCCCAACACACATCGGGCCCCCGGTGTTCTCAAGGAGGTGGCAATTGCTCGAAGGCTCCCCAAGCCCATGTGTCCGAATAGTTAAGACGGGAAACACCCGTGGGAGCTCGAGGCTGCGCTTCGCGACTTCGTCGCGTACTACAACAACGAGCGCTACCACGAATCACTCGACAACGTGACGCCAGCCGATGTTTACTTCGGAAGGCAGTACGAAGTGTTGACCAAACGCGCGAAGATCAAACGGAAAACGATGCAACGAAGAAAGAGGGAGTTCTTCGCCGCAAAAGCGGCCTAGACTGAAACTGAGAACCGTCTCTTAGCAAGAGCCGTCTGGTGTCCAGATTATTTTGCCGACGTACAGTCGATGGCACGACGCACTGACTTCACAACGTCACTGTCCGAGCAAGGCTTGCGCAGAACGTCGCATAGCCCGTTCTGCTGGAGGGCCTGAATCCTCCGGGCTGGGATATTTCCACTCATGAGAATGACCGGTATTTCCGGCGAGACCTCGTGGATCCTTTCGAAGACCTCGAGGCCGTTGAGCTCGGGCATACGGTAATCGACGAGCACGAGGTCAAGAGAATCCCGGTGTTTGTGGAATTGCTCGACCGCCTCGCGACCGTCGGCACACGAGATCACTTCGAAGCCTGCCTCCGAAAGCAGCATCGATAGAAATTCGGCCACACCCGGTTCGTCCTCCGCCAGAAGAATTGTCTCGTTTCCCGTTGGCATGGGCTCGGCCGACTCCAGGGTATCGAAGACGAGTTGATCGCTGTGAGGTAGGTAGATCGAGACGGTGGTGCCTTTGCCCGCTTCGCTTTCGATCTCCATCGCACCGCCCACCTCTCGGGTGTAGGTGTAGAAGAGAGACAGGCCGAGGCCGGTACCCTTGCCCACCGGCTTGGTCGTGAAGAAGGCCTCGTAGATGTTGTCGATGATCTCCGAACCAATTCCTGTTCCATCGTCGATCACTTCGATCCGAACGAATCGATCCGTCTCGAGCTGGAAGGCCGCAAAGTGTGGATCCGCCGGATCGAGGGTGCACGGGGTCGTCCGGAAACGCAGGGTTCCGCCATCGGGCATCGCATCGCGCGCGTTCACCGCGAGGTTCATCAGTCCGCTTTCGAGGCGCGCGATGTCGCCTACCGTGACAAGCGAACTCGAATGCAACTCGGTTTTCACAGCAATCGGGCAACCGAAGGCCGCGTCCAGCATTCCGATCAGGCGGCGTAGACTCTGGTTCACGTCGATGGGTCCTGACTCCGAAGTCGGGACGTGGCTGAAATCCAGAAGCTTCTGCGTGAGTGCTGCCCCGCGTTGCGCCGACGTGTCGATCCAGGTCAAGTACTGCGACGCGGAATTGGAATCGGGAAGGCTTGCAACCGGATCCCTCAAGCGAGAGCTAGCCGACAGGATGGTCATCAGTAGATTATTGAAGTCGTGAGCAATTCCGCCTGCGAGCCGCCCGATGGCGTCCATCTTCATAGCCTGGGTGAGCTGGTCCGTGAGTTCCAGTTGCTGCGTTACGTCTCTCGCAAGGCGATAATGCTCCCCCGGCTCGGCATTGGGAATCGCAACTAGAAACATGTGCGCGAAGAAGAAATTGTTGTCGCTGCGTCGTCCCCGCACCGTAAGTTCCTGCCTTCCATTTTCCGCCAGTGCTGCCACCGCGTGCGCAACTTCGTTCTGGTTCTCCTCTACGATCCAGTCGTTAGCGGGGGTCCCTATAAGCTCGTGAGTCGTACTCGCGTGCATGGATGTGAAGGCGGAATTCACCGTCCGAAACCGCCCATCGCTTCCGACGCGCGCGATCCCCTCGATGGCCTCTTCGAGAGCACGGGCCTTGGCAGCATCAGCGAGCATGGCCACTTGCAAACGATCTGCCGAAGAGACGAGGACCTTCGCGCCAAGCGCACCGACCAGCGCCGAGAACACAATGACCGAAACCAGGTTGAGCCACGCCGGCAAGGGGTCCATCACTCCAGTCGAATCGGGAAGCCATCCCATACTTTCAAAGCTGAAGAGACCGGTCATCACAACGAGGCCGAGGGTGCCCATGGCGATGGCGATACGGTGTCCGAGCAGAAGCCCGCCGAGCAGTGGAAGAAGGAGAAACCACACCGTAAAAAGAGCAGATGCACCGCCCTGGTAGTAGGCGGGCACCAGGATGAGGCCGGAAATGGCGATCAGCACGATCAGCGCACCGGGCGCAGCGGCGTCGGTTACCCGCACAACGACGGGAACCGCGAGGAAAGCGATCAGGCCAACCGACAAGACACCCAATATGACGCCGCCGATGGGCTTGTCGATGTAGAAGAGGTATAGGACTTCACAGGTCAGCGCGAGCGCCGCCGCCAGGAGCAGGAGTCTCGGAATGGACCGCATAGGCACCTCCGCAGCCCCTGAGTCTGCCCCAGTCTGCATTCAACAGCAAGCCTCCGGCGTTGAACAGCAAGCCTGCCGCGCTGAACAGCAAGCCT
>DUCN01000087.1:0-7256 GCA_012959805.1 Myxococcales bacterium | reverse complement strand
CAGCGCGAGCGCCGCCGCGAACGATAAGTTGTTGAGAACTCTTCGCTGCTGCGACTCGTCGAGGATCCCCCGGAGAGGCTGGGTGAGCCAACGTCCGCGCTGCGGTGCCGCGGTGCTCGCGTCCTCGATCAGATCCTCACTGGTTACGCTTTTTCTGAAATTGCTCACGGCGCGCTCGTACGTCGAGGGGAAGATTCCCGGGGCTTTGAAATGCATTCACTCACAAAATGGTGAGCGACTCCGCATGCGCCAGTATCGCACGATCTCCAAGGTGAAACACCTAGATCGGTGTTTCCTGCTGCGTATTCGTTGTCAGAGCCAGCGAGTGGCCGCAGAGAGAATAGGGGCTTCACGCTACGTTTGGAGAACACGCCGAGTAGGTTCGGCGCATGAGCCTGGGGGAGGCTGGGTGTCTGGGCTGCGTTAGTTGCCAAGAACGCCCCAGACCCTCTCGCCCCAGTTCTCACCGCAGGCCAGTCCGCCGCTGGGTCGCTGTTTTACCAGGCCTCTGAATGGGCAATTCGCTTGCAATAGCAAGTATGTAGAGCCTTGCCTTAATCTTCGCCTATTCTGTCTCCCGCGCCGATCAGTTTCGAGTCGAATCGGAGTCAGCGCACGAGGGGGGACATGCAGGAGGCCTTGGATCAATTAAGTCGTCGTATTCGCGATTGGCGGGAGAGGCTCGACCTTTCTTTGAATGAACTCGCGGCACGCAGCGACGTTTCCGCGAGTACAATCCAAAAAATCGAAACTCGCCAGATGGTCCCATCTGTCGCCATACTCATGAAAATCGCAGACGGTCTGGGTCGCCGACCTAGCGAACTGGTCGGTGAAGAAGGGCAGGAGGACGAGGTCGTACTCCTCCGTGCCAAGGATCACGCGATGATCGGGGATGGATCGAGGATACGCGTCGAGCGTCTCTCCGGTGATTTGTTCGACCCGGCAATCGAAGTTTGGAGGCTAACGATCGCGCGCGGGTACGATAGCGGCGAGGAAAAATACGCCTATGACGGAGAGGAGGTCGTGCTTTGTGAACAGGGGGAAATCACGTTCAGTATCGGCAAAGAAGAGTTCATCGTCGGGGTAGGCGACAGTTTGCATTTTAAGTCGAATATTCCACGCCGGTGGTGGAACTCTGGTAATAGCAGGGCGCGCTTTCTCATCATTGGAAACTTTCCCAAGGGTCTACGTTCCAAGCTTCACAGGCAAATTCAGAAAGGTGGTCGCAAGCGATGATGGTGTGTGAGCAACGATTGACTAGCCCGTCGGACCTCACGGACCGTCGTTTTGCGCCATCGCCGAGTCAAGTCTCAGCCGGACTCGAGTTCCTCGAGCCAATTTCGCAAGTTCTTGTTTTCTGGAGCGAGCGTGGTCGCTCTTTCTAGGTATCGAATTGCGCGTTCCGTTCGTCCCGATCGCTGGAGAAGTCGCGCCGAGCGCGTCAGGGCGGCAAGGTTCGATTCGTCTGCAGCTAGAGCTGCGTCATAGGAATCGAGTGCGGATTGCCATCGCGCTCCGCGCTCTGCCACCATCCCCAGGCCAACCCATACCGCGGGGTCGTTGTTGAGGGATACGCTTCGCCGGAGTTCCCTTTCCGCGACTTCGAGGTCCCCATTTGCGAACGCCGCCAAACCGAGGTCGTAGCGCAGTCCTGGGTTGTCTCGGCCGATCCAGCGAAGGCGATTTGCGGCTGTGCGCATGCGTGAGTAGTTCGGAGGGCTCGAAGCCCGACGTACGCCAAACTCGACTTCGAGAGTGCCCACGATACTCACAAGCACGTATGCGATCCCGGCGAGGGCAACGAGAGTGGCGGCGACGCGTGCACTCACCGAATGGCGTGGTGACATCAGGGTGGGTGTTGCCTGCTCGCTAGCCTTCACCAAGAGGATCCGAGCGATCCGGCCATCGCGCAGCTTCCAGATCGCACCGTCGAGAACGAAGTGATGAACGTTGACGGCGGCAGCCACGAGAATTCCCAGGCCATAATCGAAGGCGCGGACGCCGAGGGCATCGGGTGCGAACACGAAGGCGGGGATGCCCCAGGCCGCACCGCCAGCCAGCAGCGCCCATCCTAAGTGCTTGTACGCTGAGTTGCCCGGGTCTGCTGCATTTGCGTAGTAAGTGGTCACCCATAGGTACTGAACAGAGTGGCCAATCCCTACCCACATCATGCTGTAGATCTCGAGCTGCGGGTCGGTAGACCATCCGGGTATGGCGCCGGAGCGAGCTAGGACTGGAATACAAAACCAAGTTGCTTGTAGCAAAATTAGCCCGACAACCGGAGCTAGGTCCCCGATGCTTCGTCCCCGCCCTAGTCGAAGCAATGCGATTCCTGATGTCACTAAATAGCTGGTGACGAGTATCGGCAGTACCAGGTCATACACGGCCTGCGGGATTCCAAGTCGAATCAGTTGGTAGTTTGCCTCTGCTACGTACGTTTGTGTCCCTGAGGCACCGTGGATTCCAAGAAATGCGATCGCGTAGGAGAGGACGAATGATGCGTAGAGAACTCGCTTGGTTGTCACCGGGATTTCCCCGTGGCGTCTCCCGAACAACATCAGGGCAACACCGTAGTTCTGGCCGGTGTAGTGCCATGGGCTCCAAGTGAGATATAGCGTGACGAGCCACGAACCGAGTGTCGCTTCATATACGCCGACGATGAACCATGCGTAAATTACGAGTGACGCCCAGACCGCCAGCAATCGATACTTCGTGAAATCCTCTCTCCGCGCGTAGACACGCTGAAGGGTCGCACCGTAATGCGGGATGCCAGTTACAAGCACCAGGAGTGGCAGAAGTCCGAGCGGGGCGTATTGCTGCACGGTGGCTGGTGCCACGAGGATCAAAAGGAATATGGCCATGTACACACCGCCACACCCGAACGACAAGTCGATTGCAGGACCGTGCAGCCATCGCGCCCCGGAGTTTGGGATGGGAGGAGGTGCGGTGGCGTTGAGGTGCGGTTGGCTTTGTGCTTCCACGGCATACGATCATAAATGATCTAGTAATATAATACATAGTTATATACGATCTTATGAACCGCTCGCTCGAGGGGGCGACCTCGAACTTCGCGTGGATCGAGGCGGCTCTCGAGCAAGTTCGTGAAGCTCATGGACATCTCGAGTTTCGTAGCCGAGGTGTTGCCAACCCAAATGCCCAAAAACAACTAACTAAGGAGAAGCGAGCATGACGGCATCGACAACGATCTCATCGAGTCCTCCACCAAAAGCTTCCACACAACCCAGCGCATCGGACTTCGACTTGCTCTCACCCGACGTCCGTGAGAACCCCTACCCCTACTACGCAGCGATGCGGCGCGAATCTCCGATCCATCCGCTTGCACCCGGAGCGCCCCTGTATGCGATTACGCGCCATGCGGACGTGATCCACATCCTTCACCACCCGGAACAGTTCTCTTCGAGTGCACTCCAGGCAGCACTGCAGGGAGGCGCATCCGGGCTGGGGCCGAACAGCGGTGCACTCGCAGGACACCGACTCCTCGCCTCCCCAATGATGATCGCAACCGATCCACCCGATCACGGCCGCCTACGTCGCTTGGTCAATCGAGGCTTCACTCCGCGTCGCATCGCGGCCCTCGAACCGCGCATGCGCGAAATTGCGAACCAATGCCTCGACGATTCGATCCGCGACGGACAGCTCGAGCTTGTTCGCGGTCTCTCGATACCGCTTCCAGTCAAAGTGATTGCCGAGATGTTGGGGGTCGAACGCGACCGGGTAGACCAGTTCAAGGCGTGGTCCGACGCATTCGTGATCGGTCTTTCGGGCGCTGATGGTCAGTACACCCCCGAAGACGTGCGAAAAGCTGCCGACGAAATGGCGGACTACTTCGAGCGGTTCGCAGCGGAACGTCGCGCCGCTCCAAAGGACGATCTCATCAGTGTGCTGACCCAGGCCGAGGAGGGAGATGCACTCTCTACAGGTGAGCTGATTTCATTCGTCGCTCTGCTTCTCATTGCGGGTAACGAGACCACAACCAACCTGATCGGGAACGGGGTGAAGGCGCTGCTCGCTCATCCGAATCAGCTTGAGAGAGTCATGGCGGACGCGAGTCTTATTCCATCATTGGTAGACGAGGTGCTTCGCTACGACTCGCCCATCCAAGCTCTGCCTCGCTCGAACAAAGAGGCCGTCGAATTGCCTAGTGGGTTGGTTCCGGAGAACTCGACCCTGCTCGTTTTCTACGCCGCCGCCAATCACGATGACGAGCAATTTCCCAATGCGGAAAAATTCGACATCGACCGCTCTACGCAGGAACACGTCGCCTTCAGCCACGGCATCCACTACTGCCTCGGTGCGTCGCTGGCACGGCTCGAAGCGCGCGTCGCATTCGAGACGCTTTTCTCGCGCTGCACGAACATAAAACTCGCCGCCGAGTCGATTTCGATGCTCGACTCAGCGGTTCTGCGAGGTCCGAAGTCCGTGCCCTTGTACGTCGAAACAACGTGAATCCAGCAGGAAAATGCCAAGCAACAAAACCGCGTCAACCAGGAGAGAACACATTGGCCGAACAAGCGACAGGCTCAGGTCCCTTCGGTTTCCTACCGCGCAATCCCGACGAGCTTCACGCCTTCCTTGCTGATTTGAGCGAGAACAAACCCGTCCATCAGATCCCAACCGTCGGGGTCTGGGCGATCACGCGCTACGACGACGTCGTCCATGTGCTGAAACATCACGAGCAATTTTCTTCTGCAGCTCTGCGCCAAATGGGCATGGGAATGACTGGCGATCAGAACGGACAAGCAGCGAACTATGAAACGACGCTGACCGGTGACAACGCCGCCATCCTCTTTCGCTCAACGCCGACGGTGATCAGCTCCGACCCGCCTTCACACGGCCATCTTCGCAGCATCGTCAACCGCGGCTTCACGCCGAGTCAGATCGACAAATGGGCACCTCGAATTCAGGAGATCACGGACGCGCTGCTCGATGACATCGTCTCGAAAGGCGAAACAGAACTTATGAGCGACTTGGCAGTCCCCCTGCCGGTGACCGTAATCGCCGAACTCCTCGGCGTCTCGGCAGAGCGGGGCGACGACTTCAAACGGTGGTCGGACCTCTTCATTTCGACCCTCGCCCAAACACCCGATGCGGAGACCTTCAAGCTGATCGAAAACGCGATGCAGGAGTTCGCCGAATACTTCAATGAGGTGATCAAGGCTCGAAGGAAGGATCCCGCGGACGATCTAATCAGCACGATCGTGCATGCAAGTACGCCAGAGGGGAGCTTGAGCGATGCGGAGGTTCTTGCATTCTGTCGGCTTCTGCTGATCGCGGGCAACGAAACGACAACGAATCTGATTGCTCGGATGGTCGGCACCCTGTTGGATCACCCCGATCAGTTGGCAAAGCTTCGTGCCGACCTCACTTTACTTCCGAACGCCGTAGAGGAGACGCTTCGGTACGCCGGAATCGTGCCGACGCTTCCTCGTCTAACGACGCAAGACGTAGAGGTCGGTGGCGTGAAAATTCCGGCAGGACAGATCGTCATGCCATTCTTCATGGCCGCGAACCGAGACCCCCGCCGCTTCCCCGATCCCGACACCTACGACATCACCCGCAAGACCACGGGACATCTCGGGTTTGGTTTCGGTGCGCACTTCTGTCTGGGCGCGCATCTCGCACGCCTCGAAACACGAATCGCGATAGAGGGAATCATACAAAGGCTTCCTAACCTTCATCTCACTGGGCAGAGCCAAGAAACACACGTCCTAACCGGGCAGTCCGTTGCAGTCCATCTTGGCTTCGACTCGGCATGAGACCCGCACCGCACAAGCCCCTCGCGCGAAAGCTCCTGTTGGCAATTGCTCTCTGTGTCGCGACTGGCGGCTGTGGAACTACCGAATCGGCAGAGCCCGAGGCGATCGAACCGCAACCTATTGGCGTTCGCCGGCTGGCCGTAGCGCAAACTCAGCTCGTCGTGCCGGTCTTCGGAACAGGAACCATCGCGGCCCACAAGACGACGGAAGTCGGACCCCGCGTCGATGGCATCATCGAGGAAATATTCGTCAAGGTGGGGGACCGCGTTGAGGAAGGCGAGCCCCTCTTTCGGACTCGGCAAGTCCACTATCGGATCCGAGTCGATGAGGCGAGCCACTCGCTTCGCTTGGCAGAAGCCGAGCTAAAGAACGCGACGGGTGAACGCGACCGAATTCAGGTTCTGCATACCAGCAGTGTTGCGTCAGACGATCGCCTCGATGACGCGAAGACGGGACATGACTTGGCGGCGGCGCGCCTTGGCAGTGCGAAAGCGGTTCATGCTCGCGCTCTGCAAGAGCTTGAGGAAACAACCGTTCGCGCGCCATACCCCGGGGCAATCACGCATCCCTACGTAGATGAGGGGTCCATGATGCGGACCATGATGAACCCCGGCGCGCATCAAGATCGACGGCATCGAGCGTATCTTCGATAGTGGGGTCTACATCCTGAACGATCTCGTCGATCCTGTGTCGCGGGCGTTCGAGGTGAGACTTCCCATCGTCAATAAGAACTTGGAGGTCAAGCCTGGGCTCTTCGCACAAGCGGAAGTGCTCCCGCTACCACGATCGGTGACCGTGGTGGATCGTGGCGCTGTCCTCGGAGTAGAGGGCAACCGTTACGTGTTCCTCGATGAAGGCGGCACTGCCAGTCGGCGTGCGATCAAGGCTCGGTTCGGGCTGAGGGTGCGGCATGACTGCGTTCGTCGTGTACAGATACACGAACATCTTCAGACAATGGGCCTTATCATTCCTATTCTCCCAAGTCGAGCCGATCTACAGGGTGGGGACGACCTGATGTTCTGGTACTTCCGATATTGTTCGCGGCCGCTGCGGAGTTGCAGCAGATTCTTCAGATTGAGCGACCGCCTGAGGCCGAGGCTTCCGTCAACGGCGTCGAGGGCCCCGAAACGCTTGCGCCACGCGTAGATCGTTTGCTTGCTGATGCCGTGCTTCTTCGCCACCTTCGTGATCGGGGTCTTGTCTGCTTCGCGCAGGATCTTGACCATTTGCTCTTCGCTAAATCGACTCTTCCTCATGGCTTCCTCCTTCCAGAAAGCCATTCTCTCAGATATCAAACGGTCCGAAAATCCCCAGGCAGGTCAGTCGGACAAACCGGGTCGTCGCGCTCTTGATTCACTGCGGCCTGGTGGAATAGGAAGGGGCGGATACAGAAACCTTCTCCGCTCCGAGCGCTACAACTCTACGCCTATGCGGCGTAGTGCTTCTACCAGCTCAGTACGCTTATAGGGTTTGCGAAGG
>DUCN01000086.1 GCA_012959805.1 Myxococcales bacterium | reverse complement strand
GGTACCGATGATTTCGTCTACGAAGTCAATGGCGAGAGCATCAACCTCGATGAACACGACAAGCTGCCTTTGCACGCACCACTGCCCTGGGGCATCAAGGTGGACGACGGAAGCAAGGGCATGCTGAACGCGGACATGCACCGACTGTCGGCGGCACCGAAGCTCGGCGATCTCGAAATTTGGCACATTCAAAATGGAGGGGGCGGCTGGTCACACAACGTCCATATCCACTTTGAGGAAGGCCGGATCTTGACCCGGGATGGGGAGACTCCGCCCGATTGGGAGAGGTTCGGACGAAAGGACGTCTACCGGGTAGGCCGCATGGACGACAGTGGCAGCGAAATTACACTGGCCATGCGGTTCAGGGACTTCGGCGGCGCTTACATGGAGCACTGCCACAACACCCAGCATGAGGATCACTCGATGCTCCTGCGCTGGGACATCGAGAACCCTGGTCAACTTAGCCCCTTCCTGACACCGGAACCGCAATGGAATGGCTGCACGTACACGGATAGTTTCACGCTCCCGACTGCACGCACCCAAGAAAACGGGCGCGACCGTCCCGGTGAACTCGTTGGGGACTTTAAGGCCAAGGAAGACTTCCAGAAAGACAACAATGCGGCGGAATTGCTCTGTGCGGCCGGTGCCACCGCGGCATGCAACTCGGGTACTTCGACACCTGTCGGGAATGGAGGGACGCAAGCCGGCCCCACCCCCGACAACAACGTGACACCTGTCGCGGCTGAAAAACCCAAGAAGAACAAGAAGAACAAGAAGAACAAGAAGCGCCGTGGCCGAAGCGGCAAAAACTAAAGTAGCCGCCACCGCAATAATGAGACTGTTGAAATGGCAGAAAATGAACGTACGAGAGTGGGGACTAACGTGTACGGGAAGTCCGTTAAAAATGTGGAGCGGAGTAGCTGGTTCACGGTTGGCATTTTCATAAGCCTGGCCCTGGCACTCAGCCTGACCCTGGGAAGCAAAGTTCTTCTTGCTTCCCAGGGGCACGGGATGGGCTACTTCCCGAATGTCACCCTGGTCACGCACGAGGGGGAAGAGGTTCTCTTCTACGACGATCTCGTGGCGGGCAAAGTGGTGGCGATCAACTTCATCTTCACCAGCTGCCGGGATTCATGTCCTGCTGAAACCGCGAAGCTTGTTCAGGTTCAGGAGGAACTGGGTGATCGGGTGGGGCAAGACGTGTTTATGTACTCCATCAGCATCGATCCGGAACACGACACGCCGGAAGTCCTGAAGGAATACCGCGCGAAGTTCGCGATCAAGCCAGGATGGACCTTCCTCACCGGAAACGAGGACGACATCATCCTGATTCGAAAGAAGTTCGGCCTCTACATGGAGGAAATTCAAAACGAGGATCTCGATCACAACCTAACTTTCATCGTGGGCAATGATCGAACTGGGAAGTGGATCAAGCGCTCACCCTACGATAATCCCAAGATGCTCGCGAACCTGATTGGGTACGGTCTTTTCGATGGAAAAATTCCGCGTAAAGAAGCAAAGGGATACGCGACTGTTCCCGGTGCGCCCGACTTCACCAAGGGCCACTACCTTTTTAAAACGCGCTGCGAGTCATGTCACACCATCGGGGGTGGAGACAAGCGCCTGGGGCCGGATCTTCTGGGCGTAACCGAACGGCGCGATCGGGGCTGGCTGAAACGATGGATCAAGGAACCTGACAAGATGCTGGCAGAAGGGGACCCAACGGCAACGGAGCTCTTTCTCCGCTACCAGGAAATCGCCATGCCCAACCTTCGCCTCGAGAACGAAGAGATAGACGCATTGATCGAGCACCTGAGACTGGAAAGTTCGCGTATAGGCAGCGATCTCGCCAAACATTCGGGATCTGCTCTACCGCCCGTTTCGCTCAAATAACAGTCACCTCGACCAGTGGACCCGCGACTCATTCGTGACGGAAGTGATACTCCGTCTGGATGAAGAGCAGGTGGTCGTCGTGTCGGTGGCGATGGATCCAGATGCATCAACGGGTCGTCTTCGATGTCTTGACCCTCGACGACCTTGGTTATCTCATGTGTAAGCGATTGCTGTGCGCCGCCGAGGATATCCCCTACCACTTCTCTTTGAAGGGGCGCACGTCGAGTTCCCAGGTCCAGGCGCTGGGGTGCTGGGTGTGGAGTGTCCAGAAGGCGTCGGCAATCGCGTCGACGTCGAGCATACCCATCTCTCCCATGCGTTCCTTGAGTTCGGGGAAGCGGCCGTGGAGCTGCTCGCCATCGATCATGCCGTCAATCACTACGTGACCGACATGGATGCCCTGGGGTCCGAACTCCCGCGCCATCCCCTGCGAAAGACCGCGAAGTGCCGCCTTTGCCGATGCGAAGGCGGTAAAGGGAGGACGCGCGCGCATTGAAGCTGTCGCGCCAGTGAAAAGAATGCTCCCCGATCCCTGTCCCGCCGTCATACGCCGGGCGGCTTCGCGACCCACTAGAAAGCCGCCGAAGCAGCATAGACGCCAGAGATTCTCGAAGAAGGCGTCGTCCATGTCGAGCAGTGAGCTGAACTGGTTGTTGCCGGCGTTGTAGGCCACGAAGTCGAGGGAGCCGCCTTCGTCGATCGCACGGTCGAGCAGATTCTCGACATCGGATGTGATGGTTGTGTCGGTCGGCACCGCCGTCGCCCGACCTCCGGCCGATTCGATCTCCGCGACGATCGCTTCGAGTCGTTGCTGGGTCCGTCCGGCGACAAAGGTATGCAGGCCCTCGCGTGCGGTGCGGCGTGCGATGGCGGCTCCGAGGCCCTGACTGGCGCCGACGCCGACGATCACGGCGACCTTTCCTATGTCTCCGACTGGCATGATGTCCTCGCTATTTCAATTGATTGGATTGCAGCCCGCCCGGTGTCCGCATCGTCGGGCGGGCTACGACGCAGATACTATTGCATTGTGATGGCTTTCTGGAATGCTGGACGCTTTTCGATGTGCGCGACGTAGCGCTTGAGGTTGGTCATTTCGTCGGAGACCTGGCCGAGCCGATTCGCCATGAAGAGCGAGTGGCCTAGCATGATGTCGGCGGCCGAGAAATCGCCCACCAGGTACTCGCGTCCCGCGAGGGCGGCGTCCACGGGTTCAATCGAGCGCCCAAGCAGACGCTGCGCCTGAGCCAGGACCTTTTCGTCGCGCCGTTCCGGCGGCAGCAGCACGGAATGCACCATGATTGTGTTGATCGGCGGCATCACCATGCCCTCGCAGTAATGGAACCATTGGAGGTACTCGGGAAACGCCGGCGATTCGACGGCGGGCTTAAGGCCGCCGTCTCCGTAGCGCGCCATGACGTACTCGACGATGGCGCCAGACTCCCAGAGCGTGAGGTCGCCGTCCTCGAGGACCGGGATCCGGCCGAGGGGATGGCGGGCGCGATGCGCGTCGGACTTCAGATCCTTAGGGTGGAACGCCATCTTGTTGATTTCGTAGTCCATTCCGAGTTCCTCGAAGAGCCAGACGATACGGCCGGCACGGGAATTCGGGGCGAAATGCAGTTTCAGCATTTATTGTCTCCTATGGCCGGTTGGACCAGCCAAGTTGTCGAGCGCAGTGGCTCTAGTCTAGTGCGCAACTGAGCGCTCAGCCTGTCCCAAAGAACGAGGCCCGGGGCCGACCCACTGCTCTTCAGAATCAGCGGTGGCCAATTCACTTCGATGGGTTCAATCGTCATCCCACAGCTCGCTCTCGCGACGCGAGGTCCGAAGTCCAGTCAGGAACAGCATCCCGTCTGGTTCGACAACCTGCAAACCCAACCACAGGCTTTCATGCAGCTGCGAGATGGACGCGCCCCCATCACAGCCAATCTGCTCAGCGAGGAAGAGAAGCGGTCGGATTGGCAACGATTGTGTGAGAACACTCCGAACGACTCCCCGTACTAAGAACGAACGGATCGCAACATCAAGATCTACCGATCGTCCCCACGAGCTTTGGCCGAGATGTCGGCATAACGTTCACAGGGAATCTCTTTCATCGCTGCCAACCCACATCTTCGAGGATGAACATGACCATCGTGACAAAATAAATCACGACACCGATCGAGTTCATGGGCGCGGGCGGCGGCTGCGAATCGGCCGCATCCGAAGGTGCGTCTGCTCCCGTCATTCTTTTTGTCGGACTCAAAAGGCAATGTGGAGGCGGTCACTGATTCGACGTCCCTGATTCCCCGCTTCGAAAGCGACTACGATGATGCTCAGTCCTGCCCTTCGCGATGGGCAAGCGTCCGGGTGCCTGCGACTTTGGTCTCTACGGACAGCTCACCCAGTTGGCTCTGTTCGATCCGACAACGGCAGCGATCACGGTGGCTGAGGCGCCCCGCATCTACTGTTGGACTGAGAACACGGAAGACTTGAGTGGGCTCGATGCGAGCGAAGACGACTGGATCGCGTCGCGCTCTCGACAGACTACTTTTGGGTACGGGGCTGCGAGGCGCTGTTCTCGGACGGATCCATCTCCTAGCGATCGTGTACGGTCATACGGAGGCTTCGCGTTGATACGCGGCGCGACGGCCGTTTTCGAGAGTGTGAATTTCCTCTGCCAATAGGCTCTTTCTCGGGCTGGTTGGCGCGTTATCCTTGCCTGCTGACTACTCGAGGAGAGTGAACCCTTGAACGAAAAACCGCTGAATTCATTGCCAACTGATCGTTTACAAAACGGGGCGAGCGTCGCGGTGCTCGACGTCGTTGTCGTCGGCGCGGGTTTCGGTGGACTCTACGCCCTGTATCGCCTGCGCGGTCGGGGCTTGTCGGTCCGGGTACTCGAGGCGGCCAGTGATGTCGGCGGCACCTGGTATTGGAATCGCTATCCCGGCGCGCGATGCGATGTTCCCAGTGTCGAGTACTCCTACAGCTTCTCGAAGGAACTCGAACAGGAGTGGGACTGGACGGAAGTGATGGCGGGGCAGCCCGAAATTCTCCGTTATGCCAATCATGTCGCGGGTCGCTTCGACCTTCGACGCGACATCCAGCTCGATACGCGTGTGTCTTCGGCGCATTACGATGAAGATGAGCGGAGATGGCGAGTCGAAACCGAAGCGGGCGAGGTCTTTGAGGCGCGCTTCTGCATCATGGCGACGGGCTGTCTTTCATCGCCTAACACGCCATTCATCGAAGGGGCCGACGACTTCGCCGGTCCCATCTACCATACCGGCCGGTGGCCACACGAAGGCGTCGACTGGAAGGGCGTGCGTGTGGGAATTATCGGAACGGGTTCATCCGGCGTTCAGTCGATTCCCGTGATCGCAGAACAGGCCGAGCATCTCACCGTGTTCCAGCGAACGCCCAACTACACGCTCCCGGCTGGCAACCGACCGCTGACAGATTCAGATCGCGCGAAGGCGAAGGCGGTATACGACCAGCTTCGACAGAGTGAGCGAGAATCGATCACCGGCTTCGTCCTGGGCTTCGGTGGGAATCCAGTGCCGACGCCGACCGACGCGATCCTCGCAACCACGCCAGAGGAGCGACTGGCTGCGGTCGAGGCCGACGGATTCGAGGCGCTCAATCGCTATCTCGACGTCCCGATCGACGCTGAAGCCAATGAACTGGCCTGCGAAATGTATCGTGAGCAGGTCAAGCGGCTGGTTCATGATCCGAAGACCGCAGACGGTCTCATGCCGCGCGATTATCCTTTTGGATGCAAGCGCCCGGTCATCGATACGGACTATTTCGCGACATTCAACCGCGACAACGTCGACCTTGTCGATCTCCGAAAGGGCGGCATCGACCGCATCACGGCGACCGGGATCCAGACCGCCCAGGGTCACTTCGAATTTGATGCCCTGGTCTATGCGACGGGCTTCGATGCCATGACCGGGACGCTCTTGCGAATGGATATCCGCGGCCGAGAAGACATCCCCTTGAAGGCGACGTGGGAGGCGGGGCCGCGTACCTATCTCGGACTACAGGTGCACGGATTTCCGAACCTCTTCACGATCACCGGTCCCGGAAGCCCTTCCGTTCTCAGCAACATGATCGTTTCGATCGAGCAACACGTCGACTGGATCTCCGACTGCATCGCGTACATGGATCAGCGTGGACTCTCGACGATCGAGCCCACAGTCGAAGCGGAAGAGAAGTGGATCGTGCATGTGAACGAAGCGGCTGAGGGAAGCATGCTCACAGCTGCTTCCTGCAACTCCTGGTACCTGGGCGCCAACATCCCTGGCAAGCCGAGAATCTTCATGCCCTATGTCGGCGGAGTGGGTGAGTATCGGCGTGGATGCGACGAGATCGCTGCGCGTGGATACGAGGGATTCGCGCTCGAGGCGGCTCGGACGTAATCGAGGCGACGCACGCATTCAATGGGATCGCGCAGGATTCCCGCCATCGTGCTGCGCACGATCGCGCGAGACGGGATATCCTGACAGCTATAAACGAGGACCGGTGTCCGGCAGGCTGCCCGACTGGATCGCGACGCCCCAAAAAGATGTCGAACCGAAACCCCTTACACGGAATGGCGTCAGCAGCCTTGTGAAGAAGGAAGAAGTCATGAGTGAAACCACACCCCTCGATCTGCGCGAGCGCGGCCCTCAGACCCACGTCGACCCCTCTTCGATTCCCCTCGATGAGATCGACGTGTCCGACATCGGACTCTGGACGTCCGACACGTTCTGGGGGTATTTCGAACGCCTCCGCAAGGAAGCCCCCGTGCACTACTGCGCCGATAGTGAGTTCGGCCCGTATTGGTCCGTTACGACCTTCAACGACATCGTCTACGTCGAGAAGAACCCAGAAATCTTCTCGTCCGAGCCGAATGTCACCATCGTCGATCCCCCGCCCGAAGCGCTGACGAAGGGTGCCGGGTTCATCTCGATGGACGGAATGCGCCATGATGAACACCGCAAAGTCGTGCAACCGGTTTCGTCGCCGCGCAACCTGAAACATCTCGAGCCCCTCGTGCGTGAGCGCGTGATCGAGATTCTTGACGGACTCCCCACGGACGAGGAGTTTGACTGGGTCGATCGTGTGTCGATCGAACTGACAACGGGCATGCTCGCGACGATGTTCGATTTTTCCTGGAAAGATCGCAGGAAGTTGACGTTCTGGTCGGACATGATGACCGCAAGCCCCGTACAACTAGCCGCGATGGGGAAGACCCAGGATGATCGCCGTGCGGCATTGCTTGAATGTCTCGATGTCTTCACGAAGCTGTGGGACGAGCGCAAGGACAAGCAGACTGACAAACTCGATTTCGTGACGGCGCTCGCGAATGCCGATGCCACTCAGGACATCGATCCGATTACCTATCTGGGCACTCTGATCCTGCTGATCGTCGGCGGCAATGATACGACCCGGAATTCAATCTCCGGCGGTGTGCTCGCCTTGAACGAGAACCCGGCGGAATACGACAAGCTCCGCAATGATCCGAGCCTGATCCCTAACATGGTCAACGAGATCATCCGCTGGCAGACGCCGCTGGCGCATATGCGAAGGACGGCGACCCAGGACACCGAGCTGGGTGGCAAGGCCATCAAGAAGGGCGACAAAATCGTCATGTGGTACGTCTCGGCGAACCGCGATGAGACGGCGATCGACCGGGCCAATGAGTTTCTGATCGACCGCGAAAATTCGAAGCAGCATCTATCCTTTGGCTGGGGCGGTCACTTCTGTATGGGTAGCCGCATGGCGGAGATGCAGCTGCGCGTCCTCTGGGAGGAGTGCATCAAGCGATTTCGTAAAGTCGAGGGGGTGGCCGATCCCGTGCGGGTGCCTTCCAACTTCGTGAAGGGGATTCAGGAACTGCGCGTGCGCGTGCAGCCCTGGTGAGTCAACCCTCGGGAGACCCAGAAATAGGTGCTGCGGGAGAGACGAAGTTGACGGATTCGGATGGCCGGGTTTCGGCTTCGACGATTCTCTCCTATTCGCCTCCAGTCGTCGGGCTATCCGGTCCGCTTTTCTTGGTTCAGTTCTACTTCCTGAACTTCGCGACCGACGTGCTTTTGCTGGCGCCGCTTTCAGTCGGACTTCTCTTCGCCGCTGGGCGCGTATGGGATGCTATTTCTGATCCGATCGTAGGCACTCTGAGCGATCGGACTCGAACGCGTCTTGGTCGTCGCCGACCCTGGATGCTGGCGGGTATTCCGCTCTTGATGTTGAGCTTCGTGATGATCTGGAGCCCGCCGGAACTCGAGCCCTCTGGGATGTATGCGTGGACGACCGTCTCACTCTTTTTTTTCTATACCGCCTTCACGATGTATTCGGTTCCGCACTCCGCGCTCGGTGCCGAACTCACGACGGACTACTTCGAACGCAATCGCATCTTCGGTGCGAACTCCGCCGCCTTTACCTTCGGCATGCTTCTGTCATTCGGCGGGATGCAGTACGTGATGAACGCAGTGGATTCGCGTCTGGCCGCGTCTTACGTCGCATTCGGGGTCGCTGCCGCGCTGCCCTTTATTCTCCTGGTGCCTCCCGTGCGCTTGCGGGAGAGAGTGGAATATCAGGGTCGCGGTGCATCGAGTTCATGGGGCGCGATGCGAGACGTGCTCGCGAATCCGCACGCCCGTCTCCTGCTGGCGGTCCAGTTCTGTCAGCTTGCGGGTTCCGGGGTGCTCGGTCTCATGGCTCCCTATCTGATGCGATACGTCGTGAAACGACCGGATCTCGTGGGCGTGATGCCCGGGATCTTCGTCGTCTTTACGATCATCTCCATTCCGATTTGGCTCCGGATCACACGGCACGTTGGGAAGAAGAGTGCATGGATCGCGGGCCTCTTGGGCAGTGGCGTCTCTTTCGGCGGGATCCTTTTGGTCGGCGAGGGCGACCTCGTTCTATTAGGCGTGCTGCTTGGTTGTGCCGGATTTTTCGCCGGCTGCGGCATGATGGTCGGCAACTCGATCCTGGCGGACGTAATCGATTGGGATGAGCTCCAGACTGGAGAGAGGAAGGAGGGTGCCTACTCCGCCGCCTGGGGCTTCGCGATCAAGAGCGCGACGGCGATCATCATCGTGCTCGTGAGTGTCGCGTTGCAGTTCTCGGACTTTGAAGCGAACCAGGAACAGACCGAAGAAACGCTCTGGATGTTGCGCATCCTCAATGGGGGTCTTCCGCTTGTGATGTACGCGATCGCCGGAACCCTCTTCATGCGCTTCGGACTCAACGAGAGCGAGCATGCGGCGGTGCGAACCGAACTCGACGCGAGGGATTCTGCGAGTCGCTCTTCCTGAGGTCCCCGATCTCGTCGCGGTTCCTGCCGGGATGGGTAGCGAGCGTCCAAGGGCGAGGCGATGCTGGCCGACCGGCCGCCGCTATTTGCTCAAGCGTTCTACGCATCGGAGAACCTCGGCCTGATAGACCTTTCCTCGCTCGTTGAGGATATCCACCACGTGCAACGATGTCGGTACGAAGCCAAATCCGATCTCGTGTCGTGGATGCCATTGGAAGAGCGATCCGCCCAGGCCCATCCAGCCGTAGAATCCTTCTCGGCCTACGTTGAATGCCCGGTGAAGCTCCGTGCTATTTGCGTCGGCCTCGATGAACAAGTTGACGCCACCTTGCGTGAAGTTGCTCGTGCTGAATCCCATGTCGGCCTCGATCGGATCTTCATGCATGGCGTTCCAGGCGGACTGGCTCAGGTACTCCCTCTCCGCCCAGATTCCCTTCGCCGACATCATGGCCGCGATCTTCGCAAGCGCGCGGGCCGAACAGTTGGCTGCCGCAGAAGGTGTTTCACCTCTTGCAACGATGGGCTCATTGAAGAATGCGATTTCCTTCATCCCTTTATAAGGAGCCGGAGCGCTTCGAGTCGTGGCGTTTCGAATTGATGGCAGGACTCGAAGCAGCCTTCCGAGAATCTGGAAGAAGCTGTGTTTGATTTTTCTTCCCAGGACCTTTGGCTTCAGGCTCTGGAGGAATTGAAACAGGAATCCCAGCGCCCAGACTTTCGAGATTCGACTGAGCTCGTCTTCCTTGACACCGATGATCGCATCGACTTCGAGCGGATCGCTGATTTCTTCGCGCAGATACTCGCCGACCGTTCGGCATTTGGGGTCCACGCGTCGAAAGAGCTCGTTCACGATCCAACCCCGGGTTATGGCATGATATTCCCGCTTGCTGCCGTTGCCGTTGCGGAATTTAAGGGGGTGGCCCTCGATGAGCTTTCCAATCCGGTTCTGTTTGATGTTTTCAGTGAGTAGATCCTCGGGGTCGATCGAGGTATTGAAGGCGGCCATTCCTCCTTCGTGGCGCATCAGGTCGGCGACGGTGAGATCGCCCTTGCCGTTGGCGCCGAATTCCGGCCAGTAGTCGGCGATCTTCGCCTTGTACTCGAGCAGCCCCTGGCTCACGAGCGAAGCGATGGCGATGGCTTCGAGACTTTTTCCGCTGCTGAAGATATTGACGATGGAGTCCGATGAGAACTCGGGGTCATCGGTTGCCGATGCCCAAAGGTCGACCACTCTTTCGCCCTTGTAGTAGACACAGAGCTGAGTGTTCTTCTCTGCCATCGTCTGCAATTCGTTTTCATAGACCTGTTTTACGGACTCGAATCCAGGCATAACCGTTCCTTGGATTCGAGATTGATTTCCTGCGTGACTGCTCATCGATTTCCCCGATCAAATTGGAGCGAAAGAGTACCGCTGGTGGGGTAGCAGAAGCTAGGCCCGCAGTCCCTCGTTCAAAGCGGCCAGTTCTGGGCTACCGCCTCGGCCCAACGCTCGTGTTCACCAAAATCGGTTCACCACGGGCAAAGGCCTTGGCGTCGAATTGCGTCGCCTGGTGAGGGCGCTCTACGGCTGCTTTTGAAAGGTTGGGCCGTGAGTCTGGATCGACTCCGGGGTCGCCTTCGCAACCTGGCGAATCGGCTACCTAGGATTCGGCCGAGTCGACGGCCGCCATCACGTCCTGCGATGCGCCCTCTGGTGCCGGAACTTCGGTGATGGGATCGTCGACGTCGTCGTATTCGAGGCGAAGGGCACGGCTCATCGTGGCGTGCATGTCGTAGGTGCACGTGATATAGGTGAATTCGAGGATCTCGGTGTCGTCGAGTTCCGCGCGGAGTGCCTCGAAGACTTCATCGGGGACCCGGCCGCCTTCGAGCACAAGACAATCGGTGTAGGCGAGAATGGCCCGCTCGATCTGTGAATACACGGTCGCGACGGACCAGGATCGAATCGCCTGGATCTTTTCCTCACTCAGCCCGACGCCTCGGGCGGCTTTGCAATGTTGCGAGAAGACGAATCGGCTTCCGCGCGCGTACCCGACGCGCAGCTGTCCGAGTTCGCGTAACTGGGACGAGATTTTGCGGTTTTTGCTTCGGTAGAAGGCAAAGCCCGACACGGTGTGATCGAAGCAATCGGGAACACCCGCGAAGACCGTCCACCAATTGCCGGGGGTCCCGGTCGCAGTTCCCGGCGTTTCGACCGGATCTCGATCGCCGAACAGCATCGTGTAGAGAGTTCGCGCGTTTTCGTGGGCATCTTGCTTGGAGACTTCTCGCAGTCTTGGCATGTTGGGTTCTTCCTTTCGGGCTTAGATCGCCTGCTTGGCTTTGTGGATAGAGACACTCGGCTCGCCAGCCGACAGATTCGGGGCCTTCGCGAATAACAGTTCCTGGGCTTGGCGAGCATCGTCGTCTGTAAAGGGCTGAGTCAGGACCGCAAATTCGACTGTGATCCCATCCGGATCCTCTGTGTAGATCGAACGGATCCATCCGTGATCGATTTCAAGCACATCCCGACCAAAATCAAGCCAGCGCTGTTTGCGTTTTTCGATGTCGGCGAGATCATCGGCCTGAAAGGCGATGTGATTGGTCATCGCGTCGAGTCCGAGATCGCGACAGATATCCGTCCGGATGTCTTCGGAGCCCGGAACATTCGAGAGATCCCAGAATGCGATCAGCTGATCGACATCCGACCCCGTCGAGTAGAAGGCATGCCGTGCGAAGCCTCCCTTTTGCGGCACGATCTCGACTTTTACGAGATCGAAGCCCATCGCTTCGCTATAGAACCGATGAGTGGCTTCAATGTCCTGGATGGCGAGGGCGATATGGCTGATTCCCATGATGTGGTCCTCTCTGTCTTCGTTATGGATGGCCTGTAGACTCCACTGCCAATCATTCATCGGCCCGCTCTACAGGCCTCAGTCTGGCACATAGTCGCCGTTGGTTCATTATCGTTGTTCAGCTGGCATCTGGAGGCCGTACCCGTTTGGAACAACATACGAACGAACTCTCGCTGGCGGGAACACCTGCAGCTGGGCCGCGCGGCTATGTCAGCTGGGCCTTCGGCCAGGGTGCGCGGGATCCCTATTATATCCTCGTTGTCATCTACATTTTCTACCCCTATTTCAGCAACACCGTAGTCGGGGATCCGATCAAAGGGCAAAGCCTGCTCGGTTATACCAACGCAGTTGCGGGGTTCGCGCTCGCTGTCCTGGCCCCATTCCTGGGTGCGATTGCTGACAAGAGCGGCCGTCGCAAACCCTGGGTGGTGGTCACCGTTTTGTTCATGGTCGTGGGCGCCCTCTTGCTATGGACCGTGCAACCCGATGGTGGAGGCCTGAGCATTCCGGCGACCCTCGCATTAATCGTTGGCATCAACATCGCTTTCACGATCTCCGAAGTCTTTCATAATGCGATGCTGCCAAGTGTGGCGCCGGTCTCGAAGGTGGGTTTCATTTCGGGAATCGCCTTTGCCGTCGGCAATCTTGGCGGTCTCGCTCTCATGTTATTCGTGCTCTTCGCGTTTTCGATGCCCGGCACCCTGGATTGGTCCTTCCTGCCCGAGGTTCCCTGGTTCGGGATCGACCAAGCCGCGCACGAACACGATCGAATCGTCGGGCCGATGGCCGCAGTATGGATGCTCGTTTTTACGGTTCCGCTTCTCCTCTTTACTCCCGATGGGGTAGGCAGCAATCTTCGGATCCGCGAAGCGGCACGCCAGGGTCTTCGCGATGTCGTCGCGACGATCCGTCGTCTCGAACACTATTCGAATATCGCCCTCTACCTGGGCTCCCGAATGTTCATGATTGATGGCATGGTCGGCGTCATGACTTTCGGTGGAGTCTATGCCTCAGGAACCTTCGACTGGGATACGACCGCTCTTCTCATCTTCGGCCTATGCACGAGCGCTTCGGCGATGATCGGTGCACTGTTGGGCGGCCGCATCGACGATTTGGTGGGCTCGAAGCGCACACTCGAAATCTCGATCGCAGCGAGCTCGATTCTGCTTGTGATGCTCGTCTCCTATCAACGCGACACGATCTTCTTCGTGTTCGACGTCGGTCGCGAGCCCATCTGGGACTTTCCCTATTTTCGTTCGCTGCCTGAACTGGCCTACTTGATGACGAACCAGGCCTTCGCGCTCTTCTTCGTCGCCGGTCTCGCCTCGTCACGAACTTTGATGGCAAGGCTGTCTCCGCCGGAAATGACGACCCAGTTCTTCGGACTCTTCGCGCTCTCGGGAACCGTGACAGCGTTTCTTGCACCGCTCCTGGTCGGGTCCGTGACTTCGGCGATGAACAGTCAGCGCGCTGGATTTGCGTCACTCACGATCCTGATGGTGGTGGGATTTTTTGGGCTGCTCTTTGTGAAGGAAGAGCAATCGGTGGCGCACGGGAAGGCGGTATCAGGATGACCGGACGCCGGTTTCGATTCCCGCTGCCCCCAGCATTCGAACTTCGAGATCGAAGTCTCGACGCGCTCGTTTGCAGGGTCTCGGAAACCCGCATCTGGCCCCCCGACAACACCGACAACACCGGCAATGTTCGCTGTTCGAGGAGATTGAAGCGAGCATGAAGGTACCCGAGAGTCTCGAGACTCTGGTCGACTATGGAATCATCCAAGAGGTCGTGCGTCACCTGATGAGTGGCAAGGAGGCGCAGGTCTATATCGTCCTCGCCGGCGGCGAGGCATGTGTCGCGAAGGTCTACAAAGAGGCCAATCAGCGCACGTTCAAGCACCGATCGGATTACACAGAGGGTCGGCGTACGCGTAACACGCGTGACCAGCGTGCTATGAGCAAGCGCTCGCAGCACGGTCGAAAGAAGGACGAGGACGCTTGGCGCACCACGGAAGTAGAGATGATCTACCGCCTGCGCAATGCGGGCGTGCGCGTGCCCGAGCCGATCAACTTCGTCGAGGGCGTGCTCGTGATGGAGCTCGTCAAGGACCGCGCAGGGGATGCGGCTCCGCGTCTCGGTGATTTAACGTTCTCGCCGAGCGAGGCCCGTGAGATCTACCATAAACTGATTCGCGAGGTGGTGCGCATGCTCTGTGCGGGCGTCATTCATGGCGACCTCTCGGTTTTCAACGTGTTGATGAGCGATCAGGGACCTGTCGTGATCGACTTCCCGCAGTCGGTGGAGCCCACTCACAACCCGAACAGCCAGAAGCTCCTACTCCGGGATGTGGAGAACCTTCACAGTTTCCTCGCGCGCTTCGCCCCTGACGAGCCCGTGCTGCCCTATGGCGAAGAAATCTGGTCGTTATTCCAGGCGAATCGTCTCGCACCTGACACCGAATTGACCGGTCGGTATGAGGCGCCGAACGCCAAGGCCGATACCGAAGAGGTGATGGCGCTCATCGAGGATGCCAGCCGTGACAATCAGATGCGCCGAGGCGAGGGAGACGAAGACGATTTCGAGGACCTGGATGGGTCGCCGATGGTCGCCGCTCGGGCGCCGGATCCGCTTCGCAGAGTCGTCGATTTTGCTGGCGAGTTGAAGCCTCGGCCATCGGCAAGAAAGCCCGAAGCAAAGAAGCGGGGCGCGCGTCCGGTGCGTCGCCGCGGGACGACTGCAGCCGAGCGCGTTGCGCCGTCGGGCCCCGCGGCCGATTCCGTCGCGAAGAGCGATGCCGCCGCGAAACGCCGCCGCCGGCGCCGTGGTGCCGGGAGCGCACGGGAGGGGGCCCGGAATGTGCCGGAGTCAGCTTCGCCGAGCGAGGCGACGACCACCGATGCGCAACGGCCGGCCGCCCCGAAGAGCCGGAAGCGGAATCGACGTGGCCGCTCGCGCAGCGGGGCCAGCGCCCAGGCGAAACCCAAGCGGGCGGAGAGCGGTTCCGATTCCCGCGCTGAGGATGGTGAGCGCGCACGCGAAAGCGGAGTCGGAGGGAAGCCGGGACAGGCAGGCCAGCGGGGCGAGGCAAAGCGATCCGCCGCAAAGCCTCGGTCTCGTTCAGACAGCACTCCGGCTGCTGGTGAGGGGGCTGGAAGCGGTCGTCCGTCGCGCCGGAAACGCAGGCGCCCTCGCAAGGCCAATTCGCCTCGATGATTTCGCCCGGCGACATTCCGGAAGACGAAGCGCCGGCCGAGCAGTCGCCGAGGCTCGCAGATTCGCGTCCGTCGCGGACAGAGCAGACGCGCGCCGCCAATGCCGTTAACAAACTGGGCTTGCGGCTCACTCGGCTCTCTCTGCGTGACTTGGATCGTCTCGAACTTCCGGAGCGGCTTCGAGAAGAGATCGACGTGAGTCAGAACCTGAAGCCCAAGTCCCGCGGTCGCCAGAATCGATTGATCGGTCAGATCTTGCGCGCGGAGGATCACGAAGCGATCCAGCAACGCCTCGAGTTGTTGAATAGAGATCAGCGCGATGGAGTCCGCCACGAGCAAGTCACAGAAAACTGGCTCACTCGTCTCGTGGAAGAGGGCGATGTTGCGGTCGAGGGACTGATCACAGACTACCCCCACGCTGATCGGCAGCGCCTCCGGATGTTGACGCGAAGCGCGCAACAGGATCCGGCAGCAAGGAAGACGAAGCGCGCACGTCGCGAATTGCTACGCGCGATTCGCGATCTGCGAGCGTGACACCGGCATCCTTCCCTGCGGATCACACTACTGACGCGGATTTGATTCCCGCCGCCTCCACCATTACGGTGCCCGGACAAAGCGATGGTGCGTATGGACCGGCGTCGCAGCGAGTGATGGCGGCCGTCGGCTGAGCGTTGTGATGAGATAGAGCGCGTGCCCGAGCGCGTCCACGCCGAGTTCAGTTTCCGATAGATCTAGGCCTACGCCCGAGTACGCAGTCCGGACGCAACAGAAGCACTGCCGCGCGGCCCAAAACCGCCTTTGACATCCCCCCCTTCCATTTGCGATCCTCCGCGATCGTCGTCCGGAATTGTCTGGTCTCGCATCGCCCTAGGAGCAGCATCATGACTTTCGATCTCATCATTCGCCGAGGCCTCATAGTAGACGGAACGGGCGCCGAGCCCTTCATTGGAGACGTCGCGATCGACGGTGACACGATCGTGGCGATGGGGGTCGTCGACGGCGAGGGCGCGCGCGAGATCGATGCCGACGGCCATGCGGTTACGCCGGGTTTCGTCGACCTTCACACGCATCTCGACGCGCAGGTGGGATGGGATCCGGCACTGACGCCTGTTGTCTGGCACGGAGTGACGACGGCGCTGCTCGGCAATTGCGGTGTGACCTTTGCGCCCTGCAAGCCAGAAGATCGCGAGGTGCTCGCGGGCATGATGGAATCCGTCGAGGACATTCCGAGCGACACCATCCTGCATGGCTTGCCCTGGGATTGGGAAACCTATGGCGAGTATCTTGACTCGGTCGAAAAGCTCGCTCCGGCCATCAACGTGGTCGGCATGGTGGGCCATTGTGCGATCCGGACGTACGTGATGGGCGATCGCGGCGTCGACGAGGAACCGACGCCCGACGAGATCGAGCAGATGGCCGTGTTGGCCGGGAAATCTGTCGCCGAAGGTGCGATTGGATTCTCGAGTAGCCGACTGCTGGCCCACCGCATGCCCGACGGCCGAAGCATCCCCGGCACCTTCGCCAAGACCGACGAAATGGTCGCCATTGCCAAAGCGGTCGGTGAGAACAACGGCCTTGTACAGAACGTTCTTGAATATTCGAGGTTCGAATCCGAAATGGAGATCCTGCGCGAACAAGCGCTGGCGGCCCAGACTCGAGCCATCTTCACCGCGCCCTATATTCCCGGCCCAGATGGCAAGGCCGCCTATACGGCTCACGTGGAGGGGATGCGAGCCGAAGGACTCGATGTCACGGCCTTGACCTTGCCGCGAGCGGGCGGATTCTTGTCGGGTCTCAAGACCAACATCTTTGTCATGCCGCCCGACACATTCGTTCCCGGGTCCATGACGCCCGCATGGCTCGAACTCCTCAAGCTCGACTTCCCAGATCGTCTCGCGGCCATACGAGACGAGGGAACTCGTGCAAAGCTGGTCGAAGATGCCAAACAGTCCAAGTTCGTCGATATGTTCGCGCCCAACTTCTTCTCGTTAGGCGATGGGGAAGCGCCGATTTACGACAAGGACCAAAGCGAAAGCCTTCCCGAACTCGCCAAGGCCGCGGGGGAGCATCCGGTTGAAACCTGGCTGCGATATATGCTTGAAAGTGATGGCGAGGCACTCTTTCATGTCCGCTTCTTCAATCACGACTATGCAGCCGTGGAAAAGTTCCTCCAGAACGATTGGGTATTGCCGAGCCTCGGCGATGCGGGCGCGCATCTCACCCAGATCATCGACGCCGGCTGGCCGACCTTCATGCTTTCGCATTGGCATCGCGAGAAGGGCACCTTCAGCCTGGCCGAGACGATTCGCCTGCTGACGAGCGCTCAGGCCCGCATCCTGGGCTTTGGCGATCGAGGTACGCTGGCGATCGGCATGCGAGCTGATGTCAACGTGATCGACATCGACCGCGTCGTGGAGGGACAACCCACGTTGGTGAACGACTTCCCGGGTGGCGTGCCGCGCTTGATTCAGAAGGCGCAGGGCTATCGTGCGACGATCTGCAATGGGAGTGTGATCGTGTCCGAGGGTGAGCTGACCGGCGAGCGAGCCGGCCAGGTGCTGCGGAACAACGCCGCACAAGCGGCGCACTGACCCCTTTGTCGATCGAAGCCAGATGGGATGGAGTTTGCGACCGTGTTGAAACGGATGGGGGATAGGCGCTTCGAGCTCCGTTTTCGCAATATCCGGTTAGACCCATAGCTGTCGACAAGCGCGAAATGAGTGGAGACGCTGCCCCGCACCGAAATGACGTCCCGGTCCGCGACCTTGACCGATCGCATCCGAGGCGCAGTCGATCGTCGACGGTTGATCCGAACGCGGGGCGGCTCTGCGCGTCGAATCGCAGCCCGCTTGCAGGCGGGGTTGGGAAGCGTGGGACAAGTCTTCAGTCGGAAGGCTTCTTTCTTGGCGGGCGCTTGCGCCGTTTGGCGACGGGTTAAAGTCCCGCTGACTCCAACGAGACCAAGGGGAGGTAATGTGATGGCCAAGAGCGAGCAGTACGAGATCCAGGGGCGCGCCGTCGACCTGCCGGCAGTCGTCCGCGACGCGTCGACGGGCAGCGTGATGTATATGGTCGATCGCGTCGGGACTCAGGAGCTGATTCCGGACGCATTCGAGGCCGTCGAGGCTGCGCCCGGCCAGACCCAGCTCACGCTCGTCATCGTCGACTATCGCGATAACGATCTCGGAGACTACGACGAGGTCGGAATCGTGTTCTTCGTTAGGCCGGCCGGTCGACCGGACGCCGATGTAGGCACCTACATCTACAAGCTCCCCGTCAATCAGAGCTTCACGTGCGAGGCGGGCTGCCGGATCTGGGGCTTCCCGAAAAGTGTCGAGGACATCGACTTCGCGTATGCGGACGATCGCGCCACGTGCAGGCTTATAATGGACGGGCGACACGTGCTTACGCTTACGGTGCCGCGGGGCGGCGATGGCGAGACGCCCGACGAATCGGCGGTCGGGTACACGCTGATTGACGGCATCCCACATAGCAACGTCTTCACACGTGGTGGGCGTGGTGAGCAGACGATCCCCGGCGGTGCGGGAGTGGTTCTCGAGCTGGGCGATCATCCCATCGCTGAAGAACTGCGCTCGCTTGGCCTCCCCGATGCGGTGCCGTTGCTGAGTGCGTGGAGCGAACACATGACGGGCAGCTTCGGTGCGAGCACGAAGCTGTAGCGGGGCGGTTGCTGTCGACTTCGGAAGACAGTAGGCGGCGCTAACCGAACGATCGAAGATCAGGAGAAGAACGACGGAACGAAGAAAAGAGAAGTAGCTGGCCCAGAACGCGACCCAGCCAGAAGCCAAAGCTGTCTCTTAGGGAAGAGTCGGCCTTGTCCAGGATGTTTTGTCGACATACATTCCTAGTGAATGTCATCCAGTCTCGATACCAGGACAAGCTATCGATCGAACGAAGTCGAACGGGAGTGGGCCCGATGACTGCATGATCCCCAGCCTTTCGATTCCAGATTCCGTCAGCGCGCACCGCTATTGGGCGTCGTGCCGCGCCGTGCTCCTTCTCGTGACAAGCCTCGGTGTGCAATCGACGGCGCTCGGAATGATTGCGATCGGTCCGTTGGCCGAGTCGCCCTATGACCCGCGAACACTGACCCGCGTCGGGCGCAGCATGCTGACTGTTGAATTTGATCCTGAGGTCTATGCTGTGGGGTGTCTGGCGACGGTGTTGCTTTCCTGCGGCGGGATCTGGGCTTGGAACCGGATTCTGCGTCGGGCGGATTCCGATCAGCGTGAGACTATCGCCGGCCAAGGATCGCGTGCCATGCTCGCGATCGCAGCGGCTAGCTCCTTGGGCTTCGGAGCCGCCCTCGCCTGGGTCGGGCCGGGCTTCGCGGATACGCGGATCGTGGCGGCCTCAGATCTTCAGCTGCTGGCGATCCCGACAATCCTGGCCTTCGTCTTCGCGATCTTCGCGGGTTGGTTCGTTTCCGCGGACACAGGGGGTGAGTCCGCTTGAGGTCGTCGAATAATGGTTACGGCTACGCGCTGGACGGGCTGATTGGCGCCGCGCTCATCTCGCTGATCTACTTGCCGGTTCCGTCGATCGTCGCCGGTTGGGTTTTCGCATGGGATCGCTTCTATCACTGGGATCATTTTATGATCGCACAGGCACTCGCCCACCAGCATGGTATGGCGCTGTCTCTCGACGTCTACGCGCCCTACGGATTGGGTTGGCCGACGCTCTTGAGTTCGATCTCGGGTGTGTGGCCGTTGTCTCACCAGGGCGCGATTGAGTTCGCTGCGTTTTTCTGCGGGATCTATGCCGTCTCCGTCTATGCCTTGATGCGTGTGGCGGTGTCGTCGCGCAGCCTTGCGCTGGCCGGCACCGTATTTTCGCTCTGGCTCGGATTCTTCTCGCCACTCTTCGATGAATTGGGAACGGGGCTGAGCAATTGGCAATGGCCATCGATGCTAAGTCTGCGTGCCCCATTCGATGCGCTGTTCTTTCTGGCATTGCTGATGCACGGACGCAGCGGTCGACCGGTATTTTCCGTCGCGGCAGCCGGACTCGCGGGTCTGGGACTCTATTTCGAAACCGAAACGGGATTGATGCTCATCGGGACCTACATCGTCTACTGGGTGTGCGCACTTCTCTTCGGGAGTCGGACCCGTGACGAATGGTCATCCACCGCACGCTCCCTCGCACTGCCTCTGCGACCGGTCGCCACGCTCTGGCAGAGCGCGATCGCTTTCGTTCTCGTTCTGGCAATCGGATTGGTCATCTCCACGCACGGGCGCTTTTTCTACGAGCCTGCGGCAGTTCTCGCGAGCTGGCTCGGCGGCCTGTTGAACGCGGTGAGCGTATCCTCTCTCCTCTTTTCGCGATTCGTGGCTCAGCAATCCGACCATCTGTTCTTCGCACTCGGGTCCTTTGCGATTTGCCTTTATGCTGTAAGCGAGACCGCCATGAAAGCGTTGCACAGGCGCCTCGATCCGACTTCTCTGCTCCTGGGATGTGTCGGGTTTTATGGAGCGGGTCGTCTCTTACTCTTCGTTTGGAATTCCCAGGCCATTCGTATTCGACTCGTCGGTCTGTCGATCGCAATTATTCTCACGCTCGAACTCAAGCGCTATCTCGACTCCCGCGGAGAAGCTTCTCGCCGGCATTCCGGATCTGCACCGATCGCTCGCGCGGCACCTGTGTTGATCCTGATCACGACTGTCGCGCTCCTCTTTTCAAGTCCCACCTACGTCGCGTATCCGAACCGATGGAATCTGGATAGGACCCAGGAAGTCTCGCGGGGGGAGTATTTGATTCCGGACCGACGCGAGATCTTTCTGGACAAGAGCAGAGACCTTCAGCTCGTTGGTCCGCTGCAGGCGGCGATCCATAAGGTGAGAGCGCTTGAGAGCCAGGGCGAACGCGTCGCTGTGCTCGACCCCTTCAAGACATTCATCTATCTGGAAGCGGGGGCCAGGCCCTGGACCGGTGACGCAGCCCTTTTTATGAATACATGGACACGGGCCGCCTCTGCCGCGCTGGTTGATCGCTTCCTCGAAACGGGTCCACGGTACGCCCTGATCCGTCGCGTTCCGCTTGATGGCTCGTTGATATTCGACACCTGGACCGTTCTCCGCGACGGACTGCGATCGAGATATCGTGTCGTCGAAGAGCTGCCGATCTTTGACCTGCTTTTCTGCGAGACGTGCCCCGGTCCGAGTTGAGGTCCACCGCTTTCGTCCTGTGGTAGCCTTCGCGTTCATCATGACTTTAACGCCTCCGATGAGTTCGCCGCCGACTTCAAGAACGATTAGCGTCGTGATTCCCGTGTACAACAGCGATGTCGCTCTTCCCAAATTGATCGCCCGGTTGAAGCCGGTGCTCAGTGAGGTCTGCGACAATTTTGAAGCCATTCTGGTCGATGACGGCAGTCCATCCGATGTCTGGCGTGTCATCGAAGAGCTTGCCGGAGCCCACGAATGGATTCGCGGCGTTCGATTGATGCGTAACTTCGGCCAACACAACGCGTTGCTCTGCGGTGCGCGCCTAGCGCGACACGACCTCATCCTCACGATCGACGATGACTTACAGCATCCGCCCGAGGAAATTCCAAAGCTACTCGAACGCCTCGACCACGGTTTCGACGTTGTCTACGGGACACCCGCCGCCGAAAAGCACGGCCTATGGCGCAATATCGCTTCGCAAATGACGAAGATCGCACTCAGTCATGCGATGGGGGCGAAGACGGCCATGAAGGTCAGTGCGTTTCGCGTCTTTCGTGCAGAAGTGCGGAACGCTTTCTCGGCGTATCCGGGGCCCTTCGTGTCGCTTGACGTGTTGTTGACCTGGGGAACGACACGTTTCGATGCGGTGACTGTGCGTCATGATGCAAGAGTCGACGGAGCGTCTCACTATACGGTTCGGAAACTGATTACCCATGCGCTCAACATGATGACCGGCTTCAGCACGGTTCCTCTTCAGATCGCGAGTCTGATCGGCTTCAGTTTCACGTTCGTCGGCGTTGTCGCCCTCACATATGTGGTGGGTCGCTATCTCATCGAGGGTACGAGTGTGCCCGGTTTTCCATTCCTGGCTTCGATGATCGCGATCTTTTCGGGTGCCCAACTTTTCGCGCTCGGCATCATTGGTGAATACATTGCGCGGATCCACATGCGAAGTATGGAGCGCCCGGCCTATGCCATTCGTTCTACGACCGCCCGGGATTCTGATCTGCCATGATGTCGGACGCGGTTTGTCGGCGTCTCGAATGGGATTCGACTTTCTTTGGTCGGCGTATCGCGAGCATCCGAGGGAAACGGCTCGACCGCGCCAAGATCTGCAGCGTGCAGGACTTCGTGCGCGCCGAGTCGATCGATTGCATCTACTACCTCGTCGACGATGGCGATCTCGAAAGTATTGAGATTGCAGAGGACGCCGGATTTAGATGCATGGATGTGCGGGTCACGCGCGAACGATCTCTGGAGCATCGATCATTAGAAGACGTGGTCGGTGCCCAGCCGTATCGCGAAGAGGATTTACATGCGCTGCAGGCCATCGCCCGGTCGAGCCATGGGGCGACTCGCTTCTATCACGACCCGGGTTTTCCCCGCGAAATGTGCGATGCCCTTTACGAGCGATGGATCACCAACGCATGCATTTCAGTCGAATCTGATGTGCTAGTCGTTCGCGATTCTGGCGACGCAGTGGGCTACGTAACGTGCCTAAGCGAATCTGCCGAAATGGGAAAGATTGGCCTTATCGCGGTCGCGGAGAATTGTAGGGGGCGCGGGTTCGGCGAGCTGCTCGTGAGGAGTTCGCTCGTCAGGCTTGCCACGCGTGGCCACGAACGGGTGCGCGTCGTCAGCCAGGCCCGTAATGCCGAGTCCGCCAGGCTCTACGAGCGTCTCGGGTTCGTGACGACCGGGACGGAGCGGTGGTATCACTTCTGGCAGGAAGCGGGGCCTAGCACGTGAGTGAGTATCGGATTCAATTCAATAGGCCCTCCATCGCTGGTGCCGAACTCGAGAATGTTCGCGAGGCGATTGAGGGCGGGCACACGGCCGGTGACGGCCCGTTTACGCGGCGATGTTGTGAGATGCTCGAGTCCTGGACGGGCACCGAGCGTGCATTGCTGACAACTTCATGTACCCATGCGCTGGAAATGTGTGCGCTGCTACTCCGGCTCGAACCCGGTGACGAGGTGATTGTACCTTCGTTTGCCTTTGTCACGACGGCGGGTGCATTCGCGCTTCACGGTGCAAAGCCAATCTTCGCCGACATTCACCCCGACACCCTCAACCTGGATGAGCGCACCTTGCGTGAAAGCGTGACGAGTCGTACGAAGGCCATCGTGGCACTTCACTACGGTGGGATCTCTTGTGAGATGGATGAATTACAAGCGATCTCGAGCGAGGCCGGAGCCACGCTCATCGAGGACAACGCGCACGGTCTACTCGCGAGCTACAAGGGGAAGCCTCTGGGCAGCTTTGGCCGAGTGGCGACGCAGAGTTTCCACGAGACGAAGAATTTTAGCTGTGGCGAAGGCGGTGCACTTCTCTTGAACGACGTGGACTGGATCGAGCGCGCCGAGATCATTCGCGAAAAGGGGACGGATCGTAGTCGCTTCTTGCGCGGCCAAGTCGACAAATACACCTGGGTCGATCTCGGGTCGAGTTATCTGCCGTCCGAAATTCTCGCGGCCTTTCTCTACGGGCAGTTTCAAGCGCGAGAAACGCTGCAGGCTCGACGCTTTGAGATCTGGGGAAACTACCAGAGAGAGTTGTCCGGTTGGGCCGCGCGTAACGGAGTTGAGCTTCCAACGGTTCCCGAGCATGTGGAGCATGCCTGCCATCTCTTCTATTTGATTCTGCCGTCACTTGACGCACGAACCCGTCTGATCGAGCACCTCGGGCGAAGTGGAATTCTCGCAGTCTTTCATTATCAGCCGCTGCATCTCTCGACGATGGGACAGCAATTTGGTGGTCGAGCCGGCCAATGCCCGGTCACGGAACGCGTCAGCGACTGCCTTGTGCGCTTGCCGTTGTTTTCTGACCTAACGTCCGAGGAGCAGGCCGACATCATCGACGTTGTCCAGTCATTCCAGGTCTAGGAGCAGCGTCGACTTGTCCACTCCGAATCGAAGGCGAGTCCAGCAGATCCGGTGAGTGTCGGTCAGCCTCGATAATCGTCGCCGCTCTGGATCGTTTCTTCGTAGTGAGATGAGGGACAAGCGTTACAGGGACATAGACTCCGTAGAACCCGTCTACTTTCGAGCCGCCTCGCCGATGCCCAGGGGAGCGCTCTTGCCCCCGGCCCTTGCCCAGGCGACCACCTCGCGCAGGGTAAAGGGAGCACGCAGATCTTCTTCCGTCGAGTTCGGACCAAGCTCGCCCACGCGCTCATACGTTCCGCCGTCGGCCGCCAATCGGAATCCCACAGTGGCGCCTGCGGCCTCTCCGGCGCGCCCCGAGGCGCCAAACCCGTGGCCTTCGTTGGTCTGCCCGCCGGTGAAGGCCTGGAAGCCCATACGCTGCAGCAACTTCGAACTCGCCCGCGCGAGTACTTCAGGACGCACCGACAGCATCCAATTTTCTTGCTGTCGCATCCACGGCTTGTGCATGCCGTTGAGCATGACGATTCGCGGAGTGCCGGTTTGATTGATGCCGGTGCCATGAAGCAATCGGCCGTCGGTGATCACCGCGGTGCCTGCCCTGGCATCCAGGTTGATCGCCGGGGGAAGCTTGCCGACCGGCTTGCCTGACCGGACAGCCTCGGAGAGCGCAACGTGACTGCCGGGAATGATGAGCGTGCCACCGTTGATCTCATCGACATCGGTCACAGGCGTCAGCACGTTGATCGACATCGGATGGCGCGAGTCAGGCGCGACCATGCCTTGGTCCTGGTGCAGCGCCTGCGGCACGCCCCCCTCGATAGAGATTGCGGCGATCAGCGAGGCGCAAATCCAACCAGGGCCCAGACACTCCGTGATGAGCTGCTCGAGAAGGGGTCCACCCTGAACGATGTCGGGATGCTGTTCGATGAAGGCCTCGAAGCAGAGCCCCTTGTTCACACAGCAATTGATGTTCTGGCCGCTTTGCGTCCTCTGGGCGATGCCGGCGAGCCGCTCGCCCTCAGCCTGTTCGAGGACGCGGTCGCGGACTACTTGCACCTGCGTAGCCGACATCGCGTCCTCGACCTTGCAGTAGCCCCACGTCACCATGTCGCGGCGGAGCTGCTCGATGTTCTTGGTGGGCTGCGGGAGGTCCTTGTCTTTCCAGTACGCGTGCTTGGAGCCAGTCGTCGTGTCGTAGTAAGACCCCTTCTTGAACTCCCAGTGGCCCCACTCACTGCTGCGCTTGGGAGGCACGAAGTAAATCTCCGGGTTGTTCGCGAGCATCGACGTCATAGGCTCGTTCGACGTCACCTCGGTGTGGTACATGCGCGCCTCGGGCGCCGACTTGGACTCGATGGACTTTGGATCAAACTCGACCGGGATCGAACTCATGATGGCTGACTCTCCTGGAGCGCGATTCGCCGGTCACGCTCTAGCCGAAGCGCGGTCCGACGAACGACCCCTCTTTTGGCCGCAGCAGGCCAGACGAAAGGTACGTTCTGGAGTTCGAGCGCGCACGTGCCGCATGAGCTCGCGCCGGCCGTTTCACTCCCCCGGGCACTTCGCTGACTCCGCGTCGCGCTCGCGAGAGGCTAGAAGAATGAGTAACGCGAGCCCCTCTGTTTGGGAAGCTTCTGATCTTCGGGAAGGGTGCAGATTCGATCCATCCGCGTCGTGCTGCCGTCGGCGTACTCCCAGACGAGCTGCTTGCCGTCGAGGTAACGTTGGACGACGACGGGGCCCCATCCGAACACGTGGAAGTCGAGCACGCCGTTGTTCCAGATCATGCTGGCTGAGGTCCGTGGGCAGTATTCCTTGTCCCCGATGGTGAACAATACGGCGCCTTCCGTGTCGTTGGAGGTTTCACCGAGCGTGCTGTTAGGGCCGGAATCATGAATGAGTCCTGAGGAGGTCACGACCGTGCGACGGCCGCATTGTTCTAGGCGTTCCACATGGCCGACGTGTCCGCCTTCGACTCCGATCCAGAGACCGCGAATATCCGCAGTGCCAGAGGTGAGAGGCTCGGTGCACTCGGCCAGGATCGGTAGAGGGAAGTGGTCGTAGCCGCAACCGGGCGTATTCCCTTTCGGAATGTCCGCCGCCATTTTCCCACTGCCGTCCAGCACAGGCCGATCGCAGTAGTCGATCAAGCTGCCGTCACCGGCAAGGGTGGCCGGGTCGGTTGTGAGCGGCGGCCGGGCGGAAAAGAACAGCTGCCAGAATGCGGCCAGGAACAGGACCACCACGGATAGAAGGATTCGGAGCAGCCATTGAGTCACGGACGCACTCATGATTCAGTACTCCTTCTTTTGTCGCGGGTCGTAGTGCACCTTGCGACCTTGGAAGGGAACCTGGCCGTCCGGGTCGTGGCGCGATTCAAGGTTAGGGGTTTGCCAGAGCGGTTCCCAGCATGCGTGTCGCACGAGGAGCGCCCGAGCCTGCGCGCGAGTCTCATCGGGCAGCGCCTCGAAGTGGGCCCGCAGCCGCTCGAGGCACCAGACCCGATACTGCGAGACGGGTAGGTTGCGATATCGGACACCTTGGATCGTCGCGTCGTGTCGGCTCCGACCTGACGCGAAGCCTTCCGCGTTGGCACAGAGATAGGGGAGGTACGCCTGTCCTATGTCGTCGAGAAACGGTGTCCAGTCCTTCGGAACACCCGAGACGAGTCCGCCCCTCGTCTTGCTCGCTCGCGCATTCCAAAGGCGAGCCTGCCATTCAAAGACTGCGGGCGCGCGCGTCCGCATGATCTCGGCCGGGGTCGGGTCTTGCGAGAAGTGTCGGAACATCGATGCGAAGAAACCGAAGTCGGCCAAGGTAGGAACCTCGCCTAATAAGAAGGGCCGCGTGGCGAAGATGTCCGAAAGGCGATCCAGGGTGTCGAAGTAGATGGATTCGACATGGTCCCAGGTTTTGTGCGTCACGCCGTCGCGGCGGACATAGAAGCTGCCCTGCCTTTGTCGCATTACGAAGCGTTTCGCGAAGCCGGGCACTGAAATCCCGCGGAGAATTTCGTCCGCGATCTTCCGGCTGAGGAGGAGGGCGTCCGGCTGATAGCTCCAGCGGAAATGCATCGCAGGTCGCCAAAGCCATTCCTCCGCATAGTCCTCGACCAGACGGCTGACGAAGGCTTGAAGCGGGTCGCGGGGGATCACCGCGGATTCCGGATGGCGTGTCTCGAACCAGTCGATCATCGGAGTGGTGTCGGTCATGAACCGACCGTCGGGGAGTTCGACCGCGGGCATCTGGGCTGTGCCGGTTTCCTGTTCGAGGCGGCGCGAAACCTTCGGCGAGAACGGGACGAAGCGATACGGGATCTCTTTGTAGCGGAGGTATCCCTCGAACTTTCCCGTGTAGTAAGAGATCGCCGAGCCGTAGACGATCAGTTCTGTCGCGTCATCGTGCATCAATCTCGCCGTTCATCCTTCGAAGTGTTCATCGCGTCGCCTTGAGCCAGGGCATGAATTGCGCGCGCCATGCGTCCGGGATGTCCTCTTGCAAGAAGTGCCTGCCGCCTTCGCGGCATCCCGTGCGGCTGTCCCTTGCAGCCCGGCACTTCCGCGATGAAGCGTTGCTCGCCGCCCTTCGCCACCTGGTCCTGGTCGCTATAGATCGTCAGCATTGGGCGATGGAACTGCTTGACGGCCTGCTAGGCCTTCCCCGGATCGGTAATCTCGTTCGATTTGACATAGCTCCTAGTTATCGACCATCGCCGAAACCCCGCTTTTACTTCCCATCCGAGCGATCAAGTTTGGGTGGATGCTCCGAAAGTCGTCGAGCGTTGCGGCCCGAAATGCGAAATGACCGAGAGTGTAGGAGAAAGAAGCCCCATTTTCCGAGAATGATTGGGTGCAGCATGAATTCGTTGATGCCCGCATCGCGGCGCATTCGAATCCGCTCGCGCACATGCGCTTCATCGCCGACTACTCCTGCGACGATTTGTGTTACATGGCGATCGGCTATGTGACTCGGATATTCGAGGTGCTGCAAGAGCAACGCAAGCAGCGAAATGGGTTGTATTTTGCGGGAGAATACGTGGCCGGTGCGCACACAGCGGCTGCCTGTGCCAGCGGTCGTGATGTCGCAAAGCTGATTGCAAAGCACTGGGCTTGAGCCGCTGTGCCAGCCAGTGAAGCCGGCATCACGCGACCCGCTGGAGAACCTCGGCACCGATCCGCTCCAGAACCCGGTATCGCGGTTCGAAGGCTGGCAGGATCATCACCTGATCAAGACCTGAGGCGGAGAGCGCCTGTAGCCGTCCAACGATCTCGTCGGCCGTTCCCACCAGGCACGTCGATTCGATGATCTCCGACGTGACGAAGTGCTCCTCTTCGGGAATCACCCAGCAATTGTGGCCCGAATGGATCCGCTGATGCAGTCGATCGTCGGGGACGTCCTTCAGCATGGCGCAGTAGTCGTCCCAGATCTCGCCAAGGAAGGCGGGCGGTGCGTGACCGAATTGTCGCCACTGGTCATAGGCGAAGTGCACGGTGGCCATCGCGAAGGCCCCACATTCATCGCGAATGCGGGGTGAGTCCGTGGTTTCTCCGTCGTCAAGGACCGACATCGTCGTGAGCGCAGTGGTCAGGAACGTCGCACGGTCGATCGTCCGATCGGCGTCGGCGGCACCCGCATCGATGAGCTTCCAGAAATGTTGCATCACGTTTGGATGAGGCGGGAAGGGCAGCACTGCGCCGTCTCCATGACGACCGGCCAGCCCCAGGGATCGCGGGCCGAACCCGGACACATACAGGGGAATCGGATCTTCGAAATTCACGAAGCCGCGATCGGGCATGGCATGAACGATAGGGCGGTCTTCGTCACCGATCCGTACGCGTGCCTCCTGCCCTTTTAACAAGGGCCGCAGGCTTTCGAGATAGCGATCGAAGTCGGCGATCCGCTGCGGGCGCTCACCCATGATGCGCATGGCGGTGTTGCCCGCGCCGACGCCCATGAAGGTTCGGCCGGGCGCCAACGCATTGATCGTCGCAATCCCGGCGGCGTTGACCGAGGGCGGACGCGTTCCCGAAACGGCGACGCCGGTTCCGAGTTGAATCGTCGTGGTCGCCTGCGCGGCCAGCGCCAGGGTGGCATAACAGTCGGACCAGATCATCTGGCTATCGGCCAGCCAGGCGTGACTGAAGCCGAGCGCCTCAGCGCGTACGACGTAGTTGATGTCTCCTATATGTGAGGCCACGCAGACGCCAAGTTGCATGATCGGACTCTCCTGGATTAGGCAGTCGCGGGACCGCTCTGAAATTTTAGAATGGATTCGACTTGGCTCGATAACTCCTAAGCCGCGGTGGGGCGCGTGAACCGTGTACGGTACTCCGATGATGATACGCCGAGTGACTGCTGGAAGCCGCGCTGCATCGTTTCGGCCGAGCCTGACCCACAAGTCGAAGCGACTTCTATCGCCGATTCAGAAACGGGGAGATCTCCGAGGATACCTTCACCGGTCACGTGGCGAATCTCGGCGAGGGCTCGCGAAATCGAAGCCCTGCTGGCCGATGGCCGCACTCGGCTTTGTGGTGAGAGGTTTTCGAGGGCCTTCGCTTGCGTCAGCGTCCGATCGGCCATGACCGCCGTGTAGGCTCTATAGCGAGAGTCGAGGTCTTCGATTCGCTGGTGCATGGCCGTCGTCATCTCGAGCGACGAGAACTCCCTGCGAGCGATCCCAGTACCGACTTCAAGAGCGCTCAGCCAATGGGCGGAGTTCGGAAGTGACATACATATTCCCTTCTTCCCGTTAGGCGTTAGAGGTGGACAAGCACGCCCTTAGAGCATTGCGACCAGATTGCGAAGCTTGTCGAGGGTCTGTACGCGTTCTTCTGTTGTATTTCCGGTCAGCATGACGTTCAGGGTTGTTACGCCGGACTCCTTCAAGGCAGCAAGTCGTTCCTTCACGAAACCCTCTGGCCCGATCAGTGTAGTCGCCTCGATGAAGGAATCCGGAATTGCTGCGGCTGCCTCTTGCTTCTTGCCGTCCAGATACAGGTCCTGAATCAGCTTGGCTTCCTTCTCGTAGCCATAGCCAGCGAAGATCTCGTTGTAGAAATTCTTGCCTCGCGCTCCCATCCCGCCGACATAGAGCGCGGTCATGTGTCGGCCGAGACCGCGCATGTCTTCGAGTCCTTCGCCGATCCCGACGGCGCCGCCTGCAAACACTTCGAGCGGCGCGCGGCTTGGATCGCGCTTGGCACGACCCGCAGCCAGCGCTTCACCCCACTGTTGGTTGGCCTTCTCCGCGTGGTAGAAGATGGGAAGCCATCCATCCGCGAGTTCCGCCGTCATCTCGACGCTTTTCGGTCGGAGCGCAGCAACCGTGATCGGCACCTCTTCACGCACCGGATGAGTGATGAGCTTGAGCGGCTTCCCCAGGCCCGTTCCCTCATCGGGTCCGAGAGGCATCTTGTATTTCTTGCCGGTGAACTCGAGGCGTTCGCGCTTCCAGACTTTTCGACAAATCTCGATGATCTCCCGGGTCCGCGTCACTGGGGCGTCGTAGACCACGCCATGAAATCCTTCGATGACCTGCGGGCCCGAAGCGCCGAGACCGAGGACCGCACGACCATTGGAAAGCGCGTCGACTCCGGCCGCCGTCATCGCCAATAGCGTGGGCGTGCGCGTATAGATTGGCAGGATGCCCGACGCGATCCGAACCGTCTCTGTCTTCGCAGCGAGATACCCCATGAGGGATACGCCATCGAAGCCGTAGGCCTCCGCGACCCAGACTAGGTCAAGACCAGCCTTTTCGAGTTCCTGAACTTCCGCCACGGTCTCGAAGAAACCGCCTGAGTAGCCGAGCTGTGTGCTGATCTTCATCTCAATATTCTCCTTGGAACCAATTCGTAAGGGCTTCGCTCGTGAACAGTGCACTGACTGCCGACAGAGCCATCGCCGAACTCTCCGATATTTCCGACAAGGACAACTATACAGGTCTGGCTGCCGAACGTGCGACCTCGTCTGTCGCGACTCTCGAATGGTCGCGGCGAGGATCAATTTCTAACAATCCTGATATGCTAGTGACCCTTATCTCATTCACGGGGGAACTGCGATGCCGACTGATTTCCAAGCACTTGGCCACTGCGACGATCGCTTCCATGCCGTTCGCGAAATTTTCGAAGCCGCCTTCGTGAGCGGTGCCGAGATTGGTGCTGGCGTTTGCGTCGTGCAAGATGGTGAGCGGGTCGTAGACCTCTGGGGCGGATCCATGGATGCCGAACACAGTCGCGATTGGCAGAGCGACACCTTGGCCAACGTCTTTTCGACGACGAAGGGGATGACGGCGCTGTGTGCCCATCGGCTGGTGGACGAGGGGCGCCTCGACCTCGACGAGACCGTCGCGCACTACTGGCCAGAGTTCGCCCAAAAAGACAAGGGGCAGATCACTGTGCGGCAACTCATCAGCCATCAGGCAGGGCTGCCCGCGGTGCGAAAAGCGCTCCCGCAAGAGGCGTTCTTCGACTGGGATCTAATGGTTGAAGCGCTGGCCGAGGAGAAGCCCTGGTGGACGCCGGGAACGAAACACGGATATCACGCCGTGACGTTTGGATGGCTGGTCGGAGAGATCGTTCGCCGGATCACCGGCCGGAGTCTGGGAAGCTACTTCGCGACGGAATTCGCTGAGCCCCTCGGTGCCGACTTCATGATTGGTTTTGGCCCGGAGTTCGACGAACGCGTCGCGCCGCTGATTGCTGGCCCCGTCCAGATCGAAGCCGGCGCGGACAGTCTGTTTGGGGAAGTCCTTGCGAATCCGGAAGGCATGACGGCTCGTGCCTTCAATAATCCACAGCTACTCGGCACTGAAATTCACAACAGTCGGCCATGGCGTGCCGCAGAAATTCCTGCGGCAAACGGACACGCCTCGGCAGCAGGGATCGCGACGATCTACGGCGAACTGGCGCGGGGAAGGCTCTTGTCCGCCGATGTTCTGGAAGATGCGCGCAGCTGTCAGGCGGAGGGCATGGATGCCATCCTGGCGATGACGACCAAGATCGCCTGCGGGTTCATGCTTTCGCCCGATAGCGAAGCCTGCGGTCCCAATCCCAAGGCCTTCAATCACGCGGGTGCTGGGGGCTCACTTGGCTACTGCGATCCAGAAGCGGGAATTGGTCTTGGCTATGTCATGAACAACATGCACACCGGCGCTTGGCTAGTCGATCCCCGGGCTCGCCGGTTGGTGGATGCCGTGTACGCAAGCCTCTAGTCTTGGTTCCTCTACGATCGGTTGCGCTGCCGTCCTCGTAGTCGGATATCGGGTCTTAGATCTTCGAGTCGCCGTGCATAGCGTTCGGTTGGTCGCTTGCCGGATTCGTCAAGAACATCGAATTCTTCGGCGCGATCCTCGACCCGTCGGATCGTCCTGGTGCGTTTCATCAGATCGTCGCTCGCAAGCAATACGACGGCCGTGCGGCCTGCGCCGGTTCTCTCGTTTTCAGTGAGACATCATGATGGGGCGTCACGTATTGATCGAACCTTGGACTGTGCCGAAGCACGCAGTGTCAATCAACGGTCGGATTCGAGCATAGGCACACCTCTTGCGTCATGCATTCTATCGATGTGGTCCGTGTGGATGCCCTTGTTGCGCAGCCCGAGGTGATCGGTCGCCTGCGGCGCTCGATCCGAGGATAACTCGGCGCGCTGTTCTCGGCCTGCTAGTCGGAACTTGGGGGTCCGAACACTCCATCGTTGCGTAGCGCGTCGATCCGATCGTCCGAATAGCCGAGGATCGATTCGAGAACGAAGCGGGCGTCGCGGCCGAAGCAGAGTGCGGATTCGGCTCGCTTCTCAGGACTGCGGGACAGTCGCAGGCGCGAGCTTTCGAGAGTGTGTGTCTGATAGATCTCGTGCGTGACCTCGTAGTAGTGTTCGCGAGCCTGAAGTTGTTCGTCTGCGTGTAGCTCGGGTGTGTCGAGGGCTCGATGAGCAGCGATCCCGGCAGCCTGAAGAGATTCCTCGAGATTGGGGCCGTCCTGGTTGGCCGTCCACTCTGAAATGGCCGCGTCGACTCGATCACGGTCGTCCCTGTGGCCTAACAAATCGGGTCGTTCCATCAGGGAGCAGAGCGCCTGGAATTGCAGTTCGCTGGTTACGACGATGGCCACCCAACGATCGTCTCCGGCGCAGGGGTAGAATCCGTGGGGCGAATGCTCGAGATCCTCGTTCCCGACGGCCTCGCGTAATTCGCCGTTGACCGTGTAGTCCAGGTACGCGGGAGCCAGGAACTGAAGGGCGGCTTCGGCCTGGGACATATCAATGTACTGGCCTTCGCCCGTGCGATCGCGATGGTCAAGAGCAGCCAGGATCGACACAGCGTTGTAGCGAACGCCGATGAAGTCGGTGTATGCGCCGTAGGGTCCGGAGGGAGGGCGGCCGGGCCAACTGGCGAGGCTCGAAAAGCCGGTGACGCTGGCCGCGAGATTTCCGAAGCCCGTGAAAGTGCGCCACGAACCGGTCTGCCCCATCAGGCAGCTGGAAATCATGACGATGTCGGGCTTGATCTCTCGGAGCGCTTCATATCCAAGGCCAAGCCCTTCGATTACGCCCGGTGCGAAGGATTCCGTCACGACATCGGCCCACTCGACCAGGTCACGCAGGATTTCTTTACCGCCGTCCGTTGAGATCTCAAGGGTGATGCCAAGTTTGTTCGCATTGGCCGATTGAAATCCGCCGGCCCCTTCGAGATGGGGGTGGCTGAACTGGTAGGGCGGGATGACACGCAATGTATCCAGATGGCCCTGTGATTCGACGCGAACAACAGTCGCGCCGTAGTCCGCCAGCATTCGGGTCGCCCCCGGGCCAGCGAGAACCCAGAAGAGATCGAGAATCTTGACGCCTTCGAGAGGGCGATCAGTGTGCTGCGGATCGATTGATCCGGTTATTTCAACGCTGGCTCCCGTGGTCGTTGCCGGTGAGCGTGGGGCTTCGTCTGCGATCTCGGCGTTGTGCTGGCCGAGGGTCGGTGGCGGTCGACGCGATTGGATGGGGGTGTTCGAAAACTTGGCGAAGGGGCCGGGGAATCGCGTGGGGGTGCCATGGTCTCTATGCGCATGGGTGAACTCGAACTCGCGTTCCGCGAGGTGTTCGCTGTCGATGATGGATTCAATGCCGAGCATGGGGGCCAGTAGGAGTTTTCGCTTGAGCGCAGCCGCCATCAATTCGGACTTGGTCTTGGTCGCGAAAAATTCGGTCAGCAAGGCGGCCACCGGCTCGTAAGCGTTAGGCGGGCGTTCCCCCGTCGTCATGCGAATGGCAAAAGCGCCCCATTCCTCATCCATGAGCGAGGGATCGGCGAATCCCTCTTCCGCGGCATATTGGAGCAGGCGATTCATGAAATGTCCCGTACTGGGAAGATAGGCTGGTCCCAGGACGACATAGCCATCTCGCAAGAGGAACCGAGTCGGAAGAAACTGCCCAACGATATGCACGCCGCCGGAAAGGCGTTCTGCCGGGGCTTGTTCCAGCGGTACGTCCAGAGAGCGGAACATGGTGGCGAGAGTTGTGGACTGTTGGACCGAGATGTCGACGTGTTGTCCGAGACCGCTCTGCTTTCTTTCGAAGTGCGCAATCAGCGCCCCGACCGCGGCGTCGCCTCCCGCATGGGCATGCGCCTGTGGAACGCAAATCCGAACCGGTGGCCGGTCGGCGTCGCCCGACAAGTAGGCGACGCCGCTCGAGGCCATTTGGGTCAGATCGGTGTTATGCCATTTTGCCTTTGGTCCCTTTTGTCCGAAACCCGAGATCGATACGTAGATCAATCCGGGATTCTCGCGCGACAGCTCGTCGTAGCCAAGTCCCAGGAGGTCCATCTCCCCTGGAATGCCCGACTCGATCAGGAAGTCCGCGCCCGCCACGAGTTTTTTGATCTCTGCGATGCCTTCCGAAGATTCGAGATCAAGGCAGAGGCTTCGCTTGTTGCGTGCGTAGGCCCAAAAAAAGAGTGAATTCTCGGGGCCGGGCTCGCCCTTGTACCAGGGTCCGCATTGTCTTGCGCTACTGCCTGCGAGCGCTTCGACTTGAATGACATCGGCTCCGAGGTCGGCCAGAATCTGACCACATAGCAGCCCCCGTTCGTTGGAGAGGTCGATCACGCGATAGGGTTTCAGCACACAGGAATTGTACGGTGCCTAGCGCAAAATAGGGAGGAAGATTTTCCACGTCGGGGGCCCCTCGCCGCTCAGCGCGAAAAAGGCATGGGGGATGGTGGAATCATCGATGTTCGCAGCCCCGGCCAGACCCGCTTTCTTCATGAATTCGAAGCGTGGCTTGAGATGGGTCTCCACTCACCATCGTGTTCGCGCAGTCGAGAGATTGCCCTCGTCCAGCAGGCACGCATGGATCTCCTGAAGTCCGGACCAGAGTTCGCACCTTATGCCATGCGTGCGATGACAATGGTCGTGCGAGCCTTGGGGGGTGGCCTTGCTCAGCCACAGCGCGCGAGGTTGGCCGCGGCACAAGAATAGGAGTACGTTGACTTGCCCATGGAAGTCGTGTGGGAGCGGCTTGGCGTGCCGCCCCATTCATCGGGCCAGCACCATGACCGCAATATCCGCATTCCGATTCGGGTCGTCATGGATTTCTTGACTCGACATGGAGTCGACGAAGATCGCTTCGAGGATACGGATTCCACGCTGCGCGCAGAGTTCCTGGAAATCGAGGATCGATGGGAAACGCCGATTCGGCGTATCGTGCCAATCGTAGGCGTATAGGCCTTCGGCTTTCGGTAGGCGGCCGTCTCGCAGGAACATTTCGCGCATTGGGAGATAGGCGAAATTCGGGAAGCTCACGATTCCGCGCCGGCCGATCCGAACCACTTCATCGAGTACGCCGACGACATCGATGATCGATTGCAGGGTCTGGGAAAGTAGGGCGACTTCGAAGCTCTGGTCAGGAATCGCGGGTAGCCCCTCTTCGAGGTCTGCGTGGATGACGTCGAGACCTCGGTCGACGCAGTCGGCGACGGCGTGGCTGTCTCGCTCGATGCCGCGAAGAGGGTGGTGGTCGCGGTCGCGAAGGATCGAGAGAAGTTCTCCGTTTCCACATCCGAGGTCGATGATGCTGGCTCCACGGGGCATGAGGCGCAGGATCATCTCGTAGTCGAGTCTCTGTGCGTAGAAGATGCTCGTCGCATCCTCGATGCGGGGTTCTTCGGGAACACGGATCGGGCCCGATGTGTCTGATTCGTTGGCGAGCATCGAGGCGACCATTCTTCCGCCGAGTCGCATGGGTTCTTCGAGTAGAAAGGAGTCGTGTCCGACGCTGCTTTCGATGTTGCAGCTGCTGACGGGTTGCGAACGGGCGACGAGTGCGTCGACGAGTTGGCGAGAGGCCTCGGGTGGATAGAGCCAATCACTCGAGAAGCTGAGGAAGAGCCAGCGACAAGTCGCCGGACTGAGGGACGCTTCGAGCTTGGCGCCAGGCTCTCCGAGATCAAAGAGATCCATGGCCGTCGACAGCGTGATATAGCTATTCGCGTCGAAGCGTTCAACGAAGCGCCCGCCCTGGTGTGCGAGGTAGGAGCCGACGGAAAAGATGTTTTCGAATCCGCCCTCGACCGATCGCGGCTGGAGCCTGGTCGGATCGAATTTTGTACGCATGGATTCGTCGGAGAGATAGGTGATGTGCGCGAGCATGCGTGCCAGCGCTAGGCCGGCCTCGGGTGAGGGGCCTCCGTAATATTGTCCGCCCGCAAAACACGGGTCGTGGCGGATCGCGTTTCGTCCGACCACATCAAAGGCAATGCCCTGGCTGCTGAGTCGTGGAGCTGCCGCCAGAACGATACAGGCGCCGACACGCTCCGGATGTTCGATGGCCCAGGTGAGCGCCTGAAGTCCGCCGAGCGATCCACCCACGACTGCGCGCAGTTGCTTGATTCCAAGTTCGTCGACGAGTCGTTTCTGGACCTCAACCATGTCGCGGACCGTGACGACTGGAAACTCGGCACCGTAGGCGGTTCCGGTTTCGGGATTTTCAAAGTTGGGTCCCGTCGTTCCCCGGCACCCGCCTAACACATTTGAGCAGATGACGAAATAGCGGTCGGTGTCGATCGGTTTGCCCGGTCCGACGAGGAGTTCCCACCAGCCGGGTTCGTCGTCTTCCTCATGTCGTGTCACATGCGAGTCACCGCTCAAGGCGTGCGGAATCAAGACCGCATTCGAAGCGTCCTTGTCGAGGTTTCCCCAGGTTTCGAAGCAGACGTTGACATCGGAAAGCTGACTGCCATTTTCGAGTTCGAGGGTTTCCTTCGAAATCCAGGTGCGCGCGTGCCGCAGGGGCGAAGCGCTACGCAACGCATCGGTTGTTGGGGAATCACTCACGGCGATTGGCTCCACGCCGACCGGCCAGGCTTACGCCCAGCTGATCGGCAGGCAACTAACGGCTTGCTGCGAGGGCCTGATCGAGGTCCGCGATGATGTCCGCGGCATCTTCGATTCCGACGGAGATGCGAACATATTCCGGTGTCACGCCCGTCGAGTGCTGCTCTTCCTGCGTGAGTTGCGAATGGGTCGTCGAGGCCGGGTGGATGACGAGGGTCTTGGCGTCTCCAATATTGGCGAGGTGACTCGCCAGTTCTACGCTTTCGATGAACTTCTTCCCGGCCGCTTGGCCTCCCTTGATTCCGAAGCCGACGATCGCGCCGGCGCCGTCCGGCAAATAACGGTTGGCCGCCTCGTGATGACCATGACTGGGAAGTCCCGGGTAGTTGACCCATTCGACTGCGTCGTGGGCATCGAGGAATTTCGCGACTGCCAAGGCGTTTTCGCAGTGGCGTGGCATTCGAAGGTGCAGCGTCTCGAGTCCTTGCAAAGTAAGGAACGCCGCGAAGGGACTCATGCACGCGCCGGTATCCCGAAGCCAATGCGTTCGGATATGCATGATGTAGGAGATGTTACCCATCGGCCGCAGCGCTTCTTCAAGCACGGCACCATGATAGGAAGGTGATGGACCGCAGAGTTCGGGCCAACGATCGGGGTTCTCGGCCCAGGGGAAATTCGCGCTGTCGACGATCACGCCGCCAATATGCACGCCGTGTCCGCCGATGAATTTCGTCGTCGAGTAGATCACGATGTCGACGCCGTGGTCGATAGGGCGAAGTAGTATGGGCGTCATCACCGTGTTGTCGCAGAGAACCGGAAGCCCGTGTCCGTGCGCAATGTCGGAGATCGCTCGGAAATCCGGGACGTCGTTCTTCGGGTTGCCGATGCTCTCGAAATAGACGCAGCGCGTGTTTTCATCAACGAGATCATGGATCTCTTCCGGTTTGTTCGGATCGAAGAAGCGGACCTCGACGCCCATGTTCTTGAAGGTGTTGGTGAAGAGCGTCCAGGTCCCGCCGTAGAGACTCGTCGACGCGACGAAGTTCTGTCCGGAGTGACAGATCGTGAGGATCGCGGCATTGATCGCTGCCTGTCCGGAAGCGAAGGCGAGGCCCATCGCGCCGCCGTCCATCGCGGCCAGCCGCTTCTCGAGAACATCATTGGTCGGGTTCATGATCCGCGTATAGATGTTGCCGAGTTCCGCGAGGGCGAAGAGGTTCGCGGCGTGCTCCGTGTCGTTGAAGACATAGGAGGTCGTCGCGTAGATGGGGACCGCTCTTGCGTTCGTCGTCGGGTCCGGCACCTGGCCCGCATGCACCGCCAGTGTTCCCAGTCCTTGTCCCTTTTCTTCACTCATGTGGATTCTCCTCTCGATCGTCTTGCGATCGTATAGTCGCGGCCGCGCATCGGTTCGTCGCTGCGGGAGGCTGAACTCTAGTCAACTCGCCGGTCCCGCTCCACCGTCCATGATTGGGGATCTTGCGCCGGATTGAGTGCTGTTGGGGCCTTCGCTCGCTCGCGTTCCGACAGGTCTGGATCTCGGCTGGATTCGGAGCCCTCAGTGACCTACGGCATCGCGAAAGAGCCGCTCGGTTGATTCATCAGCCGGGAACATGCTCTCGATTCGAAGTTCGTCGGCAGAGCCATCTTGTGCCGTTCGGAAGGTCGAGGTCACCGTGAAGACCGAGATGCTTACGCCGTCTTTCTTGATTTCGAGAGGCGGGACCGAAACCCACGCCGCATCCTCGGTTGCCCAGTGCTCGTTCAAGACCTGTTTGTTTTCTAATCCGCCTAACGCTTTTTCTTCGCGCTCGCCCGGCATGGCCCGGTTCGACTGCCCCAGATTGGAATCTACCGATTGCTTTCTACATCCTGAGTACACTGAGTCGCAGGGACTGATCACAGCAGATTGTCCGATACTTCGTGAGCCCATTGAATGACTTCGGGGGTGATTGCGGGGCATCGTACTCGGCTTCATTCTGTCACCCCGATCAACCAAGGAAGTCCTCATGTAGAGTCGACTGCTCGTTCTCATCGGTGTCTTCGCCTCATTCACGGTCCTGACCCGACTTGCGCTCATGGAGGTTGGCTATTTCGGCATCCTCGGGCCCCTCTTCAAGAACTGGGGGGCTGCGCCGGTTCTTGCCGATTTTGTGATCGCGTGCCTGCTCGCGACGGCGGCGAAGAGTCTTCATTGGGTTGGGGTGAGGATTCAATTCGCACGTTTGAGCGGCCGAGTGAGTGGCCAACGATGTTTTGTCCGACCTGCAATACGCCCGCGCCACGATTTCATTCGAACGGAAAGATCTGGACGATCCCGGAAGATCCGTCGCCGAACACATCTTTGTCGGGTCGCTCTCGACCTCGGACGCGACCTGTCCCCGGGGCGGTGGAATACGACGAATGGGGCCGGAGAGCGAGAGCTGACGGAATGAGCACGGCCCGCGGCCACGTGCCGATTGTGCTCCGCCCCGATAGACTTCACGCTTGCTGGGCGATTGAGTAGAGGCGTGCAACTCACGCAATGACTCGGAACAATTCGCTGCGCCTCGTCGAGCAAACTCACGCCCATTTTCTCAGGAGAACGCGCAATGAAGATGACCACCGAAGAGGCCTTCGTAAAGGTCCTGCAGATGCATGGGATCGCGCATTCCTTCGGCATCATTGGCTCCGCCTTCATGCCGATCTCCGATCTGTTCCCGAAGGCCGGCATCACTTTCTGGGATGTCGCTCACGAAACGAATGGCGGATACATCTGCGACGGTTACACGCGCGCGAGCGGCAAGATGGGGATGGCCATCGCGCAGAATGGCCCCGGTGTTACAGGCTTCGTGACGGCAATGAAGACCGCCTACTGGAATCACACGCCGATGCTGCTCGTGACACCCCAGGCGGCCAACAAGACGATTGGGCAGGGTGGCTTTCAGGAAGTCGAACAGATGGCGATGTTCCGGGACATGGTCTGTTACCAGGAAGAGGTCCGCGATCCATCGCGCATCGCAGAAGTGCTCAACAGGGTGATCCTCAAGGCCTGGCGCGGCTCCGCTCCCGCGCAGATCAATGTGCCCCGAGACTTCTGGACTCAGGTGATCGACATCGAAATGCCCCAGATGGTTCGCTTCGAGCGGTCGGCCGGAGGCAAGCAGGCGATCACCGTCGCCGCGCAACTGCTCTCCGAAGCCCGCTTCCCCCTGATTCTAAACGGTGCCGGCGTGATTCTTGGCAACGGTATTCCGGCTTCTCAAGCGCTCGCCGAACGGCTGAGCGCGCCGGTTTGCTGTAACTATCAACACAATGATGCGTTTCCAGGAAGTCACCCGCTGGCTTGTGGGCCGCTCGGATACAACGGCTCAAAGGCGGCAATGGAATTGATCGCCAAAGCGGATGTCGTACTCGCCTTAGGTACTCGATTGAATCCATTCTCGACGCTGCCCGGATACGGCATCGACTATTGGCCGAGCGAGGCGAAGATCATCCAGGTCGACATCAACGCCGATCGAATCGGGCTGACGAAGGATGTTGCGGTCGGAATAGAGGGCGACGCGCGACTAGTCGCCGAGCAAATACTCGAACAGCTCACCGCCAACGCAGGGGATGCGGGTCGCGGCGAGCGCGAAGCAACCATCCAGGAGACGAAGTCGAATTGGCAGGCCACGCTCGCCAAGATGGATCACGAGGATGACGATCCGGGCACGACATGGAATGAGCGGGCACGGGGTCGCGACTCGGCCCGGATGTCGCCCAGACAAGCCTGGAGAGCCATTATGGAGGCCCTTCCCAAGGATGCGATCATTTCCTCGGACATCGGAAACAACTGCGCGATCGGCAACGCCTATCCCGCATTCGAGTCGGGGCGAAAATATCTGGCGCCCGGGCTTTTCGGACCCTGTGGTTACGGATTCCCAGCGATCATCGGTGCGAAGATTGGATGTCCGGATGTTCCCGTCGTGGGCTTTGCCGGCGATGGGGCCTTTGGGATCTCGATGAGCGAGATGAGTTCGGTAGGCCGGGAGAACTGGCCGGCCATCACAATGATCATTTTCCGTAACTACCAATGGGGCGCCGAGAAGCGCAACACGACGCTCTGGTACGATGATAATTTCGTCGGTACGGAATTAGATCCCCAGGTGAGCTACGCACGAGTTGCCGAAGGTTGTGGCCTAACAGGGGTTGCGGTCCAGACCCAGGCCGAGATGACCGAGGCGCTCAGGATTGCCTGTAAAGGGCAGGTGAATGGAGTGACGACCTTCATCGAGGTTCTGCTCAATCAGGAATTGGGTGAGCCCTTCCGACGCGACGCGATGAAGAAGCCCACGGTCGTGGCTGGGATCGATGCCGCTGATATGATGCCACAGCGCGGATAGGCGCCTAACCGCTTGCTGGGGCCGGTGGCTGGTCGGCCATCGCGTCATCGTCCATGGCGTCTTCAGGAACTTCGCCTGATCGCGGAAGAAGAGCTGTGCGAAGCGTGCCGTCGTCGGATCGTCTTGCTTCAAGCATTTTTCGAGGACGAGCGCGCAACGGGCAGCACTCGTCATGCCCTGCCCGCAGACGGGAATGAATCCGCAGGTTGCATCACCGATCGAGAGGAATCCCGGTAACTCGACGGACCAGCATTGATAGTATCGCCGGGAATTCTGCAGGCCCCGTCGCGTAAAGACCGGTGTGATGGGCTCCGCATGTTTCAGCGCGTCGGCCAGGACCGGAGAGCGCAGATTCGAAATGATTCGCTCGAAACTTTCGGGATCGCGTGCCAGTTCACGGGCCCTCTAGGCATCCCGCTAGCGCTTAGAGTCTTTCGCGGCCTCACGGAGCTCACGCCGAAGGGTGCCCTTCAGATAATCCAATTGCGAATTCCTGCGGAGGCCCCTTTTTGCTTCCAGCATTCGGATCGCGGCCAGTCCGGAGAGCACGGCGATCGTGTACTGCATGAGTTCCCGCTCTCTTCGACCGTGGGTCCCGTCTACGTCGAAGTATTGTGACCAGACGCGGGTCCATTCGCCTAACATCGTTTGCTGCCAGGAGGACTCGATGTCCGCAGGCAGGTTTAGCAGGATCTGGAACGTCGAGCGGTAGAGGGAACTCGAGAAGTGTTCCCAGCTGCGATCGACGAATCGCTCGACGCGATCTTCCAGGAGGACGTCGGTGTCCGGAAAATCAGCCAGACACTGCGCGAAATGATCGAAGGACTCTTCTAGAACCGCGAACAGGATGCCGTCTTTGTCGCCGAAGTGATGTTGAACAGCGCCCCACGTGACGCCGGCGCAGCGCGCGATTTCCGCTGCCGTCGTTCTCTGGTACCCGATCTTCGAGATGCTTTCGATGACGGCCTCCACGACCCGCGCGCGCATTTCTGCGGTTCGGGTGGCGTGAGATCGACGCGCGCTCGCGCGCTCGTGGGCATCGGTCTGCGGCCGCACACCTGCCGATTGATTCATCGTCGACCTTCATCGTCGACGCCATAGAGGCGTGCCATGGATTGCGAGACTAACGAGCCCACAGGAAGGGCGACACCGGCTTGGCGTGCCAGCTTGAGCGCCCAGGCGAGATCCTTCTCCGCGATCTGCATGTGCCCGCGCATCAGGTCTTGAAAACCATCGCTCTTGCGCGCATCGTCCGGGAGCTTGTGCGCCGCTAGGAAACTCGTCATCAGGTCGGTCAGTTGACCGTTGGAACGTCCGGCGCTCTCGAGCACGTCGAGGGGCAAGCCGATGGCTCGGGCCAGCGCCATGGGCTCGTAGGCGGCGGCCCACTGGATATATGTCATCAGATTGAGGCAGAGCTTGAGCTTGGCTCCGTTGCCGAGCTCGCCCGCATAGACGATTGCGATTTCGGAGGTCGCGTCGAAATAGGGGCGCGCCTTTTCAACAGCGCGTTCAGGCCCGCCGACCAGATAGGTGATCTCTTTGTTGATCGCGCGGCCCGCTCCGCCCGTGACGCAAGCGTCCAGCACGTCGAGCTCACGTGCTGCAGCGGCTGCGGCGACTTCGACAATGGTTTCTGGAAGAACCGTGCTGTGAATCAAGATGACGCCGCCGGATTTCATTCCGGATAGCAATCCGTTCTCGCCTAACGTAACGGCCAGGACGTGCGAATCTTCGGGAACGCAGATCCCCACGACGTCCGCTTCAGCGCCCAATTCGCGGGGTGTCGACGCGGCTTTTGCACCGCCGGCCACGAGTTCTTCCACCGGCGCGGACGCAATGTCGTAGACCGTGGTTTCGAATCCGGCGGGGGCCAGATGGCTGGCAATGGGTTTTCCCTGGTTGCCGAGTCCAATGAATCCGGTGCGAATCGACATCGGGTTCCTTTCTACGAGGCGACGAGCGACGGGTGTAAGGCGAAGCAGTGATCTGCGATGACTGGGAGAACTCTATCGTAATTTACATTGTGACTGCATTGTAAAAGATATACGATCTTCGGCGATGTTCGAGTTCTCCCCCTACGCGTATGAGTTCCACGAAGACCCCTATCCGACCTATCGCCGGCTCCGCGAAGAGGCTCCCGTCTATCACAATGATAAATTGGATTTTTGGGCGATCTCACGTCATGCCGACGTGATGGCGGCATTCAAGGATCCCAAGCGGTTTTCGAACTCGCACGGTGTTTCGATCGATCCTTTGGCCCGTGGCCCGCGGGCTCGCGCCGGCACCTCCTTTCTGGCGATGGATCCGCCCGAGCACACGCGCTTCAGAAGCATCGTCGCGCGAAGCTTTACCCCGCGCCGAGTGGCCGCCCTCGAGCCGCGAATTCGCGAGCTGACCGCGGCCCGCCTTGACGAATTGGTCGGGTCGGGTGGTTTCGATGCCATCAAGGACTTTTCGGGCAAACTTCCGATGGACGTGATTAGCGAGATGCTAGGTGTGCCCGCGGCGGATCGAGATGCGCTGCGTGGCTGGGCGGATCAGCTGGTGCATCGTGAGGAAGGTGTCTTCGATGTCCCGCCAGAGGCCATTGTCTCTTTCGGAAAGATGCGAAGTTATTTCGTCGAGCTCATCGCCAGGCTTCGACGCGAGCCCGGCGATGATCTCTTGTCGAGCCTTGTGGCAATGGGGGAGTCAGGCCAGGGTCTCTCGGACGATGATCTGTACTCATTCTGCAATTTGATGGTTGTTGCTGGCAACGAAACCACGACGAAGCTACTGGGGAACGCGCTCTATTGGCTGTGGAGAAACCCGGAACAGCGCGCTCTGCTGCAAGCTGATCTGACGCAGATTCCAGCTTCGATCGAGGAGACGCTTCGGTACGACAATTCCACGCAAGCCCTGATGCGGGTCATGCTCGAAGATGTCGAGATCGCTGGGTCGACGATTCCAGCCGGCGATCACGTTCTCTTGCTGGTGGGTTCGGCCAATCGCGATCCAGACGTTTTTGCGCGGCCCGACGACTTCACGATCGGTCGCGATACGACGGAGATGCTCTCCTTTGGACGTGGAACGCATTTCTGCATGGGGGCAGCGCTGGCTAGGCTCGAAGCGAGAGTCGCCTTCGAGGAATGGTGGAAGCGTTTTCCGGACTACGAGGTTCGGGCGGAATCGGTTGTGCGCGTTCATTCGGTCAACGTGCGTGGGTTCGCGTCGCTTCCAGTGACGGTTTGAGAGCAAGGAGAGCGGGGCGATGCAATACGACGGAATCAAGGACAAGGTCGCGATCGTAACGGGCGCGGGCGGAGGGATTGGGCGGGCGTATGCACTGGCTTTGTCCGCCCAGGGTGCGAAGGTCATCGTCGCCGAAATTGAAAAAGATTCTGGCGAAGCGGTGGCGAAAGAAATTCGAGAGCGAGGCGGGGAGGCGACCTGTATCCAGGTCGACGTGGGCTCCGAGGAGTCAACGCTCGAGCTGGCGGATGCCGTGGTCGCCGAATTCGGTGGTATCGACTTTCTCGTCAATAACGCAGCCATCTTTGGTGGTATGAAATTGGCTGGATTGATGACGGTCGATTGGGACTACTACAAGAATTTCATGAACGTGAATATGGATGGAGCGCTGTTATGTGTTCGCGCTTGTGCGCCATCGATGCGTGACAGGGGTGGAGGCGCGATCGTGATGCAATCCTCGACTGCCGCCTGGATGGGCGTCAGCTTTTATGGACTCTCCAAGCTCGGAATGAACGGGTTGACGGGATGCCTCGCGACGGAGCTAGGCCCACAGAAAATTCGAGTCAACGCGATCGCACCGGGACCCACGGACACCGATGCCTTGAGGAAGACCGCCGGGTCCTATGCCGAACAGATCGTCGCGGGCCTGCCACTGCCTCGTTTGGGAACACCCGACGACATGGCTGATGCGTGTTTATTCTTGCTTTCTGATGCGGCTCGCTGGATTACGGGTCAGGTCTTGAATGTCGATGGTGGCCAGATCCGTCGACCCTGAGGCGGGGTGGGTGGCGCGTTGACGATGTTTCCGGCCAGAAAGGATCTTTCATTTGTCTTTACCTCAGCTCGCGCCTGAGACACGCAATCTGATTGACGGAGAGCTTTCTGCAGCCGAAAGCGACAAGACGTTCGATAATCTGAATCCCGCGAATGGAAAGGTGTTGGGAACGTGCGCGGACGGGAGTCGAGACGACATGCTGCGTGCTGTCTCGTCTGCACGCCGCGCTTTCGATGAGAGTGACTGGAGTCGGGACCACGCGTTTCGCGGAAAATGTATCCGGCAGCTCTACGAGGGAATGCTCGAGGAGAAAGAACAGCTGCGGGCCATCGTTGTCCACGAGGCAGGCGCACCGATTTCGCTCGGCGCCTTCATGCATGTCGACGGTCCAATCGAGATGATGACCTATTGGGCAGACCTGGCTGCGAGCTATCCCTATGAGAGGCGGCTCGAGGACATCCCGTTTCTGGGACGACAACATGGTCGAATCCTGCGCCGGGAAGCGGCGGGCGTCGTCGGAGCGATCACGCCATGGAATGTTCCCCTCTATCTCAATATCGCGAAGATCGGTCCAGCGTTGGCATCGGGTTGCACGATGGTGCTGAAGCCCGCCCCGGACACTCCGTGGTCGGCGACCCATGTCGGTCGGATCGCGAAGGAGCGGACGGATATTCCCGCCGGCGTTCTGAATGTCGTTGCATCCTCCGACCATCTGTTGGGCGAGATTCTTTCTTCCGATCCGCGCATCGATGTCGTGACCTTTACCGGCTCGACGGCGACGGGCAGGCGCATCATGGCGTCCGCGGCGCCAACCTTGAAGAAGGTCTTTCTCGAACTGGGCGGTAAGTCGGCGAATATCTTGCTCGATGATGCGGACTTCGAGGCGGTGCTACCGATGGCAGCGATGACTTGCGTGCATGCGGGGCAGGGCTGTGCGATCACGACCCGCTTGCTGATTCCGAGGTCGCGTTACGACGAAGCCCTGGGAATTCTGAAGACCGCCTTCGAGAAATGGAATTATGGTGATCCAACCAATCCCGCCAATCTGCAGGGGCCGCAGATCAGTCCACTTCAGCAGGAGCGAGTGCTGGCATACATGGAGAAGGGAAAGCAGGAGGGCGCTCGATGCCTGGTGGGAGGCGGGCGGCCGAACGGGAAATTAGGTGAGCAGGGATGTTATGTAGAGCCGACTCTTTTTGTGGATGTCGACCCCGATTCGACCATCGCTCAGGAAGAGATTTTTGGACCGGTATTATGCGTGATCCCATACGAGGACGACGACGATGCCATTCGAATCGCGAATCATTCTCAATATGGTTTATCGGGGGCAATCCAGACCAAAGACGTCGGGCGGGGGCTCGCGATTGCAAGACGGATCCGAACGGGCACCATCTCGGTCGCCGGAGCGCAGTGGTTCCATGTCGACACGCCCTTCGGCGGGTACAAGCAGAGCGGTGTCGGACGTGAAAACGGCGTGCAGGGATTCGAAGAATATCTAGAGACCAAGATAATGGCCGTTCCGCCTGGATCATGAAGGCGAGTCGGTCTCGGTTCTCTGTTCTCGTGTGAACTCGGCAATCTTCTGTTCGACCACGCCGAGGACGCCGGCGGCGCGGGGATAGCCCGCATAGTTCGCCAGAACGATGACCACTTCACGGAGCTGTTCAGGCGTGAGTTCTTCATTCTTGAGGGTGGCTTTGGCCTGAATGGCGAAAATGTCTTTCTCGCCGAGCGCTCCGATCACGCCTAACAGAATCAATCTCCGGTCCCGGATCGAAAGCACGTCTCGGGTCCACACCTCGGCGAACAGGTTCTCGACCATCAGGTCGGAGAAGGCCATGGTGCCCTTAGGTGGCGCCTGGACATCTCCGGCGTAGACTTTCTCGAGCATCTTCGCGCCGCGTTCGTAGCGATCGTCTTCGGACAATGTGCTCTCCTTTCGATTCCATTGGAATTGTTGGCGAGCATAGGGAGCCATTCCGATTGGATCGACCCCCAAAGCCGACGGACGCAGGTCGTGCAGGAGAGGTGGCCGGTTCTTTCGTTTGGTGGGAAACCAGAGTGCTGAGTCCGAGGTTCAGTGGACTGGCTGCCCCGACATCTCGAAGATGCTAAAGCATGGCCGGTCATCCTATGAGTATTGATCTACAGACCGACTTGGCGCGATCTTCTGCCGGAACGTTTGGCGACTGCTGGGCCTGCCAGCGACGCCACAGCTTGCCGGATGGGAATGCGCGTGCGCACGCGCTCGAAATGATGCGCGAGTTCGAGGCGATCTCACGCCTCGACTATCTCGCATCCGATCTCGACGTGGACCCACGGCTTTGCTTTGCGAACCTTTTCGGCGAGGGTCGCGGCAATATGTTCGGCGTGCTGGAATGCGAAGATCGCGACGGACAGACGGTCATTCTTCGTGCTTTCTCTTCGCTATGGGATGGGATCAGGCAAATAGAGGGATGGGTCCAGCCCGTCCTCAGCGCGGAGGTCTATGACGAGATGATTCTTCCGGCGCAGCAAGAGATCAAGGCAATGACCAAAGAGGCGAACGTCCTGGATGTCGAGTCCGCTGCGCATGCGGAAATTCTCGCTCGGCGAAAGAACATTTCCCAGGTGCTCTGGAAGAAAATGTGTGCGTCCTATCGGTTTCGCAATTTTCGAGGTGAAGAACGATCGCTTGCTGGAACTGTGCTGCCCGGGACGCCGATCACCGGGGGGATGGGTGAGTGTTGTGCCCCGAAGCTGCTCAATCACGCCGCGCGTCACGGCCTTCGCCCACTCGGAATGGCCGAGTTCTATTGGGGCAGTGATAGCGAGGGGGGTCAGCGGGTGCCGGGTGAGTTCTATGCGAGCTGCGAGGCTCGGTGCCGCCCCATTCTGGGATTCATGTTATGCGGACTAGAGGATCTACTGAATGATGGAGCCTGGCCAGCCGATGACCTTTAGTAAGCTGAAGGCTCCTGATATGCTGAAGGCTCCACCACTGCTCGAAATCGTGCATGAGGATCCGGACTTCGTCATCGTCGACAAGGTGAGCGGCATGCTTTCCGTTCCGGGACGTGGTCCGGAAAAGCGGGATTGCGTTGCCGAACGCGTGCGTGAGATGTACCCAGGGTGTCCCGAGCAGCCGGCGGTACATCGGCTTGACATGGATACTTCGGGACTTCTTATCGTCGCGCGAAATACCGAGTCACATCGTAACCTTTCGATTCAATTCCAGAGGCGCGAGATTCGTAAGCGCTATATCGCTCTTCTCGATGGAGTCCTTGAGGCCGAGAGCGGAAAGATCGAACTCCCCTTTCGTCTTGATGTCGATAATCGTCCCTATCAGATTCACGACCCGGTCCATGGAAAGATCGGCATCACGCATTGGGAGAAACTGTCCGTCGAGGCAGGTCACACTCGAATTCTCTTCATACCCATGACCGGTCGAACACATCAGCTCCGCGTGCATGCGGCTCATGAGTTGGGTCTCGGTATACCGATCGTAGGTGACCCGCTATATGGTCGTGGCACTGGACCAGGTCAGCTCAAACTTCATGCTGAGGAGCTTGGGTTTCAGCATCCGCGCACCGGCCTCGCACTGGATTTTCGTTCCAGCGCGAGATTCTAGTCCCGACTTGCCCATGAAGGGGCCTCTTCGCTTCAGGGCGAAGCTTGGGCGTTCCCTGATCTAGTCGCGGATGGAGACCCGGATTGGGATTCGTAGTTTGGTCACATTCCATCCGAATCTCCGGATTGTCATCGCTGCGGAAAAGCTCAAGCCCCAGAGAGATCTGCTCTGGCATCGCTACAACTAAGTCCCAGTCATTCTCGGATCATCACGGGCCTAGCATCCGCATGATGATGAGCGCGCGTCACGTCGCTTCAGCCAGAGCCACGCAGCGATGCGGCTGCGATCGTGAGCGGATTGTCGAGGCGGGCGAGAGGCGCGGCGACCGCTACGCCCGCCACAGCGGCGAGGGCCATCGGTGCCACGCAGCAGAGAATGGCCGCCGCAGTTGTGCCCAGATCAATTGATTGAGCCAGTTTTTTCGCGATACCGAAGCTGGGTTGAGGGTTGATGCTGTCGCCTTCGTTATCTGCGAAGACGAGGCTATTCGGCGAAATACCAGACACGGTGAGGCTCAGCTCGTTCGCTTGTGATCGATTGAGGTCCCAGTTCAGGTCGCTGCAGCAGACGCGCTCGAAATCCACCCATTCTTCGATTGGCCGAGCTCCGGTTTCGTGATCTATCCCTGCGGTCTTGTCCATCGGGGTGTCCTCCTATTTCAGATGAAGGACAACATACAGGTTCAAGTAAACTTCAAGTCAAGGGCGAAAAGTAGGCGTGGTCCGAGGATGGCCCTATTTCCCCGTTACGCTTCGCCACTTGGCCGCCAGTTCAAGTCTGATGGACTTCAAGAGATAACGTGCGAGGCCAAGCGGATGTTTGCGGAGTTTCCGCTGAATCAAGCGCGTCATATGAGGGGCGCCACGGAAGTTCGCTTCTCGCTGACCGTGTCCTAGATGCGGCCCGAGCGCGGGTACATCAATGACATCGAGATCGATGCTCAGGACGACTTTCTCGGTTTTGGGCAATAGACACGTATCGTCGTCACAGGCTTGATACCGAATGTTGACCTCGAGTTCGATTGTGGTCTCGTCCAGAGGACGTGTTTCGCTGACAAGAATACCTGTCGCATAGAAGGGCACGACAATATCGACGGCCCCCGTCCAGACGTGGAGGTCGACATCCATGTTCGTGAGTCGAAGCGTTTCTGTCGGCGGATAGATCGGAGCTTCGAGGACGAGACCAGGCGGGGCCTCGATCTCGATCTTCGTCGGAACCATTCCGTCCGGAACTGGCTCTCCATAGAGATGCATTCCCGGGCCAAGATCGAAGCGAACGATGAGTTGTCGACGAATTCCCTGACGAATGCTGCCTCGGCCGCCGTGTACGAAGACAGAAATCCGAACTTCTTCATCGCCGCCCCGAAAGCTCGGCTCCTGGTCTGAGATTTCGAGTCGCCCGAGCGCTGCATCGATCAACATTTCAGGACTGTCGCGAACCTTATAGGTGTCATGAAAGAACTTGGCGACGACGATTCCCTCTTCGTCCGTCACATACACGCCTGGGTAGGGGATGCCTTCGAGAAAGGCGTCACCGGCTCCGACCTGATCATTCAAGATTCCGTAATTGCGGATGACCTCGGAATCGATGTCGGAGAGCAGTCGGTAGGGAATGTTCTGCTTCTTGCTGAACTCCGAGAGGACGTGCTGATCATCATATGAGATCGCGTAAAGTTCGATTCCCGCAGCTTGAAACTTATCAAAGGCGTCGCGCAGCTCACCGAGCTGCGTCCAGCAAGGGGGTCACCAGACCGCCGATCGATAGAAGACCACGACGGCTTTCGCTCGGCCGCGACTCTCATGGAAGTCGACAAGCTCGCCATGCGTATCCGGAAGTCGGAAATCCGGGAGTCGCTCTCCAATTTCGGGGCCAGTCGAATGGCCTGGCGGAAGGCCCGCTCGTCCCGGATGGCCTAGCGGCGCGGGTGCGTCGAATCCGTGGTGATCCCGTTCAATCGTCATGCGCGACTCCCAACCTTCGAGCGTTCATCTTGTTGGACTTGTGCAAAGGATGTTAGTGTTTTGGCACTACCGATGTCAATACAAAGATCAGCGGCTTTCAAGACCGGATAGGGATGGAATAACGACATGAGTCGTATGTCAATTCTTGTCCGAGGATGCCGGCGCCTTTCTGCGCGGTCTTTGTCTTCTGGTGCACTGATTTTGGCGGCCCACTCAGTCCGGTTAAAATCACGAACTATCTCGAAATGTTCGAGGAGCGGGGCGTGCCGGCGGAAGCCCGTGATTGATTCCGCGGATTCATGAAGAGCGACATTGGCCGGCAGTTCTTGATGCTCAACATCATCGACGAGACGATCGCGTTTCCGATCGAGAGTCAATTCAATCTCAGCGATCCTCGGCTCTCGCTCGGGCTTCGTCTTTTCGCGGCGGCGTCGATTATCGATCGCGTCATACTTCGCAATCGGTCTTGAATGTGAGCCGAACAAGACACTCAAAAGTTGATTGGAGGATTAATCGAAGGACCAGGTCGGTCCCTAGGGCTCGAGAACGACCTTGATCGCTCCGGATTTGCGATCAGAGGCGACCTCGAAGGCTTCCCGGGCCGCATCGAGCGGAAAGCGGTGGGTGATCAATATGTCGGGTAGATCGGGTCGCGAAGCGAGCAGAGCAGCGGCCGTGTCCATGTCGCGAACTGTGCCCTCACGGCCATATAGATAGGAGGGGACGAGGCGTACCTCTTTCAGGCCCAACAACATTCCGGGGACCGCCATGCCGTCCCAATAGATGCCTAGCATCAACACGGTTCCGCCCGGTCGACAGCGTGTAATGGCTTCCTCGAGAGCACTCTCCGTTCCCGCGCATTCAACGACGAGGTCGAAACCGTCTTCGTTCTCTCCGATTTTAGCGCCGAGTTCTGCCCCGGCCGCTTTCTGGGCCTCGTGGCGAGCAAAAAGGATGGGTTGGATTCCGGCGGCCATGATCGCCGGGACGGCGCAGAGACCAATCGGTCCGGCTCCAATGATGGCGACCCGTCTTCCCGTCTCGCGTGGAAAACGAACGATTCGGAGCCCGTGTACGACCACGCCGATGGGTTCAGTGAGGCAGGCGTTTCGCGGTTCGAGGCCAGCGGGAAGTCGCACGAGCCCGGCTTCCGGAATCAGGATCTCGTCGGCCATGCCACCGTCGCGCGCTGTGCCATGTAGGATTGTAGCGCCACGAACGCATAGGTTGGTGTCGCCGACGATGCAGGCCGGACAGACTCCGCATACCGTGACGGGCTCAATGGCAACCGGCGTTCCGTCTGACGTTAGTCCGGCGATTTCATGGCCAAGCGTGACGTCGCCGAGTAGATTACTTCCGATCAGATGGAGGTCAGAGCCGCAGATTCCAGCCGAAGCAACCTTGACAAGGATGCCCTCACCCTCTGGTGTCGGAACATCGAGTACGACAACGGATCCATGATGGCAGCGAACGGCACGCATGAGGCAATATTAGAGGATCCGAGGGGGCCCGGGTACCAGCGCGACTAGCCGAGAACCCGGTCGGGCATGACGCTGGACGCTATTGTGCATGCCACTTCCTTGATTAAACCGAAAGAGACCCATCGAGTGATTCTGCAATCCGAAACTGCCCGCGTCGAGGTCGACGAAAAGCTGGGTGGTCGGCTGAGTTCTTTACGCATCGATGGCCTCGAAATACTCGTCGCGCGAGAGCGCAATCCCCTGGCGTGGGGGTGCTATCCGATGGCGCCCTGGGCGGGGCGCGTCCGGAACGGGCGCTTCCGATTTGTCGAGACAGACTACGTTCTGCCACTTAGGATGCCGCCTCATGCGATTCATGGAACCGTCCTCGATCGGGCCTGGAATCGTCGCTCGGATGATTCTCTGCAGATCGATCTCGGCGCGGACTGGCCCTGGCGCGGATTCGCAAGACAAAGCTTCGAACTCGCCGAGACCAGCTTGAGAATGCGACTCGAAGTGCACTCCGAGGATGTGGCGTTTCCGGCATCGGTGGGTTGGCATCCGTGGTTTCGAAGACGGCTCGGGCTCGGCGATGAACTGGCTGTCGCATGGCAGGCCGATTCGATCTACGTGACGGACGGCGCTGGAATTCCAACCGGTGAGAAGCATTCGCCCGGGTCCGGACCCTTCGATGACTGCTTTACAGATCTTCGTGGCGATCCGATCTTGCGCTGGGTGGGGGCGATCGAGTTGACGCTCTCGTCGAGCTTCGATCATTGGGTGATCTTCGATGAGCCCGATCACGCGATCTGTGTTGAGCCGCTCAGCGGCCCTCCGGATGCCTTGAATATCGCGCCGCGTCTCGTCGCACCCGGGCAGCCTCTGATCGGAGAGTTTCGAATTGATTGGCGCTTGTACCGTTAGTCGCTCGGCTCGTTCTCAGACTCGATGTCCACCAATCGGCGCGCCGCCCATATGTACTCAACTAATGGATGATCGTCCGTGATCAGGAATTTCCCCAAGCGGACGGGAGCGCTGGGTCGGTCGAGTCGGGCCAACAGATCAGCACGCCGGCCACCCGCCCGTGTAGCACCGTAGTTTCGGAGTTGGGCTGCGAGTACGCCAGGTCGATTCTCAAGCTTCGCCAGGGCCTCGCGGTCGATTCGAATTGGATCATTCGAGGCGATCAGGACGACATGTTTGTCGAAAGTCTGTTGATAGTCGAAGACCGATGCGATCGTGCGTCGGACAAGCGTAGACTGGGCGGGTGTGCCCTCGTGTGCATACACGGCGACGACGCCCTTTGGCTTCAGCCGCCGTCCGAGAAGCTCGAAATATTCTTTCGAGAGAAGCGTGCTACTGCCGGCTTGGCGTAAGTAGAGCGGGGCCGAGACGATGATGTCGTATTGCTTCGTGTTGAGGGCGAGGCCGCTGCGGGCATCCATCCAAGCAATCTTGATCTGCGGATTTCGCCCGGCACCGAGAGTTTCAGCCTCGTAGTCGCGAAGCACTTCTTCGAGAGTGCGATTGATTTCATAGGCATCGATCCGAGCCTCTGGTTGCCCCGCAAAGGTTGAAGCGGTGAGGCCGACGCCATTCCCGATCACAAGAATATCCTGGGCCGGTTCGTCGTCTCGAGCCAGCAGGGCGGAAACCGCCATCATCCATGTATAGGACTTGCCGATGTGTTGGCCGCCGGGCGAGAGGTGGGTATGCCAGAGCCCATCAATATAGACGTCGCCGTCCTCGAAGACCTCGACGACTCCATCACGACCCCAATAGGTTCGGATTCCGTGGGTTGAAGAAAGCGAATAGGGAATGGACATCCCGGACATGATGAGGCCAACGAGGGCGACGCAGGATGTGAGCATGGCGACTCGCCATCGGATGCGGGAAGCCGGTTCTCGCACTTGCGATGAGGCGAGCCAATAGAAGAGCGAAACGAGAATCCCAACCGTGATAACGAACGCGCCGTAATGCAGTGGCAATTCGTATCCGACCAGCGTCATCGCGAGGATGCCGAGGCAGGAACCGAGGGTGTTGTAGGCATAGTACCGACCCACATCGCTTCCCCAGTCGCGATTCGATCGAGAAACGAGCACGCCATAGAGCAGGCCGAAGCCGATGCAGGGAATGAAATAGAGCAGCCCGCCAAAGGCCATTGAGAAGTGGGCGGAGAACCGATCCAACTCGTAGACGTAGGGCGTTGTCGCCACCATCAGGGCAGTCAGTGAAAATATTACTGTTAGGCGTTTCGGAAATCTCGACGAGAAAAAGACACCCACAGACCAGAATAGAAGGTAGAAGCAGAGCGTGATGGCGAAGGTAACGGGAAGCGGTTCATGAGCCAGCGCCATCAGCCGAAAGAGGTACATCTCGTAGGCAAGCGAAACGCAGCCGAGCCCGAAGCCAAGCATTTCTTCCCGGTTTGGTCTCCAGCCGCGCTGGGCCGCGGCCGCTCTTGGCGTCGATTCGTTCGGTTTCGGGCTTTGAAAAGAGAGATGGAGCCCGAATAGAATCGCTGCTGCCACGAGATTGAGCGCGGCGGCCATGATGAGAGAGAAACGCTGTCCGAAAAGTGGAAGCAGCACGAAGCTGCTTCCGAACGCGCCGAGAACGGCACCGAGCGTATTGAGAAAGAAGAGGATCGTGATCAAGCTCGATTCCCTGGCTCCGAGCTGGCGCTGGCAGGTTTCGGATGCGATGGGGAGCGTCGCCCCCATGAGGACCGTGGGTACCAGCAAGACCAGGAGTGCGGCGAGGGCATAGATCAGCCGCAGTGGCAGTCCGGTTGAAAGGGCGAGCCTCTGCACTGCGTAAATCGATTCACTGAGGTCGAGTGCGAAGAGCCCGGCGATCAAGAGATTTACGAGGCACAGCGCGAGCTCGATGGATGCAAAGATGCGGAGTGGGCGATCGACTCGTCGTGCCCAGCTGCCCATGAGCGCGGCTCCGAGGCCGAGGCCTAGCATGAAGACGAGGACGACGATCATGGAGCTGATGCTTTCGCTGCCCCCGAGCTGAATTTTCAAGCCTCGCTGCCAGACCACTTGGTTGACGATGCTCGCGGTACCGGAGAGAAAGAGGGCTCCAAGAACGGCGATTAGGGCGAGGATTCTCGAGTTCGGCATGAACGTCATCTTCGCAGGTCCTGGACGGAAGGTAAATTGGCCGATCGATAGGCTTCACTGTTTGGTCATCGCAGGGCAGGTGGAAAATCATGACGTCTGGGACGCCCCGAGTGGGCAGGGGATGCTCGACAGACGGGCGGAGCTTCGCGAACGCGGGAGATTTTGCGCGTAAGAGCCGTCGAGACTCATCTGCGGGGAATCGAGGAGAAATGTTTTGAAGTACCGACTTTTGGCAAATAGTGGATTGCGCGTTTCAGAACTCGCGCTGGGCGCGATGTCCTTCATGCGAGTCTCAAACGCTTGGCTCGGGAATCCTGACGGGGAAATACAACCGGGAAGCTTCGACCAAGGAGAGAGCGGCATTGCGCGGTCGGGTGGGTGAGCGTGAGCTGGCGGTTGCGGCGGAAGTGATCAAGGTCGCTGACAAGATTGGCCGAACACCGGCGCAGGTTGCACTGGCCTGGGTTCGTCAAGGACAGGCTGTCGTGATTCCGTTTGTCGGAGCGATGACTCGAGAACAGCTTGAAGACAATCTGGGCTGCCTCGAATTCGAACTCGACCCAGCCGACAAAACAGCGCTGGATGAGGCCAGCCCCATCGAACTTGGCTTTCCCTATGACTTTCTGGGGCAGTTCAAGACGGACAAAGTCATCAACCATCGGGATTCAATGCGAATCGCATCCAAGTCATTTTTTGGCTTCCATCGAGTCGCTCCTTCGATCGCCGTTCGACCCGCCGATGAGAGCCTGCCGAGGGTATTGGCTTTACGCCCCTCCGTCGCGCCCCTCCGTCGTATCGTCCAATCGGATTGAGGCGCTAGACCGAGAGCGGAAGGCGAGCGCATCGTTGCAGTGATACGGTTGAACAGTCTCTTCCCATCTACCTCGGGAGTTATCCGCCATGCCCCATTGCCGCGTTCGCGACATCGACATCTACTATGAAATCCACGGTTCGGGACCCCGCCTCTTTTTCATCGGGGGTAGCGGAGGGGACCTTCGCGAGAAGCCCAATATCTTTGATGGGCCGCTCACGAAGCATTTTGAAGTTCTTTCCTACGATCAGCGAGGGCTCGGTCGTACAGACGTGCCGCCGGGTCCGTATAGCATGGCGGACTATGCAGAGGACGCGGCGGCGTTACTCCGAGCGCTCGATTTCAACCCAAGGCTACTCATGGGTGTTTCATTCGGCGGCATGGTGGCGCAGGAACTGCTCTGTCGAGTGCCCGACATTTCCGACATCGCGCATCGCGTGGTCATGGCTTGTACGTCTGCTGGGGGTAGGGCAGGGGCGTCCTACCCACTTCACGAGTTGGCGAGCCTGTCTGATCGAGATCGTGCGATTCGGATGATCGAAATCTCCGACACTCGATGCGACGAGGCTTGGCGCGTGGCGAATCCGGATACGGCGGAGGCGTTCATCAAGGTGGCCTCGATGCGTGGGCGCGCGGTCGACGATGACCACGACCCTGAAGCTGATCGGGGGCGAAAACTTCAGCTCGAAGCGAGATCGCATCACGACACTTCGGATAGGCTCGGGAACGTGTCCAATCGCGTCTATCTATGTGCCGGGCGAAGTGATGGAATTGCGCCCGCTTCGAATCAACATGCCCTGGCGGCGGCTCTGCCTAACGCGACATTGGAATTTTTCGACGGCGGGCATCTCTTCTTGATGCAGGATCGGTCGGCGTACAAGAAAATCGTGAGCTTCCTGCTGGAATAGCTTTTCGCATCCAATACAGTCGTATGCGGTCGCGGGTCCGCGACCTAGAAGGGCCGGGTCTCGCCAATCTGAAATACCCAGGATGCGTCCAGGGTGAGTCCGGAGTCTTCTGCTGCCGCGAGAAACCGGGCAGGCGGTTCAGCGACGGGTTCATCGGATAGATCAAAAGTCCCGAAATGAATCGCAATCGCGCGTTTGGCGCCGAGGTCGATGGCCGCTCGTACGGCCTCTTCCGGATTCATGTGGGATTCCTTCATCATTTCGGTGGGTTCGTAGGCACCGATCGGGACTGCGACGAGATCGAAGGGTCCCATGGCTTCTCCTATTCGAGAGAAGCCTTTGAAATAGCCGGTATCCCCGCTGAAATAGAATTTCCGCTTCGGACTCTGGACGGCCCATGAAGACCAGAGTGCCTTCCGGTCATCTCGGAGACTGCGCTTACTCCAATGCCTGCTGGGTAGACAGTGGATGGTGATGTCTCCCAATGTCGTCGACTCGCCCCAGTCAAACTCCTCGACGCGATCGATCTTGTTCTTCTTGAGTAAGTCTGCATTGCCAAGCGGAACGAGGAAACGCGTCTCGGGATTGCGTTCTGCCAGGGTTCTCAATGTCGGGAGATCCAGATGATCGTAATGATTGTGTGAGATGACGACGAAGTCAATTTTGGGAAGATCCTCGATGGCGATACCCGGCTCGACATAACGTCGGGGACCGGCAAATGAAATCGGGCTTGGGGAATCAGACCAGATCGGATCGGTCAGGAACGTGACATGATCCATCTGGATGAGCAGTGTCGCGTGGCCGACCCAGGTGACGGTGGGTGTGCTGTGCAGCGAATTCTCGCGGAGGAAGGCGCCGTCGTTTTCAACGCGGGTTGGGAACCCGGGGCGGCTTCGAAATATGCCGCCAATGCGGCGAAGGAAGAAGGGGAAGCGAACTCCAAGGCCGCCGTGTGAAGAGGTCCCCGTCCAGTTCGTGAATCGGCCGTCTGCGTCGCGGGGTGCGGGGCCCAGAGACTCGATTGCCCTGTTCTCGGTTTCGAAGCCGGGGGCCACGGTTGAGAACAGGGTGAGCGCGGTGACGAGCGCGAGGAGGAAGGTAGGCAGGAAGCGCGGGAGTTTCATCGTTCCCACTGTAACTCGAATCGGCGAAGGCGTCGGTCCCCTCAACGCGGCGAATTCGGACCCATGATTCGTGTTACTGTAGTGGAACGCATCGACCACCTTTGGTGAGGAGACCCCCCATGAGCGAAGCCACTAAAACCACGCCCATTCCATCTCTTGGTCAAGCAGGCGCTGATCCTTATTCCATACCGATCGAAAAAATCGACGTCGCGGATTCGGAGCTTTTCGAGACCGATACGCTGTGGGGATACTTCGAACGTCTTCGCAAGGAAGATCCCGTCCATTATTGTGCGGAAAGCGAGTTCGGTGCTTATTGGTCGGTGACGAAATTCGATGACATCATGACCGTCGAGAAGGATCCTGAGACCTATTCCTCCGTGCATAGCATCGTTGTGGGCGATCCCGATCCGGACTTTCCGATCGAGGCGGGCTTCATCACGATGGATGGCCCCCGGCATACTGCACACCGCAAGGTTGCTCAGCCGGTCGCGGGTCCACGCAACCTCAAGAAACTCGAGCCGATCATTCGCGAGCGAGTGATCGAAATCATGGACGGGCTCCCGATTGGTGAGACCTTCGACTGGGTCGACAAGGTCTCGATCGAACTCACGACGGGAATGCTCGCGACGCTCTTTGATTTTCCCTATGAGCAACGACGAAAGCTCACCCACTGGTCCGATATGGCGACGGCGAGTCCGATGCAGACCGGCGCGACCGATGTCACGGAAGGAGCACGGCAAAAGGTGCTCATGGAATGCCTCGCTGAGTTTCAGGAACTCTGGAAGCAGCGTGAGAACAAGCCGCAGGGGGAGCGCCTCGATTTGATCACGGCCCTCGCCAATAGCGATGTGACGAAAGATCTCGAGCCGCTGGAATATCTGGGGACGCTCATCCTGTTGATCGTGGGCGGAAACGATACGACGCGCAATTCTCTGACCGGCGGGGTTTTGGCTCTGAACGAAAACCCGAAGGAATATCAGAAGCTGCGTGACAACCCGGACCTCATCCCCAATATGGTTAACGAGATCATTCGTTGGCAGACGCCGCTCGCTCACATGCGGAGAACCGCGACCCGTGACACCGAATTGGCGGGCAAGTCGATCAAGAAGGGTGAGAAGGTCGTCATGTGGTATGTGTCGGCCAATCGAGACGAAACGGTCATCGATAGGGCAAATGAATTTCTTATCGACCGAGCCAATTCCAAACAACACTTGTCCTTTGGCTGGGGCGTCCACTTTTGTTTGGGCAGCCGGTTGGCCGAAATGCAGCTACGGATCGCCTGGGAAGAAGCCATGAAGCGCTTTCGGTTGGTTGAAGTCGTGGGAGAGCCGATCCGGGTTCGATCCAACTTTGTGAAGGGCTTTATCGAATTGCCCGTTCAGGTACATCCCTGGTAGTCCATTTGAAATCGATCGGACCTTCGACGCGCCCTTAGCCAACACCTCTGAAAAGGAACATGCAATGTCGATGGCCATGACTCGAGAAGAACGCGAAGTTTTTCTCGCCGATCTCCATGTCGGTGTGATTTCGATCGAGCAGGAGGATCGGCCGCCGCTGACGGTGCCAATCTGGTACGGATACAAGCCAGAGACCGGGTTGTGGGTCATTACGGATGCGGGCTCGGTCAAGGGTAAGGCAATGCAGAAGGCCGGCCGGTTCAGTCTCGTCGCCCAGATCGAGGAACCCCCGATCTACCAGTACGTGAGCGTCGAGGGCCCAATCGTCGAAACCCGTGATGCAGACCTCGAGGGCGATCTTCGCCCAATGGCACGCCGCTATTTCGGTGACGAAATGGGCGACGCGTATGTTGCGAACAGCGCGAACGAGGACGGGCTGGTCTTCGTCATGCAGCCGGATCGATGGCGCACAGTCGACTACCGAAAGTTGGGCGGCGCCTAAGAGCGCGAGTCGGCATCGTCGGTCGCGGCCTCTTCATCTTCACGCAGCGCTTCACGATTGGCGCGGGCCTGCGTCAGTTCTTCCATTTGTTCTTTGTGGAATGAAATAAAGATGCCCTCGGCTTCCGCGCAGAGTTTTCCGTTCGCTTCGAGGGTGGCACTCGTAAATATCTTGCGACCTTCCACGCGGTCCAGACTTGCTTCGAAGAGCAACGGGGAATGCAGCGGCGTTGGGCTTCGGTACTTGACCGTCAATGTTCCCGTCATGCCCGGATTGCCGGAGAGGGACTGCACAAATCCAAGGACCTCGTCGAAAGCGGCTGCGATGAAGCCGCCATGCACGGAACCCGGTGGGCCCTCATAGGCGGATCCAAAGACCGCTGTCGCATGCGCATGGCGATCGTCTTTACGGCCAATTGTGATGGGCGGCGCAAGGGGATTGGCGAGGCCGATGAGCGGGCTTTGATCAAAAAAAGCGCCGACATCTCCCGCATTTGCAGATTCGCCAAAGAGACGCGCATCCCGCAAGCGCGGATGATTCTTGAGCGCCTTGGCGTAGCCCTCGAGGGCGACTGCGGCGCGGCGAAGTTCGTCGACCGGAGCGTTGCTGGGAACCAGGCGCTCGATGACGAGGCGCATGGCGCTTGCCAGCCGTCGCTTCTGGGTCCACATCTCGGTCTGACTGAGCTTGGTCGCGTCCCAATGGGGCGTGATTTTCGGGTATTCGGTTTCGGTCACGATCTCTCCATGGGTCTATTCGGAGTGGCCGGAATAGGCGGCGCGGTCAACGCTTGATGTGCTGAATCAATTGACTTCGGCGGTCGCCGGATCCGTTGCCGCAGCGTCGAATCGGGACGCGATGGCGAGTAGCACGATGGCCAAGGCTGCCTCGATGACGATGAGTTCCGTGGCCAGTTCGGCATCGTGAATCGCCCAGGCCAACGTACGCATGATGGCTGCTCCGCCGAGGAGAATCGCGCTGGCCCGCAGCCAGGTTCCGTTCGAACGGATCGCTCCGAGCATGGCCATGGAGCCGAGCGCGAGGAAGAAACTCGTGAAGTCGCCGATCTGCGTACTTCGGGCCAGCCCATCGAGCAGGGGCATCCCCAGGCCTTCCGCAGCGGTGGCCGGGTCCAGGATCCAGCCAGCGGTCTGCACAAGAAAGAGTGCACCGATCAAGCCCGCGATTGCGCGAAGTGCCATGTGAAATACTCCTTGTCCCGCGAACGATTCTTGTTCGACTGGGAGTGTGGTTTGTGGGTGTTAGTGAAATGTCGTTTCGATGTCGGTCAGGAACGTGATCAGTTGGTCGAGATTGTCGGGCGAGAGTGGCACATACCCTTCTTCGCCGGGTGCCAGCCAATAGATTTCCCCACAGCCCTCGAAGCCGAGTCCGTCTTGACGAAGTGATCGCTTGCGAGTTCGATGTCCAGCCGTCAGTGGCATTTCTTCGATCAGTCGAATGACGACGGGACGATCGATGTCGCGAAGGCGTCTTCGAACGGCGAGGCGCAGCGCGAGGAGGTCGAGCTTTGCATTCGGGCGGAGCGTAATGGCGGCGGCGGGAACTTCATGTTTGAGTCCCGGGATGGCCAGGCCATAGGCGGCCGCCAGGTCGATCGACTCGACCTCGGAGGTGAGCACGGCTTCGATCTGAATTGTCGTGACTGCGCCTCTAGCGGTATGAACGACATCATCGACATGATCCACGAGCCAATAGTCGCCGTCACCGTCGATTCGAACGAGATCTCGAGTGCTCAACCAGGCATCGGCGGACTCGAATACGCCCCGAAGCGGCCTCCCTTCGAGTTCGCCTCGCTCGCGGTCGACCCGTTCGACGAGCAGGCCGATGTCTCCGACCGCGCACGGTCCAGCGAATCCACTCGGGTTTTCGACCAGTCTGCCATGGGCGAGATCCCAGGCCGCAACGCCTAACTCACCGCCCCCCGGAAGCGGGCGACCGAGGGAGCCGATCTTCTCACCCGTCAAGTTGACCAGGACCGCGTTGCCTTCGGTTGAAGCAAAGAACTCGACGACGGTTGCTGGCGCGAAGCGTTGCATCAGCCGCCGCCAGAGTCCCCTGGGCATGCCGCTGCCCGCGAAGAGTCGAATCGAGTGATAGCGTTCTTGTCGAGTTTCGGAGCGATTAACCAAAACCGTGCATAACGAGCCGGTGTAGAAGACGACGTTTACTCCGTAGCGGCGCACGTCTTTCCAGAACAGGTCCGGATCGATAATCGAAGTAAACTCGGAGGCCATCGCCAGGCGAGCACCACTCACCAACGCGCCGCCCACACAGACCAGGTACCCGGTTGCGTGATGAACGGCGGAGCGACAGTAAATGGTGTCGCGCGGTGTGAGTGCACAGCCCGACGCGGTACCGAAGGCGGAGGTCGCCCACCGCCGGTTACTGACGCGGCTCGTTCCGAGATGGTCGCCGTCTCCGGTGATGAGCACGATGGCGAGTTCGCCGGCCAGGCCCGGATCGGGCGAATACCATTCGGGTAGCTCCACCGCCTCGGGATCAATGGCTTCCATGTCGATCAAGCCGGGTCCGAGTGCTCTGGGATCGCCTCCGCCACCGAGTACGAGCACCGAAAATCCCGGCGGAGCCGAAACCTTCTCTGCCCGCTCCGGATCGAAGAGTAGATGCTCGACCGGCGCGACCTCGAGTTGCATTTCAAGTGATATGTCGGGCCGAAGGAAGACCGTCACAGCACCGAGTCTCGACAGCGCGACGGCGGCGGCCACGGCGCTAGGCCGGGTTTCCATCAAGAGGCCGACATGTTGCCCGTGACGGACTCCGCAGGAGATCAGACCGCGAACGATATTGTCGATTCGAATATCCGCGGCCTGATAGCTATGCGCGCGACCCTCGAAGAGAAAAAAGGTGTCATCGGGCGCTTCCTTGGCACGCTCGCGAAGCGAGAGTCCGGGACTCACACGCGTTCCACTACGGATATCGGCCAGACGGTTCAGGCGCGGAAGCTGGGGGACCACGTTTTGCGCGAGTCTTCCTAGAATGCCGACGCGTTCGGTAATTCCCTGAACCGAGGTTCCGAGGGCGCCTATGCTGAGATCCCAGAAGAGGGATGCCGCCGCGCGAAGATCGTCCACGGCCGCGTTCCGTTGGGGCACGTTCGGACGCTCGATGAGATGTGAAGCGGAACTTGGCAATTCGCCACGATCCTCGGCCCAAGCGAGCCATTCGAGGGTGGAGGGCCAGGTGACCTGATTGGCCCGCGACCCGACAACGAGTCCGAAGTGTCCGGCCGGAACCTTGATCTGGTAACAGTCTGCTTCGGGCGCCGCCTGATGGATCGCACGCACAGTCCGCGGCGGTGCGACGGAGTCTGAGAGACCGACATAGGCCAGGATCGGGCAGGTGATATCGGCGAGTGTGACCGTCTCTTCGTTGATGACGAGGCCGCCGCGGAGCAGACGATTCTGTGCGACCAGCTGTTTCATGAGATCCGCGAGCGCGGGTCCCGGAAATGCTGTCCAACCTTCACCGCCCATGAAGCGACGCATCCCTTCGCGCTTTTGGAGCGCCTCGCGATCATAAAGACGCCGAGCAAAGTCGACGCGCTGTTGCACGGTCTTGATCGGATCCATGAGCTGGAAACCGATGCGAGTCGCCCAGGATGGAATACCCGCAGGCATCAGTGCTTCCTGGATCTTTCCGAAACGTTCGATCGAATCGACGACGAGTTCGACTGGAATTCCGAGCGGGATTCCCTGATGCAGGTCGACGCCGCTGCCGAAGGTCACGAGCGAGGCGATGCCGTTGGATTTTCGATAGGCGGCGGCCTGATAGGCGAACATTCCGCCCTGGGAATAACCCATGACATGCACGCGTCGCCCGGTGACTTGCTGCACGGTGTCGATGGATTCAGACACGGCCAGGACATGATCGGTCAGGGTACGGTCGAGTCCGCCTTCTTCCTGCTCCGGGGATCCGAAATCGACGACCCAGGGATCAGCGCCACCTTCGTAAAGAGAAGACACCGCGCTTGCATTCGGCGCGACGTCCCAGACCTCGGCCGTCATCATGAGGGGTGGAACGAGCAGGACCGGCGGTCGAGATTCGCTCGTGTCCGGTGGGTCGGCGTGGGTGTCGGGCGCGCTCGATTCGGCTTCGGCGCCATTTCCGAGAGGCCCGTCCGCAAAATATCGTCTCAGTCGGTGGTGGTCGCCTTCGACAATGATTTCGAATGGCGAGGGCTCGCGTTCGGAGATGCCGCCGAAGCGCGCAATTTCCAAGCCATTTCGCATCGCGGCGGCGAAGCGCGCCAGTCCGCCCTGCGGAGCCTGGGAATGGCTCTTCGACTTTTTATCCGCATCGTCATCGGAATTGGAACGGGCGGTCTTCGGCGACGGACTGGACATGGCAAGGAAACTCGACGTTTTCGGATCGCGCAGCCGATCCGAAGCCCGATGGTATCTCAGAAGTCGATGTCCGCGACGAACCTTCGGAGCCCTTTCTCAGATTGCTAGGCCGCCAGAAAGCGCCGGACATTCATGACGACCTCTTTGGCGAGGTTGGGCCACTCTGCTTCTGGAACGCCCAGATAGTGACCGGGCACGGAGCGAATGCGCACGTTCGAAGCTGGCGAAGACGAGTTCTTCCGTGCTCTTGAAATAGTAGTCAAGCGAGGCATCTCGGATATGAAGCTTGTCGGCGATGTCCGCCAGCGACATTCCGGCGTAGCCTTTTCGGTTGATGAGGCGCGAGGCGATGCGCAAGATCGCTTCGCGTTTCAGGCGGTGTTGTTCACCGCGTGCCCCTGACCGGGCCCTGTTCTCGGCTTTCCCGGCTCGTAATGCTGGCCCCCCACTCGCGCCGGCGCGTGCAACGGATCGCTTGCGCTTCGCTGAACCCGAACCGCCTTCTGTTTTGGCCGTTTTTGCGCGGCGCACTTTCTTCGTGCCCGATTTCTTGGGACCCCGGTCGGTCATGATGGCTCCGGGACGCTCAACGCTGCGCGACGTTCCACTCCACGTGTGTAGTGGGGTTAATAGTTGTATCCGACTCGGAATCCGAAACTTCGAGGTGCATCGTAATTGTGCGCGCGGTAGATGGAGGCGATGATCGATTGGTTGGTCTTGACAGCCTCGTTCTCGAGGTTGCGTCCGAATATTTCTCCCCAGAACTGTTCGGATTCCGATCGCCAGACAATTCGGGCATCGGTTCGCGTGTAGCGATCTGCGACGTCGTCCGGGTTTCCGTACTGGCGGAATTGGACTTTGTCGCGATAGTAGAAATCTACGCGAGGAGTGAAGGTGCCCATGCGACCGCGATCGATCACATACATGGCGCCGAAGGAGGCGGTGAAACGCGGGCTGCGGGGCATGCGATTGCCATTGATGTTGACGTCGGGCGAACGGGGAGGGAGCAAAAGGCTGAAGTCTTGAATCGTGCCGTCAAAGTCTGAGAAGTCCTTGTTGTACTCAGCCTCGAGCCAGCCGAAGCTTCCGTTGAGAATGAGATTCCGCCTCAGCAGCATTGCGCGAAAATCGAGCTCGACGCCATACGATTTGGCGGATGGAGCGTTCTTCGTGGTCGGCAGCCCACCCTCGGTGGCACCGATCTGCGAATCGGTCCAGTCATACCAGAATCCGGCGATGTTCACAGTGAGCCGGTTGTCGAAGAAGCTGTTCTTGATACCCGCCTCAACGGCCAGGATCTCCTCCTGCTTGAAGGAGCTTTCTTCCGCGAAGTTGAAGCCACCAGCGCGAGAGCCAGTCCCGACGCTGACCCAGAGCAAGTTATCTTCCGTGGCCTCCCATTCGACGCCGACCTTCCAGGTTCCGGCATCCCAGCTGTCGCGTTGATGTTCACCGATTTGGACCACCAGGGCTCCAAGGGGCGGGATGGTCGCTGAGTTTACGCCGACGAAGGTCTGGGCGAGGGTGTCGTCGTTCCAGGTTCGATGGGTGTAGCTGTAACGTGCGCCGGCCGTCAATTTCAAGCCTTCGAGGATCTCGAAGCTTAGATTGGTATAGAGACCGAAGACATGATTTTTTGCTTCAGTGAGGGCATTCGTGAAGACTTCAAAGGGATCGCCTGCGTCCTTTTCGACTAGGGGGCCGTCGACGAACGCTGGGAGTGCCAGGAGTCGATATGGAACTACGTCGTTTGTCGCCACGGGTTCGTCGATTCGGACGAGCGTCTGGGGTGTCCAATCATATTGATAGATCGTGCCGACCGTGTACTGAAATGGTTCGTCCCATGTAGAGTTCACGACGAACTCTTGGGAGATCTGGCGGGATTCGTCCGTCAGCTCGAGAACCGAAATCGGAAGACTTGAGTAGTCAAAATCCTGGTGGACGAAGAAGTCAGTGCTTTGGTACCCGGTGATCGAATCGAGCTTGAACAGCTCAGCTTCCCACGCGACGAGCATCGTGGCCGTCCAGACGGTGGAATCCGATCGGTTTGGTTCATTCGCGGTCCCCTTGTACGGGTCATTCGGATTCGGTAGCGCGCCGGTATAGTCATTTCCGGGACCTGCGCCGAGGGTGAGAGGGACTGTCGGGTCGGGGCTGACCGGCGTGAAGAATTCTCCTTCGAATTTCGCGCTCGGGCCCGCGCCATTGGAGCGGAGCCAGCCACCGATGAGATCAACCCGGACGTCATCATGGGGATCCCATCGAAGGCTAGCGCGAAGCGTCGTGGCTGCGGCGTCATTGACTCTCTGGCTACTCGTCTCAGTTTGATTCTCTAGCTGTCCGTCATTCATCGTCGTGAGCAGCGCCACGCGTAGGGCCAACGTGTCGTCGACGAGGGGCATGTTCATCATGGCGCGAATGAGTGCGCCATCATTTCCGCCATCAAAAAAGTTATATTCAATATCCCCGTTCGCATCGAAAGAGTATTCGGCTTTCTTGGTGACAATGTTCAGCGCGCCGCCCGTCGAGTTGCGACCCCACAGCGTTCCCTGTGGGCCGCGCAGGACATCGACTCGTTCGATATCGAAATAGTTGATGAGGCCGGTTGTCTCACGCGCAGAAAACACGCCATTGACATGAACGGCAAAGCCCGGATCGACGCCGGGTCCAACGACCTCGCTACCGACACCCCGAAGCGTGATCTTGGTCAGTCCGCCGCCGGAGAAAAGATTCGGGACGTTGTATTGCAGGTCGTTGAAGTTCGTTAGGCCTTGGTCAAGGATGTCGTTTGCCGAGAACGAGCTGACCGATTCACCGATCTTCTGAATATCCTCACTCCGCCGTCGAGCTTCGACCATCATTTCTTCGACGCCTTGGAATGCTTCTTCGTCCGCTTCAATACTCTCTGCTTCGTCCGCAACATTCGCAACTTGAGAATATGCCGGGGATAGGCTGAGAAGCAGGACGATGAGCGACTGGATGATGAGTAGACGAAACGGCGACGCCGTGCGCCTCCCCGGACGTCGTGAAGCAAACTTGTCGGTTGTGACGGTCGAGACGAGGCCCGTTGAACGCTCGATCATGCGCGTATTCCCCCACCAGAAAACGTGATTAGGTCGTCCCTATTACATTGGGGTCGAAGAGCTCTAATGTCAATTAGAATCGTAATGGGGAAATACTCGAATCAAATCCGCAGCTTGACGGATTCTCGCAACAAACGATTTCTCAAACGAAACCTCGCGATCAAGACGACCTGGGTTTTGGAGGACTCGACTCCACTCGTTTGCGCAGCCGCGCGAGACTCTTGGTCTGTCCTTCCGAGAAGCGCGCGAGCCAACCCTTGCGCAAAACGAGGAGTGGTTTCGGACACAAGGAATAATGCTGTTTCTTGCCTTCCTTTCTCGAGGAGACAACGCCGCATTCTTTCAGGACCCGAAGGTGGCGAGAGATTCCCGGTCGCGAGGCATCCTTGAATCGGGCGGCGATGTCGCCGGCGAGCGGTGGCCCTTCCTCGCGAAGCAAGTCGAGAATCTCTCTTCGTGTCGAATCCGCAATCGCGGCGTACGCGTCTCGATTATTCGACAAGGCCACGAAGCACTTCGAGATGCTTGATGTTCCACCCATCCTCATGGCCTTGCAGATTGTCCGCCACCATCGCACTCAATCGTTCAAATCCATGATGATCGATTTGGACTATCGTGGCATCATGATGGGGTGTTAGTCGAATCGTCCAGAACGTCGGGACGGGCCAGGAGTAGGGCGCGTCCCACTGGCTCTCGAAGGATCCTTCCCGTTCCGGCTCGACGACAAGGACACGTCTACCGTAGTGCCGCCGCTCTCCGTTCACCTCAATGGTCATCCTGACGCTGCCATCCACGCGACATACGAAGGTATGCAGTTCGTGGCCGAGATCCAGTCATGCGGCCATTCTCTCGAAGGGCTCGAACTCCTGCCACACACGCGCCGAGGACGTGTCACAGAGGATGCTTCGACGTACGTATAGGGAACCGATGGTCAAGCCCATGAACTCTCTCCACCGTTGTCATTGATCGATGGGGGCGCTTATGTTGTGCTTGCACATGCGAAGAATTATATGTAACAAAATTGTGACTTAGGTATTGGCGATCCCGCAACTCCACCCTTCAAGTCGCCTTCAAACGCGACCGCGAGATGATGACTTGAGCCGTCCCTGGCAGACCCTCGACCAAAGAGAAACTCCGGACGGCGTCTTCGAGCTTCGACAGCGCGATACCGACGACTTTCTGATCTGCATCGATGGTCGAGTCTTGATGAATAGCCGCGCCAGCCGGTCGGAGAAGGAACTCGGGATTCGCACCTGTCGTGGGCTTCCGGCCGGTGCGCGGATTCTGGTTGGCGGTCTTGGGATGGGGCTGACGCTGCGTGCGGTGCTCGACACCGTGGATGAGACATGCCGGATCGATGTGGCGGAGCTGCATGGCGTTGTGGCCGAGTGGTGTCGTGGGCCGCTTGCGACGCTCTCGAAGAACGTTCTCGCGGATCCAAGAGTGACGCTTGGTGTCGGAGACGTTGCGGATCGAATCCGCGAGTGCGCAAAGTCCGGTGGTTCCCAAGGCGGAGGAGCGGGGGGTGTCTACGATGCCATCGTCCTCGATCTATTCGAGGGGCCTCACGCGCGCACGGACCCGAAGCGTGATCCCCTCTACGGCAGCGAGGCCATCCGCCGATCCTGGCAGGCGCTTGCACCGGGTGGGGTTCTCGGGGTCTGGGCCGAGGCGAGGGAAGAGCATTTCGAGGCGCGGCTGCGTGCGCAGGGATTCTCCATCGAAACCCAGCGGCCCGGCCGGGGTGGACTCCGGCATTGGATCGTTCTGGCCAGACGGGCATAGAAGGCTCCCCGAATCGCCCAGAGGGGCCTGTTTTCGTTGTACATTCACAGAATTGACTCTAAGGTGATCGCCTAGAGATCCCGATTCATGGATCTGGGCCACATTCAGCCGACGAATCGCTCTTTGCGTTCGCGAACCGCCGGTCCGAGGAATCTTGATGAAGCGCGGGATCGTCGTCATCCCTACATACAACGAGGCTGAGAATCTTCCGCTGATCGTTCCCGAGGTTCTTGCCCAGGACGAAAGGCTCGAGATTCTTGTCGTCGATGATGATTCGCCCGATGGCACCGGCAAGATCGCGGACGACCTGGCCGAGTCGACGGGCCGCGTTCACGTCTTGCACCGTCCAGTGAAAGAAGGCCTGGGTCCCGCGTACCGCGCGGGCCTTCGAAAGGCGCTCGATCTGGGCGCCGACTTCGTGATCCAGATGGACGCGGATTTCTCCCATCCGCCCGCCATTCTGAAAGAACTCATCGTTGAACTCGAAACGCATGATGTTGTGCTCGGGTCTCGTTATTTGAATGGCATCACCGTTGTCAATTGGCCGATCGAACGAATCCTGATCAGCTATTTCGGGAATTGGTATGCGCGAAAGGTGACCGGCCTTCCGATTGCGGATTCGACGGGCGGGCTGCGCTGTGTCCGACGTGAGCTGCTCGAGAAGATGGGTTTCGAACGCATCAAGGCGAACGGTTATGCCTTTCAGATCGAAATGAATTACCGCTTCGTGAGGTGCAAGGCGCGGATCAAGGAGGTCCCGTTCTTCTTCCTCGACCGCACGCGTGGAACGTCGAAGTTGACCCTGAGCATCGGTTTGGAAGCGCTCTGGATCGTCTGGTGGCTGCGCATCGCCGATGCATTTGGTCGTCTATAAACTCGAGGATTCTGCAGCCGGCCCGTTGCGGTCGAGCGCGGGGCAAAGTCTTAATTCATGAGCAAGAGCTGCCGCGTCCTGGTGCTGAACGAGCGCGATCCAAAGCACCCCAAGACGGGGGGCGCCGAATTTCATGTTGCCGAGGTCTTTCGGCGTCTCAGTGAACGCGGATACGACGTGACATTGGCGGTTTCCGGATTCTCGGGCGGTGCTTCGGAAGAGGTCGTAGAAGGCCTTCGGGTTCGTCGTCTCGGGAGCCTGCTCTCTTATTACCCACGCGTGGCCTGGTATTGCGCGACGCGAACGCGTCGCGATGAATTCGATGTCGTCGTCGAATGTCTGAACAAGGTTCCCTTCTTTTCTCCCGTCTATTCGGGGGTGCCTGTTCTGGCGCTTTGTCACCATCTCTTCGGAGAGGTGGCCTTTCGACAGGTCGCCTGGCCGATCGCGGCGGTGGTCTGGCTGCTCGAACGCTTCATCCCGCTCCTTTATCGGAGACTGCCCTTCATTACGATTTCTGAAAGCTCGCGAGACGATCTAGCGGCGCGCGGGATACCGGAAGCCTCGATCAAAGTGAGCCACTGCGGCGTGGATCCGACGGATGTGGTGGTGGACGTCGATCAGTTGAGACCAACGCGGGTCGCCTATGTGGGTCGGATCGAACCCTACAAGCGCGTCGATCTCGTTCTTCGAGCCATGGCGAAACTCAGCGAACGTTTCCCCGAAGCGGAACTACTGATCATTGGCCGCGGTTCTGCGACACCGGAACTTGAAAGGTTGGCCGAGGAGCTCGGCCTTGCCGAACGCACGCGGTTCACCGGATTCGTCAGCGATCACGAGCGGGATTCGCTGCTTGCCGAAAGTCGCGTCTGCGTTTGTGCCTCAGAGAAGGAAGGCTGGGGGCTGACCGTGATCGAGGCCAATCGACTGGGAACGCCTGTTGTCGCCAGTGACGCGCCGGGGCTCCGGGATTCCGTACGTGACGGTCAGACCGGGTTGCTCGCTCCCTACGGCGACGTCGATGCTTTTGCTGAGCAGATCGGACGCTTGCTCGAGGACGATGCGCTGGCGCTTCGTATGTCCAGAGAGGCCCTTGCCTGGTCTCGGCAATTCGATTGGGAACAAGCGGCGACGGAGATGGGCGAAGCGATCGATCGCGCCCGAAATCTTCAGTGATGTCCCCCCTATCGCAGCGATGGATCATCGTGATCGGCTTGACGATTTTCGTCGGCATCGCGATGCGCGTGAGCAACGTCTTCCAATATCCGATCGATATGGGGTTCGATGCTCAGGGGAATTGGTCTTATGTCTCCGGGCTGCTTCGGTCCTGGGCGCTGCCCTCGCCGGATTCCGGGTGGTCGACCGCACATCCCCCATTGTTCTACTACGTGGCAGGGGCCATCGGTCGCATCTTCGGTGGGGTCGGAGAGCTTGGGAAAGCGTCCGCCATCCACGCGATTCGATTCGCGAGTATGTGCTTCGGACTTCTCGGGATTGTCGCCGCCGTCGTATTCGTTCAGCGCGCGGACCCGGGGAATTCACGGCGTGCCGTTTTCGCTGGAGGGCTGCTGCTCTTCCTGCCCGTTCACCTCTACATGAGCGCGATGTTGACGGAGGAGATTCTCGTCACGACCTTGATCTCCATCGTGGTGGTCGGCGTGGGTCTCGATCTCACCGCTGAACCAGAGAGGACACCCAAGGCGTTGATGCGCGCTGGCCTCTTCGGCGGCATTGCAGGACTGGCTCTGCTGACGAAGTTGACCGGGCTGCTGGTCATCGCCGCTGGGGGAGCCGCCTATCTGTTGGTGGATCTCCGAGCGGCCCGTGACGCCGGATCTTGGGCGTCATCACTTGTTAGGCCAGGTGTTTTTGGGGCAGCAGCAGTGCTCGTTGGCGGATGGTTCTTTGCCTGGAACTGGTTGCAGTACGGATACCTCTACCCGCATGCCCTCGAAGTACACTCGGTCATGTTTCGCATGCCGCCGGGCTCTCGTAGCCTCATCGACTACTTGTCATTCCCGTGGCAGCTCTTCATCGATCCGAACCTCTTATCCCCGAATCTGATCCATTCGGTTTGGGGAAGTACCTATGCGACGATTTGGTTCGATGCACATCGACATTTCGTTCCCCTTGATGGTGTGTCGATTGCGCGGCTAGCGACTGCAATTCTGGTGCTGGGTCTCTTGCCGACCATTGCATTCGGTGTCGGGCTGCTTCGCGGCATTCGTCGCGTCTTGCATTCGATTCCAGGACCTGATGTTCTCCTGCTCTTACTCGTGATCGCCACGTTTGGAGGCTATCTTGTTTTCTCTTGGCGCAATCCATGGTTCGTCGTTCTGAAGGGCAGCTTTCTTCTCGGGTTGTGTGTCCCCTTCTCCTTCTATGCGAGTGAAGTTCTGGCGGATTGGACTCGAGGCAGCGATTGGCGATCAAAAGGCGTATTCACCTGTGTTGGCCTACTCACGATTCTTGTGATCGTGACCTTTAGCTATGGGGTCGTTCTGGAAAAGCATGAATTGCCCGGTATTCCCTGGACCCCAGTGGAGACCTCGTGGCAGCCTTAGAACCGCAGACCGGAGAAGCAGGCGGGAGCGGTCGAGCACGCCAGCTCGCGAAGTGGCTCGTTCCCGTGGTCGTCAGCGCGGCGGCTTTCGCTCTACTGCTCAGTCGCATCGACTTCGGGGAAGTTCTCAGTCATGCGGACGGTCGGGTCGGGGCAGTGATGATTCCGGCAGTACTGCTCTACGGTGCTGTGAGTTTGTGGATCGAAGCGCAGACGCTGAATCTATTGGCCTCGCCGAGCTCGCAGTCTCTCGACAAGTGGACGTGCGCCAAGATAAAGGCCGCAAGTTATCCCCTCGGACTGCTTAATTACGCCCTGGGTGCTGGGGGACTCACGTATCTGCTACGTCGCCGTGGAAATCTCGGGATTTCGAATGCGGCTGGGATCGTCATTTTGATCGCACTCTTCGATCTCGGATTCCTGCTTCTCTTGTCGGCGTTTGGCGCCGTTCTTCTCTCGACGCAGACGATTGCTTTGCAGGCGTCTGCCATCGCTCTTGCGGTCGCCGCCATCTTGGTTGGGTTTGCTCTGCTTCGTGCGAACTTTTCCCTGGGACCACTCGATCGTCTGCGGGATCTCGAGCTCTTTCGGGCAGCCCGCGAGACCGAGATTTCGCGACTCGCGATTCTGGCCGTGCTTCGATTGGGATTTGTCATCTCGTTCATCATGTTATGTGGAACCGCACTTCTGGTATTCGATATTCATGTCCCGCTGGGTGACCTCGTGATCGGCGTCGCCGCCGTTTCGCTGGTCGCTTCGCTTCCGATCGCGGTGGCCGGTCTAGGGACAGGGCAGGTCGCCTTCGTATTCATGTTCCGTCATTGGGGATCACCCGAAATTCTATTGGCAAGCAATCTGGCGCTCAGTGCTGGTTTGATTGTGATGCGGGCCGGTGTCGGGCTTCTTTTTGCCGGCGAATTTACGCGTGAGGCGCTGGCGGCAGCGCGGGAGACGAGAGATTGAGCCAAGTAACCCTGACCGGAGAGCGCCTCGACGATGACCATGCCCTATTCGGGCCCGATCTCGCCCGACATCGAGCCGCCTACTTGAGAGCCATCGAAGTCGCCGGGCAGCGTGAGAACGGTCGAACCCTCGATCTCGGATGTGGCAACGGATACGGGAGCGCCGAAATCGCCGATGCGGTGGGCCATGTGGTGGCGCTGGATCGGATCACGCCAGATGCCCAACATCGGCGTGATAGCCTTCATTATGTGCGTGCAGATTTGGCGGGTGTTCCGCTCGTGCCTCGAAGTTTTGATCTCGTCGTGAGCTTTCAGGTCATCGAGCATCTCGAGGATCCCACCGTTTACATGCAGGCCATCGCCAATGCCGTTCGGTCAGACGGGACGGCGCTCGTGACGACGCCCAACATCTTGATGTCGGACGGCGTAAACCCGTTTCATATCCATGAATACGAATCCGCTGAGCTCTGTCAGCTTTTGGAACAGCATTTCGAAGAGGTCGAGATGTTAGGTGTCGGCATGAGCGCGGACGCGGCGCGCTACCAGGAGGACCGACTGGCGCGCATCCGTCGAATCATGCGTCTCGACCCCTTTGGGCTTCGCAACCGACTTCCTCGAAAGCTGATCGATTGGCTTTTCGCGCAATTCTCCATCGTCGTGCGTCGGGGAATCCAGAAAGGGCAGGGGCTCCCCGATCTCAGCGTCGATGATTTTCCGATTGGTCCCGCAGATGGAAAAAGTATCGATCTGCTCGCAGTCTGCCGAAAGCCGCGCTCGGAGTCTGCGCGGCAAACCTCGAATCGCTGTTGAATCGTGAATTTCTGGACGGCTTGGAACACAAGAATCGGTGAACAGAAAGCGCGCTCGCGCGATCTGCGCGTTGTAAGACTGCTCTAAGCCCGAAGATCCCCTCTTCATGATCCGGCTGCCGCGGTCCGTGATTGCATCCCGCACTCGCTTCAGACTCACCGATGGTGGAGTGGTCCGTGTGAGGCGCCGCGGGCAGCGAACACGATTCGTTGCCATCCACTGGCTTGCGTTGTTATTGGGAATCATCCCCGTTCGGGCGAAGCGTGATTCGCGGACTGCCCCACCATCCGAGTTCGCCGGGCTGTATGGGACGGTTGGAGATTAATTGCAGGCGTAGGGTCACGGCCTGGCCCGAGTATTCCGAGAGATCGACCTCGAAGGGCTTCCATCGCGCGATCGCATCATCTTCAATCAACACGTGCTCTTCGGCGAGTTTCTGGAAAACGCCCTCGGCCTTGATCGAGAGCCGCATCCGACTATCCGGTGGATGCTGATACACCCGTTGCTCACTGGTTCCGATCGCCGGATACCCGATGTCCGCTTGAAAAATTCCATCCGGTGGAATTTCGAGGTCAAAATCGATACCGCCGCCTCGAATTCCGAGAACCATAGGTAGGAACCGGCGGTTCTGGACGGTCCCAATGGTGTCAGAAAAAACGCGTGCCGCTTTCAGCTTCCCGCCCGCACGAATCCAGGGCCGGCCACTCGAAGCGTGTTCGATCAGGTCGGTGTGGGTGGCTCCGCGATCGCGACCTCGCTCGAGAACCAATATCCAATTCAAACCCGATTGGAGAAAATCTTCGGGAATATGGAAATATCGTTCCAGTGCGTGCTGCACGTCAGGTAGTTCGTCCCGGTAGTACGTGAACACGGGTTGATCGATATCGGTCATCACGACGTAGCGTGTCGTTTCGAGCGCCCTCGTGATGATGCGTTGTTGTTGCTCGGGCATGCCTGGGATCACACCGCCATAGGGTGTCGGGTTATGCGTATCGGTCGCGAAATAGATCAGGGGTTCGGCTCGGGCGACGAATAGTGCATCGCCTGGGTTCGTATGCTCACGCAGGTAGCGGATCACATGGGGAACGGCGTCTTCTCGGAAGCCCGGGCTGATCACACGCAAGGGAACCCGGGGTCCGAAGCTTGGTGGGCCCGAAATCCAGTAGAGCGATCCAGCCACCAGAGCCGATAGGAACGCCAGCAGTCCGACCCCTGTTGCGGCGGTTCGCGAAAATGCGCGCGGCAAGCCGATCCTGACTGGAGCGACGAGGACAAGTTGGATAGCCGCACTGGGCAGGACCGAGACGAGATGGCCCCAGTCCGATCGTGGGAACAGGTTACTCGTCATCGCAAGCAGCGCGGCCAGATGGATCCAGGTCGCAGTCGGCAGAGGTCCACTGCGCCGCCGTGCGAATGTGGCTGCGATTGCGATGAATGGAAGTGCAAAGAGGAGTTGGGTGATGAAGGTCATGAACCAGCCCGGCTGGAGACCCCATCCGCCATAGAGCAGGGTATAGAAATAGGGCAGGTAGAATGCCTGGCTGTTCCTGATGTCTTGGCTGAATTCACCCGGCGGCCAGAAGTTCATGAAAGGCGATTTGTAGCTGGGCTCGAAAGAGAGAGGCAGCTCGACCAACGAATAGATCAGCGCGTCCAGGCCGCCGGTCGCCGCGTACGTTGCCAGCGTCATCCCCGCGACGAGTAGACCGCCCGTGATAAATCCGGAAGCCGCGCGCAAACGTGCTTTGGACGGCGCGCATGCCACGAGGACAACTAACAGCGCAATTGCGAGCACGGCGCCAATCGTCTGCTTGCAGAGGGCCGAGCATGCGACGAGCACGCCCGAAGCTATCGCCCAACGCGGATTATGCAGGCCGGCGAGTGCAGCCCAGCTCGCCATGATGCCGATCGAGACGGCCAGCGTCGTATAGAAATAGGTGGAAAAGAGCGGGAAGAGCAGGATCGGCGTACAAGCGGCGATCGCCCCGATCGCATGAGCGAGTCCATCCGCCCGCGCACTGCGAGCGAGCGCAAACACGGCGGCCGTTGCGGCTCCGTGAAGGAGCGCGACTGCGGTGCGTGCGACGAGGATCTCTTCTCCGAACACGCGGAACAGCAAGGCGAGCGCTTCGAAGGGCAGGGGGCCGGTAAAGGCGACGACGTCCTGATACAGGCGATCACCGCGAATCAGGCGTTGGGCAATCTCAAGGATCAGTCCCTCCTCGAGCATATTGGGCTCGAGCGGAATCATCGAAGCGCAGGTGATTACGCCGGCCACCCCCCACACGAGTGTCGCTACAGGAAAATCCAACTGCGAGCCGTCGCGTGTCGTCATTCGGGCGTGAGCATACTCAACCTCTTCGGCACGGCATTCCAAAACGAGCCTCAGTCGAGCCCAGGTCGCCCTCGTCTGTGCTGCGTCATCGCGCCAAGAGCTCCACGTTCGACATATAGGACCATGCGAACCCCGTCCCGATCGATCGCGACGGGAACCTGTTCCCCGAGTCTGCCGCCGGACGAGGTTCTGAGTAGCGCGCCCGGTTCGAATATTCTCACGTCGTCGTATCGCAAGATGACGTCGCCCGTGCGCATTCCGGCCCTCATCGCCGACGAGCCCCTGAGTACTTCGGCCACTTTGATCTGATTAGGTTCCCCGCGTGCGTACAGGTAGTTGTCGTAGTCCTCGTCCGACAGATTTTCCCGGAGCTCCCCTTCGAGTCGGGCGAGTTCCGCGCGGTGGGGCTGTTGGAAGAACCAGCCCTCACGCAAAGCGGTGTCGGTGATCGTCACGCGAGCCAGCTCATGGCTCTCCCAGAGATCGCGAAGGCGCTCAACCTCGTCTGAATGGATTCCCAGCGATACCAGCGCTTCATCGTCGAAGCCGGATCCCTTGACGTTCGCGTCATCGTCAGGTCGCATTACGCCGTCGTTCTCGCCCGAAACCGACCCGTCCGCCATCGTTTCTCCATCGGCCAGACGACTTGCCATCGCTTCGTCCCGTGTGTCGCGGAGCAGCGAGAACACCTCGCTCAACCTCGCCATCCGATCCTCGAGTTCTCGACGCGCCTGCACTTCTGCCGCCAACGCGAACTGCAGCTGCTCGAGAGTCGATGCGTCGGCGCTGTTAGAAGGGGGTGTGGGGCTCTCGAAACGGGCCCAGGGCGATCGAACGAGCCCGCCGCTCACCAGTAGTTGAGCAGCCACGATCATCCCGATCATCCCGATCACACCGAGCGAAATGCCGATCAGGAGCCTTCCAGGGCGGTCGATCTGATACTTTTGTCCACGTTGAGGTTCGGCCACAGCTCGCTCAGGCTATGGGATTGTCCGACGGGTCGCCAGCATACAAAGATTCGGACTTGCTGGGTTCTTTCGGGGCAATTCAAAATCGAGCACCGGGTCGAGACACTGCGCTAGAATGAACTGGAGAGCATGGGCCAGCAGAAGACTCGCAACGTTATCGTCACCTTGTTCGCTGTTGCGTCCTTTACAGTCGGCATCGCTGGTATTTCTGCTGCTCTCGTGAGCGCGGGGGTCGAGAGCGGATCCGTTGGAATCATCTTCGGGCGGACGCTCTCGAATCGAACCGATAAGCTCGTTGCTTCGCCGCGCTCCCGCTACGATCGAATCATCGTTCTGGGTGACTCGACAGTCAGCGAATACCCACCCGGAAAAAGTGTGCCTGCCAGCTTGCGAAGGCTGCTTCGGAAGAAGGCCTCGCGAGCCACTGAAGTCATCTCGTTGGCGATGCCTGGGATGTCAGGACTAGAGTACTACGCGTTCGCAGATCGGATCGCTGCGACTCACCCGGATCAGGTCGTCATGCCGATCAATCTGGCTTCGCTTTCGGTCCATTGGCGCGGTGAATTTGATCAAGTGGAATCTGTTGGTTGGATTCTGCCGAGCCGCCTCCCCGACCTCCTCACACGGCCCTTCCACACTTGGAACCTGACCTTCGACCGCATCCTCATGTACATGGGAATCGTTGGGCTTGATTTGTCGAAGAGTTGGCAGCGATACGGTGAGGAACAGATTCGCGCCGTTCACGGACTTCATCGACTCCGGAGCGCGTTGCTCGAGCCCAATCGACGAATCCTGGCGGACGGTTTGCCCTTCTATCGGCTGCCATTCCATACGGAGATCGACAATCGGCCGAATCGACTCTACGTCGAATCGAGATACGGAGAAGCGTTCGCGGGGGCCGAGCCGGACCACCCCGTCGTCCAGATGCTCGCGGGGGCGTTGGAGATCTACCAGAACGCGGGCATTCAGGTTCTGGCGTACGTGGTTCCCATGAACGTCGAGCATTTCGATCGGATCGGCTTCGACACTCAAACGGGGACTCAGAAAACCATCGAAACGCTCCGAGGTGTGGTTGAGAGTCGGGGCGGAACATTCCTCGATCTCCACCGGTTCTTCCCCGACACGGCCTTCAAGGATATCGCCGGACACTTTCTCCAAGAGGAGGGTTTTGACGGCGCGATGCTTTTGTCTGCGAGGCTGGTTCCGGTGCTTTTGCGAGACGAGCTTGGGCGCACGCCGAGCCCGACCAGTCAGACTGACTGAGTAGATCGATGTTATTCAACTCCATTCCCTTCTTGATTCTCTTCGCCGTGATATTCGTCGGCCATCGGAGTGTCCCTCCACGACATCGCGGTGCCGTGCTCCTGATCGGTAGCCTCGTCTTCTACAGCATGTGGATTCCCGTCTATCTGGCACTTTTCGTCGGGGTGCTCGCGGCAAACTACCTGCTTCTGCGGCTCATGGTGCGAAGCCAACGACCGACTCGCTGGCTGATCGCGTCCGTTGTGTTCAGCCTGGGCACGCTCGGTTTCTTTAAATACGCCGCCTTCCTCGTGGCTTCATCCATTCCGATATTGGAGAGCGTCGGCCTCTCAACGCCTGCGATTCCAGCGATTCTGCTACCGCTGGGCATTTCCTTCTTCACGTTTCAGATCATCGCTCTCGCCGTCGATACCCATCGCGGTCAAGTCGAACCCGTCGAAAGCTTCTGGGAATACGCTCTCTTCATCTCCTTCTTCCCACAGCTGATCGCCGGGCCAATCGTGCGCGGCTGGCAGCTGCTGCCCCAACTTCGAGAGGGAGGACAGATCTCTCGTGAGCGAAACAGGCAGGGGATCTGGCTGATTGCACTCGGCTTGGCGAAGAAGGTTCTGGTTGCTGATCTCCTCCTGGCCCCCTTCGTCGATCGGATCTTCGTTCTGCCGGGGGCGAACACAGCGCCGGAACATCTGATCGCGCTCTATTCTTTTGCGTTCCAGATCTACTTCGACTTCTCGGGCTACACCGACATGGCGCGCGGGCTGGCCAAACTTCTGGGTCTGGATTTGCCGCTCAACTTCCGCGAGCCCTACCTCTCGCGGAACCCCGCTGAGTTTTGGCAGCGTTGGCATATCACTTTGTCTCAATGGCTTCGCGACTATCTCTACATCCCGCTTGGGGGAAATAGAGCAGGCTCCGTTCGAACCCATCGCAACCTGCTGCTGACGATGCTTCTTGGCGGGCTCTGGCACGGGGCCGCATGGAACTTCGTCATCTGGGGCGGCCTTCATGGGATTTTCCTGATCCTGCATAGATGGCTTCCGGGTTCGCGTCGCGACGAAGCAGGGGAGGGCCTGCGTTGGTCTGACATCCCACGGATCTTGCTGTTCTTTCATGTGGTCTGTTTTATCTGGATCTTCTTCCGGACCGACAACCTGGCAGAAGCCATCGCATTCATCAGTCGGCTCGCCACCGGGAGCTATCACCAGATCTGGCCCTGGTTCCAGGTCATTGTCGTGCTTCTCAGCGCCCTGTTTCACGTTCTGGAACGAATGGGTCGGCTCCATTTCGATGAAATACTGGACGGGCTGGACAGTCGATGGGGTGCGATATTGGAGGGTGTGATGCTCGGTTTGTTGGCCGCACTCATCGCGCTATTCGGCGCCAGCGGTGGGGAGTTCATCTACTTTCAGTTCTGACGCTGCCCGTTCAGCCGCGACGTACGAGCACGATCTTCGCGAAGGTGCCGACCGTGTCCATCCAGCGATCGAGCCAATGTTCAAGGCTTCTCCAGGTGGAAAAGCTCCAGCCGGGCATCAGACTGCGCATCGATACGCCCCCGGACAACAGGTACCGCAGCGGTAGGTTGACTCGGATCGATCGAATCTCCCATTCGGGAAATCGCTCGCAAAAGAGTTCTCGGTCTCGTTCGAAGACGATCCAGGGGAGCGCGCCATTCGCACCGGAGAGCGGGCCGCTCGGCGGCAGGGTCCAGCTTTCCCTGTCCGGTAGGAAGGGCTCGTGGTGGAGGTGTCCCCAAACGAAACGGGACCAGGTCGTGACCCACGGTTCGATCATCGCGATCACGCCTCCTGGCCTGACGCATCGCGTCGCTTCAGCCAGGAAGAGTTCGGCGTTGGGAATGTGATGCAGCACCTCGGTCATGGCGATGCCCCGAAGACTCGCCGCTCGAAAGGGCAGCGCGCGGCCGTCGAGCACGAGCGAAATGTCTGGAATACGGAACACGTCAGAGGTGATCAGGTCCGGGAGGAGTTCGTCGAGGAACCCGGCGCCCGACCCTAGTTCGAGTACGGGCGCATCGCCCTCAGGCATGGCATCGCAGATTTCTCGGTACCACTCGACGTAGAGCTGGCGTAGGAAGGGCTTGCTCTGAATGATCGAGAGGCGGAGCGCTGTGGTGCGGGGATCGTCCAGATCCAGGCCGCGTGTGAGGGGGTGTGCGAGCAGTTGTTTCAGCATGCGGCGGGCTGCAGGGAGTCCGCCGTACGGCGGTCCCCGATGATCGTGGCGGGAACGCCTCCGACGATTGCGAAGGGCGGCACGTCGCGGGTCACGACGGCC
>DUCN01000085.1 GCA_012959805.1 Myxococcales bacterium | reverse complement strand
CCGATCGGCTCGCGGGGCCCAGCGACGAGTGGCGGAATCGGCGTCCCGTTCGTCGCGCGTGCGGGACTCGCAGTGGCCGCCGGAGAGCGCGGCCGCAGCTTCGTGCGACTGATTGGCGAAACGATGGCGGCCGACCGCTGCCCGGAAGGCGTCCCCGTCCGCGACCTCCCGGCCGATTGCCTCGAGTCCGCGGCGACGCCCGAGGTGTTATTCGAAAAGCTCGACGACTGGGGACTCGACTCGATCGTGATCCCGCATGGCACGGCGTGGGGTTTGTACACGCCGGCGGGCTCCGACTGGCGCAAGCAGCTCCCGGGAAACGATCCCGCGCGCCAAACGCTGGTCGAGGTGTACTCGGGACACGGGAATTCGGAACAGCTGCCGAACTGGCGACCCGTCGACATCGCCGCGGACGGCTCGCTCTCCTGTCCCGCGCCAATGGACGGTTACGTCCCGAGCTGTTGGCATGCGGGCACGCTTGTCGAGGCGCGCTGTAAAGAAGTCGGCGAGAGCGATGCGACATGTGCGGGTCGCGCGAAAGACGCGCGCGCGAATTATGTTGCCGCGTTCCAGGCCGGCTGGAAGACGCTGCCCGGCTACGAGGTCGGTGACTGGGTGAACGCGGGCCAGGCGCCTGACATGTTCCAGCCTGCCTTCAACCTGCGGCCGCGCGGCACCGCTCAGTACATGCTCGCGATCCGCGATTTCTCGGACCCCTTGCAGCCGAAGGGCTTCGATTTCGGCTTCATTGGCTCGAGCGACAACCACACGGCACGCCCGGGAACCGGCTACAAGGAGGTCGCACGTGGCGAGATGACCGAGGGCCGCGGCCGGAAGGGGGACTCGGCGATAGATGGCGGGGGACTATTCGGCTCCAGCAGCGAGGCCGACGCGCCCGCCGCGGAATCCGTTCCCTGGGTGAGCAGTGGGGAGAGTCCACTCCAGCTCTTCGAGATGGAGCGCGGCGCGGCGTATTTCGTGACCGGTGGGCTCGTCGCCGTCCACTCCGCGGGTCGTGACCGCGATGCGATCTGGGACGCACTTCAGCGCAAGGAAGTCTATGCGACGAGTGGCCGGCGCACGCTCCTCTGGTTCGACCTGGTCGACGGCGCCGAGACCATTCCAATGGGCGCAAAGACGACGCGAAGCGAGGCTCCACGATTCCGCGTACGCGCTACCGGCTCCTTCGAACAGAAACCCGGTTGCCCCGAACACGTCGTCGACGCGCTTGGCGACGCGCGCGTCGATCACATCTGCCGCGGCGAGTGCTACCACCCGAGCGACGAGCGTCGCCCGATCACGCGCATCGAGGTCGTGCGCATCCGTCCGCAGATCGCGGCGGACGAGCCGCTCGATGGACTGGTCGAAGATCCCTGGCGCGTGCTCCCGTGTCCGGCCGACGGCTCGGGCTGTGTGGTCGAATTCGCCGACGCGGAGTTCGCGGCCTCCGACCGTGACGCCGTCTACTACGTGCGTGCCATCGAGGCCCCGGATCCCCACATTCGCGGCGCCAACCCCCTCGGCTGTGAGTTCGACGAGCTCGGGCGCTGCGTCGAGATCACACCCTGCGGTGGGGACATGCCATACGAGGACGACTGCCTGGCGGAGGCCGAGGCGCGCGCCTGGTCCTCACCGATCTTTGTGAACCACGCGGGTTCCTGACGCGGCCTAACATCTCGAAGGGGAATCCATGCGACAACGAATCATCGTCACACTCGGACTCTGCCTGCTTATGGCCGCCACCACTGGCTGCATCACCGCCTTCGCCGCTCTCCAACCCGAGGGCGGCGGGATGACGATCGTGATCACGACCCTCGATGCGGAAGGAAATTCGATCGACCGGGTGCTGTCGCCGATCGACGAGGACGGCACGCTCTTCGTCTCCGCCAACCATTGGCCCCGCGCCTGGTACCGCCGCGCCCTCGCGAATCCGGAGGTGACCGTGACCCGCGAAGGCGAGACCCGGAAATACCAGGCCGTCCCGGTGAGCGAAGAGGAGCGCGAACGTCTACTCGACGAAACGGTCTTCCCGAAAGTCGTCTACGTCTTTACGGGCTTTGCCCCGAGGCAGTTCCTCCGGTTGGATCCGCGCTAGCCGGGCTGAGTTGACCGGCAACTCCATCCCGGCCCGAGGACACATCGACGCGGCGGCTGCGATATTTGCGATATAGTCGAGTGTCGCAATTCGGAGAAACGATGCCCGACCACGTGACACGAGTCTATGAAGGAATGTTGGAGATGCTCTCCGATGAGGAGAACCCCACTCCGATCGTCCGGCTGAATCGAGTCGTGCCCCTTAAGCAGACCCGGATCTACGCCAAGCTCGAATGGTACAACCCGTTCGGGTCGGTCAAGGACCGCGTCGCGCACAACCTGCTGCGGGAAGCCGAAGATCACGGGCTGATCTCCGAGGGCCAGCAGTTGGTTGAGCCGACGAGCGGAAACACGGGGATGGGGTTGGCGATGATTGCCAACGCCAAGGGTTATACGCTGACGACGCCGCTCTCCAACAAGATTCCGGCGGAGAAGCGCGTCATGCTGCGCATGTTCGGGACGAACGTCGAGGAGTTGGACGACGATCTCTGACCGGCCCCTGGGTCCCCGGAGGGGGCCATCGCGCGCGCCATGGAGCTGGGAGCCCAGCCCGAGTTCTACATGCCCAACCAATACGAGAACGAGGCCAACCTCGAAGCTCATTTCCGAACGACGGGTCCCGAGATCTGGCGCCAGACGGAAGGCAAGATCACGCATTTCGTGGCCGGCCTCGGCACCTGCGGAACGGTCACGGGCAACGGACGTTTCCTCAAGGGCAAGAACCCCGACGTCCAGGTGATCGGCGTGCACCCCGAGGAGGGGCACGACATTCCTGGCGTTCGCTCCTTGAAGCAACTCGAACTCACCAAGCTCTTCGTCCCCGAGGAGTACGACGCAGTCGTGGAGGTCAGCGACAAAGAGGCCTTCGACATGTGCCTACGCCTGAACCGTGAGGAGAGCATGATCGCAGGGCCCAGCTCGGCCATGGCGTTAGTCGGTGCACTCAAGGTCATCGAGGATCAGCCGGACGCGGTGGTCGTGATCATCTTCCCCGACAATTCGTTCAAGTACGCATCGACCTTCGAACGGCATTTTCCCGAAGTCCGTGCCGGTCGTCCCGGCGGTACGGAGACTGGCGAGCCCAGCCCGAAGGAGCAGCTCTTCAGCACCCTCGTCGAGAACTCCCGAAACCCGCATAACACCTGCGAAGTAGAAGATCTGCGCACCGCCCTCGAAAGCGACGCGCCACCGCTCATGCTCGATGTGCGCTCGGCCGACATCCACGGCAGACAACACGTGACCGGCGCGCGGAATATTCCGGTCGCGGAGTTGGGCGCTCGCCGAGACGAGTTGCCGGAGCAGCTCGACCACCCGATCGTCACGGTGTGCAGCGTCGGCAACTTGTCGATCTCCGGCATGCTCGTCCTGCAATCCCTCGGCTACCGAAACGTTCGCAGCCTGAACGGGGGAACCGTCGCCTGGGCGGAACAAGGACTCTCGACCAACGGATAGAGGTCGGTTGCAGCACGCTCGAAACGCCGCGCTCGCCGAGTATCTGTCGAGCCACGCGCCCCTCGATAGGAGATGAAGTGACAGCTCGCATCGACTCGGAAACCGCCTATGGAATGACTCCTGGAACCTACGACCGCGCACTCGCCGAGGTGGGTCGTGGCACGCCGAGCGGCGAGCTGCTGCGTCGTTATTGGCAACCGATTGCCCTGTCGAAGGACGTCACCGATCTGCCTCAGCCCCTATCGGTGCTGGGCGAGGAGCTCGTGCTCTTTCGAGATGGAGCGGGACGCGCCGGCCTCTTGCATGCGCGCTGTTGCCATCGGGGGACGACGCTCGGTTACGGCAAGGTCGAAGCCGAGGGAATTCGATGCTGCTATCACGGTTGGCTATTCGACGTCGAAGGACATTGTCTGGATCAGCCCTGCGAGCCCGATGGGGAATAGGAAAAACAAGCAGCGTTTTTTGCACCACCGATAGTAGGTGTTCTGACAAGTAGGCCCGAAGGGGCCCGTTCCGGGCTGGTTACACGACTGTATGTTGCTTCCCAGAACTAATGATGAGGATCGAGAATATGAAGAAGATGGTGACTATTCTGACCGCATTGACAGCATTTTTCATCTGCCTCGCGATGGCAGCTCCGGCATTCTCGCAAGAGTACGACTATGCACGAAATGGCGGATATGCGGGAATCAGCGTCATCGGAGGGAGCTACGCCCGGTTTGACGACGAGCTTGAAGATCAGCTTCTGTCGATCGGCTATATCGTAAACAGCGACACAGATGAAGCGGCGGGCTTCAAGCTGTACGGTGGCTACAGGTTAGGTGCTCATTTCGCGATCGAAGCAGAGTTCGAAATGCTGCCCAAAGCAGACATCGACATAGACGGTTTCGGAAAGTTGGCCGAGCTCCAGACGTGGGTGCTGACTGGAAATGCGAAAGTCTTCCCGCTCACGGGCAGAATCCAGCCCTATGCTCTATTCGGTCTTGGGGTCATGGAGGCCGATCTCGAAGACTCCGTAGGATTGGGTCTGAATGTCACCGAGACTGATTTCGCCGTACGATTTGGTGGCGGCGTCGACTTCTACATCACGGCCAACATCGTCGCGTCCACAGGGATTGACTACGTGCTTCCTACTGGAGATGTGCAGGATATCGACTATGTATCGTTCGGAGCGGGGATACAATATCGGTTCTAGCTCGTGATCCAAGGAATGATTCGATGATGTCCACCGCTCCTCGACGTGCCTGTCTCTTGATGCTGTTCGCGATCACAACTTCCATCGGATGTGCAAGCGCCGGATCCTGGAGCTACACACCGACAAGTGCCAATAAAAGCTCAGCCCCTGCTTCCCCAGCGCGCGTTGCGGTTCTCCCGTTTCTGGATCTGCGCGGCGAGAAGAATAGGAAAACGTTCCTCGTCTATTTGATCCCTGGCATGCCAATCGGACCATTTCGATACGAACGGGTCGAGTCTGGCGCAGGCTTTCTTACTCATGCCTCTTATCAAATCAGACCCGCAGAAGACCTGGCCAAGGCGGTGGTCGAGGAGTTGAAGCGCACGAACCTCTTCGAGGAAGTCTTCTACACTGAACGCGAGAAGGAGCCGAATGTCGATCTGTTTCTGCAGGGCAGCGTGACCGATATGACCTACTCCGGTGGGATCATCGGGAATAGGAAAAACAAGCAGCGTTTTTTGCACCACCGATAGTAGGTGTTCTGACAAGTAGGCCCGAAGGGGCCCGTTCCGGGCGGACGAGCGTTAAGACGAGCTCGAGGCCGAGGCGCGTTCGGTGATCGCTTCGAAAATGCGGGCGACGTATTCCGGGTCCGGGGGCTCGGGAGCCTCCGCGCGACGCGCGCCTTCTTCGGCGATCGAATCGGGCAGCACTTGCGGAAAGAGCGAGCCGGAAATCGGGTCCCCGTCTGAGAGGCCGTGATCCCAAAGCAAGGGCATCGTCGCGTGGCGCGATTCGAAGAGGATGCTGTCGTCGCACCAGCGACTCGCAAACGCGCGGCGCGGTCGATCCGTCGAGTAGTTCGAGGACGAACCGTGGACGACATGTGCATTGAAGAGCAGGATGTCCCCGGGCTCCATATCGGGGCAGAAGAGATCGTAGTCCTCGCGGTGATCGTCGATCGCCGGCGCGTCATCGAAATCCGAATCGAGCATATAGGGGTCGTAGTTCGGTGTGACCGCCTTGAACAGGCGCGGCCAGCGATGGGAACCCTTGACGAATTCGAGGCCGCTGCTGGCGCGGTCGACGGGATCGAAGGTGATCCACATCGAACAGAGATTTTGGCTCGAGACGTCGACGGGCCAGAAGGTCACATCGTGATGCCAGGGCGTCGGAACATGACATCCGGCGGGTTTTACGAAGAGTTGATCGTAGAAGTGTCGAACCACCTTCGAGCCCAGGACCTGCTGTGCGATTCGCGAGGCCGGGGACTCGTACACGAAGTCACGGAAATCGTCGTCCAGTTTCCAGATGAAGAGGTCGCCGCTGAAATCATCGTCCTTCATCGAAACGACATTGCCCATCATCGTTGGATTCTCGACGACCCGATCGATGGCCGTGGCCATCCTTTCGATCCATTCCTCGGGAAAAAGTCCGCGCGCGCAGATCACACCGTCTCGGTCGTAGGCTTCAACTTCCTCGCTCGTCAGGTCACGCATCGGGGCATCAGGCACGGCTTTCTCCTCGATCTGCTTGACGAAGGTTCACCCAGCCGCATCGTGCGCGCCACGCGTTCGTCTCCGCGCTTGCGTCGAGTGTGCGCTCGGGGGAAACTGATTGATGTGTCACTCGAAGCTGGGACCCGCGCTGTGATAAATTCCTCGACATGAGTTGGAAGGCCGAAGTCGACGAGATCGATCGGAGAAGGGCGCGGGCCCTCCAGTTGGGCGGCGATGCATCGATAGCGAAGCAGCACGCTCGGGGTCGCATGACCGTTCGTGAGAGGATCGACGCTCTCGTCGATTCGGATAGCTTCCACGAGCGGAGTCCGATTGCCGGAAGTTCCCTGGGTGCCGAGGGCGAGGACTTCGAGCCCACGAATGTCGTGTTGGGCGCTGCGAAGGTCGCGCGTCGGCCAGTCGTCGTGTGCGGCGACGATTTTACGATCCGCGGTGGGGCGTATTCTCAGGCGGGCCTGAAGAAGGCGCTCTACGCGGAAGAACTCGCGCTTCGAAACCGTGTGCCGCTGATTCGGCTACTCGAAGCCGGAGGGGCTTCGATCGCGGGAACCGGAGGAGGGGCTCGCGGGCGATCCGGCTACGACTGGACGACGCCGCCCGTGTTGAACGTGTCTTCGATGGCGTGCCTGCAAGAGATTCCCGTGGTTTGTGCCGCACTCGGTCCTGTCGCCGGCTTCCCGGCCGGGCGTCTGATCGCGTCCCATTTTTCCATCATGACGAAGAACTCTTCCCAGGTTTTGACCGGCGGACCCGCGGTTGTCGCCCAGGCGACGAAGGAAGAGTTGACCAAAGACGAGTTAGGTGGCGCGCGTGTTCATGGCCGCAACGGCATGGTCGACAATGTGGCGAGCGACGAGGCCGATGCGCTTCGGCAGATTCAAGCCTTTCTTTCCTATCTCCCGGATCATTGTCGGGACGCGCCGCCGCGAGTCGATGTCGGAGATCCCGTCCACAGAAGGGATGAGGGACTCCTTGAGGGCATCCCGCGAAATCGCCGGCAGGCCTACAAAATTCGAAGACTGCTGGCCATGATCGTGGATGCTGGCAGCTTCTTCGAAATCGGTGAGGGCTGGGGCCGAAGCCAAGTGACCGGCCTTGCTCGAATCGACGGTTTTTCGGTCGGTGTCCTCGCGAACGATTGCTATTTCGATGGGGGTTCGATGACGGCGGATGGGGCTTCGAAGATTCGACGTTTCGTTGAGCTCTGCGACCTCTTTCATGTGCCAATCGTTTCTTTCGTAGACGAGCCCGGCTTCGCGATCGGTAGCGCGGCGGAGCAGGCCGGCACGATTCGCGCCGGGATGAACGCGATGTTCACCGTCTTGCAGAGCACCATTCCCTGGTTCGCCTGCGTGATTCGCCGCTCCTACGGCGTGGCGCAGGGCATCCATCTTGGGCCCGACGCGACCGTGGTGGCATGGCCTTCAGCGATGAGCGGGGCGCTCCCAGTCGAAAGCGGCGTCGCCCTCGCATTTCGAAACGAGATCGAATCCGCTTCCGACCCGGTGGCCCGGCGGGCGGAACTCGAGAACGAAATGGCGGAGGCCCAATCGATCCTGCCACGGTCCGAGGAGTTGGGCGTTCACGATCTGATCGATCCTCGCGAGACGCGTCCGCTGCTCGGTGAGTGGGTTCACGAGATCCAGTCGGCGATCCGAGAACACGTTCGAACGGGTCCACCCCGCTACTCGATCCGCCCCTGAGCCAGAGTCATCGTCCTCGGAATTTAGGCGAGCGTTTTTCGCTGAACGCGGACACGGCCTCGAGATAGTCTTCCGTCTGGGCACTTCGCACCATGCGATCGGCTTCATAGTCGAGGCAAGTTTCGAGATCGGCCTCGAGCGCACGATTGAGATTCTCTTTCATGTAGCCCAGGGCAATCGGTGGGCCCGAGGCGATTCTGGCTGCGAGAGCGAAGGCCTCGGCCTGCAAGACATCGTCTTCGACGACGCGATTGAAAATCCCGAGCTCGAGGCAGGTCGTCGAATCTACGCGATCGGCCGTGAAGTAGATTTCTCGCGCCTTCGCGGTCCCCACGAGCCGAGTGAGAAACCAGGTGCCCCCGTAGTCTCCAGATAGTCCAAGTCTGGCGAAGGAGGTCACGATGAACGCGCTCTGGGCGCCAATGCGTAGATCACAGGACAGCGCGATCGAAGCGCCTGCGCCTGCGGCGGCCCCCGCCAGTGCGGCGATCGTAGGCTTGCGCGAACGATGGAGCATGCGAGGCAGTTCATGCTCCCAGCGCAACTGACGCTGGCGATCCTGCATCACGGGCGGCGCTCCCTCTTCTTTCATCTTCTTGGTGTCGCCACCCGCGCAGAACGTATCCCCGGCCCCAGTCAACAGAATGCAGCCGACCTCGGGATCGTCCTCGAGATCGCGGACGAGCGTATGGAGTGATTTCTTCATGTCCATCGTGAGGGCGTTCTTGGCTTCGGGTCGATTGAGCGTGATGCACGCGACACGCTCGCTCAATTCGAAGAGAATCTCATTCGTTCCGGTCTCTCGCTTCGTCGTCATGCTGATTCTGCCTTGCCTGGCGCCTGTTCAACGCCCTTTGAATGCGGGGGCGCGTCCCTCTGCCCGGGACTTCTTCATCTCTAAGTAATCGGCCGTTTCAAAGATCGCAGCCATGGCCATCGATTCCTCTTGCATCGTGCTCTTCGGCAGGGGATTCGCCATTCGGGCCAGGGTTCGTCGAAACATTCGGATCGCGAAGGGCGGTTGGGCCGCGATCTCGCGGCAGAGTGTCATGGAAGCCTCTTCGAGTTCGGCCTCGGGCACCACGCGCGAAACGACTCCGTGGCGCAGCGCTTCCTCCGCCTCCATGACTCGTCCTGTCATCGCCAGATCCGACACGAGGCCATGTCCAGCCATTTGGAAGAGTCGTGCGGTTCCGCCGGAATCCGGGACGACTCCATGCTGAATCTCGGGCAGCACCATCTTGGTGTTGTCCGCGGCAATCCGGATATCCGCCAGGAGTGCTCGCTCGAAGGATCCGCCAATCACCCAGCCCTTCAACGCCACGACCAGCGGAACGGGGAGATCGAAGAAGATCTGCGATCGACGATGACCGCGCTCGACGAAGTCGAAATGACTGATGTCCTCGCTTCGAACACCGAGTTCACTCGTATCGCGACCCGAGGAAAAGGACTTTCCCTCGCCGCGCCACAGCACCACGCGTAAATCGGGATGACGCTGAATCTCTTCCAGCGCGTCGAAGAGCTGGCGATCCATTTCATCGTTGGCGGCGTTGTGTTTCTCCGGGCGATCGTTCGTCAATACGGCGACGCCGTCGTCCATCTCCAATCGAATCAATGAGTCGGCCATTCGCGGTCTCCCCTTTCTCTTGTTTGCGCCCCATTTTTCACGCGATCATCATCATGCTTCGGCCGGGCTCGTTCCGGTGCCGCGCACGCGATCTGTTCGGGAGGCTATCATGGGAAGACAGTATACGCGGCCAGCAAGCGCGCATGAGGAGACCGAGATGGGCCTGCCGGAACCGCCGGAAATTGGAGCGAGTGCGCTACCGCTCGGAACCTTCGAGGGTCAATCGGTGATCGTGACCGGTGGAGGAACCGGGCTCGGGAAGGCGATCGCGGTCGAATTCGGCCGGCTGGGCGCCCGGGTCGCCATTCTCTCTCGCGATGAGGAGCATCGTGCCGCGGGTGTCTCCGCGGTCGAAGCCACCGGCGCGACAGCCGTTGGATTCGGCGTGGATATTCGCGATCCCGCGGCGGTCGCGAATGCGTTCGATCTCGTTGTCGCCGAGTTAGGCCTGCCCACGGTGCTCGTGAACAACGCCGCCGGCAATTTCCCAGTGCCGGCCGAAGACATGAGTCCGAACGCCTGGCGAACGGTGACCGACATCGTGTTGAACGGAACGTTCTATTGCTCACGTGAGTTCGGCCGTCGCCACATTACCGCTTTGGCCGCTTCCGCCGCTTCGGCCCCCGCAACGAGCGGGGGCAACATCATCAATATCGGCGCAGCCTATGCCTGGACGGGAGGGCCCGGATTCGCCCATTCCGCCGCGGCGAAAGCCGGCGTCAAGAACCTGACGGAATCTCTCGCCGTCGAGTGGGGCCCCTACGGCATTCGTGTCAACTGTCTCGTCCCGGGACTCTTCCCCCATGACGATGAAACCGCGAATATTCGTTCCGTGCCCGATCGGCGAAAGAGTGAAGCGAAGCGATGTCCCGCGCATCGCGTCGGACAGCCTCACGAGCTTGGTTGGGCGGCGACCTTTCTCGCTTCTCCTTACGCCAGTTTCATTTCCGGACATACCCTCGTCGTGGATGGCGCGAATTGGCAGCGACGGGCGATGTTGATGCCCGAGTTCGTTCCCATCCGAGAGCAGATGGGAAGGGGTCCTTTCGATCCCTCTCCAACAAGAAAGGTGCAGTCATGAGCGAACGTCCCTCCCTCCTTCGCGTGGAACGCGAGGGTCAGATTGCCACGATCGTGTTGGACAATCCCGACAAACTGAACGCATGGAGTTGGGAGTCGGCTCGCCAGCTCGCATCGATCGCCGACGAAATCCGTTTCGACGATACGGTTCGCGTCGTCATCGTTCGCGCCGAGGGACGCGCGTTCTGTGCCGGTGTCGATCTCGGCATGCCGGAAGATCGAATCACCGGACGCACGGCGGCCGAGAAGGTACGCAACTACTACGAGAAATTTCGCTGGGTCCACGAGCGCTTCAAGGTCTTTTCGAATCTGCCCCAACCCGTTCTAATGGCGATCCACGGCTACTGCCTGGGCGCCGGCCTCGAGGTGGCGATGATGGGGGATATTCGTGTCGCGGCCGAAGACGCCAAATTCGCTCTGCCCGAACCTCGTGTTGGTGTTTCGATCGATGCCGGGGGAGACATGCGACTCTGTCAGGAACTCGGTGCCGGTTGGACGAAGCTGCTCGCCATGACGGGTCGACGAATCGACGCCGAGACTGCCCTGCGCATCGGCGTCGTCCAGGAAGTCGTGGCGAACGATTGCCTATTGGATCATGTTCGTGAGCTTGCGAAGGAAATCGCGGCGAACGCGCCGCTTGCGGTCCAAGGCATCAAACGCACGATCAACTTTCGGGCGGAGCAGGGGCTGAATGAAGCGATGCTCTTCGAAGCGGCGAGCGCTTCCGTGCTTTTCAGCTCGGATGATATGCAGCTCGGGTACAAGGCCATGGCCGAAAAGTCGGTCGCGGAGTTCGAGGGGAAATAGGAGAGGCTGCTCACGCGACAGCGTTGTCCTCTCGAAGATCTCTGAGGAGTCTCGAGGCAACCGAGTGCGTCCACAATTCCCGGATAGATCGCCTAATTCTCGGCTTGCGACGCCGTGCGCGGATAGATGAAGTAGAGGTTGCGCGCGTAGATCAGCCAGCCCGTCGATTGTCCGAGAATTCCGATGACGTCCTTTCGCCAGATGAAATACACCAGGAGCATCGAAGCGCCGACCAGGCTCATCCACCAAAAGACGGCGGGAACGACGGAACGCTGCTCCTTCTCACTCGTGAGCCACTGAACCAACATGCGACCGGCAAAGAGAAGCTGGCCCAGGAGTCCGAGTCCTACCCAGGCAATTCCGATCGGGTTGGTAATGTTCAGGAGCGTCTTCCAGAACGGGCGGTTCTGGTGCTGATCGTAGACGAAGCGCGTAAACGCCTCCGGTGTCAGACTGCGAACCCCGTCCGCGCTTTCGACTCGGTATCGAAATCCACCAGCGCCGGTGTCCGAGAGCGGTTCGAGGTAGATCGCCTCGACCTCGGGGACCCCGAGCTTCAGCTCGATTGCATGCGGCTCCTCGGCTGACACCACAGGCGCGCTGATCAGGGCCAGTAGGCACACCAGGCCCATAATGATGTGCGCCCAATCCTTCACCAGGAAGAGTCGGGCCCTTGACGGGACGTCGGCCTTCGACCGTGCATGAGTCTCGGTGTGCCTCGCACCGGCGAATTGCACGTAGAAATAGCTGGCCGATGCCGCATTGATAATTCGCAGGCGCACTGTTTCTCCGGGCTCTGCGTGAATTTCGGGGGTCGGCGAGTAGGAAAAAGAAGGCCCCTTTTCAGCACCACCGTAGGTAGTGTTCTGACAACTACGCTTCGGATTAGGCATATTCGCCCCGTTCCGGGCTAGTCGCTCGATTCGCCACTGCCGTAGGGCTTCGTCAGGACTTCGAGGAAATGCCCGCTGGGGTCGTCGAAGTAGACCCCCCGCCCGCCGTCGTTTCGATTGATCTCGCCCACTCGCTGCCTGAAGGGATCGGCCCAGTAGTCGCGGCCCCCTGCGCGAATGCGTTCGAAGATCGGGTCGAAGTCTTCCTCGTCGATCAGGAAGGCGTAGTGCTGCGGCGAGATGGTCGTGTTGCCCACGTCGAGGAAGTCGAGAGACGCGCCGTTCTCGAGTTCGACCACGAGGAAGGGGCCGAAAGGCGTGGCGGCGGGTAGGCCCAGGATGTCGGTGAGGAAGCTCGAGGCTTCCTTCTTGTCGGTGGAGTAGACGAGGGTATGGTTGAAGCGGATGCTCATTGGAACCCTCCTGAAGCTCCGAGGCCCGAGTCCAGCGTATCCGATCGATGCGGATAGGCAAAATAAGCAGCGTTTTCTGCACCACCGGATAGTAGGTGTTCTGACAAGTAGGCCCGAAGGGGCCCGTTCCGGGCGCGCTACACCCATCTCGATTCACCGGCCCTCGAGCCGACGGGAGTTCGAACATGACATACCGAGTCGTACAGTGGTCCACCGGCAATCTCGGCAGGGCCGCCATCGAAGGCATCGTGGCGCATCCCGAACTCGAACTCGTCGGTGTCTGGGTGCACAGCGAGAGCAAGGACGGCGTCGACGCCGGTGAACTAGCGGGGATCGATCCGCTCGGCATTCGCGCGAGCCGCGACATCGATGCCCTGCTCGCGCTCGCGCCCGATTGCATTCTCTATTCGCCGCTCTTTCCGAAGGTCGCCGAGATCGAGCATTTCCTGAGCGCCGGAATCAACGTCGTGACCCCACTCGGCTGGTTCTATACAAAGCATATGAATGTCGAAGGTCTCGAGAAAGCCTGCCAACAGGGCCATAGCACCCTGCATGGGACGGGGATTCATCCGGGCGGCATGACCGAACGCATTCCACTCATGGTGTCGTCCTTCTCCCAAAAGATCGGCCGCGTGCGAGCGGAAGAATACTCGGATTGTCGGACCTACGGCGCACCCGACGTCTTGCGTGACTACATGATGTTCGGAAAGGATCTCGACGAGGCGCGAAAGAGTCCGATGACGGATCTCTTGCGTGACGGGTTCTACCAGTCGATCGACATGATCGCAGACGAAATGGGCTTCCGACTCGATCCCGAGAAAAAGTCGAGCCACGAAGTCTTCGCCGCAACCGCCCCGATCGAAACGCCGATCGGCCCGATCCTGCCCGGCCAACTCGCCGCCCAGCGCTTCGCATGGGAAGGCACGGTCGATGGTGAGGTCGTGATCACGGCCGCCGTCAACTGGTACATGGGCCATAGCAACATCGACCCCAAATGGTCGATCGGCGAAGGCGGCGAACGCTACGAACTCGAAATCGCCGGCGACCCCCCGATCACCGCGGTCTTCCATGGAATTCATCCAACCTCGGATGCCGTCCTGGAAGAAGTCCAGAATCGCAATCCCGGAATCGTCTCGACCGCGAATCATTGCGTGAGTTCCATTCCCTATGTCTGCAACGCAGACGAGGGAATCAAGAGCTACCTCGACCTTCCACTCATTGCGGGACGAGCGCGTCTCGACCTCACATAGCCTCTCCCCTCGATAGGAGGACCTCGTGAAAGACACCTCGCGAGTCAAGCGGTGGGTCCGCCGCATCACCATCGCGATCGTCCTGCTCTTCGCCGCGCTCGCGAGCGGCGCGTTCCTGCTAGCGCGGGCGGACGGGCCGATGTTCGTCTTCGCCGGCGGTCCGTTTCGATCCGGAGAGCAGGTGGATTTCGCAGACCTGGACTGGGAGTCCCTCGACGCGCTGCACGAACTCGAGCTCGAGATCGTGGGCGAAGCGAGCTCGCTCATTCTCTGGTTCAGCGTTCATGAGGGCGTGCCCTACGTCGCCTGTGATCTGGACTGCATCGACGGCCTGCTCCCGCGCTGGCCCCAGCAGATCGAACGCGACAACCGCGTGGTGATTCGCATCGATGAGAAACGAGTCAATGGGATACTGATCCATGTGCCGCATGGGTCGGCGGAGTACCGGGACGTACGAGCCGGGCGCACGCGGAAGTACTCGGGAGATGAAGGAGGCCGCGCGGCTGCTGAAACTTCGGCGCATCACGCGGTGGTCGATGTGGGGGAGGTGCTGACGGGCAGGTCGCAGAAAGCGGAGCCGGGGGATCGGTTGTATCGGGTCGGGGCGCGGTGAGGGTGAGTGTGCGCCAGCGGTTCCTCGTGTTTTCACGCGTCGCGGGGGGATGTCGATCTACCTCGCAGTACTCGTGTCCCAGGTCCCGCCTTCGTCTCAATCCACGAACAGATCGAATTCCAGCTCGAGATCGAGCGCGCAACATCGCGAACACCGCGGCGAGAGCCTTCGAACGGTGACTGTGAGACTCCGCGCAAGAGCGCAATAGATACCAACGCGGTGCGGAGCTTGAATTTACGGCGGCCTAAGAAGGCAATCGCATCATCCAACTTGGCTGCCGGCGCGCAACACACACGACCATTATCACAAGAATTGGGACGGATCGCTTCGCTGGCCTTCAAGGACAATGCGGATCTTCTCTTCCGGGAGAACTTCCTTCGGGTTCTGCGGCGGATCTCTCGGACTGCGGCTTCGCTTGATTGCTTCTTTGGGCTCGTCATCTCGACACGCTCCTTGGGGTCATGGACCCCGGATTGTGTCTCTTAGCTTAGAGGCTCTGAGTGTCCGAGTTCTGCTGACGGGGTACACCTCGCCAACTGATATTTCAAATATAGCTCTGAGTTTGGCACGGCGTGGTTGGACTCCTATCCATTCTCTTCGGATAGGGGCGGATTCAAACCAGTACGAATCCGCCCCCCACCAAATCACCCCGCAACCGCCCAGTCCTCGGCGCTCTCGTCCTCTCCCTCCCGGATCAAACGAACCCAGGAAATCACCTCGTCCATGTTGAGGCCTCGAATTAGGAGGGCGAACGCGCGACGCGTTGCGCCCTCGTCCCCGGCGAATCCGACGCCAGGCGGGAAGACCCATTCCAGTTTGGACGGGCCTTCGCCATTCGCCGGCCGTGACGACACGGCCACGGCACCGTCCGGGAGGACCCGGGTCCGCCAGATCTTGGCGAGCCCGTCCGCCTCGAGTCCGAACGACGCCTCCAGCGCTCTGCCGCCCTCTGTGAGGAAGAGCGCCATGTAAAGACACTCCTCGATCCCCGCCACCTCAGCCTCGGCACCAAACGGGAAGCCGTCGCAGACCCTCCCGCAGCGCTCTTCGCGGCGGGAGATCTCTTCCTGCCCCTCGAATTCTTCGTCTTCGTCCATTCGGATACACCTCTCTTGCTTGGCCCCGATCGGGGCACGGAATACAAAAGTGGTGCTGCTGATCGAGATCAGCTGAATCTGAAAGATGAAGACGACTGGGCTGGGTGAATGACTCCTTCTGGTCGGCCAAACGGCGAGCTAGATCCACTAAAGCTCGTTGGGGATAGCGAGCATAGCCGTTTCACGCCAGAGGGGGTCTATTGGAGGCGCTCAATGCACAGGGGTGCGGGTAGCCGGGGAAGGATGGGAGGACGGAAAGTCGCGAGGACCAACACCCAACCAACATGCGAGACTGGACTTCACCCGAAATCGTGGACACGAGGATGGCTAGCATTGAGCTATCTGAAGGAGTCCCATGGGTCGTCAACGATTTACCCCC
>DUCN01000084.1 GCA_012959805.1 Myxococcales bacterium | reverse complement strand
GTCGCTCGGGCCGATTGCCGGGATGAAGCTTCCGATCCTACCCAAACCTTTCACGAACTCGAAGCTGGCGCGGTGGGTACGCCAGATTCTCGACGGAAAAGACCCGTTTGCTGCGACCGAACCAGGATAGCCGCAGGCCAATGATTTCGAGCTCGCGGCCGAGCGCGATCTGATTGACCAAGAGAGCGGCCATTGCCAAGCCCACACCGAAGGTCGCGGCGGCGAGCATTAGATGCCGCAGTGGAATCTTCAACCCTAGGCGTTCGAGAGCGCTTGAGCGATATCTGAGAGCAACTAGGGCGAGACGATCGCGGCGTCGGCAAGTATGTAGCGTGAGGCAACCGTTCGAGCGAGTTCGAGATACGGAGAAACAAACAAGGCTCCGACGAGAACCGCCATCCCGGTGTTCAGCACGACCCGGCGGGCGCGAGATTGTGAAGCGCCTGTCATGACTGCGACGATAGCGTTCACTGAATTGCATCTATTCCGATGACATCTTCCTTCAGGCCCCAGCTCCTCCTCACGCGGTTACTGCAATGATGCATCCGTCTTTCGCTGGTCGATTGAGTGAGATTTTGCCGTCGAACAGCGGAGGGTTCGTTTGGCAGTCGGCGCACGTAAACGGCCGTATACGGCCCCAGCGTCGGACGCGAACTTCTTGGATTCCGATAACCCGTTGAAAACAATGGCACGCCGGGAGGGTTTGAAAGCATGCTTTCAAATAAACCCCCGACCCTCAGGTTCGAAGCGTGATCCAAATGGTGGAATCATTGAGGAATTCCCGTTTTCATCGAGAATACGGGTAAATCCAGACCGTTTTCCAGACCCTCCTGCATCGTTGTTGATCACTCGGAATCGGACTTCCAACCTTCCACCATAGGCGAGCATAATCGGTTTACTTATATATAAGTAATGGTATTATGGATCTCGCCATGAAAGACCAGTTCACAGCCGCGTCAACCATCTTCCGCCGTCACGGTGGGATACTCCGAATGTCCGAAGCGATCCGCCAGGGGATCAGCAAGAGAACCCTTTACGCCATGCGAGACAGCGGAACCCTTGAACAGCTGAGCCGGGGCCTATATCGGCTTGCTTCCCTGCCTGGACTGGAAGCGCCCGACCTGGTGACCGCGGCGTCCCGAGTGCCGAACGGCGTGATTTGTCTGATCTCCGCACTCGCATTTCACGACCTCACGACGCAGGTGCCGCACGCCGTTGATATCGCAGTTGCAAAAGGGAGCGAGACGCCCCGAGTCGACTATCCGCCCCTCAAGGTCTATTGGTTCTCGGGGAAGGCGTTCAGCGAGGGCATCGAGACACCGACGATCGACGGCGTCGCACTTCGTATCTACAGCGCGGACAAGTCCGTCGCGGATGCATTCAAGTTTCGGAACAAGATCGGTATGGAGGTTGCGCTCGAAGCCCTGAGAAGCTGGAGAACGAGGCGCGGTACGCGAGTTGAAGATCTCCTCACGCACGCAAAGAACTGTCGGGTGGAACGCGTCATCCGACCCTATCTGGAAGCGGTTCTTTGAATGGGAATCATATGAGTGGAAATGTCGCGGCGTCTGTTCATGCTCGACTTGCCAATCGGGCCCGCGCGGATGACCGCCCATTTCAGGAGCTTCTTCAGTATTACGGACTCGAGCGTTTCCTCTATCGAATCTCGAAGTCTGACTACCGCGATCGCTTCGTTCTGAAGGGCGCTCTGATGTTGCGCGTCTGGGATGCTCCAATGACGCGGCCGACGCGGGACATCGATTTCCTGGGGTACACCGAGAATTCGATCGACTCCCTGGAAGACATCGTTCGAGCGATTTGTGCTCTCGAAGTCGAGGACGATGGACTGGGTTTCGACCCGCAGGGCGTCAAAGGAGAGCGCATCAAGGAAGACGCGGACTATGAAGGAGTCAGAATCAAATTCACTGGCTTGCTTGAAAATGCCAAGATCCCGATGCAGATCGACATCGCCTTTGATGACGTTGTGTTTCCAGACATCGAGGAGTCGGCTTACCCGACACTGTTGAGCTATCCCGCGCCGATATTGCGCATGTATCCATGCGAGACGGTAGTGGCCGAGAAGTTTCAGGCCATGGTCTACCTCGGGACGATCAACAGCCGAATGAAGGACTTTTATGACGTCTGGTGGCTGTCACGGCGATTCGACTTTGACGGAGCAACTCTCGCAGAGGCGATATCGAGAACCTTCGCCAACCGTGGGACGAAAATCGATCTTGACCCAGTGTGTTTCAGAAGCGAGTTCTTCGAAGCGAACCGAGCGGTAACGCAGTGGCAGGCATTCCTCAAGAAGGGACCGGGAGTGGATGCGCCTTCAACTCTCGGAGGGGTTGCGGGGCAGCTTCGAGAGTTCCTTCTGCCAGTCGTCGAGGCTCTTGGGAAGACGCGGCGGTTCGAAGGGCGCTGGGGAGCGCCGGGACCATGGAGCTGACGGCTGCTCGCGGGTAGCATTTGCGGTGAGTCAATGCGTGAACCCGCCCGAATCCAATCGCGCCGGAGAAAGTGTTAACGATGTCTCTGGAATAATCTGTAAACCATGTGCCCGGAATGGACCCCCTCGGTACTGAAAGCGCTTTCTGTGACCGGCGGCTTCTATGTTGCTCTGTCAAACCGCCAACTACAGCAACGACTACAGCAACGCGGCGTGCGCGCAGTTGTCAGCAGCCATCGCCATCTATTTGGAACCCACCGTCGACGCTGCGTCT
>DUCN01000083.1 GCA_012959805.1 Myxococcales bacterium | reverse complement strand
CCGTCGCGTTTTATGGCCTGGAGGAAATCGTCATTGTCGATGTAGATGGCTACATCGTCACATTCGGTGCGTCTCCTCGTGCCGCCCACAAAGACTCAGCCCCAGACCCAAACTCGCCACCAGCGATTGGGGGAGAGCAAGTTTGAAGGCTCGTATGAGTGGCCCGACTCCTCGCTTCGGGGCAAGGTCCCCGCGACGGGACTCCCCCTAGGGTGAACGGTCGGGGCGATAGTTTACAAAAGTCCGGACACATCCTTTACACCAAAGGATGCCTTGGATGGAAACGAACCCTAAGAATCAGCGCCAGCATTTCTATCGCGACTACGCCAGTGGCCAGTGGCCGATGAGCGAACTGTGTGACCGTTATCAAATCTCTCGGCCCACCGGCTACAAGTGGATCGACCGCATTGAGGCCGAGGGCCTGAAGGCGGTCGAAGGGAGTGGGGCGTGCGCTCCTTTCTTCCCTGATCTCGAAGGCCGAGTCCGCGCAGGTTCCGGCACTGAGTCTCAGCGTTTCCCCCGCCAATTTCGCTCTTGCTCTCTACGAGAGCGCCGGCTTTCGAAAGGTGGGCGAATCGGGCACTTCGGCAACGCTATTGCTGCCCGTCACGGGATCGCCTCGGGATTTAGCATAACGCCCAGGCTCGGACGTTGTGCTGGAAGCCAGCTTGTATGTCCTATCCCCAGACACGGTGAAGTTTCGCGCCTGATCCGCGGTGGCCAGCTCGTGGCGGTTCAGCGCGGGGTCGCCACTCGTGCGCTAATTGGCTCGTCTGCGGCGTCGCCGCGCAACCAGCGCAATGGTCCCGATCGCGGTCGCATGCAGAGCAAACAGACCGGGTTCGGGAACCTCTGAAATCCGGTATCGCAGTAGAGCGTAGTTCGGGTTTGTAAAACCGAGGAGTACAAACTGATTCGAATCGACACCGAGGAATGTGAAGGTGCCATCGTTCGGGTTATAGGCTTCGTCGCCTCGGAAGTCAGCAATATTGCACTGGCCTACTGCCGGAACGGGAGCTGTCCGGTATTCACGGCAGGAGTTGACCAACGCTCCGGTTCCGTCCGGCTGGTACCACCAATCCGTGTTCGGAGGTGCTCCGGGGAAACGGTCACCCAGATAGGCCGTGTTAGTGTAACGGCCAAAGAGTGGGAGCTGGAAAATCCCTCCTAAGGCGGGGATATCGGCACGAACGTCTGCGCCCCAGCTGTAGTCAGGGCCTGGCAGTCCCGATGCAATATCGATCGTCATTACGTTTGCGGTCGTTGTCTCGGGGACGACACCGACTTCGGTGGGACTGAGCGATTCGCCAAACCCGGAGATTAGAAAGGCTTCCCAGACCAAAGGCGAGATGGTGATGGTCCCGACGCCTGCTGCAACGGAATAGGTAGCATCGCCGAGAGGGCCGAAGGTGGCTGCCGGGTCGCCTGCATAGATCCCGGAACTCTCGACTCCCGAATTGTTGACGACCTCGACAACAATTGTACGGGCCGTCGCGTCACCGAGATCGACGGGTATGGCCGTTGCCGTTGTGGCCGTTGTTGCCGCCAGGCTCGCAACAAGAGCCGTTACTCCGAGAAGCCCAGCTACTCTACGCATCTTATTCCCCTTCGTTTGACCCGATTCTCGAGTGGGTTTATGTCGATCTCAGTCTATGCTTCTTCTTCGGTATATTAGGTCGAGCGCTGCAGATAGTAAATTCAAAGACCGATTCTACATCCTTTGACCTGCTTTATGTGGATAAAATAAAAGCGGTTCCCTCGACAGTAGCAGGGCCCGTAGGCGTAAACGCGGTGTAGAGCATTCGGCAGATCGAACAGATTCGGTTCAATTAAACTCACCGATCGAGTTTGGCCTGATGCAGTGGTGGTGAATCCCGCCATCCGCAGAGGTCACGGGAGGGAAGTGTGCTCTCCCCGGCCCTAGGGCGCTCTAGGCGGCCATACGGCTTTTCTTAGCAGGCGGTCGCTGGGCTGAGAGGCCGGAAGCGCCCTACTGCGGCATTCCCAGCGACGGCGCTTCATCCCTCACCGGGCTCCCGCATGCATCACAATGCTGGCCTTCGGCATCGCGCTTTTTCTGCTCTTCGAGGATGCGGTCGAGTTCTGAAACAGCGTCGTGAATCTCCCTCTCCCAGCGAACCGTGAGTGACTGACCTTCTGCGTTGGCCAGTTCGTGCTTATTCAGAGCCGGGTAGAGTCGATCGACGAGCATCTTTCGGCTCGGGATGCATCCCGCTATCGCGTCCTCAACGATGCGTTCGGCGAGCACCTCTAGCTTCGTGGCAGCTTCTTGTTTGCCTGTGGCTTCGCGCTCGTTCTCGTCGAGTTCGGCGTTGATAAAGCGCCGCAACTTGTCCGGTGGGCGACCTGCGGGGCTGCCCGACTCGCCGGTTTTGAAGCGGGTCTCTGCGCCTATGGTGTTGCCTTTGACAAAGGGCATGCTGTTCTCCTTGTTCCGTGTTCAGGGTCGTTTCTGGGGTGCTGGATTTGGTGCCGTCTACTGCCGTCTGCCGCCACCGGTGCCGATGCCGTCACCGATGCCGATGCCGCTCCATGCATCTGCTCGCAATGCGCCCGCGACGGGATCCCACATCCTTGCAGGGGTCGAGGATGCCTAGAGGGCGTAGGGGAACCGATTCCTGCCTGGAGCCGCCCCATAGGGGAATAGGACTTTCAAGCTGGCTTCTGGCACGACGCTGGGTATGGGCGTTATGTTAAGTCGCTATGGGAACCCCGTGGCGGGGCCCAAGCGTCAC
>DUCN01000082.1 GCA_012959805.1 Myxococcales bacterium | reverse complement strand
GGTCAGTGTCTGCCATCATCATGACAGGACTGTCCGGCTGGATCTGTAATTTCACACGCTGGGCCACGGGGTCACACGTGAAGATGGCAATGCCCTCGGCTCATGGTGGGACGACAAGCGAGATTTCATCCAGCCCTCCGAGTTCGTGTTTCGTCGCAGCGGCCAGATCATCCAGTCGTCGTATAGCTCCGGGCCGCTGGCCAGAACGACGCCCGAGGATGTGCTTGCGCTGCTGGGCTTCCTCATTGCCAGGAAGAAAAAGAAGAGCTGACCTCGAAGAATGAGGCATGGTCCGACTTGAGCCAGGCCTAACGCCTCGCCAAAAACCTCCGCACTTTGCTGTGGCGGCCCACGAGGTGATTCCCATCGTCCGATCCTTTAATCCTCTTCAGGATCGAGCGAGATCATCTGCGCCCTTCCATATCGATCTCCCGAGACGGTCTTCGGGCCGATCAGCTCGCCCAGACGCTCGAGATCCGCTTCTGCGACCGAAACGTTCGCGGCCCCGGCATTCTCTACCGCGTACTCGACATGCTTCGTGCCCGGGATCGGCACGAGCGTTTCGCCTTGGGCAAGCAACCATGCGAGTGCCAATTGGGCCATCGAGCATTCGTTGTCTGCTGCGATCGTCTTGAACTCATCGAGCAACTGGAGGTTCTTCTGGAAGTTCTCTGCACGGAAGCGGGGCATATTCTGACGGAAGTCATTCTCTTCCAGGGCTTCCAGACTCGTGAGTTTGCCGGAGAGAAACGCCCGCGCGAGCGGGCTGAAAGGAACGAATCCAACGCCGAGTTCCGCACACGCCGCGAGAATCTTGTTCTCCGGGTCGCGCGTCCACAGGGAATACTCAGACTGCACCGCCGTGATGGGATGTACGCAATGGGCTTTGCGGAGAGTCGACGACGACACCTCAGACAGACCGATATGTCTGATCTTCCCCTCCGCAACCAACTCGGCGAGCGCGCCGACGCTCTCCTCTATCGGCACTTCGGGATCGCGCCGATGCAAATAGTAGAGGTCAATGACGTCCGTTTGGAGACGTTCGAGACTTTCATGACAGGTCTGCTTGACGGCCTCCGGTCGACAGTCCACGCCGCGCCGGCCATCCCGATCGACGATGATCCCACACTTGCTGGCCAACACGAATTCTCGACGCCGCGTCTTCAGCGTTTCGCCTAGTAATTTTTCGTTGTGACCAAGCCCGTAGATACTCGCGGTGTCGAGGAACGTGTATCCGACATCGAGGGCACGGTGGAGAACGCGCTCGGACTCGGTGCGATCGGGTTTACCGTAGGCCTGCGACATGCTCATGCATCCCAGGCCGATGGCCGAAACCTCGAGTTTTCCGATCATTCTCGTCTTCAATTCAATTTCCTTGAACTTTTTTCTACTCGACCGTCCCTGACTGAATCTCCAAAACTGCTCTCTTCACAGTGTAACAGCGGTGTCGGACACAGGATGCGCCCCGACATCGCGCGCATCAGGCAAGCCGAACGGCGCAGTGTGCCGCATGCATCGGCGAGGCGGAATCGGAGACGTTACGATTGCAATGATCGCGCTCCAAGATGTCATCAGACACACGAGGAAACCGCGGAAGACCGATCGCCGAAGCCCAACATCAATCGAAGGAAAACCAAATGCCCGAGCACGACTCGGTTGCCCGGATGAATACTTCGAGTCCGGGGGACGGCAACCAGGGGTCGGACTACGCCAACGCCGAGGCGCACTACCGCGCCCAAGTCGATCGCAATCTGAGTCGGAACTACGCCGCCCATCTACTTCACGGCCTACTTGGACAGACCGGGTTCCGACTCGTCAACGCTCCGACGTTCCTACCCGCGTATATCCTGTTGCTTTCGGGCTCCGAGTTCATGGTGGGCCTCGCACGTTCGATCCAGTACTTCGGAATGTTCTTGTCTCCGCTGCTCGGCGCGAGCCTGATCGAGCATCGGCAGCGCGTGCTGCCGGTCGGCTTCGTCGTCGGCGGCCTGATGCGCGCGCAGGTCCTCGTGCTCGCGCTCGCAGGGTTGCTCCTGCCGACCGACTGGGCAATCCGCGTGATTCTCGTTTCGCTCCTGCTCTTCGGTTTTTTCATGGGCATGCAGGGCGTCGTGTTCAACTACCTCATGTCCAAGTTGATCCCGGTCGAAAGCCGCGGCCGCCTGCTTGGCCTGCGCAACGCATTGGCCGGCGTGACGGCGGCGGGCGTCGCCTACCTCGGAGGGCGCTATCTCGTCGAACCAAACGTACTGGGCAACGGCTATGCAGTGACGTTCTTAGTGGCCTTCGCGCTCACCACGCTCGGGCTCTCGATGTTGCTCATCGTCCGCGAGCCCGCGCCTCCGGACATGCGGGCGCCCATGCGGCTGGGCGATCGACTGCGCGACCTGCCGCAGCTCCTGCGGAGTGATCGCGGCTTCACCTGGTACTTCGTTTGCCGCGCGCTCGCGACCATGGGCCGGATGGCCGCTCCCTTCTACATCCTCCAGGCCGGCGACTCCATCGGGCTCTCCGGGACCACCCTCGGTGTGCTCAGTACGGCGTTCGTGCTCGCCAACTCGGTCGCCAATCTGGGCTGGGGAATTCTCGCGGATCGTGCAGGATTCAAGCGCGTGTTAGTCCTCTCGCTGGCGCTCTGGATCGTGTCGGTCGTGGGCCTGATGGCCGCGAGCACATTGACCGGATTCGTGCTCGTGTTCCTCGGCATCGGAACCGGCATGGGGGGATTCCAGATGGCGGCTCAGAACATGGTGCTCGAGTTCGGCCACCGCAGCGATCTGCCATTTCGCATCGCCATCGCGAATTCCGCTCAGGAACTTGTCGGCGCCATCGGCCCGCTGCTCGGCGGCATCCTGGCTGTGACCTTCGGACGAGAAATCGTCTTTGAGGTCGCGATCGGATTCCAACTGGCCGCGATCGGATTCGTCATGTTGCTTGTCGATGAGCCGCGCCATCGCGAAGACGGAGAGTCGGACGGCCAGCGCTTCAGTTAGCGAAGCACGAAGGTCCGGAAGAAGTAGTCGTCGGTATTATTCGTGAAGCCAACGAAATTCTCGCCCGTGGAACCCGTTCCGCCGTCAAAGGGCTCCAAGGCAGATTCGCTCAAACCGAGCACGCGAGCAATCGGATTCACGTCCGTCATAGTGGTTCGGCTGACGAACTCGACGACGATCGCGTAGGTCTCACCGAGGACGACTTGACGCCCCGGATCCATGCCCACATCGAAGGTCGTGAAGGTCTCGACGAGCGTGGCTGGGAGCGTCGTCGTATCGACGTCGATCGCCCTGATGATCGAAGTACTCGGATCGTCGTTGGGCTCGCCCATTGCGTTCAGGGGCCGAACCGTAATGCGAATGAATCCATCATCCACGGATTCGCCGTCGGTGACGACGATTTGGAATTCTTCGAATTTTCCCGTCGAGAGCACGGTAAATGTCTGGGCGACGGCGGGGTTCGCTTCATTAATCGGCTTAAAGGTATCAGCGGGCTCCAGACGCCCAGAGCTACCATCTCCCGTCATCGGATCGAATTCCGCATCCACGAAAAGGATCGGCCCTTCCGGGCTGCCATCTCCGCAGCCGGTGAGCAAGAAAGTCGACAGCACAAGCCACACCAATACCGCTAGCGCGCCCTTGATGTTCAGCCCTGCCTTCAATCTCTGTGACATTTCTACCACTGCCAGTCTCCTTTAGCCGATCGGCTACCCATCCAGACCTTCCATCGGAAAAGCAGGTACCTGGCTTTAGTCCTTGCTCACGGCCTGCCGATCAAGGCCTGGGTGGCGGAGCCGGGTGGAGTGCCGAGGTCGTGAGACGACGCGGACCGAAGTCGTCTCACGACTAGGGCTTTGCTGAATCGACGATCCAGGTCGAGAAATATTGGGAGCCACCGCCATAGGCGTGTCCCAATGCTTTGCGGGCGCCGTCGACCTGGTGCTCCCCGGCGATCCCGCGCACCTGGCGGGCTGCTTCGGCAAATCGAATCAGCCCTGAGGCACCGATCGGATTGGACGAGAGAACGCCCCCGGACATATTGACTGGAAAATCACCATCGAGCGCCGTTGCCCCCTCGTAGGTCATCTTCCAACCCTGGTTCGGCTCGGTGATCAGCATGCCTTCCATCCACATGGGTTCAAACCACGAAAAGGGCACGTAGATCTCGGCACAATCGATCTCTTCCCGTGGCTTCGTGATCCCGGCTTTCTTGTAGAGGTTTTTTGCATTGTCGAGCGTCGCCTGAGGCATCACCTGATCACGCCCGGAAAACATCGTCGGCTCGCTGCGCATCTCCGTCGCATGGATCCAAGCGAGCTTGTTTGAACGTTTGCTCGCAAGCGATTCATTTTCCAGAACGAGCGCGCAGGCCCCATCGGAACTCGGACAGGTTTCGAGGTAGCGAATGGGATCCCAGAGCATGGGCGAGTTGGCAACCAGATCGAATGAGATGTCCTCGAGTCGAAGATGTGCGAGCGGATTCCGAAGCGCGTTCTCACGGTCCTTCACCGCCACCCGAATGCCCGTGTCCTCGGGCGCGCCGGAACGTCGAATATATCCGCGAACCAGCGGCGCAAAATAGCCGCCCGCCCCAGCCACGGTGGCCAGCGAGAATGGCGCGGAAATCGTGAGTGCCCAAATGGCATTCGACTCGCTCTGCTTTTCGAAGGCCACACAGAGCACTCGGTCGTGGACACCGGATTGAACCATGCTGGCGGCGACGATCGCCGTGGAACCGCCGACACTCCCGGCCGTATGCACGCGAAGCATCGGCTTGTACGCCCCGCCTAACGCTTCGTTCAAGAACAGTTCGGGCATCATCACGCCCTCGAACAGATCCGGCGCCTTACCGAGGATCACGGCATCGATGTCCGCCCAGGAACAGTCCGCATCCACCAGCGCTTTCTCCGCCGCATCCCGAACCAGTCCCGGCATAGAGAGATCGAGCCGCTTCGCCTCGTATTTTGTCTGCCCAATGCCAACTACCGCGGTGAGTTCTGCCACGACTATTCGCCCTCCAGAACACAAATCAGGTTTTGCTGTAGACAAGGTCCCGAGGTCGCGTGAGCAACGCCGCGGTCGGCCTCACCGGAAAAAATCCGAGACGCACATTCACCGATTCGAGAGAGCCCCACCGCCATCAGCGGATTGCCAGCCAGCGCGCCGCCCGACGGGTTCACGACGGTCTGCGACGACGAATCCAAGCTCAAACCGAGCGCCCTTTCGACCAGGATCTCCTGATGTGTAAAGGGCGCGGATAACTCCGCGACGTCGATCTTGCCGGACCCGACCCCCGCCTTCTCCGCCGCGATCTGCGTTGAACGTGATCGCCCGAGATCACGTACGCCGAGGTCAATGGGTTCGCAGATATGTTCGATCCCGCGAATCCAAGCCGGCCGCTCACAAATCTCTCGCGCGCGGTCGCCGGCCGCCAACAGAATGGCCGAAGCCCCGTCCGAAATCGGTGCGCAATCGGATTTTCGAAGCGGATTCGCCAGATAGGGTTCAGCCAAGATCTCATCGACGCTGCGATCCCAGCGCAGTTGGGCATTCGAATTCTGCATCGCATGCCGTCGATCACGTGCGGCCGCTGCCGCCATTTCCCTTTCGGTGAGGACGCCGGCATCAAGACAATGCCGCGCCTGCAACCCAGCCATCGAGATTGCATCCGGCCAGAGCGGCATCACGCAATATGGATCGAGCTGAAGCGCCATCGTCATGGGCAGATCACCCATCGAAGGCTTGCCGAAGCCGTAGACAAGCGCGGTCTCGGCCTGCCCCATCTGAATTTTCACCCAGGCTTCATAGAGCGCCCAGGCGCCGTCCATCTCGACGTGACTCTCGCTGACCGGTGGCCACGCGCCCACCGCGTCAAGCCCGGATACGAAGGCGAAGGACTGCCCGGCAAGATAGTCGCTGGAACCCGAACAGATGAAGTCACAGTCCGCTCCCGCCACCCCCGTCTGCTCTCGCAACGCTCGAAGGACCGGAACCAGGACTTCAACCTCGTTTCGATTCTGTTCGCGTCGAACGCAGGGACTCTGCTCGAAGCCAACGACGGCGACATCTCTCATTAGATATGTTCCTTGTACTGGTCGTAGTCGGCATCGGGTTCGTCGATGGCCCGGAAGTAGAGAATGTTGGCGGTGGAAGTCGTCCATTCCTCTCGCGGTTTCCAGACAGCCTGCACGCGCATTCCCATATGCACATCCTCGGGATTCGCGTCGAGGACATGCATGAGAATCGTGTCCGCCCCGTCGAGCACCACGTTCACCGCGATGTACGGAAGTTCGAGCGGGATATTTGCCGAAGGCACACGTACGATCGAAAACGTCACGATCGTGCCCTTGTCCGAAAGATCGACAGTCTCGTCGCCAAAAGTCACTGCGTGCTGTGGGCACGAGCCCCGGCTCGGGAAGTAGACCCGACCATCCACGGGACACCGCTGCCCGAGAAGTTTCCCCTGCTCAATCCCGCGCAAGAAGCGCGAAGCGGAAACACCCGCGCTGTAGTCGTAGTCGAGTGAAACCGGCACTCGGAGCAGAGTCACATCTTCGTCGTGTTCGCTCGGCTTGTCGCCGTCCATCTGGCGGTCGCTCACGTGATGTTTCTCCTTGAAGCGGTCACTGATTCGTGTCGAGTGCGGGGCATCATTTACTGGAGACCGGGACGAAGACGAAATCGGTCATTGAGCCAGTGGTTTCTGCTTTCCAGCGGGCCGCGACTCGCATGCCTGTTGACATGCTCCCCTCTTCAACAGCATCGACGACATGGAGAAACGTTGTGTCGGCACCATCGAGCTGAATCAGCGCGTAGGCGAAGGCATGATCGAGGGGCTGCTGGCGCCGTGGCTTCGACACCCAGGACCAACTCCGAACGACGCCTTCCGAGGAAATCTCGATCATCCCGTCGAGGCTCGCCCCGGTATCCGGGTCATATTCCTTCGGCGGCATCAGTACTGAACCATCCGATCGGCGAACGGCCAGCATTCGCCGGTCTCGAAGCGCCGTAAAAAATTGCGAAAGAATGGGCCCGAGCGATCGCTTGTAGGTGTATTCGAGAGAATGGGGCGCAGTGAGCGCGGCTTCAGGTTCTGGACACATAGATCTCTCTCTGCCGATCTGCCCACACAGCGGCGCCGGCTCCGACTTGAGTCAAGCAGAAAGTAGAACGTGTTTCAATTCCCGATTCGCACAACTAAGCCGGGCTCCCCTGCACGAAGATCCAGGATTGATATATTCGACGACGTTCATGGCCGCCCCAATCGACCCTCGGTGGCCGCCACAGCCGGAGGATTAGGCGAACAAGCCACTTCATTCCGGCCAGGAGATTAGACGTGGCCCTATCCAAAGCCTTTCAGAAGTATCCCGAGCATCGAATCGAAATCGACGCCGAGCGAGTTCACGCCCGGGTCACCCGAAATGGACGAGTGCTCGCCGAAACGACGGCGGGGCTGAATATGAAAGAGGGGAAATATCCGGCCGTCGTGTACATCCCGCGCGAGGATGTCTTCATGCAACATCTCGAGCCCACGGATCATTCGACGCATTGCCCCTTCAAGGGCGATGCAAGTTATTTCGATGTCGGAACCAGCGAGAAGAGTGGGGACGGCGAGCCGATTCGCGAGGTGGCCTGGAGCTACGAAACCCCGTTCGACCAGATGGCGGCCATTCGCGGCCACCTCGCCTTCTATGCCGATCGCGTCGAGATCGAGATCATTCAAGGCTAACGCGGGGCTGGCTGGTCCAGCGGTCCGGCATAACTCATTGAACCGCGCTCTCCACCTCGACACGACCAAACAGCCACACCATCATGAGTTCCAAGAAAAGAGGGTGCGTGATCTGCGATCACACACCCTCAACCATGAAACTCTCATAAATCTTTAATGAATCCCAACCAACACCCAACGCATCCGCCACATCGACGTACCCTCCGCATCGCGCGTCGACCGAGTCGACGCGTCAACCTTCGACGCGGATCGCCTGGCGCGGACAAAGCCGCTCAGCTTCTTGCAAGTTCGTACGCAAGTCTTCCGGAACTTCGTCCATCAGAACCGTGAGCGTATCGTCATCCTCGACACGAAAGACTTTGGGGCAGGCCTCCATGCAGAGGGCATTCGCCTCACAGAGGTCATAGTCCACAATCACCTTCATGGGTTTTTCTCCTGTCGGTCCAAAACGGTCGTTAGCAGCCTTGCACTATTTTGAGCGCTTCTTTGAGCGCTTGAACCAGACCTGTCCGGCGCTTCACCGGCGGCTGGCAAGCCAAGCGAAGCTACCAGATCCATTTGCTCGTTGCCCCAGACAAAAGGCCGCGAATGTGGCATCCGCCTAGTGCTATCCCGGTCCGGGCACGATAAAACTGTCGGCGATGGGCCGCTTCCCCTCAAAATATCCGCCGACTTTCGTACGCACAGCCTCGAAGTCCCATGCCTCGTCCACCTGAAGTTCGACGTCTCGCTTCGGATAACTGAGTACCGCAATCTCCTTGCCCCAAACAACGAAAACATTGCCCGAGATATTGGCGGCAGCCGGCGAGGCCAAATAACTGACCAGCGGCGTCACGTGTTCCGGTGCGAATTGATCGAAACCCTCTTCGGGTTTTTCGAACATGGCCGCGGTCTGGCCGACCATCGTCATGGCGGTTCTTGCCCGCGGCATGAACGTGTTCCCGGTGACTCCGTATTTTGCGAGACCCTGGGCAGCCGAATTCGTGACGGCGATGATTCCGGCTTTGGCGGCGGCGTAATTCGGCTGGCCGGTCGAGGCGAAGATCGCGGCCTCCGACGACGTGCTGATGATTCGGCCGTAGACCTGACCTTCGGCCTTGCCCTTGTTCCGCCAGTATTCACTGGCATGTCGAATCCCGCAGAAATGGCCCTTCAGGTGTACGCGAATCACGGAGTCGAATTCTTCCTCGCTCATTCCGAAGATCATCCGATCCCGACAGAACCCCGCATTGCAGACCAGGATATTCAGATCCCCGAAATGCTCGAGCGCCGCCTGGACCATGGCCTTCGAGTCGTTCCAATCCGCAACATCGCCGAAATGCGCCACGGCTTCACCGCCCATGGCCTTGATCTCATCAACGACCGACTGGCCGGCGGATTCATCACGCCCTTGTCCATCGGCGGAAACGCCGAGATCACTCACGACGACTCGGGCCCCATGCCTTGCCAGATCGAGCGCTTCAACTCGACCGAGACCACGTCCTGCTCCGGTGACGATCGCTACTTTTCCGTCCAATTCACCCATGCTTCTATTCCCTATCCCATCAGATTGACGCGTAGTGCGTTCGCATAACAAGCCGGCCATGACTCGGCCGCTCTTTCATCGCTTCTTAGAGTCTTTCGATGATCGTGCCGGTCCCGACCGCAGCCCCACAGCACATGCTGATGAAGGCGGTACCGAGTCCTTGTCTTTCGAGCTCGTGAAGCGCCGTGACAACCAGCCGCGAGCCGGTCGCGCCGACGGGATGTCCGAGTGCGATGGCACCGCCGTTCACATTCACCTTGCTCATGTCGATATCCTTCACGCCCGCCCAGGACAGCACGACCGCGGCGAAGGCCTCATTGATTTCATAGAGGTCCATGTCGTTTCGGATGCTCATGCCCGTCTTCTTTTCGATTCGATCCGTGGCATCGATGGGTCCGTCGAGCAGGAAATAGGGATCGCTGCCCACCAGGACATCAAAGAGCACGCGCGCGCGCGGCTTGAGTCCCAAAGATTCCGCCTTCTCCTTCGACATGTAGAGAACGGCCGCGGCGCCATCGGAAATCTGAGACGAGTTCCCGGCCGTGTGAATTCCGTCCTCGAGGATCGGCTTGAGCGCGGCCAGGCCCTCCGCCGTCGAGTCGCGAATTCCCTGATCCTGTTCGACTAGAACGCTCTCTCCAGTGGGCTGACCGTCTTCACCGAGTCGCGGCGAGTCCACGGGTAGGATCTCACGACTGAAGCGCCCGTCGTCCCGAGCGGCTTTCGCCTTACGTTGTGAATCGAGGGCGAACGCGTCGACTTCAGATCGAGTGATGCCGCGATTCTTGGCGATTCGCTCAGCCATGGTGAATTGGTCTGGCGCAGTATCCCAGGGCCAATTCGGCGGCTGAAAATAGCCCGGGCCATTGATCACGTTCGCACCGAGGCCGACATGGCTCATGACTTCCACACCGCAGGCGATGCCCACATCGATGCTGCCACCCTTGACGAGAGCATTGATCAGATGATTCGCCTGTTGACCGGATCCGCATTGCGTGTCAATGGTCGTGGCACCGCAGGTGTAGTCGTCGCCGGCGGAAAGCCATGCATGACGAACGATGTTATTCGACTGCTCCCCCGCCTGGGTCACACACCCGCCGATCACCTGTTCGACCTCCGAAGGTGGCAGATCATTTCGCTCACAGACCGCCGTCTGAACCTTGCGCAGCAGGTGAGCCGCATGAATCCCGGACAGATCGCCCTTGATCATCTTCCCCCGTGCGATGGGCGTACGAATGGCATCGACGATCACTGCTTCAATCATGGTCATGGCTGTTATGCCCTCTTCTCATTCCCAGACTACGCGGGACTTGAATCGCCGAGGATGAGACCCGCGGCCTCACTCATTCGATCGATGATACTGCTCTGGGTCTGAAGATCACCGGACCAGCCCACCATCGTTGCGAACCAAATCTGATTCAAGACCTCTCCGACCAGCCGTTCCCGATCCGTCATCGCGGCGTCCTTCGCCACGACTCCCTCGTCACGCAAGGCACCGACGATCATACGCAGCATCATCTCGTGAAACAGACCGACTTTTTTAGCGAGTTCTGGTTCGCCCGCGGCGGCGGCTCGGAGCATGGCGCGGGTGAGATTCGGGCGGCGAAGCATGCCGCGAGTTGTGATCGCGAAGAATTGAACGGCCCGCTCGCGAGCATCGGCGCCTTTAGGATGCCTCGCGCGAATCCGGTCTTGAAGCACGCGGGTTTCGACCTCGAGTGCGGCGACGAGCAAATCTTCTTTGCTGCGAAATCGCCGGTAGAGCGTACCCATGGCGACCTCTGCTCTCGCCGCAACATCACGAAGCCGCACCGCTTCGAAGCCACCCTCCTCTGCCAGCTCAATCGTCGACTGGATAATGCGGTGCGCGCGAATTTCGAGCGTGGGTTCGGATGCGTCAGCACTCATCAGCGCATTGAAACACGTTTCACTCAGAAATGAAACACGTTCCAGTGTTGAAACCAAGGGTGAGAGGATGGTCTATTCTGGCGACACCGATGCCTACAGAATCTGAAGCCAAATCTCGAATGCCCCCAGAACCTCCTGAAACAGTTTGGAATTTCTGTCTAACAGTGCTTGAGCACGGCGACCTAGCTTCAAAACTGGCAGCACCGGTGGATCGAAGTGGGCAAACGCTGCCGGACGTCGATCGGGGAGATCCCGTTTTGATCGGTCGACCGAAACGCGACCCTGGATTGCAGATGGCGGGCGGGCGGGAAAAGCTTCCCCGACCGGGGCAGCTTCGCGATCCCCAACATCGAATGCGCTGTCTCTCTCGCTTTGCTCATCACGAACTGATGGCGGTCGAGCTCTTCGCCTGGGCCTTGTTGCGCTGGCCCCGGCTACCGGATTCGCTTCGCCACGGGCTGCTCTCGGCGTTGGTCGACGAGCAGCGACATTGCCAGCTCTATCTCAATCGCCTGGTCGCCCACGGCGGACGCTTCGAGACCGATGACCACTCGGATTATTTCTGGCAACAGATTCCCAGCATCGAGAAATCAAAGGCCGGACCGAGCGCATTCCTAGCCGCCATCGGACTCACCCTCGAACAGGCCAACCTCGACTTCACGCTCACCTATCGCGACGGCTTCGCCGAGGCCGGCGACCATGAGAGCGCGCAAGTCTGTCAGCGCGTTCACAACGAAGAGATCGCCCACGTCGCACTCGCAGTCCGCTGGATCCAGCGTCTCGATCCTATGGGATCCGAGATCGCGAACCCCAAAAGCAGCGACCTCGAAGCCTATCTTGCCGCCGTGCCCTACCCGCTTGGACCTTCCCGCGCAAAAGGCCGCCGCTTCGAAGTCGCACCACGCCGCCATGCCGGACTCAGTCCGGAATTGATCGAAACCGTTCGAGTCGCGCGGTCATCACCGGAGCTGAGCAACCCTCGCCATGCCGCCGCACGCATCACCGACACGGAGCATGCATCCAAGCCTGACGATGGTCACGAGCCTTCATGAATCGATCACGCCCATGACCGCGATGGTGTTATTGCCGAATCTCGGCGCCGAGGAAGGCGATGATTGGAAGCCATTCCGATCCCAAGCGCGTGTTCGCATGGCGGCCCGTCTATGGTGCCTTCTCTTCGGTGCCAAGTCGAAATTCGAGTTTCCCAGAACGACTCCGGAACAAGCACCGGACTGTGGGAACTGTGAAAGCCTATGGCCGGCCGCGCTCGGTCCCGTCCCCGAAAACGCCGTCTTCGATTGGCTCGAAGCGAACTCGGGACCCACCGCATGGCTCAATACCAAAAGCCTCGAGCGAGAAATCGGCGCTTCATCCGGCGAGAGTCTTTCCGGCCCATCTACCGCCAGCGTCGCAAGTATGCATGACAAAGCATTCGCCGTAGAGACGGCGCGCCGACTGGACCTGTTCCCGCGTGAGCTCGACGCCTGCATTCGGATCATCGACCCCGACTCCTTCGGTTCGCCGGGACGACTCATCGAATCTCTCGACGCCACCCTCAAGCAATGGCCGAAATGGACGCGGGGCGAATTCACGCTCAAGCCGCGAATCGGTGGCAGCGGACGAGGCCGCGTATCGGGTCGACGGACCCTTGATCAGGCCCAGATCCGAGGGGCCTTTCCGCGACTAGCAAAGCGTGGCGGTGCCATCTTGGAGCCCTGGCTTGAGCGCCGGACCGATCTCTCGGTCTCACTCGTCATCCCACCCCCGCAATCCCCGGATCGCGCGACGACGATCCTTGGCTCTCTCGAGATGCTGGTGACCGCGGGCGGGGTGTATCGCGGGCACTGCGGCGAAGTCGATTCGCGTGGTCGCATTTTCTCGGGTCATCCCAAGGACGAGACGCTTCGCGCGGATGCCGCAGCCGTGGCCAACCATGCTCGGGAAGCGGGATTTTTCGGACCTTGTGGCATCGACGCTTTCACCTACACATTCGCCGACGCTCTCGCTGACACGCTCGTAGACCCAACAACCCATGCGACCGGTCGATCCAAAGCCACCCCATTCCCGGCGCGAGAGCGTCTGCGAAGCCTCGTCGAGTTCAATGCACGCATGACCATGGGAGGCGTTGCAATCGGGCTGGTCCGGCGGGCGCTGCCAAAGATTCGCGCGGCCCTCGATCTCCATCCGGGTGGACTCCGCGGCTTCATCTTGACCTTTCTCGATCCCAAGCTTGGTGACGAAAGAGACGAGCGACTCGACGTATTGATTCGCTCGGGCGAACCGGATGCCTTCTCGATCGATCTCGCTGCGACACGGGAAGACGATCAGCCTCGTCCGGTCCTCATTGTCTCGCGAGACCGGGAATCGCTGCGACGCGCTCACCGCGACGTCTTTGGGATCTAACGCCCACGTCTGGACTGCTAAGGTCACGCCCATGCCAATCAATCACGACGCCCGATCCACTCCCTCAGGTTCGCCCGCAGCCCCGACAAACAGAAAAGCCGTGCTCTTCGATCTCGGAGGCGTCGTCCTCGGATCCCCGCTGCATGCCATCCGGGACTACGAACGGGAACTCGGCTTCGAACTCAACGCCATCAATCGGGTGGCCGCCGAAACGGCGCCCCACGGAGCCTGGTCTCGGCTCGAGCGTGGTGAGATCGTGATGGAAGCGTTCTATACCGCCTTTGAAGCCGATTGCGCGACGGCCGGGCTCATCATGGACGCACGCATCATGATGCAAAAGATGTCGGAGTCCGCGGAGCCCCGACCCGCCATGCTCAGCGCGATCGAGCAACTGCGCGAAAACGGTTTCCGAGTCGGCGCGCTGACGAATAATTGGGCTCACGCCGAAGATCCTGAACGCAGCGATGGTACGCGCGCATTACGAGATCGCTTTGATGTCTTCATCGAGTCGAGCGTTGAAGGGCTGCGTAAGCCCGATCCCGAGATTTACAAATTGGCCTGCAAACGCCTCGGTGTCATGCCGACAGAAGTGATCTTCCTGGACGACATCGGCGGCAATCTAAAACCGGCCAAGGCCATGGGCATGGCAACCATCAAGGTCGATGCTCCAGAGTTGGCACTCGCCGCGCTCGCCGAACTCGTCGCGATTCCCTTCGATCTGTCGATCGAGTACTAGGCCGAGGAATTCAGAGCGAAGGAACGGATGTTCCGGATTTCAATCGGGATACTCTATGCGGACATTGCCCTTCACGATCCCCTGGCATGTGAGCACCCATCCTTCATCGATCTGACGCTGATCGATGCCACCATCGTTCATCAGCATGTCGACGTCACCCTCGACGACCTTCGCCATGCAGCATCCGCAGTAGGCTTCCTCGCACGCAAAGGGCGCTTCGAGGCCGGCTCGTCTCGCAGCCGCCAGAATCGTTTCACCCTCACCAATCTCGACGTTCGTCTCGCTTCCATCGAGCTTGATCGTGATCAATGTCCCGGCGCTGGTGTCAACGGGGCCCGCCTCCGCCGAGGCATCTGGGGATTCGAAGCGTTCGATGAAGATCTGTTCTGATGTGACATCGAGTGTCGACAGACCATTCTCGACGACATCCATGAAGGGTCCGGGACCACAGATGTAGAAGTCCGCATCCGCCCGAGGCCCAACATGTTGAATGACCAGCCCCGAGTCGACGAAACCGTGAACGTCATCAAGTCGATGAACGATTTCCAAACGGTCCGGATACCTGGAGAGAAGCGCGCTCAACTCGTCCTTGAAGATGATGGACTGGTCATTTCGATTCGCGTACAACAGAAAAATGGATCGGGATGTGGTCTCGAGCGCGGTCTTGATGATGGAAATAATTGGCGTAATACCGGACCCGCCACCGAATAACACGATGGGCGTCTCACGATCACGCAAACAGAAATGCCCGGCCGGCGGCATCACTTCGAGCGTCACGCCGGAGGAAACCTCATCGTTCATCCAATTCGACGCACGACCATCGACAACACGCTTGACCGTGACTTTGAGACGAGAATCGATGTTGGGTGCGCTGGCGAGCGAATAACAGCGGACGATCCGATGGCCATCGACTTCGACTCGAAAGGTGAGGAACTGACCGGACCGATAGGAGAATCGTTCGACCAGTTCGTCGGGAACCGCAAACACGAAGGACTTCGAATCACTTGTCTCCTCGATGACCTCGACCACGCTGAGATTGTGATAGGGCCCGTCCAGGGATGTCATCGAAAATTGCTCTCCTAGTGGTGTTGAATGGGCTCTTCAGTCGATGGGTGGGCGGTCCCGATTCAGAGCGGCGGGACTCTACCAGATCCACGCTGAAGCGAAAAACTTCGCGCCGCCCGGGCTTCCGGAAATATTCAAGCCGCCGTCATGGCGCTTCATCAGCCCAGTTCCGGGGCCGCAAATAATCCCGGTAGAGCTCAGCCTCGGGCGTTCCGTCCTCGGGCGACCAGTCGTAACGCCAGGAAACCTGAGGAGGAAGCGAGGCCAGGACCGATTCCGTCCGTGCGCCCGCCTCGAGCCCAAAACGCGTGCCGCGGTCCTGAAGGAGATTGAACTCGACATAGCGTCCACGCCGGTAAATCTGAAAGTCTCGCTCCCGCTCGCCCCAAGTGATCCCGTTTCGGCGCTCGACGATCGGCGCGTACGCCAAAAGAAATGCGTCGGCGGCGCTTCGCCACAAGGCATAGGCTTTGTCGAAGCCACCCTCGGAAAAGTCGTCGAAGAAGATGCCTCCGATTCCGCGGGGCTCGTTTCGATGGGGCAAGAAGAAATAGCGATCACACTGTTCCTTGAATCGTGGATAGAGCTCTGGCGAATGAACTTCGCAGGCCGCGCGTGCTGTCTGATGCCAATGAATTGCATCCTCGTCGAACCCATAATAGGGGGTGCAGTCGAAGCCCCCGCCGAACCACCAGACGGAACTCGCCGCATCTTCGCCCGGAGCCAGAAAAAAGCGGTAGTTGGCATGGCAGGTGGGGACATAGGGATTTCGCGGGTGAACGATCAGGGAAACCGAGATGGCTTCATAGTTTCGCCCGGCCAATTCCGGTCGGCGTTGGGTCGCCGCCGCCGGCATTTCGCGACCTTCGGTATGCGTAAAATTTACCGCCGCCTTCTCGAGCAGAGGGCCCCCCTCCGCGACCCATGGCCGCGAGACACCCCCTCCTGGTCGGGGAATCTCTTCGCGCCGAAACTGCACTTCGCCGTCGAGGGCTTCGAGTTTGGTGGCAATCCGGGTCTGCAACCCGACTAGAAATTCGCTCACGGCCATTCGGTCGGGCAATGAAGATTCTACTTCGGTCATCTAGGCGATCCTTCGCGTCCCGCCCTGCCTTTCGCTCTGCAGGGGTCCCCATCAGGGCGAGCAGGCTACCAGATCGGCCGGTTCATCACCGGACATGGACCATCAGCCCAGGCCCCGATAGACTGCGCCGCGCTTCGAAGCACGCGACCATCTCACGCCGCTCGACAAACGTTGAATGGCATCCAACCCGAGGATCATCGTGACCACCCGGCCTACCCCGCGACCCGCTCGACCCCACTTTTCCTCCGGCCCCTGCGCCAAGCGTCCAGGCTGGACAGCCCAAGGCCTCGAGGCGGCCCTGGTCGGCCGCTCGCATCGCGCCGCCCCGGCCAAGGCGCGGATCCAGGAAGTCTCGGATCGAAGTCGCGCCATTCTCGGCATCCCAGACGATTGGCGACTCGGCCTCGTACCGGCTTCGGATACGGGCGCGGTCGAGATGATTCTCTGGTCAGTGCTTGGAGCACGCGGTGTCGACATGCTGGCTTGGGAGAGCTTCGGCTCGGGCTGGATCACCGACGTCGCCAAACAGCTCAAGCTCGAGAATCACCGCACAATTGTTGCCGACTATGGCCGGCTGCCCGATCTAAAGAGCGTCGATTTTTCCCACGACGTCGTCTTTACCTGGAACGGCACCACTTCGGGTGTGCGTGTGCCCGATGGAGATTGGATCGCCGCGGACCGCCAAGGACTCACCATTTGTGACGCCACCTCCGCGGCCTTTGCCATGGAACTCGACTGGGACAAACTCGACGCCGTGACCTGGTCCTGGCAGAAGGTACTCGGCGGCGAAGCCGCCCACGGCATGCTGGCTTTGTCACCGCGTGCCGTCGAACGCCTCGAATCCCATACTCCCGCCTGGCCGATGCCAAAGATTTTTCGCCTGACCAAGGCGGGCAAGCTCAATCAGAGCATCTTCGAAGGCTCCACCATCAATACACCCTCCATGCTCTGTGTAGAGGATGCGATCGACGGACTGACCTGGGCCGAATCCATCGGGGGCCTCAAGGGACTGATCGCGCGCTCGAGTTCGAATCTCGAAGTCGTCGAACGCTGGATCGAGAACTCTTCCTGGGCAGGTTTTCTCGCCGAGTCGCCCGACACGCGATCCTCGACCTCCATCTGCCTCCGCATAACGGACGAATGGGCGCAGCATCGCGCCGCCGACGAGGTTTCAGTGACAGTGAAAGTCGCGGTCAAACTACTGGAAGCTGAGGGCATCGCCTTCGACATTGGCGCCTACCGAGACGCCCCAGCCGGCCTTCGACTCTGGGGCGGAGCCACCGTCGAGAGTAGCGATCTCGAAGCATTGCTCCCTTGGCTCGACTGGGCCTGGGCAGAAGCCAAAGCCTCCACGAAGGCCTAACACGATCGAAGTATCGCAACGCGCCCCTCGAGGCACGGTCCCGAGGCTGCGAGCAGCCAGCCTCAGGAGTCGATGACTGCGACCTTCAAGGCCTGAAGACGCTGAATCTGCTCCTCTTGAGTCCGCAGCCGATCCTTCTTGACCTCAAGTTCCGCACGCACCGAGGCATAGAGGATCTCCTGGTTGCTCATCCTCTTTCGGATGCGGGCCTCCGCCAGTCGACCGATTTCCAATTCTTCCTCGAGATTGACTACGCGTTCACGACTGGACACCAACTCATCTTGGGCCTTACGAAGCGCGGACTCCTCCCCGGACGGCTCCGAAGTGGGCATCGGAGATGACGTGATGGATGGCGCCGTCGCCCGTTCCAAGGCCTGAGCAGACTTCGCCAGCTGACTCTCGAGATCCGAAATCGCATCGGACAGGACATCGCGCTCGGACACTGCGCTATCCCGCTCGAGTCGAAAGCGCTCTGCTTCCGCTTCATGATCTCGAATCCGCGCCGACGTACCGAGGGGTTGATCTGTCGTCTTCGCCTTGCGGCGTTTGACTTTATCGGCACGATTGCGAAATGTTGCCAGTTCCTCGGACAACCGTTTGCGCGTCTGGCTTTCCTTCGAAAGATCCGCGGCGAACTGCTTGGCCCGATCGATTTGATCAGCGAGCTTCGATTCCAATTCGTTCGCACGACCGGCGGCTTGTCGCCAAAGGTGTCCACAGAAGAAAAGGCCCGCGGCGGCTGCCGCTCCAACGACCATCCAAAATTCAGCACTCAACTCTCGTTCCTCCAGATCACGACCGAACCCTGTTCACCCGTGAGTTCCGCCACCAATCAGTCTACACTGCCACGCCGCACGGCACCGCACGAAAGGAGCCCATCGATTCGTGGGACACGCCGACCGACTGATCCGATCCTCGCGAATACTCTCAGAGCGCCTCGCACCCATCCGATTCGGCGAGCCGGTTACCCATGTCTACAACCCTCTCGAGCACGCGTCCCGGGGCTACCGAAAATACCTGCGGCGCTTTGGGAACAGCCCCAAACGCGTCGTCTTTCTTGGCATGAATCCGGGACCCTACGGAATGACACAGACAGGCGTGCCCTTCGGTGAAGTCAGCGTGGTCCGGGACTGGCTCGGCATTGAAGAGCGAATCGATCGTCCGCTAAACGAACATCCAAAACGGCGGGTCGACGGATTCGCCTGTCAACGCAAGGAAGTCAGTGGCGCCCGCCTCTGGGGGGCAGTCGCCGATCACTGGATCGAGCCGGAGGCGTTCTTTCAGTCTCATTTCATCGCCAACTACTGTCCTCTTGTCTTCATGGAAGAATCCGGTCGAAATAGGACACCCGACAAATTGCCCGCCTGCGAACGGGAACCCCTCTACGAGGCATGCAACGATCACCTGCATCAACTCGTCGAGATCCTCGAACCGGAATGGGTGGTGGGTATCGGCGCCTTCGCTGAAAAACGCGCCCGCGATGTCTTGGGAAACCTGGGTCTCGAGTTTGGGCGCGTTCTGCATCCGAGTCCGGCGAGCCCTAAGGCGAATCGCGATTGGGCCGGTGCTGCTAAGAAAGATCTAGAGTCTCTCGGATTTTGCCGGAAAACTGCACGCTGATCAGCGGTGGAATCAGCCGCAGGACCAAGAGCACTGTCTACCCAAGCCCGGCCTAGACGTTATTCTCTTCGCCTGGACAGCATCCTGGTCAATAACGAAACAAAGAGAAACAAGAAGGAGTTCCCGCCGTCATGTCTTGCACCCTTTCCTCGCGCCAGCGTCAATCGAGATCGCCGAGAAGTCATCGCACGAACCAACCTTTGCGCCTCGCCCTTTGCGCGAGCTTGCTCGGCCTACTTGCGGCCGTGCTTGTTTCCGGTCGTCCCATCGATGCCAGGGCAGATGATTCCAAGACCGTCGCGCCGGACCCAGTCATTGCCTCCATCGATGCTTTCATCGCCCAGCGTCCTCCTAACAAGGAGAACCCGCGATGGAAAACAAAGCTCAGCAAGCCACCAATCTTCGAGTTTGATGCGGCGAAGACATACACCTGGAAGCTCGACACCAACCAGGGTGTGATCCTGTTTCGACTGCTGCCCGATGTCGCGCCCATGCACGTCAGCAGCACCCTCTACCTGACTCGGCTGGGCTTCTACGACACGCTCAAATTCCATCGTGTGATCAAGGGCTTCATGGCTCAGGGCGGGGATCCCGATGGTCGTGGAACCGGAGGCCCCGGCTACAGCTACGGCGGAGAATTCGACAAGAACGTCGTTCATGATGCACCCGGCATGCTTTCGATGGCGAACTCGGGACCCGGAACCGATGGAAGTCAATTTTTCATCACCTTCAAGGCGACGCCTCACCTGAACAACAAGCACACGATCTTCGGCAAAGCCGAATCGGATGAGAGCCTCAAAACCATTCGCAAGATGGAGAGCCTCGCGCCGGGACGAGCGCAGCGAGGCTCGAAGCCGAAGGAGCCCATCTTCATCAATAAAGCGACCATCTTGGTCGAGTAAAAGCAGTCACGCCCGAATCTTCGCGACCTATGACTTCGGCGCTTCGCTTTTGCCGATTGTCGTGAAACTTCAATCCAGGTTTTGAAGAATCCCATGGCGTCCGATCGAAAAACGGTCGGACGCCTGATCGCTTTCTGGGGCTGTGCCGGATCCACCCGCGTAAAGACATTGCCGCAGAATCGGAAGAACCTGATGGCTCGCGCGCTTGGCCATCGCAAGACCACGCACGATCAATGCGGGATGGAATCTCCCGGGATCTTCTATGCCCGCTTCGGCCGGAGAAAGGTCGATCCGCTCAACGGAACCCGAAGCGCGAAGGGCCGCTTCGACGTTCGACGCCTTGGAGCGCGACGCATCGCCGGCCAGGTCGACGACGAAAATGAATCGGGACCCTTTTTTCGTTTTCGAAAGACCCCTGAAACGGCCGACGGAATCTTCCAGCCTGGGCTGCAGATCTCGCGCTGACGCTGGCAGCGGCGGTTCCTCTCGACCGGTATCGAGCCACGCCTCGTCACCTGTAAAGAGAGCAGTCGCCAATTTTCCCTGGCTGAGAACACGCACCTCGCTGCGGCCTTTCTCGAGGTCGATCAGCTCAACCGTTACCTCGCTTCGCCAATTTGACTGACGCCGATCGCCCGGAACCTCAGAGCCAAGTCCGCGGGTACTGCGCTGTGGAAGCAGTACCTGGATTGCGCTGAGGCCGTGGGGAATCGCGCCCTCAAGAGCACAATAGGCCGCCTTGTCCCGATACAGGACGTCGCCCTGCTCAAACCGCATGGCCGAGATCGCGCCGGCGAAAGACAGAGGCACGGGCCACACCATTTCATCAAAGAAATCAAGTTTCCGTACGGCCATGCCGGACTCTCCATCGGCGGCGAAAGTCCGATCAGTCATGCCTCGGCTCCCTGCCCCGGAGGGAGTACTTGTGTGAATCAACAATCAACATCCCTCTGGGAAACCCTCTGTGCCCGCGTGAAGTACCTGATTTCACGTCATAAATCCCCTATTCCAACTCTCGAAAAAGCCCGGAAGTTGACATGAACGTCGACTTTCGACGATAAACAAACCGCGCCAGCAAACTGCCCAATCGGAGGAATCATCGTGGCCGCGGAAATCGCTCCCCTCACCTCATCCCACTCATCACCGGAAAGTCAGCTCCCGATCACGACCGCCCTCGGCCAGCCCAGCGAAGAATCCCTCGCCCCCCAAGCCATCCAGCCCTCACCCCAAGACAACGTGGATTTCCTGCTCCACCCGATCGAAGTCGAACGGGGTCGACGAGCCGCGGAAAACTACCTCAGTAGCTGCCGAAATGACGAGAGTCGGCGGTTTGCCGAAGAGGCCCTTGAGACGCTGGCCACCGTGATCAGCGGAGGCTACTGCGACACCCTCGAATTCCCATGGCAGCAAGTCCGTCCCTTCCACGGCGCAGCTGCTCTAACGATCCTGAAGGAAAAGGGTGCACCGGCTAGGGTCGAAGCCCTGCGATGTCGACGCGACTCGACACGTAACTATCGCGTCGTTCCCGAATGTTATCCGCCGGGACAAGTCCAGAAAATACGAACGACGCTCAGCAAAGTCATCCAACAGTGCTCGAAACTGGGATTCGTACGAACGGCCCACGAAGGTTCCCTGACGGGCACCGATCAGAGCGCCGGCGCCGCCAAAACCGCCGGGAAGACATCGAACGCCCCGACTCGTAAAGCGTCTGCGAAGGCGACCAAAGCCGCCACCCGCGGCCGTCTGCTTGGAGATGGTGAGCTTCGCGCCTTGAGCGCGGCCTGCTCGACCTCTAGCAACGCCGAGGGCAGTCGTGACGCCGTCTTCTTCTCCCTCGTCAATTCCGGACTCAAGATCGCCGAGATCACCGCGCTCACCATCGACAGCGTACGCTTCAGCAACAAGACTGGCATCTGCAGCATCGCGGCGCAGACGGGAAGCAAAGGCGCCCGCGGACGACGCGTCGAACTGTCGAACGACGAGATGATCTGCCTCGAAGACTGGCTCGACTATCGCGGCAATGTCGACGGTCCGCTGCTCTGCACCGTCGGCCGCGCGAATAAGATCGAGGGCAAGCGCCTCACCACAGCGATCCTCAAGGAGCTCTGTGAGCGGCGTGCGAAACAGGCCGAGGTCGCCGTCTTTGTTCCCAACGAGCTCAGCCATAGCGCCGAAGCGCTGACCCAGCATCGCAAGGCGGTGAAGAAAAAAGCCGCCAAGGAGGCCCAGAACTCGCAGAGCGATGGGGAACGCGTGCTCTTCTCAGGCGGACCCGATCGCGACGAAGGCTCAGCCACCAAAGCGATTCGCTTCCCGTTCCTCGGGCTAGGCATCTGAGCGGAGACCGGTCCCCACCCCGACCAACCAATCAAGTTCCATGCCCCAGCGCTTGAATCCACACTCAAGGTCACCGGCCGACCGCCGATGTGCTCATTACGTGAAGTGAGTCTGATGGGACATTGGCGACAAGCAAATACCGGCGTGCAGCGATACGAGAGAGTCGCATCGAGCGTACCGGTCCGAATTTCGACGGTTGATCCGGAAATCGATCCTGCGAGCGGGAATTCCTTCTTCCGCAGTGCCGAGGAGACAACCGCAAATCTTTCCCAGGGCGGCGCCTATCTGAAGTCCTGGGAACCCCTCGCTGCTGGCCGACGGGTCATCGTCGGCATCAATCTGCTCACCGGCGAAGAATTACAGCTCACAGCGCGCGTCGTCTGGACACGTCGAGAGCTTCGACCGACCGCGGCCGACAAACTGGAAGAAGCCGGCTACGGCGTTGAATTCTACGGCCTCTCGAGTCGCGAGTTCTCGACCCTCCATCAACTAATGGACAGCCTCAGCACCAAGTCGAAATCAACTCAGCAGAGCGCAGCAACCTCGCCCACTCCCCACCTCTGATCAGAAGATCCAACCGGAAGCGGCAAGCTGCGCGTTCGAAGCGCCTAGTGTCTAGCGACAGCTTCTCTCCAGGAATCTCATCCGACGTCCAAACAGGAGAAAGCCCCGACTCATGAAATGGGTCGAGGCTCAATTCGGTTAATTAGGCGACGACTATCATCGGCCGCCGCCGCTACCGCCCTGGCCGCCGCCGCCGCGACGTTTATCCAACGCCTCATTCACCCGGAGTGCACGTCCGTCACAGTCGCGGCCATCCAGCTCAGCGATGGCCTTTTCCGCATCAGCGGAGGCCATCTCGACGAAGCCGAAGCCCCTTGAGCGACCCGTCTCGCGATCATTCACCACCGCGGAGGATTCAACTGCACCGTAGGTTGCGAAGAGCATCTTCAGATCCTCGTCCGTCGTGCTCCAGGGAAGGTTGCCAACGTAGATTTTCTTCACGAACTCACTCCGTGCCCGAAATAAAAACGGGTAAGGCTGGGGGGCTCAATCCGGCAGGCCTAATGCGTCAAGCCTTTTCAGACTACTCGATCGATTCCAGCCACGCCAGAACTGGGGAGACTGAGTCTTCCCGTGCACAGGTGCACAAAACGAAACATCGGCCATGCGCTTCATGGTGCGTCGCACACTCGAACGTTGAGACAAAATCCGAAGCCGGCGTTCAGCGCGAATCAGAAGTAGACGTGTTACTCGGCCCTCGAAAATGATCTGCGATTTCACTTCCCGATTTCGGTGGCGCAAGCATGACCGCGCGACAGGCCAAAGGGAATTCGTGATGCGCAAGAAGTCCGGCTTCATCGAGAACCCTCACGCGGGTGTCGTAATCGATGTTGCAGACTCGGTAGCCACGCGCTCGGAGACGTCACTTCAAGATCAGCATATTGCGCGGGCACTCCGGCCCAGGCCGTGGAGCAGCACCACGGTTTCGCGCTCCGAAACAGAATCCTCTGGTGGCGAGAGATCGGGATCAGCGGACGGTGATCGTGCGCCCGTCAACAAGCCAATCAAGAGCAGGAACCCGAGACTCGCCGATCGCATTCTCCGATCATGCATCCTCTCACTCCAGACCGCCTGGCCTTTTTGCCCTGCCTCGGCGCGGGGTCGGCAAGCCAAATCTCAGCTGTATCCGCGCGGCTATTTACTGCTCGACTGCTTCTTCGCTTTAGCTGGCTGGGCCGCGGACGTCTTGGCTGCTGCCTTCTTTTTCCGCGCCACCTTCTTGCTCGCACTTCCCTTGGCCTTCTTCGCCTTCTTCTTTTTGGCAGGCTTCGCCGCGGGAATTTCCTCGACCCACTTCCCGCCCTGGTAGTCGGCACGCCATCCGGTGGTCTTGCGATCAACCTCTGAGGTCACATATTGCTCTTTGGTCTTGCGTGCGAATCGGACGATCGTCGGTCGGCCTTCATGATCTTCCGTAGGCGCATCGGCCAGAAAGCGATATTTGGGATCCAGCTGATCCTTCACGACCACGATTTCGGCCACGGACGGCGCACGCGTTTCGCGATGCTTCGGAAACTGACTTGCGGCGAGGAAGATCCCGGCAGCACCATCGCGCAGCAAATAGAAGTCATCGCATTTCTCGCATAACAGGTGCGGCATCGGGATCGGATCGACCTTCGGAGGTGCGGGCTCGCCACTACGGAGGAGCTTCCGCGTGTTCTTGCATTCTTCCGCGGTGCAACCGAAATATTTACCGAAACGACCGGATTTGAGCTGCATCTCCTCACCGCATTTGTCGCATTCGAGAAGCGGGCCGTCATAGCCCTTGATCTGAAAGGTCCCGAGTTCGACCTCCGTCCCCGTGCAGTCGGGACTGCTTCCGCAGACGTGAAGCTTGCGTCCCTCATCGACGAGATAACTGTCCATTGTCGCGCTGCACTTCGCACAGTGGCGGCGCGTCAAAAGCTGTCGCGCCTCGTTCTCTTCTGTTTCGTCCGCACTATCGACGGCTTCGACTTCATCGCCTGAAACCAGATTGATCGTGCTCTTGCAGCGCTCCTTCGGCGGCAGCGCATAGCCCGAACAGCCCAGGAATACGCCCGTACCGGCGGTTCGAACCTGCATGGTTCGATCGCATTTCGGGCATCTGATGTCGGTGTCGATCGGAGAGTTGAGCCGCATTCCCTTTTTCTTATCCTCGGCCAGTGTGAGCTTCACGCGGAAGTCCTTATAGAACTCTCCAAGCACGGTCTTCCATTTCTTCTTGCCGACCGCGACTTGGTCCAGTGCTTCTTCGAGACTGGCCGTAAATCCGTAGTCCATCAGATCTTCGAAGTTCTCGACCAATCGTTCGGTCACGATTTCGCCCATCTTCTCCGCGAAGAAGCGGCGACTGTCGAGCCGGACATAACCTCGGTCTTGAATCGTCGAGATGATCGAGGCGTAGGTCGAAGGCCGACCGATGCCTCGTTTTTCGAGTTCTTTGACCAGGCTCGCCTCGCCAAAACGCGGTGCGGGCTTCGTAAAATGCTGCTTGGGATCGAGCCGCTCGAGCTCGAGTCGGTCTCCAACTTCCACGTCGGGAAGCGTGACATTCGCCTCACTGGTGCGGCCACCCGGCGGCTGAACAGCCGTATATCCGTCGAAGACGAGAATTCGGCCGCGGGTCTTCAGCTCATAATCGGCGGCGCGAATCGTCAGGTTGGTCGATAGATATTCGGCCCCGGTCATCTGGCAAGCAACGAACTGCCGCCAGATCAGGTCGTACATGCGCTCCTGATCCCGCTCGAGCCCTTGAATGTCGCTCGGCTTCATCTCGACATTCGAAGGCCGAATCGCTTCATGGGCCTCCTGGGCACCCTCCTTGCTCGAGTACGAGACGCTTTCCTCAGGCAGATATCGCTCACCGTGATCGGAGCTGATCAATTGCCGACACGCCTCGACGGCCTCCTTCGAGAGGTTCGTCGAGTCCGTACGCATATAGGTGATATGTCCGGCTTCATATAGCCGCTGTGCCAGCATCATGGTCTTCTTGACGCTGAATCCGAGTCGAGTACTCGACGCCTGTTGCAGCGTCGACGTAATGTAGGGGGCACCCGGCCGTGTCTTGGTGGGCTTGGCCTTGCGTTCCACCACCTCGAGGTCCGCCGACTCGAGGACGCGAAGTGCCACATTGGTTTCTTCTTCGCTGGTCGGTCGAAAATTCTCACCCGCGTGTTTAGCGACTTCGAGTCGAAGTCCTTCCTTGGCCTTGGTCAGCGTATCCGCGTGAACTTCCCAATACTCTTCCGGGATGAAGGCGCGGATTTCCCTTTCGCGTTCCGCAATCAGCCGGACCGCGACCGATTGAACGCGCCCCGCCGAGAGGCCGCGCGCCAACTTCGCCCAGAGCAGCGGCGAGAGCATGTAGCCCACCACTCGATCTAGAAATCGGCGCGCCTGCTGTGCGTTGACCCGGGCCAGGTCGAGTTCACCGGGATCTTGGAAGGCCTGCTGGATCGCAGTTTTCGTAATTTCATTGAAGACCACGCGTTTGAAACGAGAGTCCTTCCCACCGATGACTTCGCGCAAATGCCAGGCGATCGCCTCGCCTTCGCGATCCAGATCGGTGGCCAGATAGATCGTGTCCGCATCCTTCGCCAGCTTTCGAAGTTCGTCTACGACCTTCTCTTTACCTGGCAGAATTTCATAGGTGGCATCCCAATCCTTTTCGGGATTGATCCCCATGCGAGCAAAGAGTGCTTTCTTCGCTTGTTCCTTCTTGTGCTTTTCGCGCTTCGCCTCTGGCATCTTGCGCGTCTTCGCCGCAGCGGCCGCACGCGCCTTTGGGTCGACCTTCTTGCCGTTTCCGCTGACAGGAAGATCTCGGATATGACCCACACTCGAACGCACAACGTAGTCTCGACCGAGATACTTGTTGATGGTCCGCGCCTTGGCGGGTGATTCGACGATAACGAGTGATTTCCCCATGCTGCCTCGAAAGCTGAATACACTTGGCTAGGAACAGTTGGACCGGGGGGAGGCCTTTCCATTCAATTGAATTCGTGTCCGTGCAAAGCGGGGATCGGATTCGACCTCAATTTTCTTGAGACCGCGAGCCCAGCCCTAGCCGGTCGGCTACCCGGTTAGCACACCTCCCCCGGTGTCTGGCAAGCCCCAGCGCTCCTCCGGGTACAGATGGCGGCCCTCTGAAATCCGAAAAAACCTCGTTTCGACGGATAGATAGAGGGCTGGCAGCCCTGGCTCCAAAATTTTCGCTCAGCGGCGGGGCTTTTTTCGACTCAAACGCACATCGGTCCGATTTTTACCCGTGTTCCCCGGGGGTCTTGTCTCGACCTCATCGGAGGCGACTCACGAGACGGTATGCTGCTCGCGATGATGGATCCGAGCGCAAATTCACCGACCGACGCGACGAACCTGGACGCCGCGCTGCCTTCTTTCTATTCCGAATTGCTGGTGATCGCGATGGGCGGTGCTTGCGGTGCCAGTCTTCGACATTCCGTCTCCCTCTTCATCACCTCGGCGCAATGGCATTTCACTTTCGCGACCGCAGTGGCAAATCTCCTAGGCTCGTTCCTTCTCGGAGTCTTCGTCGGCTACGTCGCGACTGGAGTCCCGCACCCACTGCTCCGGCCCTTTCTCACGATCGGTGTCTTCGGGTCCTTCACGACCTTCTCCGCCCTGGCCATGGACAATCGACGCTTGGCCGCTGAATCGAACGAAGTCACGGCGGCGATCCATCTCGGGCTCTCCATCGTCTCCGGGCTGGCCGCATTCGTATTGGCGGAACGGCTCTCCACCCGCTTTTTTCGGCGGAACCCGCGATGAACGACTGGTCGATCTGGCTCGCAATCGGAAGCGGCGGCGCCATAGGTGCGCTGCTCCGTGGGCTGATCTTTCGTGGTGTCGAGAAAGCCAGCTCGGGAGACCTTGATGGTTTCTGGGCGAAACAGGGGTCCGCCCGCTCGACCCTGATCGTCAATATTCTCGGGTCCCTGTTCCTTGGTGTGTTGCTCGGTAGTCAAGCTGGATCGACGGTCGAATGGAGCGCGCCCACTCGGATCTTCTGGACGACCGGTGTCTGCGGAGCATTGACGACGTTTGGAACGCTCTGCGTGGATGTCGTCGGGTTTGCGCGGGCCGGCCAGCGAATCCGGGGCGGCGGGGTCCTGGCCGCCCATTTGATCCTCGGCATTTCCGCCTTCCTGCTGGGATCCGCCGTGGCGGGCTAAAAACTTTCCCCGCAGGAGAGAATCGCGTGCGTGTGATCTCGCTCCCCTTGCCCTGAGTCTGTACAATGCGCGCCCGCTGATCAGCACCGCCGACCTGCGGATCCCCAGTCGTTTAAGAGACCGTCTACGAGCGTGAGAAGAATGCCCGAAATCGAGTACTCGCTGAAAAATCCCCTGCCGCGACCAAACGTCGGCCCGATCCCGGGCTCACCGGACGGCGACGCGACACAACCCACGCATGCACCCGCGAGCGTGTCCGCCGCTGCGGCGACCCCAGACAACGCCACGCCCGGTCCCTACGAAGCCTCGCTCGAAATGGCGGAAGAACTCATGGCCCGGCCGCTGATCGGCGGCGGTCCAGCCCGCGTACGCGTTCAGCATTCCAAGCATCGGATGACCGTCTGGGAACGCATCAGGACACTCACCGATCGCGAGCCGATGATCCTCTGGCGAAATTGGGGACCCGAATTGGACGGGGCCTCGATCGTGACAGGCATTCTTGAGATCGATGGTCGCGACGTGGCCGTCTATGGCCATGACTTCACCGTTCGCGCTGGATCGATGGACGCCACCAATGGCGCCAAACTCGCCCGCCTGATCTACATGGCCGGAGAAAAAGGTATTCCCCTCATCGGCATGAACGATTCCGCCGGTGCCTTCGTTCCAGCCGGCGTCGGAGGGCTTGATGGATACAGCGAAGCGTTCAACGCACTGCGCAAGATCAGCGGCGTCGTCCCTTCCATTAGTTTGATGTTTGGCTACAACGCCGGTGGCGGTGCCTACCTTCCACGCCAAGGCTCGTTCATGATTCAGTGCGATGATACTTTCATCGGCCTAACAGGAACCGGAGTCGTGAAGAGCGTTCTCGGTGAAGACGTCACTGCTGAAGAGCTCGGCGGTCCCGGCGTCCATGGGCAGAGTGGCGTCTGCGACCTAGTGACGCACGATGAACTCGGCTCGCTCCGGACCGCGACTCGACTACTCGGATACCTCCCGGACAACAACCACTCGATCGCTCCCTTCCACAAAACCTCGGACCCAGCCGATCGTCATACCGAAGAAGAGCATCGACTTTTCCAGCGCACCTTCAATACGCCCGCAGGCATGAACGCGCCAATGGACATCACGCTCTATTTGCAACAGATCTGCGACCACGGTGAATTCTTCGAGCTTCAGCCACAGCGCGCTCGAAACATGGTGACTGCGTTCGGCCGACTCGGAGGTTGGGTCGCCGGCTTCGTCGCCAACAATTCGGCCGTTTCCTCGGGCCAGATCGACATCGATGCCGCACTCAAGGCGACGCGCTTCATTCGATTCTGCAATCTCTACAACATCCCGCTCATCTTTATCGAAGACACCACCGGCTTCCTGCCCGGTACCGAGCAGGAAGGGCGCGGCATCATCATGGCCGGCCGAAAGCTACTCGACTCGATCATCGACATCCGCACACCCCGCATGACAATGATCATCCGAAATGCTTTCGGTGGCGCCTATGCCGCGTACAACTCGCATTTCGTGGGTTCCGATCTGGTCTTTGCAATGCCCATGGCGCGTGTCGCGGTGATGGGAGCCGCAGGCAAGGACTTCGTTTACAAGGATGAGATGCGGGCCATTGCCGCCACTCATCGCAAGGCGCTGGCCGATGGCGCAAGCGCAGCGGAGGCGGACGCCGAACGCGATCGCCAGCTTGCCATCCTGACTTCGCAATATGAAGAGACATTCATGAACCCGAAAGAAGCACTGTCTCTTGGCAGCGTGAGCCGACTCGTCATGCCCGGCGAGAGCCGCCGCATCCTCGCGCGAAACCTGGATTTCTTGATGCGTAAATACCAACCTGCTCCGATGGGTGGCTTGCAGCGGGAGCACGAATAATGCTGAACCGCAACGGCGAGAAGATTCAGGCGGGCCGCTCGGAATCCGAGTGGATCCGCGGCTTTGACCTGACCGACATCAAATGTCTCGTGGTTTGTCGAGGCCCTGTTCGCAAGGAGGCCTTCGACGTCTTTCGGGAAATCGGTGTGCGCGAATACGGCATGCTGCTCTCGGAAAAGGATTCCATCGTCTACCCGCGATGCCTCGCACCCGAGCTGCGAGATCTCGACTTTCCGGGCAACGTCCATCGCGTCACCGACTACATGGGTGTTGGCCAAGAAGAAAAGCTCGAACGAATCGCCCAGATCGTTGCAATCGCCGAGTCGAATGGATACACGCATATCTTCGCCGGCTACGGCTTCATGGCCGAAGATGCGGATTTCGTCGAAGCGATTGAAGCCTCGAGCGTTCGATTCATCGGCCCGTCCTCGCAGGTCATCCGACGTGCCGGCGCAAAAGACGAAGCGAAGAAACTAGCTCGCGGGCTCGGCAACGCCGTCGTTCCCGGAATCGACAACGTTTCCGCCCTCGCCCTCGTTCAGCGTGCGACGGATCGTAAAGCACTCGAGAAGATCGCCAAGAAAAACGCCCTCGACTTCACATGGGCCGCCGATGTCGAACTCGTCGAAAATGCCGAACGGCTACTCCAGGCAGGCTATTCAAAGTCCATCGAACTCGTCACGATCGAAGAGCTCCAAAAGACCGCCGAACAACAATCCCACACGATCTGGGAGCAGTATCCCGGCAAGCGCATTCGGTACAAATGCATCGGCGGCGGCGGCGGCAAAGGTCAGCGGGTCGTAACTGATCCTTCCAAAACCTCGACTGCCGTAATGGACATCCTGGCGGAGCAGAAAGTGCTCGAACCCGGCTCGAATCGAAACTTCCTGATCGAGCTCAACCTCGAAACGACTCGGCATAACGAGATCCAGGTCGTCGGCAACGGCGACTGGTCCATCACCCTTGGCGGACGCGACTGCTCGATCCAAATGCACGAGCAGAAACAACTCGAATTCTCCATGACCGATGAACTCCTCGCGGGCGCCGCAGAAGAAACCAAGAACGCAGCTCATCGCGAAAACCTTCTCAATGAGCGCGAAACCCTCGCGGCCATGGAGTTAGATGCCGCTCGTTTCGGCGCCGGTGTCGGCCTGGACAATGTCTCGACCTTTGAGTGCATCGTCGAAGGCTTCGATCATTTTTTCATGGAGATGAACACGCGCATCCAGGTCGAGCACGGCTGTACAGAGCTCGCCTATAAAATGCGTTTTGCGAATCCGGATGATTCCGCGGACTTCTTCGATGTCGAACGTTTGATCGAGGTCATGGTGCTGCTCGCAGCACATGGTCCGAACCTGCCAAAGCCCGAGCGTATTCTGCGCGCGATCTCCGGTGCCGAAGTTCGCGTCAACGCCGTCAACGATGCACTGCAACCTCATGCCGGCGGCATCATTCGCGGCTGGTCGAAGCCATTATCCTTCGAGCATCGCGATGACCAGGGCATCGGTACGCGCAATCCCGATACCGGCTCGTTCCCCTACTACAACCTGGCCGGCGCCTACGACTCGAATATCGCACTCGTACTATGCGACGGGATGAGTCGGCGTAATAACCTCGAGCGCTTGGCGGAGATTCTTCGCCGCATGGAACTGCGCGGAGAGAATCTCCAAACCAGCATCGGACTCCATTACGGTCTCGTGAATTGGACCCTTGGCATCGAGCCGATGATGAAGCCGAATACCCGGTTCATGACGCCCTATCTCGCCGGCGTCGGCTCGCTCAAGGTACTCGCCCGCGACGTAGACCTCGAGACAGCAGCTGCGGAGCTTACGACTCGTATGCCAAATCCCTCCGCTCAGAAAGCCTTGGCCGATCAGCAGACGCTACTGCTTCGACCGATCGAGAGGCTTCTGGGCGACGCGCATGCTCTGGCCGGATTCCTGGGTCTATACGACGGTCGGCTCTGGAAGCGCGAAGGGGATCAGGTCGAGTTCCGCGAGAGTCCAATGGCTTTCCTGAAGGCTCTCTATCACTACCTCAACATGGAGACGACGCCGGGTAAACCCGCCTGCGACATGATCTGGGAACACGACGAAGCGCTGCTCAGCGGCGCGCTCGAGTTCTACGAGAGCGCAGCCCAGGCCTTCGGAACGCAGGACTGGCAGCAGATTCGAGAACGCCTCGAGGGCGACATCGATGCCGCGCTGGTCGGTGACGACACAGCGCTATGGGAGGCCTGCCAAGCCAGTCACCGTGGCTTCCGGACCGGCAGCACCCTTTTGCTGATGATTCCACGATTAGGCGTTCAGAGCGAATTCATGGACATCGAGATCGGCGATGCACTCGAGCCGATCTTTCCCGCGAGCTTCCTCGACGAGGAAAATGCGACTGCCATGCGTCGAACGCTTGCGCCGCCGCCGAAGGCGAGCGCCAACGAAATCGTCGCACCATCCGGTGGCAGCTTTTTCGCACGCGAAGCCCCGCATCTTCCACTGCTCATAGAGGAAGACGAACATTTCGAGGAGGGGCAGCCGCTCTTCATCATCGAAGTCATGAAGATGTTCAACAAGGTCCTCGCACCCTTCTCGGGCACGCTCAAGAAGAGTCTCATGGTCGAAGCCGACGGCTCCGTCGTGCAAGCGGGCCAGGTGATATTCGAGATCGAACCGGACGAAATCTACATCGAAGAATCCGAGGCCGACATTCTCGCGCGACGCAATCGCGTGACCCTCGCCGCGTTAGGCGAGTAGGGCTCCCATTCGAGCCGCTTCGACGAGCGGCTTCGCCCAAACCGCGACTGCAGATGTCCTGCGTCTCCGCTTCTCAGCAGAAGCCCGTATTTCGGTATGAAATGCGGGTTTTCTCTACATCGTTTCGAATTGAAAACCGAATGGCTGGAACACGTCACACAATCGCAATCTGAAACGTTTCGGATTTCCATTATAGGTTCCTGCGTGGTCTCTGGGAGGGGACTGACTCCGCTGGCCCGAGAAAGGGCCAGCCAATGTCAATGCGCATCGGTTCAAACGGCATCACGCTTGGAGCCATCCGCTCATCGCGACGTGCCGAGAGTGCAATCGCCCAGTCCAGTGCTCGCCTCGCTTCGGGGTTTCGCATCAATCGTGCCTCTGATGACCCGGCCGGTGTCTGGCGGTTTCGGAAAAGCTGCGCGCCAGCATTGCAAGCCTGGGTCGCGCACAGCTCAATACCCAAGACGGAATATCGCTGGCCCAGGTCGCCCAGTCAGACGCGAGACCAACTCGACACCCAATTCCAGTCACTCCTCGAAGACATCGATGCGATCGCCAACAACACGAACTTCGGCAGCTTCAATCCACTCGCCGATAGCTCGCTCCAGATCGAACTCGCAGTCGGCACCGAGGCTGGCGACACGATCACCGTCTCGAGCGCCGACGCCCAGGCCGCCGCGATCGGTGTTGGAAGCCTAGATCTCGCCACCTCTGCCGCAGCAGCCAGTGGTATCAGCTCGATCGACACGGCCATTGAAAATGTCAGTGCCCTGGCCGCCCAATTTGGAATTGCGGAGAACCGCCTCGAATCCCAGTCCCGCCTGCTCGGCGTTGAGATTGAGGCCAGCGCAGCGCCAGAATCCAGAATTCGCGACACCGACTTCGCCATCGAGAGCGCCAACCTCGCGCGGGCACAGATTCTCCAGGAATCATCGATCGCCGTGATCGGCCAGGCCAACAGCAGTCTCAATCTGGTTCTGCGGCTTCTCCAATGACCTAGGCGCTGGCGGCAACGCCCAAGTCGATCAACTCTCGGAAGTCATCCAAACGCTTCGATTCGCTGGCCCTCGCGGCCGACAAGCCTTAGACTGCGGTCGTTCCAGACCGTCCGCGCTGCTCCCCCCGGTCGCGAAACGAGCCCCGGGCCCCGGATCCCCACTTGGGCACGCGCGGCATAGCATGATGGCTCCGGCCGTCCTGAGGCTCCGATGTTTTCCTTGCGTGGTGCTTCCGCCCATTCCGATGCGCGGCGTCAGCGACTTCTCAACCGGCTCCGATCGACGCAGCCCTCACTGCAAGGCTTGGAGACCTGCTTCGTCGTCCTCGTAGACGCCGAGCGCGAACTCAATTCTAGTGAGCGCGCACGACTCGATGCCCTGGTTCGAGAAGACGACCTCGTGTCAGCAAGCAACGTCGGCTTGAGCAACGGCGCAAACCCCGCCGACGCCGTCCAACTCTATGTCGTCCCCCGAATCGGAACGATCTCTCCCTGGTCCTCGAAAGCCACGGAAATCGTCCATCGATGTGGCCTCGACGCCATTCGCCGGATCGAGCGCGGAACCCTCTATCGAATTACGGGACTCGCCAACGTCGAGACCGCCCTCGATTTCGGCCCCGAACTTCATGATCGAATGACTGAGACCCTGCTCACAGATCTCGATCACGCGAACGCACTCTTCGACCGCGCCGACCCGGCACCCTTTCGCCGAATCGATGTCCTGACTGGAGGTCGCGAGGCGATTCGCGAAGCCGACCGCGAACTCGGCCTGGCCCTGGCGCCGGATGAAATCGACTATCTCGTGAACAGCTTTCACGAGCAGGGACGAAATCCGACCGACGTCGAATTGATGATGTTCGCCCAGGCCAATTCCGAACATTGCCGACACAAGATCTTCAACGCCGATTGGACGATCGACGGAAAACCGCGAGACCAATCGCTCTTCGCGATGATTCGAAATACCACCGCTCAATCGCCCGACGGCGTCCTCTCGGCCTACTCCGACAACGCCTCCGTCATCGCGGGCGGCGATGGGGGTCGATTCCAACCCGATCCCGTCTCGCGACGTTATGCGCAGATCGACGAAGCCGCACAAATCTTGATGAAGGTCGAAACCCATAATCATCCGACCGCCATTTCTCCCTTTCCCGGTGCGGCGACCGGGTCGGGCGGTGAAATTCGGGACGAAGGCGCGACCGGACGCGGTGGAAAACCCAAGGCGGGACTCACGGGTTTCTCGGTCTCGAACCTCCTCCTGCCCGAGGCGACACGAGTCTGGGAACTCGATCCCGGAAAGCCTTCACGAATCTCTTCGGCGCTGGACATCATGCTCGAAGGACCCATCGGCGGCGCGGCTTTCAACAACGAATTCGGGCGTCCCGCCCTCGCCGGCTATTTCCGAACTTATTGCCAGGAAGTCGAAGGGCCGGATGGACCCGAAGTACGTGGGTACCACAAGCCCATCATGTTGGCGGGCGGCATGGGCAACGTTCGCCCGATGCACGTCGACAAACTCACGACCCCCGCCGGCGCGAAGGTTGTCGTTCTCGGTGGACCCGCGATGTTGATCGGGCTCGGCGGAGGCGCGGCTTCCTCGATGGCGACGGGCACGAGCCAGGAGGATCTCGACTTCGCCTCGGTCCAGCGCGGCAACCCGGAAATCGAACGACGCTGCCAGGAAGTCATCGATCGCTGCGTGGCACTTGGTCATGAAAATCCGATCATCTCGATTCATGATGTCGGCGCGGGCGGCCTCTCGAATGCCATCCCCGAGATCCTTGATCAGAGTGATCGCGGCGGCCGAATCGACCTGCGTGCAATCCCAAACGACGAGCCGGGCATGACGCCGCTTGAAATCTGGAGCAATGAGGCGCAGGAACGTTATGTGCTGACCATTCCGCCCACTCGAATCGAAGAGTTCGAAGCGATCTGTCGTCGTGAGCGCTGCCCCTATGCCGTTGTCGGGGTGGCCTCCGAAGAGCGCCATCTCGTGGTCGAGGACGGCCACTTCAGAAACGACCTCGAGAATGCCGCGGCCGAAGCTTCCACTTCGCTTCCCATCGACATTCCACTCTCGGTGATCCTCGACAAGCCGCCCAAGATGCATCGTGATGTCAAGCGGGCCACGCACCCCCGTTCGATCTACGCCTTCGACGAACTCGATCCAGAGGAATCAGCAAAACGTGTCCTGCAGCTGCCCGCGGTCGGCGACAAGACCTTCTTGATTTCCATCGGCGACCGGACCATCACAGGGCTCGTCGCGCAGGACCAGATGGTCGGTCCATGGCAGGTCCCAGTTGCAGATGCCGCCATCACAGCAAGCGGCTATTCGACCCATACAGGCGAGGCCATGGCGATCGGCGAACGAACACCGATCGCGCTCCTCGACGCGAAAGCCTCCGCCCGCATGGCGGTCGGCGAAGCGCTCACCAATCTGGCCTCCGCCCCGATCCCCTCGCTGCGCTTCGTTCGCCTGTCCGCCAATTGGATGGCGCCCGCCGGACATGTCGGCGAAGACGCTCGTCTCTTCGATGCGGTCGAGACCGTCGGCCTCGACCTGTGTCCGGCACTCGGCATCGCGATTCCAGTCGGCAAGGACTCCATGTCGATGCGAACCGTATGGAATGAAGACGGGACAGAGAAAAGCGTCACATCGCCGCTCTCTCTCATCGTCACCGCCTTCGCACCCGTGGATGATATTCGACTCGCTCTGACACCTCAGCTTCAGGCCGATCCAGATAGTCATCTTCTACTCGTCGACCTCGGCTTCGGGCAAAACCGTCTCGGGGCTTCCGCTCTGGCACAGGTCAATTCCACGATCGGTAGCGAGCCGCCTAACGTCGATGATCCCGAACGGCTGCGGGCCTTTTTTGAAACGATCCAAACGCTCATCCACGAAGAAAAACTCCTCGCCTATCACGATCGATCCGATGGCGGATTCTTCACGACGGTTGTCGAGATGGCATTTGCCGGTGGGACCGGAGTCGAGATCGACCTCGACTCAATGGCGGGCTCGACAATCGGCAAGCTCTTCAACGAAGAACTCGGAGCCGTCCTTCAAGTCGCCGCAAGCGAACTCGATGCGGTGGCCGAGGCCTTCGTAAGTGCAGGACTGAGCGACGCGGTGCACGTGGTCGGGCAGCTGCGTCAAGATGATCGCATCCTCTTCAAAGAGTCCGGGCGAAGCATCCTCGAGAGCGATCGCGCCACGTTTCGCCGGGAATGGTCCGACACGACCTGGCATATGCAGAGGCTTCGTGACGACCCGAATTGCGCCGACGAGGAACAGGCGGCCCGATGCGACCTCGATGATCCGGGGTTGGTCGTGAAGTGGCCCTTCGAAATCTTGCCGACACCCCCCATCACCCCCAGGTCGGGCACGACCCGGCCGACGATCGCCGTCCTTCGCGAGCAAGGCGTGAATGGCCAGATCGAAATGGCGGCCGCATTCGATCGCGCCGGTTTCGATGCGATCGACGTTCACATGAGCGACCTGATGAACGGCGATGCCTCACTTGCGAAATTCCAGGGACTGGTTGCCTGTGGCGGCTTTTCCTACGGCGACGTTCTCGGTGCAGGCGGCGGATGGGCGAAGTCGATTCTCTTCCATGATCGCCTTCGTGATGAATTCGAGACGTTCTTTCACAACCCGTCACGCTTCGCTCTGGGCGTCTGCAATGGCTGTCAAATGCTCTCACATCTGAAGGAACTCATCCCAGGCGCCGAGGACTGGCCGCGCTTCGTGCGGAACCGCTCCGAACAATTCGAAGGCCGGCTCTCCCTGGTTCAGATCGAAGACAGTCCGTCGATTCTCTTTCGCGACATGATCGGCGCGCGGCTTCCGATCGCAGTGGCTCATGGTGAAGGACGAACGCAATTCGCCGACGAGAACGCACGCGCGCGCGTCGAAAAAGCTGGTCTCTTCGCCGCTCGCTTCGTCGACGGCCATGGTGCGCCCGCGACGCGCTACCCCGCAAATCCCAACGGATCCGAGGGTGGGCTCACAGCGCTCACGACCCCCGACGGACGCATAACAGTCATGATGCCGCATCCCGAGCGGGTCTTTCGAACAGTGCAATACTCCTGGCATCCAAAGGGATGGGGAGAAGACGGCCCATGGCTTCGCCTCTTCCAGAACGCGCAGTCGTGGCTCGCAAACTCCTAACCTGCCTAACTCTCCAAGCTCACCCAGTCTGCGAAGGACCTCAGCAATGGCCCATGACAATCACGATTCGGATTCTCTTCTAGCGATTTCTCCCCTGGACGGTCGTTATCACGGAAAGCTCGACGATCTTCGACCGATCGTGAGCGAATTCGGATTGATCAAATTCCGCGTCCAGGTCGAGATCCGCTGGCTCGAAGCGCTTGCCGCTTCGCCGCAGATCTGCGAAGTGCCCGAATTCTCGGCCAGCGCGACGGCCCATCTCGCCGCGCTTCTGACCGACTTTTCGCCCAAGGACGCACTTGAGATTCGCGGCATCGAGTCGAGAACCAATCACGACGTGAAAGCCATCGAGTACTGGATCAAAGATCGTCTGGCAAGCCATCCGGATCTGTCCGCCGCCATCGAGTTCGTCCATTTCGCCTGCACTTCGGAAGACATCAACAATCTCGCCTACGCCCTGATGCTGCGAACCGCGCGAGATGAGATCATCCTGCCAGAACTGAATCGATTGATCGAAGAGTTACGTTCTCTCGCCGGTGATACGGCGGAGCAATCCATGCTTTCTCGAACCCACGGGCAACCGGCAACCCCAACAACCCTTGGCAAAGAGATTGCGAACGTCGGCGCTCGCCTGGTTCGCCAGCGTGACGCGATCGCCCAGATCGAAATTCTCGGCAAGGCCAATGGCGCCGTCGGTAGTTACGCGGCACATCTCGCCGCCTATCCGGAAATTGACTGGGAAGCGCATACGCGACGATTCGTTGAGTCACTGGGTCTTTGCTGGAATCCGATGACCACCCAGATTGAGCCCCACGATTGGATGGCCGAACTCTTTCATGCGGTCATCCGTTCGAACACAATCTTGCTGGACCTGACACGGGATCTCTGGAGCTACATCTCGATTGGGTATTTCCGGCAGAAGACCGTGGCGGGAGAAGTCGGGTCCTCGACGATGCCGCATAAGGTGAATCCGATCGATTTTGAAAATGCCGAGGGCAATCTCGGTTTGGCGAACGCCATCCTGGCACACCTGGCCGAGAAACTACCTATTTCACGTTGGCAAAGAGATCTCTCCGACTCGACCGCCCTGCGAAACGTCGGCGTCGGAATCGGCCATGGCATCCTCGCGATCCGGTCCACACTGCGTGGTCTCGCCAAGCTCGCCGTCGCACCCGATCGAATCGATGAAGATCTCTCGGCGACACACGCTGTTCTGGCCGAAGCGGTGCAGACCGTCATGCGACGACACGGCATCGCAGAGCCCTACGAAAAGCTCAAAGCCCTCACCCGAGGCCAGGAAATCACACCCGAAAATCTCCGCAGCTTCATCGAAACGCTCGAGATTCCGGAGACCGAACGAGGGAACTTGCTGGCCCTCACCCCGGATCGCTACATCGGTCTCGCCGCCCAGCTCGCCCGACGCTTCGCCGAGTCCAAATAAGCGGCCCGGAGTCCTTTTCTCGATGTCGCTCCAAAATCTGACTCTAACCCACCTAAGTTCCGTTTCACGACCCATTCAGAGGTAGATCAATACGGAACGTATCGTTATGATATTGCTCGATTCGCCCAACGGACCGGCCCCCACGAGCGGCCGTCGCAGGGACTCTGGAGCGACCGGGACGACATGGACAAGCGGACAACAGAACGCGAAGCGGTCAGCGAGATCCGAGACGGCATGACGATCGGCATCGGCGGATGGGGGTCGCGGCGCAAGCCGATGTCCATCGTTCGAGAGATTCTTCGTTCATCGGTCAAGGACCTCACGGTCGTCACCTACGGTGGCCCGGATGTCGGGCTCCTCTGTAATGCCGGAAAAATCAAGCGACTGATCTACGGCTTCGTCTCCCTCGATTCGATTCCCCTCGAACCGCATTTTCGAAAGGCTCGCCAGACTGGTTCCATTGACGCAGCCGAACTCGACGAGGGCATGCTTCAGTGGGGGCTGCTCGCGGCTTCCCATCACCTGCCCTTCCTGCCGACTCGCGCAGGGCTTGGCTCCGATGTCCTATCGATCAACCCAGACATCCGTCTTGTTAGGTCCCCTTACGAAGACGGCGAAAAACTCGTTGCCATGCCCGCTCTTGAACTCGACATTGCCTTCATTCACATGAACCGAGGTGACGCACGAGGCAACGGGCAATATCTCGGCCCCGATCCGTATTTCGATGAAATGTTTTGTCGTGCGGCCAAGCAAAGTTTCATGACCGTCGAGAAGATCCTTAAAACCGAAGACATGGCCAGCGCAGGCCCCCTGCAGTCGCGCATCATCAACCGCACGATGGTCGATGGCGTGATCGAAGCCCCGGGCGGCGCCCATTTCACGGAATGCCCTCCCGACTACGGCCGGGATGAAGTCTTCCAGAAGAGTTATGCGGCCACGGCCAAGGACGAGGAAGCTTGGCTGCGTTTCAAGGCCGAGTACCTCGATCTCGAAAACGAAGCCGAGTACCAGGCCAAAGTGAGACTGCGATGAGCGAGGTCACCCGCGAAGGACCCGAGACGGCTTCGAGAGGCGAGATCTGCGCTGTGGCGGCGGCGGAAGCTTTTCGTGGAGATGGAGAAATCCTCGCGAGTTGCTTCGGGATCGCGCCCGCAATCGGCGCGCGACTCGCCAAGGCCACCTTCGAAGAAGACCTCTTGATGACCGATGGCGTCTGCACCGTCGTGGACGTTCCGAATCCGGTGTCGGGCCCCGGTCACGATCTCGTCGTCGAAGCTTGGCTTCCCTTTCGCGCGATCTTCGACCATCTCTGGAATGGCAAGCGCCATGTCATCATGGCCGCCAGCCAGATCGACCGCTTCGGAAATCAGAACTTCGCCTGCATCGGTGAACACGCCCAACCCAAGGCGCAGTTGCTTGGCATGCGAGGCGCGCCCGGCAACACCATTTCACACAAGACGAGTTATTGGGTTCCCAACCAGACTCAGAAGGTTTTTGTCGAAGCGGTCGACGTCGTCTCGGGTGTCGGAAACGACCGCGCCGCCCAACTCCCGGCGACCACCACGCGTGGCCATTGTCTCGGACGGGTAATCTCGAATCTTGCGGTGTATGACTTCGAAACACCGGACGGTGCGATGCAACTGATTTCGCTCCATCCGGGCGTTGGACTCGAAGAAGTCATCGACAACACCGGATTCCCGCTCATCGTGCCCGACGAAGCGAATATCGCACAGACTCGCCTTCCCACGGCCGAAGAGCTTCGGCTGATTCGCGAGACCATCGATCCCGAAGGATTTCTCGCTCGCGAAGTGGCGAACTAACATCTATGGACGGCCTTCGGACACGGGTAACGCAACGACTCGGATGCCGCTACCCGATTCTCCAGACGGGAATGGGATGGGTCGCTACGCCTCGCCTCGTCGCTGCCGCATGTAATGCCGGGGCCTTTGGATTCTTGGCCGCCGCCACTCTTCCACCAAGCGACGTCGAGGAAGCGGTCCTCGAAGTCAAAGGCCTGACCGACCGGCCCTTCGGTGTCAATTTCCTGATGGACGCGCCGGGCGCAGAGGTCATCAGCGAATCGATCATCCGCCAAAACGTGCGCGCCGCCGGCTATAACCGTGCACCCAACGCTGATCTGATCAAGCATCTCAAGAACAACGACGTTGTTTGCGTCCCCACGTGCGGCGCCGTCGCCCACGCCGTGAAGGCCGAAAAGCTGGGCGCCGACATCATCATCGTCCAAGGCAGCGAAGGCGGTGGGCATACGGGCAATGTCCCGACATCGCTTCTCGCTACGGCCTCTGCGGACGCCGTCGACGTACCGATCGTTGCGGCAGGAGGCTTCCGAGACGGGCGCGGCCTGGTCGCCGCGCTGGCCTTCGGAGCCGAAGGCATTGCGATGGGAACTCGCTTTCTGATGACGCAAGAGAGCCCGGTACCCGATTCGACCCTTGCGCGATTCCTCGACGCCAACACCTCGGATATCATCGTTAGCCGTGCGCTCGACGGCCTCCCGCAGCGGATGATCCAGAACGAACTGACCCGGGTACTCGAAGGTTCCGGAGCGATGCGGCGACTCGCGATGGCGCTTCGCAATGCGATCGCGCTTCGTCGGGAAACCGGCGTGTCGGTGATTGATCTGGTGAGAAGCGCCCTCTCCATGCGGAAGAATGAAAAGCTCAGCAATGCGCAGATGATCCTGGCGGCGAATGCGCCAATCTTGGCGCGCATTGCGATGAGTGACGGGGATCCCGCACACGGCTATTTGCCGAGCGGCACGGTCGCTGGGCTCCTCGACGACCGTCCGACCTGCGAAACTCTCGTTCGTCGGATCGTTGAAGAGGCGACAAATACATTGAACCGGCTTCGCCCGTAGCCTACGAGCAGGACGTAATCCTGGGAATCGCGAGCGGCGAAGGGGTAAAGGGGAGTCAAGAATGGCAATCAGAACCGAGATTCTAGAAGGAGTCGGCGAAGTCATCATCGATGCGCCACCCGTCAACGCCCTGAATAACGCAGGCTGGCAGGAGTTCGCGAAAACCATGACTCAGCTTGGTCATCGCGATGACGTCCACTGCGTCGTCATCCGTGCCGAAGGCCGTGGCTTTCAGGCGGGCGTTGACATCAAGGAGTTGGCCGAAAACAGCGAACTAATCGTCGAACTGAACCGCGGTTGCTACGACACCTTTGCCGCCATCTACGACTGCCCTGTCCCCACGATCGCGGCCGTACACGGGTTCTGTATCGGTGGCGGGATCGGCGTCGCGGGCTCCGCCGATTTCATCATCGCCTCCGAGGATGCGACCTTCTCACTTCCGGAGATCGACCGGGGCGCACTCGGCGCTGCCACCCATCTCATGCGAATGGTGGGCGTCCAGAAGGCGAGACGCATGCTTTACACCTGTGAATCGATCAGCGCCGCGGAACTATTGCGCGTCGGTGGATGCGAATCCGTGGTTCCCAAGGAACGACTGCGGGACGAAGTCATGGAAATCGCGCGTTCCATCGCCACCAAGAGTCCGAAAGCGCTGCGCCTCGCGAAAACAGCTTTGAATGGCATCGAGCTGCTCGATGTAAAAAAGAGCTACCGCTACGAACAAGGCTTTACCCTCGAGCTCTATACCACGAAAGATTCACAAGAGGCGCGCGAGGCCTTTGTCGAAAAACGCGAAGCGCAATTCTAGGAAAATGGCAGCGGACGCTGCTTTCAAATCACGTCCCGAAGATCCGGAATGAATCCGACAAGAAACATCAAGGCTCAAAATCATCCGCGGCCCTCGTCGCACGACAGGAGTTTCAAATGGCAGAGGCATACATCATCGACGCAGTTCGCACGCCAGTCGGAAAGCGCGGAGGGGGCCTGGCCGGCATTCATTCCGCGGATCTCGGGGCGCACGTCATCAAGGGACTCACCGAGAGATCGGATTTCGACCCCGGCGCCGTCGAGGATGTGATCTTCGGCTGTTGTGACACGATCGGTTCCCAAGCGGGCGATATCGCGAGGACTTGTTGGCTCGCGGCCGGTCTCCCGCACCATGTTCCCGGCGTCACGATCGATCGCCAATGCGGCTCTTCGCAACAGTCCGTTCACTTCGCAGCTCAGGCTGTCATGAGCGGAACCAGCGACTTGATCGTCGCGGGCGGCGTTCAGAACATGAGTCAGATTCCGATCTCTTCCTCGATGACCTGCGCCGAAGATCTCGGCTTTGCGGATCCCTTCTCAGGGTCCAAGGGTTGGGTCGAGCGGTACGGCACCCAAGAGGTCTCACAATTTCGCGGCGCCGAGATGATCGCCGAAAAATGGGACATCTCGCGTGAAGAGATGGAGACCCTCGCACTCGAGAGCCATGACAGAGCATTTCGAGCCACCGATGAGGGTCGCTTCAAGAACGAGATTCTTCCGATCGCGGGAATCGAGCATGACGAAGGCATGCGACGCTCGACCCGCGAAAAGCTGCAGAGCTTGAGTCCTCTCGTCGAAGGCGGCCGGATTACGGCGGCCCTCGCGAGTCAGATTTCAGACGGGGCTTCCGCCATGTTGGTCGCGTCGGAGAAAGCTGTGAAGGAACATGGCCTGACGCCTCGCGCCCGGATTCATCATCTCTCGGTTCGGGCAGATGACCCCATCTACATGCTGAGCGCGCCCATCCCTGCGACAAAACACGCGCTCGCCAAGGCGGGCATGAACAAGAACGAAATCGATCTCGTCGAAATCAATGAAGCCTTCGCGCCGGTTGTCTTGGCCTGGCAGAAGGAGTTGGACTGGGACCTCTCAAAGGTCAACGTCAATGGCGGCGCAATGGCGTTAGGCCATCCGATTGGTGCCACCGGAACACGACTCATGACGACCCTCCTGAACGAAATGGAGCGGACCGGGGCACGCTTCGGCATGCAGACCATGTGTGAAGGTGGCGGGCAGGCCAACGTGACGATCCTTGAACGGCTCTAGATCGGCAGCCGTAAACTCCATGGATGATTTGAGAGTGAAGGAAACGCGATGAGTGGAATTTGTAGTGGACGAGTCGTCATCGTGACCGGGTCAGGTGGAGGATTGGGGCGTGAACACGCTCTCGCCTTCGCCAGAGAAGGCGCGAGCGTCCTCGTCAATGACCTGGGCGTCACGAATCACGGCGAGGGAGGTGGCGCTGGTCCTGCGGAGACAGTGGCTCGCGAAATCCAAGCCTCGGGCGGCGAAGCCATCGCCAATACCGAGAGCGTGGCGGACTTCGCAGCCGGTCGCCGCATGGTCGAGCAAGCCATGGATCATTTTGGTCGCCTCGATGTCGTCGTGAACAATGCGGGATTCCTCCGAGACCGTATGTTCGTCTCGACCAGTGAAGATGAATGGGATGCCGTCATCAACGTCCACCTGAAAGGCCATTTCTGCGTCACTCGGCATGCGTGCGAAGTCTGGCGCAAGCAATCCAAGGCCGGCGAGTCTGTCGACGCTCGAATCATCAACACGAGTTCCGGTGCAGGACTCCAGGGCAGCGTGGGCCAGTCCACCTACTCGACGGCCAAGGCCGGAATCGCCGCGCTCACGCTGGTACAAGCCGCGGAACTTGGACGATACGGCATCACCTCGAACGCCATCGCACCCGCTGCTCGAACTCGAATGACCGAAGCCATCTTTAGCGACATGGCAAAGCCAGAGGACGGCGCGTTCGACGAGAACGATCCTGCAAACGTTTCGCCCCTCGTGGTCTGGCTGGGAAGCCCTCTTTCGCGGGACATCACCGGCCGTATCTTCGAAGTGAAAGGCGGACTTCTCGGTGTGTCCGACGGCTGGCGAGACGGACCGACCTTCGACAAACACGCGAAGTGGGCCCCGGATGAAATCGGAGCCACGCTGGCGGAACTCGTCGACAAAGCGCCAGCCGCGCAAAAGGTCTACGGAAGCTAGGCCATCTATGGACTTTCGACTCAGCGACGAACAAGAAGCTCTCCAGGAAGCAGCGCGAAGCTTCTTGAAAGAGGCATCGAGCCCCGAGCAGATTCGCTCATCGATCAAGAATCCAAACGGATTCGATCCGGTCGTGTGGCGACAGATCGCACTCGAACTCGGTTGGCCCGCACTTCTGATCCCCGAACGACATGGCGGACTCGGTCTTGGGCAGGTGGACCTAGCCGTTCTACTCGAAGCGACGGGCGAGGCGCTGCTCTGCTCGCCGCTCTTTTCAACCGTCGCCCTGGGCGTGAACACCCTTCTCCAAGTCGGGACAGACGAGCAGCAATCGGCCACGCTTGCGCCCATCGCAGAAGGAACGAGGACCGCGACTCTCGCCTTTTGTGAAGCCTCCGGTCGCTGGGATGCCGAAGGCATTACGCTCACGGCCGGAGCCGATAGCAAGGACTTTATTCTCGACGGCATAAAGCGAGGTGTCGTTGACGGAGCAAGCGCAGACCTGCTTCTCATCGTTGCACGAACACCCGGCTCTCGCGGCGAGGACGGAATCTCAGTCTTCATGGTCCCAGCCGATGCGCCCGGACTCACGCGCGAGGCGCGACCGACCATGGACCCGACCCGTCGACTTGCGGATCTCGAACTCAAGGACGTCCGCGTCGCGAAACAGGCTCTCGTCGGCGAGGTCGGCCAGGCTTGGCCAGGACTTCGGCGGACGCTTGATCTCGCCGCAATCGCCTTGGCGGCAGAACAAGTCGGCGGCGCCACGCGCTGCCTCGAGATGGCGGTGGGCTACTCGAAGGAACGCGAACAATTTGGCCGACCGATCGGTTCCTTCCAGGCTTTGAAACACAAATGCGCCGACATGTTCGTCGCAGTCGAGACCGCGCGGTCCGCGCTCTATTATGCGGCCTGCATCGCCGACGACGGCAGCGACGATCTCTCAACGAATGCCTCACTCGCCAAAGCCTGGTGTTCCGAAAGCTATTTCCAGTGTGCTTCCGAGAGCATCCAGATCCATGGCGGAGTTGGATTCACCTGGGAATACGATCCTCATCTCCATTTCAAACGCGCCCGCGCCAGCGAATCTTGGCTGGGCGATCCCGCCTATCATCGCGAACGCGTCGCCGTTGCCCTCGGCCTTTAGAACAGACAGGACCGAGAACGAGAAGTTCGCAAACCCATTCCCATCAATTCCCATCAGGAGCAACCATGCGCGTATTCGAAACCCCGAGCGAGCTGCTCACCTGCATCGGCGAGGATCTCGGCCGAACCGACTGGCTTGAGATCGACCAAACGCGCATCAATCAATTCGCCGAAGCGACCGGAGATCACCAGTGGATTCACGTCGACGTCGAGAAGGCGAAGCACGGGCCCTTCGGTGGACCGATTGCCCATGGCTATCTCACCGCCTCCCTCGCCAACTATTTCCTGCCGCTCTTGATCGAAGTCCAGCGAACTTCCATGGGCGTGAATTACGGCTGTGACAAAATACGCTTTCCATCTCCGGTTCCCGTCGGCTCAAGAATTCGTGGCCTGGGCACCCTCACGACCGCCGAGGCGACCAAGGACGGTGGAATTCAGGCGAAGGTCACCGTCAAGATCGAAATTGAGGGTCAGGAGCGCCCAGCCTGCATCATCGAGACAATCAGCCGCTTCTACCCCGAGTAGCCACTCCCTCCCCTAACCGGCCACCCAACCGCCCGCCTCAGGTCGATCCGCAGCTTCTCCGAAAAGCAGGGCTCGAAGCCGGGATCTCGGAGTCCCGTCCAGGGAGGCCGTGCCGATGGAACCGATTACGAGTACGAAGCGAGTTGAAAGACCGACCGCCTTCGCTGCCGTCCTGACCTTACTGATCCTCATGATCTCCGGCTGTGACCAAATCGAAGCAAGCCAAATCCTTTCCCGGGCTGGACTCGTCGAAACCGTCAACGATCCATCCGAGGCAGACCTCGCCATGATCGACCCGGACATGCAGTCCGTCGGGCCCGATGGCGCCATGAGAATTTACTATCAGTTCGTAGATCGTTCGGGCCGCGTGCAATTTGTCGAGCGGATCACGGATGTGCCCGTAGCGTGGAGGGCCCAGGTCGGATTCGTCGAGATGAATCAGCCCCCCCCGCTGACACCGCTGGCGGCCCGTCGGTCCTGGCAAGTTTCGTCCACACGAACGGCACAGATCCTCGCCGGAAATGCGGCCGCGAGCCCCACACCAACCGGGCGCAGAACACAGCGCCAAGATGTCATCCTGTATTACGCAAGTTGGTGTGGCTACTGCAAACAAGCCAAGGCGCACCTCGACCGCGAAGGCGTCGACTATGATCTGCGTAATGTCGACAACGCCGAGATCAAGAATGAACTGAAGCAGAAAACCGGGCGTACCGGCATTCCAGTCCTCGACTTTTCGGGCGAGATACTCCGGGGCTATAGCGCCGACCAGTACAGCCAAGTCATTCGCACGATCCGGAGTTGAGGCCTGGCCGCCCTCATCCAAGTCGATCCAAATCGCGCCACCGCCGACGACGACGCACCGCGCTGCCCTTCCAAAGCCGTCTCACTCGAACTCAAACCGACTAGACTCTTCTACGACTTAATCGCCTCGCCCGCGCATTGCCCGTAAGGAGAAATCTGTGTCCGGATCCAACACCATTCCAATCGAAACGGGAACCGACGAACTGCTTGCCAGACTCGATTCCCACGTGGCCATCGTTACACTCAATCGCCCCGAAGCGCGCAATTCGCTATCGGATCGCCTAACACCGGCCTTTCGGAAGTTGCTGCCGATCCTCGCCGATGATCCGGACGTCCGAAGCCTCCTGATTACCGGTGCTGGAACCGCTTTCTGTGCCGGCGGGGACGTGAAGGGGATGGCGTCACCCGGCCGTGAGAACGTGGACACTTCGACGCGGCCACCCACAAAACAGGAGCGAATCGATGATCTTCGCGATCGACAGATCACGCTCACCGGAGCGCTCTACGATTTCCCGAAACCAACACTCGCTGCCTTACCAGGGGCCGCCGCCGGCGCGGGGCTTTCGATTGCCCTCGCCTGCGACTTACGGATCGCCTCCCACTCGGCCTTCATCACGACGGCCTTTGCCAACATCGGCTTGTCCGGCGACTACGGTGCGAGTTTCTTTCTGACCCAACTCGTCGGAACATCTCGCGCGCGGGAACTTTTCTTCAGTGCGGAACGCGTCGATGCCAAGCGATGCGAGGCGCTCGGGATCGTGAACCGAGTGGTACCCGACGACCAGTTACAGAACGACGCCTTTGAATGGGCCCGAAGGCTTGCCTCGGGACCGACCGCCGCGTTTCGCATCATGAAGAGAAACCTCGATCGTGCGCTACGAACCGACCTCCACACCTGTCTCGCTCACGAGGCCGAAGGCTTGATCGAGTGCGCAACCACCAAGGACCATCGAGCCGCAGTCGAGGCATTCATCAAAAAAAAGAAGCCGGTCTTCGGCGGGTCATGATTCGTCGACTCCGCAAAGGACGAAATCGACCACGCGGGTCGCGCGTCCTCTAGAAACTCATGGGCTCGCCGAGTCCATAGAACGAAGCATTCAGCTGATAGGCGAGCCCGGTCATCGGGCTATTCGCGAGCCTCTGCCAGGCATTGTCACGAGACCGTTCGTGAAACCGCCGAAAGGCGTCGACGTCGCTCAGGCCGCGGGTATCAATCCCCAGATGCTCCTCGAAGAGAGTGGCGCGCAATGCCTTCACGGTCTCCCGATGCCAGATCGAAGCGTTGAGCTCGGTATCCAGCTTGAACGACCGGTCCACCGTATTAGTCGATCCGATCGTCGCCCACGCATCATCCACAAGCATGATCTTCGCATGCACATAGATATCGTGGGGCGTCCCATCGTCTTCAGCGCTGGCAATCGCCGCCAGACTGAAGGAAGGGAACTCATCGAGGCTCGCGATCAATTCGAAGAACGGGGCCAGCGCGGGAACCCGACGTGAATCCGCGAAAGTCGGATGACAGCGACCGGGAACGAGGAAGATCACTTGTACGCCGCGCTCGAGGGCGAGCCGCAAATGGCCGACCACCTTGGGCGACCCGATCGCTTGATCTTCGACATAGATACTGGTTTCGGCCGCATCGATCGCCGTAATATATTGTTCGTAGATACTGAACTCGCCGTGCTCGATCGAGAAGGCCTTCCCTCCAGGCGCCGCCGTGGCGTCCCGATACCGGCTGGCTTGAACGGTTCGCGTAATCTGCACGGGAACATCGCCGATTCGAGGCGAGACTTCCGCCGGAAAAGTCAGGGGCCCCAGATCGACACCGGGCGGCCAGGATCCTCCCGCCACGTCTCTCTCACTCGCCTCGTTCCAGCGCTGAACGAAATTATGCTGCACATCCGTCACTGCCGGCCCGCGAAGCTCCAGGTAGACATCATGCACATTGCCCTCTTCCCGAGGCGCATGTCCGCACGCTGCGATGGATCCGCGATCGAGATTGATTCCGCCAACGAAAGCAATCTCCTCCTCTTCGCCTGCATCAATCAGCCTGCTCTTCTGGTGATGACAATCTTCCCCGGGCAGCGCATCCCATCGCGCTCCAAACGAGCTTCCTCGTGCCGCGACCATCCGGCAATTGAATGCCTTCCTCGAGAAACGCGACGGTTCCCCAGACACAGCGTTTGGCAGCCTCTATTTCTTCGCAGATTCGGCGAAACGCCGGCTCTCCATCGACAAGGGGCGAAACCTCGCATCCCTCGCGAACCGGATAGCTCCCCTCGAGGATGGGGGGAACTTGAAAGGCACGGGTCGGCATTGGGCGCTCCTCTCTCCATGGGCGGCGACCAGCGCCGCCACACATAACGGACTAACCGGAGAGCAATTCCTGAACGATCTCTCGGGCAATCGTCCCATCGATCTCCGCCTTGTGGTCTTTCATCAGCGCGCCCATCACCTTCCCCATTTCCTTTGGACTCGAGGCACCGCTCTCTTCAATCGCAGTCTGGACCCAGATTCTGGTTTGTGCGGCATCGGCGAGTTGCGGGAGAAATTCCTTGATGATGGCGAGCTCGACGCGTTCATTTTCCGCCATTTTCTCGCGCCCGCCCTTCATGAAGGCATCGATACTCTCCTTGCGCTGCTTCTCAAGCTTGCGAAAGAGCGTCTCACAAATCGCATCGGACACTGAGTCCGATCCATCCTTTTTCATTTCATTCAGAATGGCTGTTCGCATGGAGCGAAGCGTGGAAAGACGCGTGGCATCCTTGGCCTTCATGGCGTCTTTCATCTGGCTGGTTACATCGTCGGCGATCGACATCCAATTCCTCCGACCGCCGAGCATAGCCCGATTGAATTCATTTTCAGGCGCGCTGGCTCGACACGGAAACGACTTCCCCTGTCATATAAGATGCGTAATCACTCGCGAGGAAGACCATCACGTTCGCCACTTCCCAGCATTCTGCCCCGCGCCCGAAGGCCTCCTCACTCTCGAGTTTCGCAAGCAATGCCTCGGGCGTCGTCTTCTTGAGAAAAGGATGGATGGCGATACTGGGCGAAACCGCGTTGATTCGGATCCCGTGCGGGGCGGCTTCGAGGGCGGAGCATCGTGTGAATGCCATCACCCCAGCCTTTGCGGCGGCGTAATGCGCCTGTCCGACCTGAGCCCGCCATCCGAGCACAGATGCGTTGTTCACGATGACACCGCCCTTCTGCTCAATCATGTGGGGGAGCACCGCCCGAGTCATTCGAAAGACACTGTTCAGCGTTATGTCGAGCACCGAGGTCCATTGGTCATCGGTCATGTCGACGACCGGCACCTCGCCTCCTAGGCCCGCGTTGTTGATCACGACATCGATCTGTCCCATCTCCTCGATCGCGGTCGCCACTAACGCCCGAACGTCCTCGTCTTCCCGAACGTTGCAGATTCGCCGCCCAACAGGATGTTGCGAGATCGTTTCGAGCTCTTTCGCCGCCTCGTCCAATCGCTTTTCGTGGATATCGCTGACGAAGAGACGTGCCCCCTCCTCTGCACAGCGTTTGGCCGTAGCGAATCCGATCCCCGCACCAGCGGCGGCCGTAATCAGGACCGTCTTATCGCGAAGAAGATCGTGAGCGGGGACATAGGCAGGCGGAGCTGGTTTCGACATTGGAACCCTTCGGAGTATTCAGCGCGGCTCACGCGGCAAGCCGAGCACCCGTTCCGAGATGATATTTCTTTGGATCTGGTTCGAACCACCATAGATGGTGTCCGAGCGTGTGAACAAAAACATTCTCTGGAGAGCAGTGAGATCATAGGGCTCAGCCCGCGCGATCTCCGCTTCCGGCCCCATGACGTCCATCGCGAGTTTCCCGAGATCGCGATGCCAGGTCGCCCAGAAAAGCTTTGAGATACTCGCCGCAGGCGGGGGCGCGACGCCGTCGTCCGCGCCGGAAAGAGTCCGCAGGGCGTGGTAGCGCTGGATTCTCAACCCCATCCAGGCATGAGCGATTCGCTGCCGGACAAGCGGATCCTCCGAGCGTCCGTTTTCCTTCGCGATTCGAATGATTTCATCCAGCTCGTTCTGGAAGAGCATCTGCTGACCGAGTGTCGATGCACCGCGTTCGAAAGCGAGCGTCCCCATGGCGACAGACCAGCCCCCCCCCTCCGCGCCAACAATGTTGTTCGCCGCGGTCACTGCGTCGCTAAAAAAGACTTCGCTGAATTCCGAATCTCCGGTCATTTGGACGATCGGACGCACCTCGACCCCGGGCTGATCCATCGGAACCAACAGATAGGAAATCCCACGATGCTTGGGCTCAGCCGTCGGGTCAGTTCGACACAGAACGAAACACCAGTCCGACGTCTCGGCCCCGGATGTCCAGACCTTCTGTCCATTCACGAGCCATTCGTCCCCCTCACGTTCGGCTCGCGTCTGTACGTTCGCGAGATCCGACCCCGCACCAGGCTCCGAATAACCCTGACACCAGACTTCGTCACCCGAAAGAATCTTGGGAAGGAAGCGCGCCTGCTGTTCCCCGCTCCCGAAATGAATCAGGGTCGGGCCTAACAATCCCTCGCCGATATGCCCCACACGGCCGGGGCCACGCGCGCGCGCATACTCTTCATGGAAGATCATCTGTTGGGTGAGAGAACATCCGCGCCCGCCGACACTTTCCGGCCAGCCAACACCGACCCAGCCGTGCTCTCCCATGCGACGTTCCCAGGCGTGCCGTTCCTCGAAGAGCGCGTGCTCATCCCCGGGTCCACCGCGACCCACGACGACCTGGAATTCGTCGGAGAGATTCGCTGCCAACCAATCGACGATCTCGCGTCGAAAGTCCTCATCGGCTTGGGTGAATTGGGCGTTCATAAACGGGCCTCGGCGAAGCACAGCTCCGGTGACACACCGCCTCCGGTCTCTCGAGACCAGGCGGTACGGGATGGAGATCGAGGGTATATTACGATACGATACGACTCGTATGCAACACCGCGAGACGAACACCCTTGACCCCTGGCCGCAGAGCTGAACGCGTGGCCGAGCCCGAAGACCTCTGGTCGCTTGTCGAAGCCCGAGCAGACGCGACGCCCGACACGCTCTTCGCCGTGGATTCCCGCTCACGAGAGATCAGCTTCGGCGAGTTCCACCGCCGCGCAATCGCGACCGCCGCGGGCCTAGCCAAACTCGGCGTCGGTCCCGATACAAGGGTTTCCTGGATGCTGCCCAGTCGCATCGAGTCCCTGATCGTGACCGCGGCCCTTTCGCGTGTCGGCGCCTGCCAGAATCCGATCCTTCCTATCTATCGGGAAAGGGAATTGGAGTTCATCACGCGCGAACTTCGACCGACCCTTCTGATCACGCCAAGTGTGTGGAAGGGCTTCGACTACGCACAGATGGCGAAACAGGTCGCGGCGACGCACGACAGCATGCAGACGCTCGTCGTCGATCAGGATCTCCCGACGAGCGCCGACACCCAGCTGCCATCGCCTAACGTCGGCCCCAACGCTGCGGTCTCTGACACCACGGAGCACGATCCAATTCGATGGATCTTCTATACGTCCGGCACAACAGCCAGCCCCAAAGGCGTGATGCATTGTGATCGATCGCTATTCGCGGGAGCCCGGGGCATGAGCCTTGCCCTTGACCTTTCGCCCGCCGATCGTGTCGCCTTCGTCTTCCCCATCACCCATGTCGGCGGAATTCAGTGGCTTCAGGCTTCCCTCGCAACCGGTTGCGCTCTGATTCTGATTGACGACTTTGCTCACGCAGAATCCATTCCGACACTCCAGAAACACGGCGTCACGCTGGCAACGGCGGGGACGGTTTTCCATGAAGCCTACCTAGCGGCACAACGGCAATCTCGAGGCGGTCCACTCTTTCCAAAGATTCGCGCCTTCCCAGGTGGCGGTGCGCCCAAGCCACCGCAACTTCATCATGACATGAGACGTGAAATGGGCGGGGTCGGCATTCTTTCCGGCTACGGATCGACGGAAGCCCCGATTCTCAGCATGAGTCGAATGGACGACCCGAGCGAGAAGTTGGCGACGACCGAGGGCCGCCCGGCCCTACCCGACGTCGAACTGCGCGTCACTCGCCCCGACCGCACGCCCGCTGCCCCTGGAGAGGTCGGTGAACTCCAAGCCCGGGGCCCTCAACTCTTTCGCGGATACGTCGATCCGGGCCTGAATGACGCAGCGTTTGACGAAGACGGCTTCTTCCGAACCGGCGATCTCGGCTACCTCGACGAAGCGGGCTTTGTCGTTATCACAGGCCGACTAAAGGACGTCATCATCCGAAAAGGTGAGAACATTTCAGCCAAAGAAGTCGAAGACCTTCTCTATGAACATCCAAAAATCGCAGAGGTCGCCGTCATCGGACTCCCCGATCCGCGGACAGGCGAGCGATGCTGTGCAGTAGTGACCTGCCACGACCCCGAGTTCGCGATCTGCTTCGAAGAGATGAAGGATTTCCTGCATGAGCACCAGCTGATGATTCAACGTATTCCCGAGCAACTCGAAATCATCGATTCCATGCCGCGTAACGCAACGGGAAAAATCCTGAAGCACGAACTGCGAAAGCGTTTTCGACGTTAGGCGCCGGATCGCGCTCAGGCGTCAGACAGTCGAGCCCACGACCCTACTCATCAGTCGCGCGGCAGAATACCCGACAGCGCAAGATCGACGATCGGTCCGGCCATTTTCGGCGAGGGTGCGCGACCGCGAAAGAAGAGCGCAACCGAGATCGGGCCGACAACGAGATCTGCAGCCAGATTCACATCGACGTCGTCTGCGATTTCACCGCGCTCCCGTGCCCTTTCGAATATCCGAACGAAAGGCTCGCGTCGATTCGCAGTGACGGGCTCCAGCATCTTCGAAAGCTCGGGGTTATGCGCGCGCTCCCCCACCAGGCTCGGGAAGACCGCGCCGAGCGAGGTCGAATGAAAGACCTGGAGATACCCCTTCAGCGTTTCTTTGAGGTCGATTTCCAGCGTCCCGGTATCCACTTCATCGAATCCAGGGAGGTGTCCAAAGGCCTCGACAACGAGGGGAAGCTTCGATGTCCAACGGCGATAGATCGTGGCTTTGCCCACTCCCGCACGGCTGGCGACACCTTCGACCGTCAGAGCCGAGAATCCAACCTCGATCAACAACTCGAGGGTCGCGTCGAGAATCGCCTGATGCGCCTCCTCGCTTCTGGGCCGTCCGGAATTCCCGGCGGCTGACCCGCGATTCGCCGCTCGTCGATCTGTCGCTGCCATCGAATTTCGTCTCCCGTGCTTCGGGTGGCCGCATTTCGCGATCGGCCAGCGGCTTGGGAGGTCGCCTGGGCCATCGGGACCCCCCAAATCACCCCTATTACGATACAATACGTTCCGTTCCAAATCATCTCTTTCAAGACCTGCGCCCCGATCGATTGAACCGCCTAGAGGGAGTCCACAATCACCATGGTCGAGTACAACCCTTTCTCGGATGAGATCGTCAAAGGCGATCCGCTCCCCATCTACAAGCAGCTTCGCGATGAAGCGCCCGCCTACTATCTCGAGCAATACGACACCTGGGTCCTCTCGCGCTTCGAGGATATCTGGAAGGCATCGGGAGACATGAAACATCTCACGGCCGCGAAGGGCACGACAGCGGCGCACCTGCTCACAAAGGTGCAGCCCGTGACGCCCATGATCAACATGATGGATGCCCCGGACCATACCCGGCTGCGTTCGTCCTTTCGCAAGAAATTCACCGCACAAGAAGTCGCCAAGCTCGAACCCGTGATTCGCAAGATCGCGATGGACTGCCTAGAAGACGCGCGTGAACGTGGCGAAATGGATGTCCTCGGCGACATGTCCTCGCAGGTCGCGGTGACCGTCGCTTGCATGATCAGCGGACTTCCACCCGAAGACGGCCCACTTCTCAACGAACTCGTCTGGCGGTTCTTCAAACGCGAAGAAGGCCACGACGGAATGACTGAGGGCGGACTAGCAGCAATGGGCGAAATGTTTGCCTACTTCCACGAGAAGATCGAAGAGCGTCGAGCGGGATCCGCCAAGGACGATGTCCTTCAACAACTCCTCGAATTCGAACAAAGCGATGGAAGCCGCCTCGACAACGACGCACTCGCTTCGCATCTCTCCATGCTAATCATCGGCGGCTCCGAGACCTTCCCCAAAACATTCGCATCGCTCGTGCGTCGTCTATGGGAACATCCGGACCAAAGACAGATGTGCATCGACGACCCCGCGCTGATTCCAGATGCATCCAACGAAGGCCTTCGCTTTGACATGCCGACGCAATTCCTCATGCGCGTTGTAAAAAGCCCGGTCGAGTTTGCCGGCGCGAAGATGACCGAGGAACAGCCGATCATGTTCCTCTACCACTCGGGCAATCATGACGAACGCGAATTCAATGAGCCCGATCGCTTTGACATTCTTCGCCGGCCGTCTCGGATCATGAGCTTTGGCTACGGGCCCCACTCCTGCCTAGGAATCAACGTCGCCCGACTCGAAGCCAAAGTCTGTCTGGAAGAACTCTTGAAGGCACAGCCCGACTACGAGGTCGATCTCGATCGATCGGAACGGCTTCTGACGGAATTCGTTCAGGGCTACTGGAAATTGCCGATCACATTCCAGCGCTGAGATGCGCGACTTCTCCAACCTCCAGGAAGATTCTTGGCGCGAGACGATCGCAAGCAGCCGTCCGACTCATCGCGCTCAGCCGGCGATTTCGCTGTGAGTCGCGATCGCCTTCTTAATGGAGATGCCTTCCGCGATCGCCTTCCGGCAAGCGTTCAGTTGCCGGGGACGCTTGAACCCAACCGCTCCGACCAGTCGCCCTGCGCGGCCAAAGAGGGCGAGAAATCGATCGTCTTCGATTCGACCAAGACAGATCTTCATTTCATCTCCGTCTCGGATCTCGCCGGCGATCGCGATACGAAGATCGAACTGATCCGTCCAGACATAGGGAATCGGCGAATGACTCTCTGCGTGGCCATGAATGATTCGTTTCGCCAGGACCTCGGCTTGCTCGACTGCACTCGTCCAATGTTCAAATCGGGGACTTTCGGGATAGTTCGCATTCTCCCAGCGCGCGCAGTCGCCCAAAGCAAAAACGCCTGGCCGCCCCGAGAACCCCGTCGCATCGCAGACAACACCATTATCAATTTCGAGCCCCGCCCCCTCCAGCCATTGCGTCGCAGGAGCCGCACCGACACCCACGACGACGACGTCCGCCGGCAATCGCGATCCATCCGACAGTCGGACCGCGGAGACCCGCCCTGCTCCATCAAATCCTTCGACGCCGACATCGAGATGGAAAGCCACGCCCTCCTCGCGATGCCGCGCGGCAACACGCTCGCCCAGCATCGGACCAAGGCCTCGAATCAGTGGCGCCGGAAGTGGATCAACGACGGACACCTCGAGACCCTTCGCGCGACAGCTCGCCGCGACTTCCATTCCGATGAACCCAGCACCCACGACAACGACACGTTTCGCCTGCTTGATTTCCGAGCGAAGCGAGTGGGCATCGGCCAATGTCCGAAGACTGATCACGCCGGCAAGATCTTGACCAAAGGGCAGCTGTCGAGCGTGAGCTCCGGTTGCCAGGACGATCGCGTCGGCGGGTTCGAGCCGATCCCCACTGCCGAGCGTCAAACGAAGTGCATCGGTGTCGAGGGCCATCGCCTCACAGCCGAGCTTCCAGACGACATCGAGATCGCTCATCTCGCCGCGTCGAAGCGCGAGTTTTTCGTCCACCCAATCGCCGGTCAAAAATTGCTTGGAGAGAGGCGGCCGGTCATAGGGCCACTCGGTCTCACGACCAACGACCGTGATTCGACCGGCATAGCCTTCACGTCGAAGCGCCTCCACGATTCGCAATCCCGCAAGCGATGCACCGACGACGACAAGATGATTGTTCACGAATTAAAATTCCTAGACTAAACTTAGATTTTAGAATCCAGTCACGTTCACAAGACGGCCGATGCTAGCCCGCATCGGTCGGGGGAATCCATCATGCAGTTCTGGCAAGCCCTTTCAATGATGCACCCAGACGACATGCTCGAATTGGCGCCGATCGCCGAAGAGGCGGGCTTCGAAGGGATCATGTTGGCGGACCATCTCGTCGCCCCTGAAAAATTCGACTCACGCTATCCGTACAGCGAAGGCGGTGAAGCGCCCTTCGATGGAGAGACCCCATTTCCAGAGGTCTTCGCGACGATTGCCGCCCTCTCCCAGATCACAACCCGGCTCCGCTTCCTGATCAACGTCTATATCCTGCCTCTGCGTCATCCGATTCAAGTCGCAAAAGATGTCAGCACGGCGGCCATCTTCTCGAAGAATCGAACGGTCCTGGGCTTCGGCGCCGGATGGCTCCGCGAGGAATTCGATTGCCTGAACATTCCCTTCGAAAAGCGCGGCCAGCGAATGGACGAGCAGATCCCTCTTGTCCAGCGGCTACTCGCCGGCGAGACGGTGAGTAGCGCCGGGGATTTCTTTCAATTCGACGCGGTCCGGACGAGTCCTGTTCCGACGAAACGAGTGCCCATGTGGGTCGGTGGAATGAATCCCGCCGCGCTGCGTCGCGCTGCACAGTTCGGCGACGGCTGGACCGGTGCAGGCACGACGTTTGACGAAACCATTGCTCTATTGACCCGACTGCGGGCTGAGCGAACACGTTTCAATCGACTGGATGAAAATTTCGATTGCCTCGTTCCACTCGTCGAAGAGCTTCCGCCGGAGAAGGTTGGCGAACTGGTCGAACTCGGCATGACGGGCACGGTCAGCTGGCCCCTCGAGTACCAGCTCCCCCCTGGCTCCACAATGCAGGACAAAAAGGACAAGTTACGCGAGCTAGGCGACACCATGATCGCACCGGTTAATCGTTAGGCCACCAAGCAGGCTGATTCCGATGCGCGATCTCGCCGGCTCTGACCTTCAGGGTCGCCAGTCCTCACCGCGCAGACTCCAGGGATTCGCGTCCGGAGAAGCGGGAATCGCGATTCTCGCTTCACACGAGACGCATAGCTTCTCACCCGAGTGCAGTTCGGTCGACACTGCGACCCAACCCACGCGGCTCTTCGCGTCCTGAGCGGGCTCAACAGATTCAACAGTCCCAAGAAACCGCATTATTTCACCCGGATAGATGGAATCCTTCATGCGAAACTTGATCCGGCCCAGTCTCCCCTTCGGCCCCGTCCAATCCGTGAGATAGCGCTCGAACCACGCAGCCAGATTGGGTGTATTCATGATGATATTTTCGAGCCCGTTATTCTCGGTCGCGAACTTGTAGTCGTGATGCTGAGGGCGCCAGTCTCGACTCGCCATCGCGCCGAGCACCACCGTGACGGGTTCAACCTCTTTGGTGAGTTCGGGAAGCAAGCTTCCAACGACAATGTCTTCCAACAAAAGATGTGGCGTGATGGATGAAGCGCTCATTTGACCTCCTGCGACTTCATAGTGATCGACGCGGCCGGTGTATCGCGGTTATAACCAAATCCCGTGTACCGCTCTTCGGCGCAGAGTTCACCCTTTTGATTCACCATGCGAACGCCAAAATCCCAGAAACGACCGGTGCCGAGCTTTGTCGTCTTGCGTGCTGAAACGGAGTAGAGGATCTGCGTCGTCGTCAGTTCATCACCGGGCCGGATCGGCTCACCAAAGACCATGGTGTTATCGCTCATGACGGCCTCGGGAAGTCCGAGCTCATCCTTCAAATCAAAATGAAGCTGTAGAGCCACCGCCGGCTTCGTGCGCCCCGGTGACCAGTCATGAGGCCGAAACCAGACCGAAGCCATCGTCGGCAGGGTGATCGGGCCACCGGTCAATTCCTGCGCAACGGCCTCGTCCCAATACAGAGCATTCGCATTCTGCGTCGCCGACAGAGTCGTCAGCACGTATCCCATTTCGATCGGGAATTCGGTTTTTTCGACATAACGCTCCTCCCCGATCCAGGACCGCACGACCTCTGGGAGATCCTCAGCCGATTCCATTCTTTGTTCACCCATCCATGCACTCCCCGGAAAAACCGACTCTTGTCAGTCCGTCCGCCGCTTGCCTACTCGATGATTCCATCTTCGAATAGCTTTTCGAGATCGGCGCCTGCATAACCGGCTCCCGCCAACACGTCCGCTGTATCTGTTTTGTCATCGGCGGCGACTCGATGCCTCGGATGCGTGCGCACGCTCCCAGCCAGAATCGGGGCCACCTGCCGAAAGACTCCGCGACCCTCCTTTTCCGCCTCCATGAAGATCCCACGTGCGCGCCAATGTGAGTCATCGACCAATTCCGGAATCTCGAGCACCGGCGCGACACACGTATCGTTGGCCGCGAGCGCGGCCGTCCACTCGTCTCGCGAGCGCGACTTGAAGACGCGCTGAAACGCAGCGCGGATCTCATCCTGCTTGGTCTCGTCATATTGGTCGTGCCTGTATTGGGAAAGCTCAAGGCCATCGCACAGGTTCTCGAAGAACTTCGCTTCGATGGCAGCGACCGATAGCCATTTCTCGTCACTCGTCTCGTAGAGATCGTAGAAGGCATAACGTCCAGTCAGGAGAACCGAGCGAGAGTCTGCAATCTCGCCCTCCGCCAGATACTGATCGATGGAAAGCGCCATCAAAGCGAGTGCGCCTTCAGCCGCCGATACATCGAGTCGCGTTCCTGTGCCCGTGGTCCCCCGATGGACTAATGCGGCCAGGATTGAGGTGACGGCATGCATCCCCCCACCCGCGCTATCCGCCACGGTCGCGCCGGGAATCGGCGGCCCTCCGTCGGAACGCGGCTCGGAGCAGGCGAGAAACCCGGACATTGCGAGATAGTTGAGGTCGTGACCAGCCCAGGTCGAGGCCGGCCCGTCCTGTCCGTACCCGGTCGTCGAGCAATAGATGAGGCGGGGATTCCGAGCATGAACGACATCCCAACCGAGTCCGAGACGATCGACCGTGCCCGGGCGAAAGGACTCGATCAACACGTCGGCGGATTCCGTCATGCGAAGCAGGACGTCGCGTCCCGCCAGAGACTTCAGATCGATTCGCATGCGCGCGAAATCGCGACCTGCTGCGTAGGTGTGATAGACGGGCTTGGTCTGGAGGCCGCTCTTGCGCGCGATCGGAGCGACTTGGACGACGCGCGCGCCGTAATCCGCGAGGGTGCGAGCGGCACGGGCGGCCGGTCCCACGCTCCCGAGGTTCAGAACGGTAATGCCGTCGAGCAAATGCTCGCCGGGCGAATCGGACTGCATCCCACTCCCTCTCTCGTGATGAGAAACAATAACGATACGCTGCGTCTTGTAACTTGTCCAGCCCTGGCGTCGGTCTTCTCGACCCATCGCCACCGGTGCGCTTCGCCTTACCCGCGCCTGCGTTGGTTCCTACGTGGATGACCTACTGCGCACCGCTCTCAGGGAGCGGACGCTTGCGGAATACACGTGGGATTTGAGCAGCTCTATTCAGAGCGAGGAACTGAGCAATATCGAAGTCCATCTGCGCGACCGTGAGGTCGACGTTGTGCTCATCCGTTTCGACTCGCCTTTCGATCTCTAACACCCCCCGAAGAAACATCGCAAGAGCGACGGATTACTGCGCGATGGGTTCGACGCAAACCGAATCTGTCAGCCAGGCTGCCGCTGAGGTTCGACCCAGAACGGGGTGGGGAATAGGAAGTTTAAGCTGCCTTTTCTCCACCACCGGTAAGGAATAATTTGTTAATCACGTGTCGATCGGAGCATACTCAACCCGCTCCAGGCCTCCTACGCTTCGCCGACATAGATACGGGGCCAATAGAAATCGCTGCCAGCCAATGCGGCCTTCCCCTGGACGTGATCGACATTCGCGACGCCCATGCCCGGACGATCTATGAACGCGATCTGGTCTTCGTGCGGCCAGATCAGCGCGTCGCATGGCATGGCAGAGCACTGCCCGAGGATCCATCGGCGATGCTCGACTGCGTGCGAGGCGCGCAGGCCCACGCATAGGGTACTCTCCACACCCTATGCCCACGGACCTCCGCCCCTTCCTCTGGCTTCTATTGCTAGGCGTTCCCTTGAACGTCTACTTTTTCGCGAACGGTGCCGGATCCTACGCGGAGGGCGGCGACCCAAAGATCATCCTCCCCGCCCTAATCTTCTTTGGCGTTTCCGGTTATCGCTGCCTATTCCCCAACCGATACGAGGGCAACGTCGTCTTTCACGACACGAAGCTCTCGGCCTCGCTCCCAACACGAATCCTCGCGACCTTCTCTGAAGTCGCTTACATCTATCAGTTCTCGCACGTCATTCGCGTATTGAACGTGAATGACGTCGGCTGGATCGATGCTCTGTCCTGGCTGATGGTCTTCGAGGTCGGGGTCTCCCAGTTCTTTGTTTGGGGCGCGATTCTGACCAACCGCTTGCGTCTCTACGTGTACGAAGAGCTCGGGTGGGCCATTCTTTTTGCTGCAAACACGATCGCTAGTGGATATCTCTACGCGACGACAACGCTTTCCCCGGATCGCGCCGGACTCCTCGTTCTCAGCCTAGGCTTCGGTTTTGTCTATCTTCCTTGGCAGTTCCTTCACTTGCGCTCGCTTTGGCTGAATGCCGGAACGAACGAAAATAAGGGTGAAGTTCCCGAGGCTATGACGCTCACATTGATCAAGCGCAACGCGGCGCACGCTCTTCACTCGCGAAGGCCGAGCACGTTATCCGCCGACTGGGGGGGTGCGATCGGACTGACCTGGATGACGGCCTACTGGGCCAGCCTGATCCCACTTTGGATCTATCACGTCGTGCGCGTACTCGGCACGACCTAGTTTTGAGTGGCGCGGAATCCTCGGCGCCGCGAAACCTTCCATTACGCATAAAAGGAAAACCTTCATGAGCACCGGCCTCGCCTTTGATCCCGACATGTCTCGCGGTCTCGAACTCCAGTACACGCGCCCCGCCATGGTGCACCGACGCGCACGCGCACTTGAACTCTGTGACCCGAAACTAGGAGAAGATGCTCTCGATATCGGAAGTGGCCCAGGCTTCCTCACCGCCGACTTGGCGGCGGGCGTCGGAGAGCCCGGGTCCGTCTTAGGGATCGACCAGAGCGATGCCATGATCCAGCTGGCGCAGAATAGATGCGCGGATTGGCCACAAGCCCGAATCGAAAAGGGCGATGCTGTAGACCTCGGCGGGGAACAGGACCGCTTCGACCTTGTGGTCTCGACTCAGGTCCTCGAATACGTGGCAGACATCGATCAAGCGATCTCTGAAATTGCGCGAGTCCTACGCCCCGGCGGCCGCGCTGTCGTCCTCGCAACAGATTGGCGTTCCGTCGCGTGGTACTCCTCCGACGAAACACGTATGGACCGCATGCTCTCCGCTTGGGAGGAACACCTCGCACATCCAACCCTGCCCCGCACTCTCGGCAAACGCCTCGCGAATGCCGGCCTCGTTACGAAACAAGTCGCTCGCTATTCAATTCTCGAAGGATCAAAAGATCAGACGGGCTATTCCGCGATGATGCTAGGAGCGATCAGCGCATTTGCACCGGGACGCCGCGGCGTCACCGAGGACGAAGCACTCGCTTGGCACGAAGAACAACTCGCCCTTCGTGCAAGCGACGAATTCCACCTCTCGATCGGCCAATACTTTTTCTGCGCAGAACTACCTTAAGCGCGACCCGCTCCGCTCCCGCCAAGAGCACAGGTCTACTGGCTGTCCTTGTGAAGCATCTTCAGCATCGTATGCAACAGCTTTAACTCGCCTGAGTGCGGCCGTCCCCGATTGAATAGTCGCCTAAGCTTCGAAAGGGTGACCTCGCGCATCTCGCCTTCGAAATATCCGCGGGAGTCGAGCGCGCGCTCGAGATGATCGTAGAAGTGGTCCATCTCTATTTGAAGACTCGGCTTCTCCTTCGGCCTCGCTACTGCCTCTTCCTCAGGCGTCCGGCTCGCCATGAAGATTTCGTAACAAAGAAGCTGCACCGCAGCCCCGAGATTCAAAGACGAGAACGCCTCGTTCGCAGGGATACGCACCTGGAATGTACATTGGTCGAGTTCCCTATTTGCGAGACCCGTTCGTTCCGGCCCGAAGACGAGTGCCGTCGGCTCCCCGTCCGCCGCTTCGCCCACGAGCCGCGCAGCGCATTCCCTCGGTTCTAGGATCGAGTGGGGAAATGACCGTTCGCGAGCGGAGCTCCCAATAGCCAGCCGACAATCGCCAATCGCTTCTTCAAGAGATTCGAAGACCCGTGCCTTTTCAAGCAAATCTTTCGCGCCCATCGATCTCCGCTCCGCATGAGGTGACGGAAAATCAACGGGGCGAACTAACGCGAGATCTGAGAGCGCCATGGTTTTCATCGCGCGCGCAACGGCTCCGATGTTCCCAGGATGATTGGGCTCTACAAGTACGATGCGTATATCGTTAATGGGCATGGGGAATCGCATCTTTCTATTACGTAGCGACACGAATCAGGTGCCGCAAAACGTCTGATGGACAACTTCGTTGGGTTGTGGCGGCTTCGCATAGTCAGCGTAGTCGGTCTAGTGGTGTAGCCCTCGCGTTCATCGTGGTCGGGAATAGGAAGTTTAAGCTGGGCTTTCTACACCACCGGTCAGAAATGATATGTTAATCACGTGTCGATCGGGTCACACTCAACCCGTTTCGGGCGAATGGGAACGTCTTGGTGATGGGATCCGCCGCTTCGCCGCAACACAGCGATCGCGCTCTGGTCGATGCCGGCTCGGCTCCCTTCGAGGCGCCCAGTGCCGTAGAACAAACGGACCTCCCCAGTCCCAGTGCCCGAAAAGCTCCGTAAAGAGGAGGTGAAGGCCTATCTCATCCTGCTGTCCTGCAAGACGGCTGACGATCTCTCTCCTGATCATGTGACGACCCATTTCGAGAGCCGACTCGCCCGCTTCAACATTCCGCGTTTCGTCGCCTACGTGGACGAGTTTCCGTGCACGCCCTCGAACAAGATTGCCAAGAACAAGCTCATCGAAGGCGTAGATGATCTTCGGAGTGGCACCTACGACCGCCTTCACGAAGTCTGGCGCTACCCGATTTCACGGATAGGGGCTCCCTGTTTGACCATGAGGTCGCGGATCCGGTCGAACACCTTCGCGTAGCGGTAGAAGGGAACTCGGGGGAAGAGGTGGTGGATCGAGTGGTAGTTCTGCCAGAGCCATAGCCATGTGATGGGCGCGTTCAGTCCACGACGGAAAAGAATTGTCGATGTGTCGAGGTAGCGGCCTTGGCCCGTGTTGGGATAGTGAACCGCGACAGCAAAAAAAGTGACGATGAGCAAGTTGCCAAGTACGTTGGCGGCAACGGTGAGCACGAGCGCTTCAAGGGGAAACCCGGCTGCGGCTAGACCGACTCGGCCCGCGACGATGACGAAAATTTCTGCGCCCGCCCGCATGCGTTCGGGCCGACTGGTCGTTGGCCAAGCCACTTGCCAGTAAAAGGTGTACTGCTTCGTGATGCTGCGCAGGCTCGCCACGAAGAGCGAGCCCAGACCCGGCCGACCCGAGATGGCCATCACCATGTCGGGGTCGCTCTCGGGGTCGTTGGTTTTGCGGTGGTGGGCCAAATGGGTGGCCCGGTGAATGGTGAGCGGAATGGCCATGATCACGCCTGCCCCATAGCCCATCGCTTCGTTAAACCAACGGATAGGTCTACCCGATCCAGAGATGTTGGCGTGGACGGCTTCGTGAAGAATCGTGTAGCTCGCATACACGAGCACACCGCAGAGCAAGAAGGCCGGCGTCATACCCAGCCGACCCGAGGCCGCTGCTGCAATGCAGGCCATGTAGACGAGGGCCACCGCCAGGCCGAAGCCGATGCTGGGCCACGCGACTCCGCCTATCCAAGGCTTGGCCAAGCGCATGGCCTCTCGGTCCAGAGTTCGGTTCGTGGAGGAATTCGGCATGGGTGGGTTCTTCCAATCGTGAGAGGCCGACGAAGTTGACGGCCCGGACCGTCATTATACGCATTCGGCTGGGGCGCAGGGGGGGGCTTGAGGGCCTCCCTTTATCCCTCCAGAGATTCCTACATCGCCTTGGGCGCCCAGCCATAGTCGGCCTGGCCGTTGGGCACCACGTCGGGGTGCGACTTGACTGCCTCTTCGACTTCTTCGGAGTAGACCTTCTTGCCGACGGTGTTGATGCAGTTGGAGTCGCGGCCGAGGAGAGTGAGGGAACCGTCGGCCTCGACCAAGGCCCAATCTCTGGGGAATGAATACCGGGCGCCATCCATGGTCTTGACGTGGTCGCCGATTTGGCATCGTCCTTGAAATAGCCTCGGGGCACGATGCCGCCCGGTTGTCAGAACACCGAGTACTGGATGTGCGGAAAACCCAGCTTGTTTTGCCTATCCACGCCGCCCGAGATCATACTCTCAAGCATTGCAGCCTCAAGTTGTGGCATCATCAATGCGGATGCCTTGCAATCTTCCGAGGCACAGACGGATTAAGTCATGCCCGAAGCCCAAATCGCCACCTCACTTGGGATCGTCCTGTTGGTGGCGCTGAGTACGCACGTCTTCTACCGGCGTCCGCCAGCAGCGCTGTGGCCGGCACTCCCCTTGGTCTTCTTCTCCGCGCTGATCTTCTCTCTCGGCGACCTGCTTGCCAACGTCTGGCCTAACGATTCAGCGATCCGCTGGGGCGGAATGATTATGCTCTACACCGGCCTGCTGACGATTGCGCCGGGCTGGTTGCTTTTTACGAGGGGCTTCTCAGAGATGGTGGGCTATCGAAAGATTGCCTTTCGGTCTGCCTTGCCCGTACTCGTCACGATCGATGCCCTGCTTTGGATCGGCTTGGTCACTAACCCCTGGCACGGGCAGTTCATCGAGACGCGGCCCCTTGAGAGAAGCGAGTACGGACCACTCTGGTACGCGACAGCTCTCATCAACTACGCCGCCCTTTGCGCGGCGGTGTTCGTCCATGCACGGGAAGGGCATTTCGTACAGGATCCGACGATACGCACGCAGTGCCGATTCCTCGTCGCCGCCGTTTTCTTTCCGATGTCGATGAACATGATCTACGTGTTCAGCCCCGTCCCTCTCTCGTACGACCCGACAGCGCTCGGCTTCGCGATCAGCTGCCTCCTCTTCCTGTTTGCAGTGGAGCGCCGCGACCTCTTTGTGCTCGAGCGCGTTTCTCTCCCGAGCGTGCTCGACCATGATGCCGACCCCATCGTGATCGTCACCCGCCACCAGCAGATACTTTACGCAAACCCACATGCAGAGAAACTCTTCGGCCAAGGAAGATTGAAACCCGGGGCTCCGATTGGCGAGCTTCTCGAACTGACTGTGCCTAGCTTTTCGCTCACGGAGTCCAACAACAGTGCGCCGCACCCGCGAGAGCACCAATTCACATCGCCGTCGGGAATCGTAAGCTTCGTCGTGATCGAAGTCTCCATCGTTGAGAAAAGTCGCGGAAACGAAGCAGGAATGTGTCTACGGCTGAGAGACCGGACGGCGCTTCGAACCGCCCTCCACGAATCTGCGGAGCAATTCGCATTATTGGAGACTCTCGACCTGGCCATGGGAGAGGGGCTCCTCTTCAAAGAGCAGAGCGGTGAAATCCGTTATGTCAACGAGGCGTTTGCAAGACTGTGGGGGATGTCGACTCGGGAGATGATTGACCGCGGTCATCAACTCCAGACCCATCTGGGCACGATGCTTCTCGAGCCACCTCCGAAAACAATGCAGCGGATGTGGAATCCCGAGAACGCGTCATTCCAATCGACGAGGGCAGAGTCGTGCGATCTCGCGATGCGCGACGGGAGGACTCTCGAAGCAAGGACAATGCCCATCGAGACGGAGCGGGGGTTCCGGGGAAGGGCCTGGGTACTGTCAGATGTGACGCAGGCGCGCCAAGAATCGCAGGCCATGATTCAATCCCAGAAACTCGAAGGTCTGGGACTTCTAGCGGGGGGGATCGCTCACGATTTCAACAACCTGCTGATGACGATCCTGGGCAATACGGAGATCGCTCGCGAGGGGATCCACTCCGATTCCCCGGTTCACGGAGCTCTGGCCGATGTTGAGGTGGCGGCCACGACCGCCGCAGAACTCACCAGCCAGCTTCTCGCCTATGCCGGCAAGACCACCTTCATAACCGAGAGTCTGGATTTATCCTTGCTGATTCGTGAGGTAACCAGCTTGATCTCTGTAACGATCCCCAAAAGCATCGGGATTAACTTCCGCCTAGAGGACGAGCTCCCGCTCATTCGCGGCGGGTCCGCGCAGCTTCGTCAGGTGTTGATGAACTTGGTCACGAACGCAGCCGAGGCCATTGGCGACGCGAGAGGCACAATCGAAATCAGCACAGGGATCGGTCCCCCCGGGCCGATGAGTGACGCATGTGCATCCATCGAACATGGACAGATCTCCGGTGACGTGGTCCATGTCACGGTTTGCGACAATGGGGCGGGAATGGATATCGCAACACTGGGGAAGATCTTCGACCCCTTTTTTACCACGAAGTTCGCCGGGCGCGGGCTCGGGCTGGCGGCCACACGTGGCATCCTCGATAGCCACGAAGGGCAGCTCAGAATCGAGACGGAGCTGGGGGTAGGAAGCACGTTCACCTTTCTGCTGCCGGTTCAAGAGGGCTCTCGCCACGTGTCGAAGAAAACCGGCTCCCCTGTGCATTCAGGAGGTTTTGCGAATAGGGACGTACTCGTTGTCGACGACGAAGCGCAAATTCGCGCCGTTCTGACGAAGCATCTCGCTGCAGTCGGATTCAATGTTCATGTCGCTGCGGATGGAGAACAGGCGCTTGCTGCGGTGGAAGAAATCGGACCGGCACTCCACCTCGTGATCTTGGATCTCGGAATGCCGGGGCTCAGTGGAGTCGAAACATGGTCGCGGTTGAGAAAGACGCGGGCCGAGCTGCCAATCATCATATCGAGTGGCCACCCCGAAGAGGCGCTGGAGGAGCTGGAGGGCTGGAACACTGCCTACGATGGCTTCATCCAGAAGCCCTACCGGAGCCAATCACTTCTCCTGACAGTCAAGTCGCTCTTGGATTCGAGCGAGTCGTAAACAAGTATCGCGGGACCGAATTCTTGCGGACGGTGACCCGGATAGCCTCATACATCAATGCTCTCGGGAAGGTGCCAGCAAGTCTAACCCTGTGAATCCAGGGTGCGCCCTGTGCCGGGGGAGTTGCCGCCTTTAGTTGATCTGTCGCGCTGGCTGCGTGAAGCCCGTACCGCCTGCCCGCTGATAGCCGCCTCTGCGACGATGATCCGGCCGATACGGACGGAAGGACCGCGACCCCACCGGGCGTTTCGGCCCCCTCCGCGAGAGAGGAGATGTAGCGATGATAAAATCAGGCAGAAAGAACGACCTGAAATGGACGCTTACTTCGCGGTGACGACTGAGCTCTCGCAGAAAGCCGATCATCACCAGCCAAGGTCGAGACCCGACGACAAGAGCAATACACGAAGCCGTTCTGCATCTTTCACAGGTTGTCGTAGCCAGAATCTGTCGCGCTCGAAGTCGAAAAATGCGACTTGAAATTGGTCCGGAATGACCGCACGGGCGCGCTCGACCTCAGCCTCGGTTGCCGGAAGGCTCGTCGTCACGAGTACGAGATCGGGCCCGAGTTCGCGCAGTAGAGCAGGCGTGTACTTAATTCTCGTGTCCTCGCCGCCATGCGTTGCGCTCGAACCGCCAACGACTTCAATCAGATCCGTTTCGAAGCTATGACCGCCGGCCAGCTCCGGCGGATCGATGCCGACGAGAGCCACGATGCGTGGTCTCCCCATCGGCGGAGATCGTCCGGCAAGGATCGCCATCGGTCGAGATATTCCGCGTTCGAATAATGTGGCTGCCATGACGCCGACCAGTTCGGCGCCGAGCCCACGGCATAGCCCGTACACGTCTTCCATGTCGTGAGGCGTAAATTCGACAAGACGTATGCCTTCGGATTGCAGATCGCGGATTGTTTCTTCAGCGGATGGAAGCCTCGGAACAAGCACCAGATCGGGAGCGATTTCGTGCAAGCTTTCGAGGTCCACGATCGAGACCGAGTCGAGGCCTAACAGAGATCGTGAGTCAGAATCGATGCCAACGAGTTGATGCCGCGCGCCGATCTCGATCACGAACCGTGTTGCTTGCGGAGATAGGGTGACGACCCTCGGCGAACTTGGACGGACTCCGCTTGTCGGTCGTGCCCCCTCTTCCGCTACCGCGGACGCTTCGTCGTCGCGACCGCACCCGACGAAAAGGAGCACAAAGACAGTGAGCAAGATCCCAGCTCTGCATACCCCCCAGACGCGAAGTTTCATGTGCTTCCAATTCGGACCGACGACGGTGCGTTGGCGAAAATTCCAGCGGCCATCATTCTCGATCGCTCCTCCGCCGCCTGAGCAGCTGCTTCCGCCTCGCCGTTTTCGACAGCCAGAACGATCCGATCGAGGTGGCTCAGATCGCGAAATCGATGCGACACCGCTTCCGCCAGGAACCGATGGCTCATCCGCCGCACTAGGGGCACAGTATTCAAGATCCGCCGGCATGCGATGTCTCCCGAGTTCTTGACGATGATCATCGAGGCCCTCGGCCCGCATCTCCTGCAGGTTCGCGCGCAACTCCGCCGCTCGGCCTGAGCTCCCGCGAACGAATCCCAGCCACGACACGTCCACCAGCCGATCATTTGCCCTGCAGGGATAATTATTCTCGCACATCTGTGAAATTTTCATGCATAGTCAATTCGAACTGAAAATTACACTCCCAAGTGACATACACGGAAGCTGATCCACTATGAGAAAATTTGAACCTTCCTTTCATTCGATGCCATTCGTAGCGTTCTTCTTCGGCTGCGCCGTATTTTTTCTCGCGGCGAGCGCGACAGCCGGAATTCACACTTGGGACGTCGTCGAAGTGTTCAGCAACTCGGACGGAACCATCCAATACGTCGAACTCCTGGATCTCGGTACTACGGGCGCGGAAGTCGGTGTCGGTAACGGTTCGCTTTCGAGCACCGCGCATTCATTCTCATGGGCGAATGGAACGGTCACGGGCCCGACTAATGGAAAAAGCTATCTCATCGCGACAGCTGGCTTTGCAGCTCTACCGGGTGCGCCTACGCCCGATGTGATCATTCCACCCGCAAATGTGCCGTTCTTCAACACAGGCGGTGACACAGTCTCGTTCGCAGGCGTGGATAGTTTCGCATTTGGGCCGGTACCGACGAATGGTCTCGATTCGTTCGATAGCACCACCGGGTCGGGTACGAATTCGCCGAAGAATTATGCGGGCGATACGGGCACCGTCGACGCTTCTGGCGGGCCATCCGCTCCCGCCGCGCCGAGCGCATCGGCTATCATGCTGGTTATGCTTTGCGTCTCGTTGATGCTGATCGCGACGTACGCAATTTCGAGACAAAACTTCCGCCCAACGAGTTGAGTTCATGTGAAACTGGGGGAAGACGTCGAAGCAGATGTGGTCCGCATTGTGAACGAGAACGCGACGGCGTTGGAATTCGATCACGCCTCGTATGAGAAGGACTGATTTCGCCTCTGGCATGCATGGCCAAAGAACCGGTACCAGCCAGCCGTTTAGTTAGCGATTTCGCTTGACCCTCAAGCGGCCTGCCTCTGCTGTTGTTCTCATTGTTCAAATAACATTTCGGCCCAACGACCGCTGAGCGACCCATGGCGTCGCTCCACGTTGTATGCATAAATCCATTGTGTTGTCGTCAAATATTCCCGACGGGAACCGCTCTTCGCTAAGAGACAGTTTGAGGTTTCTTCTTAGGCCGCCTTCCGAACCCACTCACCAATCGACTTCGCGCTGATGCCTAGCTCCATAGCAATACCGGCCTTTGAACGATCGCTTTACTTCAGCCGCACTTCAGCCGCTTCACGGTCTCAGCTTTAAGCTCTTCGGTGACCGCCTTCGCATCTTCTTCTCATTTGACATTTTAAACTCCCGGAGAAAGACTAGCTTCCTCCATTGAGTACACTTTTCGTACAGGGCCACGCCCCAATGCAGCCAAACTACTCGACCAAATAATTCTTCGGGTCGAGCTCACGGGTCATTTCCCAATACTCATCGATAGGCCACGGCGACAAAGTGTAGACCCTTCCGTTCGGATTCTTGTAGTGGCTGTGCTGAATGGTCGGGTGGGCCCAAACGAGAGCAGAGATCTCTTGCACCAGTCGATCGACATAACGGTCGTGGACGTCCTGTCGTACTTCGATCGACCGCGCGTCCGCCGCGAGAACTCTGTGAATGGCCTGCATAGCGTGCATCGTCTGGTACTCGGAGTGGAAGAAGAGACCAGCGCTATGGGCCAGATTGGTTCCCGGCCCGTAGCAAAAGAACACGTTCGGGAACTTAGGGGCGGTGATGCCCAGATACGCAGATGGCTCGTCACCCCATTGAGCATGTAGCGATGTCCCGCCTCGGCCGATCATGTCGAAGGCAACGAATTGGTTGTGTTTAAAGCCCGTCGCATAACAAATCACGTCGACGGGATGAGTCGTGCCATCGGTCGTCTCAATGCCCTCTGGAACGATCCGCTTGATGCCCGTCCGAACGAGTTCGACGTTGGATTTCCTGAGGCACTGGAACCAGCTGCCATCATCCTGCAGCACACGCTTGCCGAAGGTCGGGTAGCTCGGAAGGACCTTCTCGATCAGGTCCGGTCGGCCCTCGAGCTGGGTGTGCAAAAATGCGAGTAGATAGTCGCGTCCAGCGGCGTTGGCCGCGTTGACTGAACGGTTGCTGGGATCTTTGTGCGTCGGGTCGATTCGAAAGGACTCAATGCCAGACCCGATCCCAGGGTAGGTCATCATGAATCGAAGCCACCGCGCATAAAAGGGTAAATGTCGCATAGCCCAGGTCTCACCCGGCGGCACTTTCGTGTGATACATAGAGTTGGGCATGACCCACTGCGCCGTTCGCTGAAAAATCGAGAGGCACTCCACCTCATCCGCGATAGTGGGTGCAATTTGAAATCCACTCGCGCCGGCGCCGAGTAACGCAAAGCGTTTCCCTGAATGGTCGAAGTCCTCCGGCCACCGCGTCGAGTGAAAGGATTCGCCCTGGAAGCGGTCCATGCCTTCGATTTCAGGAAGGTTCGGAATGTTGAGAGAACCGACTGCAGAGATAACGAAACGCGCGTCGAGTTCTTCGATCTTACCTTCGCTCGTTCGGATTCGGACACTCCAACGCGCGGTCCCCTCGTCCCACATCGCGCCGACCACTTCCGTCTCGAAGCGACAATGTGGCCGGAGTTCGTGCTTGTCGAGCACGTTCGTGAAATATGCGCGCAGCTCGGGATGCTGGCAGTAGTACTCGCTCCAGTGGTCGGCGGGCTCGAACGCATAACAGTATTGGTGGCTCGCGACGTCGACTCGCGCACCGGGATAGCGATTCTCCCACCAAGTGCCGCCGGGTCCCTGATTTTTCTCAACGATCGTGAAGGGCAGCCCCGCCTGCGCCAGACGAATCCCGGCCTGTATACCGGCCATGCCCGCGCCGATCACGACGACCGAAGAATCGCACTTCACAGATTCTTCAATTTCGTGGCCCCACGTGATCGCGGCGGTATCCCTCCCCTCAAGCTGGAGGTCGAAAAAGAAGAGATCTCTCATTCGGGTCGACAAAGGGTTGCAGGCCAGGAATTCCATCATTTCGACGAGGATTCCTCTCGGCAAGTCGCGCGGTTGGCAACCCCCCTCACTATAAGTCTCGATTGCAGCCAGGGCCTCTGCTCGAACGCCGGCGAGCTCGTCATCAGGCATCTCGCTCTGCAAGAATGAGACGGCCGCCATTCGTGGGCGGCGCTCGCTACGGATCCAAGAGGGGTCGCCGGTCATGTGAACGAGCGAACAGAGCAGCGCAGGTACGCTGACGTCTTCGAGCGCGACGGCGAAATCAACTCCTCCGTCGAAAGGCTGGCCCGCGTGTGGATTCCGGAAGGGGTTTGTCATCCCGATTAGCATGGCACAATCACGGGAATCAGCGAACACCGGCGGTACAGCAAAAGCACTCGACGGAGACCCCGCTGCAACAACATCAGATTCGGGCAGATAAAGACGTTCCAGACAGCGCAACAGCTTTGCGATGTGGCTGCCCATGCAGGAATGCGTGCCGGTACCGAAGGCGATGTGCGGGTTCGGCTTGCGTGCAATGTCGAAGACCTCCGGCTGAGCGAATACGCGGGGGTCTCGGTTGGCCGCTCCGCAGTACATCACGAACTTCTCGCCCTATATGATTTCCTGATCGATCGTATCGAAACCCAGACGCTCGCCGGATTAACGGAACACGATGCGATCATTGAAGCCGCCGCTCAGCGTCTGCGTCCGATCTTGATGACCACGCTGACGACGATCTTGGGCTTGATGCCCCTGATGTTCTTTGGGGGTCTCTTTGGTTCGGGATGTCAGTGGTAATCGCCTTTGGGCTCGGCGTGGGCACACTGCTTACGCTTGGGGTCGTACCGGTTCTCTATGCCACACTCTTCCGCATCACGAATTCGCCGCCGACCTTAATCGCCTAACATTCCATTTTCCTGGTGAGGGAATAGGAAGTTTTCTGCCTATCCGTCACCGGCATTCACGGACGGAGGTGGAGCGCTGAAGCTGGATCAGCAACCACGGGAGCAACCTGACCGCATCCTTCCGGCAACCAGGCCGAATAGCGTCAAGACGAGGAGTCCGCGAGACGCGAGTCCTAGCAAAGGGACGGGCGCCGGGTTCAATCCGGAGTCGTTGATGATGAGCGAATCCAGGATGCCCGTGATCACGACCTGGTTCGTCTGGGCTGCAGAGATGTCGTTCAACGCCGCCAATGCCGTGTTGGCGTTGATGGCGGCTGCGAGTGCAGCTGCAATGGAGTTGGCAGACTGTCCCGGCGTTGTTGTGATCTGCACGACGACGCCGTCGATCGTCGCGGTCACGGTTCCGCCGCTTGCTATGCCGGTGAATGCCGGGAGTAGGCTTTCACTGCGGCAGTTCGCCGCACAGCCGTCGAAGAAGGCAGCGCCGCCGTCGTCACATTGTTCTCCAGGCTGAAGCGTGCTGTTTCCGCATTCATTCTGGCATGTGGTGGGCTCGTCGAAGGCTTCAGAGACCGTTGTTGTCGAAGACGATCCGCTGGTTGCACTGAAGCCGATTCCGCGGCGTGCAAAGGCCTCCCATATCAAACATTCATTCGCTCCAGCGTTGGCGTTCGCGTCGGCCAGGAGGAGCGCGTCGCGAGCTTGTAGAAAAGTCGGATTGCAAGCCTGGATCTTCATCGCATCGAGGACGAGTTGAAAGAGGAGATTATTGCCTCCGGTTCCAGCGTAGAGGTCGGCGTCGAAACCGTAGTAATCGAGGAGATTCCAGTAGAGGTCCCAAAGGGCGCTCGCCCACACTTCGCCAACGCCATGGGGTTGGTCGAGGGTCACGATGTCCGCAAGGGTCAAGGGGCTCAGGGTGAGATCTCGACTATAGGGATGATTGCGAAGACCCGGCCCGGTGGTCGGCTGCCCCAGGGCATAGGTACCTATGGGCACGGGGACGATTGCGCTGTCGCTATTCTCGGCAGTCACCATCAGAGCGAGCCAATCGCTCCACCCCTCTCCCATGCCCATCGATTGGGTGTTGTTTAGACAACTGACGTTCATGGCTCCCCCGGTTAGGCGGTTGCTGAGACCGTGTCCGTACTCGTGGGCGAGGATGCCGTTGTCAAAGGAAGAGCCCCGTGGCGCCGCTGTGATCATCGTGGCGGTGACACCGGCACCGAGCTGATTCTTAATGGTGGTTCCGTCGCTCTGTCCAACGAAGAGCGCCGGAATAACGAGGGAAGGCTCGGTTCCCCCCATGTTGACGAGAGCGTCTCCCGCGTTGTTGGCGATGATGATTCCGATTGCACCCGCTGCCTGAACGTTCGCAACCTTCACGATGAATAAACAACTGCCGCGATCTGCGATCGCGATGTTTCCCGCTACGGCGCCGGCGTTGGTGAGGGCGGAGCATGCGTCGGTCGTAGACGGGCCCGGGCCATCAGCGGCGTCGAGTGCCAGGATCACGCTATCGGTCAGGCCCAAAGTACCTGCGCCGAAGGCTCCGCTACTGGTGGCGTAAAATCCTGCGATGCCCGCCGGTGTCAGGATTTGGAGGGACGGCGCTGGCAGCTGAGTAAATAAAAACATCTCCATGCGCGGATCGAATCCATCCGGGGGCGTGCCGAATTGTGCGTTGTTGATATCGGAGCCGTCCTGGGCGTCGGCTTGAACGGGGTCGCCTGCAGAGCCCCCGTTACCGTAGTTATTCTCTTGGAAATTCCCTGCAGCTTCATCGAAACCGTATTGGTAGAGCACGTCGTGTAGGTAGTTATTCCAGTAAAAAAGGTTGGCGACAGCGGCGGACTGATAGCTGCTCGGATGCAGGGTGCTGTTGACGGGGAAGTCGAATACGAGGGATCCGCCGCCATCCGGGCGCACGCCCCCTGTATCGTTCCCGTCGGTGTCCTCCTGGGCGTGTACGTTATTCCCCCGCGTATCGGTGAATTCTGCACCCGCGACTTCGTTGGTGTCGTGCCAGCCGAAAGGAGAGGCGGTCGCGTTGGCGGGGTTGATCTCGAGGCTGCGGGAACCTTCGTCGGGGCTAGGGAGAGGCGGGGAAAAGACGTTGTAGGAATCACGTGCAATCCAATCCTGACGTTCAACGATGGTGCCGGTCTCGGCATCAACGAATAGATTCCACCAATGACGACCGTCGGGAGTTCGGATCACGACATTCCAGGCGATGCGAATCGCGCCGGTATCGGTGACGACGAAGGAAAGCTTCGCGGGAATCTCGTCACGTGAAATACCCGAGGGCTCGAAGACGACTTCAGCTGTGATGCCGCCCCTAGTGCTGCGAATTTCAAGGGACGCGGGGGGGGCTAATCCGAGTTCCGTCGCCGCAGCGAGCAAGGCAGCGTCGGCACTGAGAGCTGGACGTCGCGTCTCGATGCGCCCACGTAAGCCGCGCACCAAGCGGTCACCCTGGCTGAGCAAGCGACCCTCGCTGTCGATGGCGGAAACCAGGTCCGCACCTTCTACATCGATGCCGTCGATCTGTTGGCGGAAATAAAGGTGGGTCAATCCGCTCTTCGCACTTCGATGTTGCTGGCGCAAGACGAACCCGTCGAGATCGCCCACGGAAAAGCCCAGGGCGCGGCGGTTGCGCTGTAAGTGACTGCGCGCAATATCCCGGGCTTCGCCCTTGGAGGGTTGGCTAGCACGCCCAATTGGCCGCAGGCCATTCTGGCCTCCAGGGTTTTGTCTTCCGAATTGCGCCGTCGCAGATGAGCCGACGAGAACAAGAATTGCGAAAGTGATAATCGCTGGGACGAAGCGGGGAATTCTTCGATGCTTTTGATGGCGGGAGTCGAGGCGCGCCAATTTCCTCTTCTATTCCTCCATGTAAGGAGTTGGAGTTGCTTTCATATTACACGATCAATCAGGAGGGTGGACCCGATTTCCGCAGGGGCACAGCGACGTGGCCGGCCCCGCGATACTGGTACCAGCCTCTGAGTTGGCCTTTTTGAAAGCCGCTCGAACCGCCCAGCGCTCTGCTCTACGGACCCGATGATCGAACGCCACCCCAAGGGACAATGGAAGGAGTCGCTCGTAGCGCTGCGTCGTGAGCGGCGGGCGTGTCTGGCCAGTGCCCGCGGTCGGAAGACTCGCCGAGTCCTTCCAACCCTTAATCCAAATTCAGCGACAGATCTTCACCTGTCGCGACACGCGGTCATTCGCGAACACCATAGAGTGAAACCAATTTAGCGATCACGATCGACGGATAGAAGATCCCCACAAACGCTTCGAGGGAGGCCAGTGTTCGAGTCAATCCGATGGCGGGCGTGAAGTCGCCATAGCCCGTGGTCGTGAGGGTCATAAAACTGAAATAGAGCATCTTACCGAGCGGGTGCTGTCCCGAGCCGACGATTGCACCCGGGACGAGTTTATTGACCAATTCGTAGACTTGCGCAAAGCCGATGCCGATCAGCCAATAGATACATGCGGCCGAGAGAATCACGCTCGTTGTCGCACGACGCTGACGGAAACACCACAGACTCATCCGCCCTACGATCAGAGTGATGAGCACTACTTCAAAAATGACCGAGACGACTACGAAGTCTTCCGCGACGATACGCAGGCCTTCGGCCACGACCGCAAGACTCACGACCACGACGAGCACGACGCGACGCCCGGAGACAAAGTTGACGCCTGCGATCACCATCAACCAGAACATCCCCCCGACCACGATACTGCCCCAGGAAGTCTGTCGCGCCCATGGGAGAACAAGAACGGCGACGGGCAAGAAGACGAAGAGAATTCGAGCGACCAGCGCCTCGCGAGTCCACTTTGATTCGCGCTGACTGAAGGACCTCGGGCCCTCGGCTGCCTGGATGCCAATGATCCGCGCCACGATCAAGGATGGGAACAACACCCCGACGACGGACTCGACGATTGCCAATGACTGGCAGAAAGGATGGACGGGGTACAGATCCCCGTAACCGAGAGTCGTGAGCGTAACGAAGCTGAAATAGGTGACCGTTGAAAAGACCCTTCCGGCAGCATTCGCATCGATCCCCGCGATCGCACCCGGCGAGAAGAACTCGACTGCTTCATACGCGCTACCGAACGCAAGACCCAGCAGAATATAGGCGCAGACAGACCCGAGCAGCGTGTCTTCGGTGACACGTTTCGAATTCAAGACCTGGCGCAGAACGGAGGCCGCTACAAAAAGAAGGAATGGCGCACGAAAAGGCGAGCCGACCACATCGGAGCTGCCTTGTTCAGAGATCAGCCAGCCACCGCCGACCGCTAGAAACAGCAGCAATAATGCAGTCCAGAATGCCAGCGGATGCCGATTCACTCGCCAGAAGCCGGCGGCCAGAACGATCGCACCCACCACCGACAACGCCAATGAATTCCACTGTCCACCCAGCCTCAGCAACTGCAGCAGGAGCATCAACACGAGCGCCGCAGTCAGCAGGCGAAAGCCGGGCTCGTCGGTCGATGAATCGGTCATCCCACTCATTCGAAATCCATGTCCCTGCCGAGTCGAATTGGTGGATGAGTGCCCAGCGTCGTATTCTCGGATCACTTCAGCGCCACGGCGAATGTAGGTCGTCAAAACATTTCGGACAAGGACGGCTCTCGGCCTAAGCCGCTTTCTGGGCCAGGTACTCCTTCTTTCTTCGTTGCATCGTTCTTCGTTTGATCTTCGATCGTTCTGGAGTCGAATGCAAGTGGAGTTACTCGATAGAAAACGCTGGAAGACCCGCGTCGAACTCTCGAGTGCGATCTTCGAATACCTGGAGATATTCCACAATCGACAGCGCCGACACTCCGCGCTTGGCATGATGACGCCGGTCGAGTATGAACTGCAAAACGGAAGAGAAACCGCAGCGTGAGTCCAGTAATCCGACTCCGAAAAACTCAGGGCACACCAGGCTACATGACCCTAATCAACGTCGACGCCGGAAACGTAACGCTGGTCAAAGTCGAAAGTGAGGCATCCGAGAAGATCGAAGTGCATGAGATGGCCATGGTTGATGGCTTCATGGAGATGAGCGAGATCACTGACCTGGTGATACCGGCCAAAGGTCAAGTTCAGTTCAAGCCAGGCGGCATGCACCTGATGCTGAAGAAGCCCCGGCGACACTTGACCACCGGGCAAAAAGTGGACCTCGCACTCACCTTTAAATCAGGCAAGAAGCAAACTGTGTCTATCAACGTCGCTGCCAAGTAAGCATTTAGAAAATGGGAAATAGTCATCATCATGAAGCTCAATCGAATCGCACTTACTATTTTGACCGCAATTCTTGTACAAGGCGTGTTTGCCGCAGCAGCGAATGCACAAGCCGCACAAGAGATTCCAGTAGGAGATGCCCAGGCAGTTGAAGTCATCTTCGAGACCACAATGGGTTCATTTACAGTCGAGCTCTATCCGGGAAAAGCGCCGATAACCGTGGCCAATTTTCTCGCTTATGTCGACCAGGGCTTTTACGACAACACCATATTTCATCGTGTGATCTCAAGATTCGTCGTTCAAGGGGGCGGCTTCGAAACTGGCATGAAACCAAAGCAACCCCTTGCTTCTATCGAAAACGAATCGAATAACGGACTGAAAAATACACCCGCGAGCATCTCCATGGCCCGAAAAAGCGATCCAGGCAGCGCAACCTCACAGTTCTTTATCAACCTCAAACACAATGTGAGCCTCGACGCTGTCGGTGACAGAGCAGGGTATACGGTCTTTGGAAAAATCACACAGGGCTTCGACGTCATGCGCGACGTGGGTAAGGTAACGACAATAAAGACGGATCGTTTTCAAGATGTCCCTGAGATAGATATCGTCGTTCTATCGGCGACGCGGCAAGGCGGCGACGCGATGGCGCCTCAGAACTTTATCGAAGGACAACATTATGTTGTTCTAGACAAGCCGATCGTGACCCGCGACAGCAGCAAAGTCGAAGTGGTAGAAGCCTTTGCCTATGGCTGTCCGTACTGCTTAAACATCGAGCCAGCGCTTGCGGAATGGAGAGAGCAGCAAGTCAGTGATGTCGATTTCTGGAATTTCCCAGCAGTATGGAACGATCCGATGAAACTATTTGCACGCGCATTTTATGTCGCTCAGCAATTGGATGTTGTCGAACAAATCCATCTTCCTCTGTTTACCGCGGTCGTGGTGGTGCAAAAGAAATTAAACAACGAAATGGATCTGGCTAATTTCTTTGCGAAATACGGTGTTGATAAAGCAGCCTTTTCCAAGGCATTCAAATCAACTGCCGTAACGAGCCAAGTCAAACAATCCGAAACACTGGTCAAGAGCTACAATCTTGCCAGCGTGCCGCAAATCGTCGTCAACGGTAAATATCGGATCGATCCTATGCGGGCGGGTGGAAGGGCCGAGATGTTGGCGGTGGTCAATTTCTTGGTAGAGAAAGAACGAGCTTCACTCAAGAAGTAGGACTCGCCCTAGCCTTCCTTCTGCGTCTGATCAGACTCAGATGGCTCGTCAAGAAGCGCAGAAACGCCGCCCACCTTCATGCCGGTCGGCCCGGCAAGCAAGGATGCGCGTGTCGAGCATGGCAGTCCCTAGCTTCCCCATGTGAGTCCACTTTTGCGTGCAAGGGTAAGCGATTAGACGTCGACGAGATAGACTAGGGGTTGATCTCGTGAAGAACACACGTCGCAATCAAGTTCTTGATCTGACCAACACGCTCCGCACCAGACTCCGTCCAACAGAAGACCCAGTTTCCGCCCCATCGGGATTGGGCGCAGGGCTCGCTCGAAGCGCGGGTAAAGCGCTCGGCCTAACCTTTCCCACTATTCCGAATGAAGCGTGGTGGGGCGATAGGACGATGGAGCGGCCATTAGATCGGGTCCGTGTACTGATCCGCGAGACGCCTCATGCCAGCGAGCCAGCGATCGATGTCTGCGCCCTTGCGCTGATAGTATTTGCGCACGATTTCATGGGGAAGAATCAGAAACTCCTCGGACTCGATACCGGCCAAAGTCACCTCGGCTAGTTCGTCCGGCTCGATCATGCCATCGACTCCGGCCACGCCACCGTTTTCGAGCCCCGCCGTCATATTCGTGCGTACCGCCTGGGGACATAGCACCGAGACCTTGATACCTCGATTGCCATAGGTGATCGAAAGCCATTCGGCGAAAGCCACCGCCGCATGCTTCGTCACGGCATAGGGCGCCGAACCAATTTGTGACAACAGGCCCGCGGCGGAACAGGTATTCAGCAGATATCCGTCGCCGCGTTCGAGCATCGAGGGCAAGACGGCATTCGCCGCGTTTACGTGGGCCATCACATTGATGTCCCAGATCCGCTGCCAAGCTTCGACATCGACTTCGGGGCCACCCGCCGTCGCGATACCGGCGTTCGAGACGAAGAGATCGATGGGTCCCGCCGTGGACTCGACCTCTTTGACCAGGGCCTCGATTTCCGGGCGACTGCCGACATCGACACGAAAGGATTTGCCACCCACCGACTCGGCGACCTTCGCTGCATTCGCTTCGTCGAGATCGACTACGGTGATCCGCGCGGCCCCTTCTTTCGCAAAACGCTCACAGAGCGCGCGTCCGATTCCGTTTGCGCCACCGGTGACGACGATGTTCTTGCCTGATATTTCCATCCGACCATTCCTTCTAAAATTGCTCGCGAACGGAGCGTAACACCACGACGCGGCCTCGAAAATGCTAAACCACCGAGACTCCAACGACGACGCGATCGACCCGACCCACCGACTGAGGCCCACCGACCATGCGAACCCTAAATCACCCCTTAAAGACCCCGCTGTGCCGACCGCTGGCCAAGGCTCTCCAAAAGACCCTCTGCGCGATGGTCGCCATGACCGCATTGCTGAGTGCCATGTCTCATCCAGCCTCCGCGGAACTCCTCGCAGAGAGAATTACGGCGGAGAACTTCGCCTCCCACCAGGTCGGTGGCCCGGACGCGATCGCCGGAATTGGCGATTGGTTCATCAGTAACGGCAAGATCTGCGCCGCCGTCTCCGACCCCAATCACATGAGCGCCATCGCGCCGCAGGGTGGTGTACTCATCGATCTCGGTCATTGCGATGCGATGAACGATCAATGGACTGTCCTCCAACCGATTCTGAATCTCTCTATGTCGCAGATCGCGCAGGTGAAGCAGGTCCTATCGGGGACCGATGACCAACGTGCCTGGATCCAGACCCGTGCGCTCGCCCTCGGAATCGAAATCACAACCACCTACGCGCTCGATCTCGTGACACCCACCGCCCTCTCGGTTTCCGTCGAAGCGAAACGCGTCGGGGACGGCGACCGCCTCTATTCGATCGGATCGGTTGTACTCCATCCATCTGGACAGACTCCTGCATTCTCGATGTTACGCAGCAACCTCGAGCGCTCGCTGGGGTTCGTGTACCCGCCCTCCTCGGGAACGTCCTCGTCTTCGCTGATGAAGGCGCTCGCTTCCTCCGACCTTACGGTTCTGGTGGGCGGCGACGAAATGCCGCCTATCAGTTATGGGCTCGAACGTATTTCGACCACGTTAGGCGGATCTTCCAATTACCAGCCCAAAATCCTCGCATCTTTCGGCGTGACGGGACACCATTTCACGCTTCTGAACTCGCTGACAAAGCCACTCTGGTTCAAGCGTCGCAACAAACCGCCGGGACTCTTCCAGTTCATGCAGCTCCCCTTCATGAATCTGAAGGGTAAATCCATTCTCCGAGATGAGTCTCGGATCTGGGTCGGCGAACGTGCGGATGTCGCCTCAATTACTGATCAAATCTGGCCGGATGCACCCATCGTTCATGGCGAGATCGACGATGCCACCGCACGCATCCATCTCAATCTTGCCTCGGGTGCCCCGGTCAGCGAGATCAGACCTGATCCCGACGGATCCTTCCAGCTTCGACTCCCGGTCGGCGAGTATCGCGGTCGCGCCATCGGAACCGGGAAACGTGAGCAGTCCTTTCAATTTAGTGTCGAGCTGTCGGCCGCCCCGGATGCCCAGGTCCAATCAATCCCAGCCATCACTCTGGGTTCACCGGGCTGGGTACGACTTCCCGACGCATTCATCGGTCGTCTGATCTTCCTGAACAAAGACGGCTCCGGTCCCGCGATCTTCGGAGACGATCTTCTCGGCTTCCGCGTAGGTGACTCTCTCATCCCGAGCGGCCTTCACGCGCCCTTTCTCAATCTGGCCAACAGTCCACTCGACCCCGAGCGCATTCTCCTGGCACCCGGCCATTACCGAGTCATCGCGATTCGAGGCCCGGAATACGAGGCCAACGAGACAGAGATCGACGTCCGGGCAGGCGAAGAAGTGTCGCTCGAAATGAGCCCACTCCCCCGCGCTATTCATACACCGGGCTGGATCACCGCGGACCTTCACGTCCATAGCGGAATCAGCTTCGACTCAAACCTTCCGCAGTGGAAACAAATCATCGCCTTCGCAGCGAGTGGCGCAGAAGTACTCGTCGCAACCGAACACGACCGGATCTTCGACCCTGCCCCAGCCATCATGCGCAGTGACCTAACAGATGAGTTGGTTTCGATCACGGGCATGGAAATCACAAGTGCTGTCGGCGGTGAAGATTCCCCCCATAGCTCGGCCCACCTCAACGCCTTCCCTGTCACGCCGCGCGAAGGCGTATTCCGAAGCGGCGCCCCCTCCCTCGCACGACAACGTCTGCGGGACACCCTTGCGGAGATCCGAGAGATCGCGCCCGACGCCTTCGTCCAGCTGAACCATCCACGCTCCCACATTCCGGTTCCCGAAGACGACACTTATTTCAGTCATCTCGGCGCGATGGACGAGCCCTTCGCCCCAACCAAGCCCCTGACGAGCAAGCCGAATGCGGCCCTGCTCGAAATCGATTCGGCGCATGGCCTTCGCGACCTCGACTTTCACGGCATCGAGCTCTTGAATGCTGAAAGTCTGCTTCGCTACCGGCGCACCCGTGCAGACTGGTTTTCCATGATGCTGCAGGGCGAAAGAATCGTCGGCGCCGCCAACAGCGACTCCCATCGCCTGGGCGCCATCGTCGGTCTACCGCGGACGTACGTCCGGGTCGCCGGGGATGCCATCGCAAGTTTCGATCAGACCGAATTCATGAACGCGCTCGGAGCGGGCCGCGCTTTCGGCTCGACCGGGCCTATCGTTTCTGTTCGCCTCGACAATGCCGACCTCGGCGAACTTCATTCCGGAGCGAACGGCACGCTCAGGGTCACCGTCGATGCCGCCGATTGGGTCCCCGTCGATGAATGGCGCGCTTACGTCAACGGCGAACTCGTGTACCGTGCACCGATCTCGGCCGGAGAAAGCGCGACCCTGCCCCTGGCCTTCGAGCGCGATGCCTTCGTTACAGTCGAGGTCGAGGGAAAGCCCGAAGGTCTGTATCGCGACGCACTTCCCGACTACACGCCCTTCGCCTTTACCAATCCGATCTTCGTCGACGTCGACGGCAACGGTCGCTTTGATGCACCCGGGCTTCCCGACACGCTGCCCGAGACTATTCGAGACCCCGATCGTCGTGACTGAGGGCTCACACAGAACGCACGAATCGAGAATCGGAGAATCCAACATGAAGCAAGCTGCGACCGGGCGACGGCTCTGGGGCATCGGCACCCCCCGAACATTTCGCCCGCATTGGATGTTGGCGGAGTTGGGTCTCGAATATGAGACGCGAGACATCATCACCCGCACTAGCAACATGGAAGATTCGGATTTTACGGCCCTCTCGAAGCGCGGGAAAACCCCTCTCTACGAGGACGGCGATCTCATGATCGGCGAAAGCGCGGCCATCGTGCTCTTCCTCGCGGAGCACTACCGCAGTCCTATACAATCCTTCCTCCCTAAGATCGGGACGAAAGAAAGAGCACGTCACGATGAACTCTGTTTCTTCATCATGACGGAGATGGACGCCCCGCTCTACATTATTCGGCGTCATGCGGGCCTGCCGGAAATCTACGGTGAATCGATTGTGGCGGTCGACGCCGCCCGCGAGTACTTCCTTCGGTCGACTAAAGAAATCGAACGCCGCCTAAGCGACGATCAGTCTTCTCTGCTGGGAGACACGTTCACCGTCGCTGATCTACTCCTCAAGACATGTCTCGATTGGGCCGGCTTCATCCACGTGCCGACGCCTGAATCCCTCAGCGCGTATTCGGCAGCAATCGCCGAGCGACCGGCCTATCAGGTAGCGACGGCGAAGAACTTCACACCCGCGTCCATGGCGGCTCTGCTTGGCACACCCGAGTAATTCGACCTCGCGTCTCCTCACCTTCACCCCGCCCTCGCCAGAGCCTCGAGCCGAGCTGGCGACGACGATCCCGGCCTATTTCGGTGGACTCTCGACGGCATTCACGCCCTAGACAGACAGTACGACACCGGATAGTATGGCTCCAAACCAATTCCCGAGTCGTCCAAATCGATCCCGGAATCGCCACCATTCGAAGAGACTGCCCTCCGGAATGCCCGAATCATCCAAGCATGAACTCGATGCACCGCCCTGGCTCCGGACCGAATCAACCTTGATGTCGGCAGCCCGGGGAATCCGACGCGCCTACGACCTGCGCCTTTCGGAACTCGGCCTGAATCTTTCGGAAGCCATCCTGCTCGCGTTCCTCCAGGAAGCCACTCAGAGTTCCGAGCCGCTCACCCAGGTTGATCTCGCGCGCCATATGCACGTCGGTCGCGCAGCCATGGGTTCGCTCGTCGATTCTCTCGAAGGTCGCGACTGGGTTGCGCGCAAAGCGAACCCAAGAGATCGCCGCGTCTGGCTCATCGCGATCACACCTTCCGGACAACAGGCCGCGCGACAGGTCGGCAAGATCGACGAGCGACTCCGCGCGGAACTTCGTGAGGGAATTTCACGCAGGGAGCGGCGGGAACTCAATCGCCTACTCAATCAACTTCGCCAGAATGTGAGCCACGTGCTCGCGGACGATGAAACATAGATTCTGAATCAGGACATGACCGACCGATCTCCAGGCCCCTTTTAGAGCCCTTTCTGACCCTATACGCAGGAGAACTAACATGGATTTTTCGAACGCCTCAGCCATCATCACCGGAGGCGGTTCCGGACTTGGCGAAGCCTGCGCCCGTCGTATTGCATCGGCCGGCGCCAAATGCGTAATCCTCGACATGAACGAGGAAACCGGAAAGAAGGTCGCCAGCGAAATCGGCGGAGAATTCGTCAAGGCCGATGTCTCGAATGCCGAACAGGTTTCGGTCGCCATCGACACCGCGGTCGGGCTGGCTCCGCTCCGTGCGCTGGTCAACGGTGCAGGAATTGGCGCGGCCGGCCGAACAGTGGACCGCAAGGGCGACCCTTTCAAGCTCGAAAATTTCGAGTTCGTCCTGAAGGTCAACCTGATCGGCACCTTTAATTGTCTGCGACTCGCGGCGGCCATGATGGCCAAGATGGAACCACTCGATGATCAGGGCCAGCGAGGCGCCATCGTGAACATGGCATCGGTCGCAGCTTTTGACGGACAGATCGGACAATGCGCGTACTCCGCCTCCAAGGGTGGCGTCGTTGGAATGACACTGCCGATTGCACGTGATCTCGCTGCCATCGGTATTCGCGTGAACACGATCGCCCCCGGCCTATTCGACACACCAATCTACGGAACCGGCGAAGCCAGTGATGCATTCAAGGCAAAGCTCGGTGAGAGTGTGCTCTTCCCCAAGCGACTTGGATACGCGGACGAACTCGCCTCGATGGTCTTCGAACTCTTGACCAATGACTACATGAATGGCGAAGTCGTCCGTGCAGATGGTGGCGTGCGACTTCCCCCGAAATAGGCGCACAGGAGTTCATCGAAGGAATTCCGGGAAACCTCGGAATCGAGAGCATCGAGAACATAGAAACGAGAGGAGGTCATGATGGCCGATGAAGTGCTGACCGAGCGACGCGACCGCGTCCTGCTCATTACGCTCAACCGTCCAAAAGCCAAGAATTCCGTCAACTCCGCATTGGCGGCGGCTCTGATCAAGGCCATTGAGGAGTTGGACTCCGACGACGGACTGTCCGCCGGTGTTTTGACCGGTGCCGACGGTGGTTTCTCCGCCGGGATGGATCTCAAGGCATTCGCCACTGAGGGTCCGCCCAAGGGCTTCGACCAATTCCTGCGCAACGGAGCAAAGAAACCCCTGATCGCTGCCATCGAAGGCTTTGCCCTGGCCGGCGGCCTCGAAATCGCCCTCAGCTGCGACCTCCTCGTGGCCGCAAAAGGCGTTCGGCTCGGAATTCCCGAAGTCGGGGTTGGACTCTTCGCAGCCGGCGGTGCACTGATGCGATTACCGCGGTTGGTGCCTTACGGCGTCGCAATGGAGATGGCGCTCACGGGTGATCCCATCAGCGTCGAAGCGGCGGCGGAATACGGTATGGTTGCGCGCATCGCTGAGCCCGGCCACGCTGTCGACGAGGCCATTGCGCTCGCGACGCGCATCGCCAAGAACGCACCACTCAGTGTCGCCGCATCGAAGATGATGATTGCCGACTCCTTCGGTCGCACAGAAGAGGAATTCTGGCAACATCAGACTCCGGTCGTTCGGGAACTCTTTGCATCAAACGACGCCAAAGAAGGACCACGCGCCTTCGCTGAAAAGCGCGCCCCTAAATGGACGGGGACCTGATTCTCTTCGTTCGACTGCTGTCGATCGAACTATTAAACGGCATAACGCCGATTGCCCGTATGGAAAGGAATTCAAGATGAACTTTGATTTTTCCGAAGAGCAGAAACTGCTCCAGAGCACCGCGAGGGATTACCTCACGGAGAACTCTTCGCTCAGCCATGTTCGAGAAGTCTTCGAAGCAGATGCCGGACACAGCCAGGCCCTCTGGAAGGGCGTTGCCGAACTCGGTTGGCTCGGCGTTGCAATCCCCGAAGAATATGGTGGTGCTGGTTACGGCTACCTCGAACTGGCCATGATCGCCGGTGAGATCGGCCAGGCCCTCGCACCGATTCCCTTCGGCTCGACCGTCTATCTCGCCGCGGAGGCCATCACCCAGGTCGGAAATGACGATCAGAAGAAGCAGTACCTGACCGGCATTGCCAGCGGAGACCTGATTGGCACCCTGGCCACCACCGAGAAGGCTGGGACCCTGGCCGAAGGCTCGGTAAGCGCGACATTCGCAGACGGCAAACTCACCGGAACGAAGCTTCCGGTTGCCGATGGCGACATCGCCGACTTCGCGATCGTCCTGGCCAAGGAAGGCAGTAGTCATTCCCTGGTCATCGTCGACCTCAATGGCGACGGTGTGGCACGCACCCGACTGAACTCGATTGATGCCACTCGTCCCCAGGCCAAGCTCGTCTTCACCGACGCGCCTGCCACGCGGCTTGGAGATGCGGGTTCGGGGTGGACGGTCACGCAAGACGTGCTGACTCGTGCCGCCGTCCTCATGGCCTTCGAGCAATTGGGCGGCGCGGATCGCGCCTTCCAGATCACCTTCGACTTCGTCATGAACCGCTTCGCGTTTGGTCGGCCGATTGGGTCCTTCCAATCCCTCAAGCATCGAATGGCTGATCTCTACGCCGACCGCGAGCTTGCACGCTCCAATTGCTATTGGGCCGCCTGGGCACTTGAGAACAACGACGATGAACTCGCCGTTGCCGCCGCCAGCGCCAAGATCAGTGCCGGTGACGCATTCGAAAACATGGTCGTCGACATGATCCAGATGCATGGAGGCGTCGGTTACACTTGGGAATACGATTGCCACCTCTTCTACCGACGAGCAAAGGTCCTCGCCCATACGATCGGCACGACTGCCGAATGGCGCGAGAAGCTCATCACCCAACTCATCGAGGACGCGGCCTAGCAGAGGCCTCTGGCCAAAGCCGAGCAACTCGACCACTTAATTCAGCAAGAGGAGTACCTCATGGATTTCAACGACTCACCCGAAGAAGCCACGTACCGCGCAAAGGTCCGTACCTGGCTCGACGCCAATGCCACCTTGCGCGATCCGGATGCATCCAAAATCAACATGCTCGACGAAGCCGAGGGCGATCTCATCGCCAAGGCCAAGGCCTGGCAAGCGCACAAGACCAAAGAGGGCTGGGCCTGCCTTCGCTGGCCGAAGGAATTTGGCGGCCAGGATGCCACCACCATGGAATCAGTGATCTTCGGTCAGGAAGAGGGTCGCTACGATATTCCGCCTTCGATCTACGGAATCGGACACGGAATGCTTGGGCCCACGATCATGGCGCATGGCACTGACGAACAGAAGGAACGCTTCCTGCCTAGCATGGTGAAGGGTGATGAAGTCTGGTGTCAGCTCTTCTCGGAGCCGGATGCTGGGTCGGACCTCGCCGGCCTCAAGACCAGCGCGGTGAAGGAAGGCGATGACTGGGTCATCAATGGCCAAAAGATCTGGACGACGGGTGCCCAGTTCTGCAAATGGGGCATGCTGGTGGCACGGACCGACACAAATGCCGCAAAGCACGCCGGCCTCACCTACTTCATCGTTGACATGGAAGATCCCGGAATCGACATTCGACCGATCAAGCAGATGAACGGCGCAAGCGGCTTCAATGAAGTCTTCTTCACCGACGTCCGAACGCCGGACACGAACCGACTCGGCGCCGTCGGCGACGGTTGGCGTGTCGCGATCACGACCTTGATGAACGAGCGTTCGTCGATCGGCTCCGGTGGCGGTGGCGGTGCTGGAATCAAGGACCTGATCAAGCAGGCGCAAGACGTCGAGATCAATGGCCGACCGGGCATCGAAGACGGCGGCGTGCGTCGCAAGATCGCCGATTTCGCCGTCCGGCGAAGTGGGCTCAAGTACACGGGGCAGCGTGGACTCTCCGCCCTCTCCCAGGGACAAACCCCAGGACCGGAGGCTTCGATCGGGAAATTGGTCGCCGCCATCATGGGTCTCGAAATGGGCGCCTTCGGTATGGAGCTACAGGGCGCTGCGGGCGTTCTCTCCGGCGACGACAGCCTGGGCGATCCCACCTGGCAGCAAACGTACATGGCGATGCCGGGTCTTCGCCTGGCGGGCGGCACCGACGAAATCCTGCGCAACATCATCTCCGAGCGAGTGCTCGGAATGCCCGGTGAGCCGCGCATCGATAAGGGAAAGCCCTTCAAGGACATCCCATCAGGTACTGCACGCTGATTCTCGGAGCCGATTCGCGCTGAATCTGGCGCGCTGCTTCAACCGATCTGACCTGGCCCCGGAACGTCTCGACTCTGTCGATGATGTTTCGGGGCTTTGTCGTTTGGACTTCGTAAGTGTGATAGCGCCCTCCTCCACCCATCGGATCCGCCTCGAATTTCAGCTTAGTGTTATTTCACCATACCGTTAACTCTTAACCCAATGCGGATATGGACTCCATGATCAAAGTCCCCCATGACGATTCCCAGCCAGCGCGCCAATCCAATCGGCGCCTTCAAGAAAATGCGACGACTGCCAATTCCTTCCAAGGAATCCACTCCCTGTGCATTCGCGCGCGCTCGTTCTCTTTGCATAACGCCGCTCTGCGCCGGCTTTTGCCGGTCGGCTTCACAAATTCTTAACCTGGAACTGACAGTATATTCCCAGACATCAACAGTACAGGTCGTCTGTCGCAGCCACCGTGTATCCAGTGCACTTCGACCTAGCAATGGCCGCTCAATCTCTTGGGAAGGTGATCAGTTATGATTAAGATGATTCTTGCTTTTATCTTGGTTCTGCTGGCCGTTTTGAGTGCCAGCGCTATAACGCCGAACGTGAGCGGCGGCCTGTTTCTCGGAGCGATGGGCGTTATTTTGTTTAAATTTCTCTACGACGTACAGTTTCTCGACGGGACGTGAGTCAATGCGTTTAACTGTTGCGATGGTGTCCTGAACTCCACGTCGCAATCCCAGACTGCCGCCCTTACCGCCTCTCAGGCTCTCATTGAACAGGTCTGCGTAGAGGGTCATTCAGGGCTCTTTCAAGCGCACCCCAAGCCACCTTGCCTGACTCTTCTGTCTGAGTACAAGGTGCCCGGGCTCACTCGCAAAGGGGCTCGGTCACAGTGCGTTCATCCGGGCGGATGCTTCAGTCCGAGATCTGCCAGGACAACGAATTAGCTCGCCTTAGCTGTCCCGTCGATATCGATCCGACTGACCGACCGCGCCTTTTCCCAATCGCTGCTGAAATTTCTCTGAAACTGCGGGGGACGGTCCGCCAACACCTCCGTGGCGAGCCACAAGCGCTTCAGATGACGCACCAGACCCGCCTCGCGATCGTCTTCGTAGGCCGTCCGTGCATGCAGAACGTGATAGTTGTTGATGAACTGCATATCACCGGGCAGGAGTTCCATGAAGACGTTGTACTTCTCGTCCTGGGTCATTTCGTCCATTCGCCTCATGGCCTCCTCCGCTCGGTCGCTAATCCGCGGCGCATCCTCTAAGCGCTGCGAGGCCAGGATATAGGGACGGATATATCGAATGAAGAGGCGACCATTCCAGCTCGTGAACACGGGCATCTCGTACCATCGCCTAGCACCCTCGGGCTCGGCTCCGCGAAAATCGTAGGGCTGCGGCTTGTAGAGTTCCGCTGCGAGATCAGGACTCTCTCGAACCAGATCATTGTGAATCGCGAGAGCATTCGCGACTGTCGACAGGCCCCCACTCTTTGGTCGTTGCAGACACATGAGGCCGACCAGATCGGATCCGTCCGAGTGGTAGGGAAGGCCGATGCTTCCGATCTCGTTTCCGCGAGACGTCGGAGACGCGGGATCAACGCCCTGATCCGTGACATCTCCTAATACATGCCCGTATTGGTTCTGTGGCCACGGAGCGCCGAGATGCATTCCGATGCCCCAATAGATCATCTCCATCTCTTCTCGGCTATATCGATCCCGCTCGACTCCGCGCAGCCGCACGAATCCACGGCCAATGATCAATTCTCCTTCAATGGCCTTGAGTCTCGACTGGAACGTGGGGAGCGGAAAGTCTTGCTTCGAGATATCCATGACATCGGAACTCTTCGCAAGGGCGTGGCGAAGCGCGCGATCGATTTCGGCAAGCTCGACCGGCGCGAGCATTTCGGTCCAACTCGATTCGTCGGCGACGTCGGCTGAATTCCATTCGGCAGCTATTTCCAGGGTTTCAGGATTCTTCATCAGTCGGGTCCCCGTCTCGTAAGTCGTGTAGGTCGTGTCAGGCGTGTCGACTGTCGTTCAGAGCAGAGCTGGGCGGTTTCGCCCCTTGATTCCAAGTCGAAGCATAAATCAGTTGATTAGAGCCCGCGACGCTCTGTATTCTTCACCTACTGGCCTAAACGGAGGAATCCAACATGCTCGATCTAATCATTCGAGGTGGAACCGTCATCGATGGAACTGGAGCGCCGCGCTTCCAGGCGGATATCGGCATCCGCGGTGGCCAGATCGTGACAGTCGGCGAAACCGACGAACAAGCGGACCACGAAATCGACGCTCAAGGACTCCTGGTCACTCCAGGATGGGTCGACGTTCATACACACTACGACGGGCAGGTCACCTGGGACCCCTACCTAACGCCGTCGATCTGGCATGGTGTGACGACGGTCGTGATGGGAAATTGCGGAGTTGGCTTCGCGCCCGCAGCCCCCGATCAACATGACTGGCTCATCAGCCTGATGGAGGGTGTCGAAGATATCCCCGGGACAGCGCTCGCCGAAGGCATCCAATGGCAGTGGGAAAGCTTCCCCGAATACATGGACTCGATCGAACGAGGCTCCATTTCGATCGACGTCGTCGCCCAGGTTCCGCACGGTGCATTGCGCGCCTTCGTGATGGGAGAACGCGGGGCCGACCATCAAACCGAACCCACCACCGAAGAAATCGAGACCATGGGAAGACTCGCGCGCGAGGCCATCGCGGCCGGCGCGGTCGGTTTCTCCAGCTCACGGACTCGAAATCATCGCACCAAGGACGGGGACTACACGCCCAGCCTAACAGCGAGCCCTGCGGAGATGCTCGGAATAGCAAAGGCGATCGGCGAAGGCGGTCGGGGCGTCTTCGAAATGGTCGCTGACTTCGCCCATCTCGATGAAGAATTTGCACTGTTGCGAGAAATGGTCGAGGTCTCGGGCCGGCCGATGTCCATTTCCGTTGCACAGAATGACCGCGTGCCGAACCAGTGGCGACGGTTGCTCGACCTCATCGGCGAGGCCGTCAACGAGGGACTACCCATGACCGCACAGGTCCCTCCGCGGGCCATCGGACTCCTGCTCGGGCTGCAAGCGAGCTTCCATCCATTCATGACTAGCCGGCACTACAAGGGGATCGAGGCCTTGCCTCTGTCGGAGCGCGTCGAACGGATGCGGGACCCGAGTCTAAAAGCCAAGATCCTGGCGGACGAAATATCACCGGGGCTCGCCGAATTGACTTGTCGCTTCGAACGCATCTTTGAATTGGGCGACCCGCCCGACTACGAACCCGCGCCAGAGGACAGCATGACCGCTCGGGCCGAAGCGGACGACATCACTCCCCGCGACCTCGTCTATGACCTCCTTCTCAAGAACGAGGGCCACGCTCTGCTCTATCGAACCTTCCTCAACTACACCGACTACAACCTCGATGTCTCACGCGACATGCTCCTCGATCCCAATACCGTGCCGGGTCTCGGAGACGCGGGCGCCCATTGTGGGCTGATCTGTGACGGAAGCTTTCCGTCATTTCTCATGCTTCATTTTGGTCGAGACCGAACCCGGGGCGAAAAACTCGAACTGGAATGGCTCGTCAAGCGACAAACCGCGGACACCGCTCGGCTGATTGGCCTCGAGGATCGCGGCGTCATCCAACCCGGAAAACGTGCGGACCTGAACCTCATCGATTGGTCGGCGATGCAGTTACGACCGCCCGAGATCCTATTCGATCTCCCGGCGGGCGGAAAACGCCTGGTTCAGCGTGTCGACGGATACAGGATGACGCTCGTGGCCGGCCAATCCGTTTGCGAGGATGGCAAGCCGACGGGAATCCTGCCCGGACAACTCGTGCGGCATGCGTCGGCTTCCTGAGAGCCTTGCCCGCCTACCTATAGCCATCGCCTAACAGTTGTTTTGTAGTCGTAATACACGCCGCCAAATTCCTGGGTTAAGTAGGCTTCTTCGTGTCGAATCGCAACCATGTAGATGGTCCACCAAGTTACGAACGCGAGTCCCACGACCCAGACGTTGGCGAGCAACACTAGACCGAAGGCCGCCATCATCAGCGACAAGCCCGATCACGGGCACAAAGGGCGGCGGAAATCGAACGGCCGCCTCATCCTGAGAATCGACATCATTTGGCATCAGGCAATGATGACACGGATCGAAGTGCAAGTGCACGCGTCACAGAGAGCGCCGGGGCGCCAAATGAATGGAATTATTGATACGCCTGCGACGCCGTCCGCATAGAGGATCAGGCACGGCTCTCGCCGACTGTCTAGTAGACGGTGCCCGAGAAGTTCCTATAGATGGAAATCAAAGGCGGAGAAGACTTCGTCGCGCTGATACCCGACCGCGCGATAGAGACGCTGAGCGGTTTCATTGTCAACGGCCGTCCTGAGAGAGACTCGAACCGCTCCCTCGCTACGTGCATGCTCATGGGCCGCCTCAAGCATCGCGCGCCCCGCCCCGGCTTTGCGCCCCTCTTCGACCACGTAGAGATCGTTCAAGGTGAAAACCCTGCCCAGCGCCACCGAAGACCAGGTTGGCAACAGCAGTGTAAAGCCGATCGGCGGGCCGACTACGGGATCCTCGTCGTGGAATGCCAGTAAGATGACGGCATCGCCTAACGCGAAGCGCCCGGAAAGATACGCTTTCACGCCAGCCAGATCGCTCGATTTCTTGTAGAACACCCGGTAGGCGTCAAAGAGCGGAATGACTGCATCGAGGTCGGAGACCTCTGCGCGGCGAATCTGAATTCCCATAAACGATCTCTCCATTCCCGAAAGCGATGACTGCGCTCCCGATCGGAGGGCCTAGCCAAGCTGCATCGTGCCGATCCACTTTGGCGGTCGTCGTCATTTGAGGGCCATTTTCCTTCCAAGCTCGAGCACCAGAGCGTCCAAATTCCAATCGTCGTCGACGACACCAAAAATGTAGCGATCTGGGCGCAATATCAGTGCCGCATGTGTATCGAAAACCCGATCCAACTCACCTTCGACAACTACCAAGTCCTCGAGACAGACCACGCGTCCGCCTAACCGCTCGAGCACCCCTTCGGCCTCAAGTCCCAAAACCAGATCGCTGGCCTTTCTCGCAACGGCCGTGAAGCTGGAGCCAAAGACTTCATCCAGGCGATGGACTGCACCATCGTCCCCTCGCACCGACGGCTGTCGCAGCATGCATCCAATCGGCACAGTCTTTTCTCGGCACTGCTCCATCATCAGGACACCGCCGCGCAGGGGTGGCGCTGTTCGCCGCTGGCCATACCCCGAACCCTCGTCCGCCGGATAGGGGTCTGGCTTTCCGGCCTCACGTGCGGCCAAGGTCTCCATCAGCCGGCCGATCGCGACCGCCCATTCCACGAGCTCCTTGGCATGCGCGTCGCGTTCCCGCTGATAGGTCTCGAGCAGACGCGCATCACAGAGCCCGGATTCCACCATCGGAATTTTCCAACCCAGATTCACCGCATCCCGAAATCCCGCATTTAGTCCCTGCCCCAGAAACGGCGGCGTCTGATGGGCGGCATCACCGGCCAGAAAGACCCGGCCCACCTGCCAGCAACCCGCCGTCGCCGCGTGAAACTGATAGACCGCGGCGCGTCGAATCTCATAGTTGTCGCGCGCCGTCCACGGATCGAGCAACGACTGAATCTTCTCCGGTCGTAGCATCTCCTCTCGGGTCTCACCCTCGAGGAGTTGAAACTCCCAGCGGCGATTCGGGTCCTTGACGCAGACATACGTCGTGAGGCGTTCCGGGTCGCAGACCTGCATCGTCGCGAGCGGAAGATTCGCATCTGGGCCCTGAGTGACATCGACGACGAGCCAGTCCTGGTCGTAGCCAAGACTTTCCCATGCAATTCCGAGATGCTCCCGAACGAAGCTCGATGCGCCATCACATCCTACGGCATACGAGACCAAGCGTTGGACCTCGGTCCCATTGTCAAGGCACATGCTCTGCAGCTCGACTCCGTTTCTATCCTGCTCGATCTGCTTGACTTCGTGTCCGAATAACACGTCGATTCGATCGTCTTTCGCAACCAGTTCGCGCAGGAGTGCCTCGAGTTCAGGCTGGTCGAAGAAGGCCACATCGCGCCAACCGTGCTCGCCGACCTTTGGCATGGTTGCGCCAAAAATCGGCTCTCGCCGAGAGTTCGCAAACAAGACCTGATCGATTTCACGCGGAGGCTGGCAAATCCCGGCAACCAGATCGCCGAAACCCAGGCGTTGAAACGCACGCACCGACTCGCCATCGAGACCAACGGCTCGGGGAAGCTCAACGGGTTCGCACGAACGTTCCAAGATCACGACTCGAAGATCGGAGTCCGCGAGTTCCAGAGCGAGTAAAGCACCCACCGGTCCGTATCCAACGATCGCGACATCATATTTTTCGATACTCACCGATCCCTCCCAGGTCATTTGCCCCTCTAATGGGTGTAGTTCAGAACAGCCGCTTCGAACGTCGGCCGCTTCGTGGCGCGCATTCCCCATTCCAGAAAGCGAGGCCAGCTCGTCAGATCAACCTGTGCCTGAGTCAGTCGGTGATAGTTCACAACCCAGGAAATGTCCGCGAGCCCATAACGATCTCCCGAAAGCCACTCACTTGCGGCGAGCGAATCGTCGAGTCCCTGCAAACCAGCTTCGAGTCCCAGGTACGCGTCCCGACCCCGATCCTCCCAGGCCGACCCGTTCTCGGCATAGTCCCGCAGCTAGGCAACGAGCGTCGGATCGTTACGCGCGGTTTCAAAGAGCGCGATCTCGTCTTTTCCGACGTTGCGAAAGGGACGAAAAATCAATTCGTGCAACAAAACTTTCATCACAGATTGAAAAACAGACGAGGAAGTCATGCTCGCGTTCATCGACTCCCTGGCCTTCGTTTCCGCGGGGCGAAGCGGCGGATCGGGGAAGAGTGTAATCCCTTCATTTTGGGAGCGTCCGGATGATCGCTTTCGTAGAGTCCCATTCTGGTTTCCTCTCCCTGAAACTGAGCGCTTAGTTCGCTGCGAAGCTACCCCACAAGGTGCCAAGGGCCGTACCCGGATCGTGCTGGGTCACCTTCGTGTTCGCATCGAGCATGTCGCCGTCGGTAAAGTGCTCAACCACATGGCCCCAGGGATCTCGCCAATAGTCAAAGATCTGGCTTCCCAGGATATGGCGACCGATGCCCGCATGATGTTCGTAACCGGCTTGTGCCAGATGATCGTGACCCGCCATGACAGCGTCAACGTCTTCGACCTCGAAGGCCGCATGATCGAAGCCCGGCTCTCCAATACCCACGCAGAGCAGAGTGTGATGGTCTGCGAATTCATCGCCTCGGTCACAGCGCATGAAGGCTGTAATCACGTTCTCGGGTTCACCGAGATAGACCTCATCCGAAGACAGAAAACCGAACCGCGACTTGTACCATTCTTCGCTTCGTCGGAAATCGGCCACTCGTATAACCGCGTGCCCAAGTCGCTTGACCGAAGAGGCGCCAGAGGGCGGGCGATGAACCTTGCCAAAGCGCTGGCGATCGCTGCCGCGGTTCACACCGATGGCGGTCGGTACTTCGAGAGCCCGTAGCACTTCTCTTCCATGAACAACCTCGATGCGATATCCGTCAGGATCGGTCCAGCAGACCCGCTGGCCTCCGCCGGGTGCCTCGATCTTCTGAACCGGCGAAGCACCCTCAAGCTGCGAAGCCGCGACCAGATCCTCCGCCGAGGCCGCTTCGAAGGCCATCCCCAGAAATCCGGCGTCGCCCTGCTCCGTCACATGCACGTACGGCGAGGGATCACTTCCGCGGTGATAGAGCACGTCGTTGTCACGCGCAGTCAGCGTCAACCCGAAATCCAGGCCGAACTGCTGCATTCGATCCAGATCCGGTACTGAAAAGCGCACATAAGCAATGTCTTGAACTTTGATCATGGTTCTTCTCCTAGGCGGGCACGCTCTGTGCGTGGGGCGAATCAGGCGATGAACCCGTCCGGTTCGTCGATGATTGGATTCTCAATCTGGCCGATCCCGTCATTTTCGACACGAACGACATCGCCGGCCTTGAGGATCTGGGGTGGATTGCTCAGAAGGCCCAGCGGGTGGGGATCACTAATCTCATCCGTCGTCGCGATCCAAGGACCGAGCGTCCAGTGGTCATTGGCGTGCCCCCATACCTAGACGCCGACAGTCGCTTGAGATCCGACCACCAACCGATTTACGGCGAACCGGCATGGCTAGTTCGCTCCGCTCGGAAGACCGGCATTCACCAATCGACCCTCACAGCCGGGACGTGGCTTGGACGGCGTCGCTGTCGCACTTCGCAGCGCATTCGTGATATTCACTTCATCGATCATTCGATCGAAACTCGCACTGACGTGTTCGGCCCGCGTCATTCCACCCGACTCGCGCAGAATCGTTTTGGGCACCATCAGACGCAATAGGGATTCACCGCTGAGGGAGTCCTGGTACTCGATCACAAGAATCATTTCACCTAGCACTTCCGCTGCCGCAGATTTCGCGAGATCAACGTTCAAAAAGCCGATCCCGATTTTGATCACACATTCGCCGATCTCGTACTCGATCGGCACGCCGATGGAGTTGGCTTCGTCGAGCAAAGCCTGTTCGAGTGAGACCAGATAAACTTCTTCATCGTCGGGATCGAGGCGCGCCGAGGTTCGGCGATAAGTCACGAAGGCCGGCGCAATCACGATTGCGTCGTAGCCGCCAATTCCGTGATCGGGCCGAAGAAAGAGATCGCCTGAGCCGTCCATGGCCACCTTGATCAGACCATCTCGAGTCGCCTCTGGGGCTCTGGCAGCCTCCGCGCCGCCCGAACTCGCGGAAGAGCCATCTGGCCCTCCGGATGTCGCACCACCGCAGCCGAGACTAATGACCAACATGCTCGCCAACAATGTCAGCAAGACGGCCGTCGATGCAACCTTCGAAACGGCGATCGAAACAGCAATCGAACCTTTGGATTGGGTCGGTACGCACTTCACTAGATTGGGTGATCGCATGGGGCTGGCCTCCAAAGTGATGAACTCGGTTTGAGTTCAAGAGCTTTGAACGCCAAGCGAGGGCCACCCCCCTCCCAAGGGGCCAATGAGATCGGCCAGCGATGGCGTTCCTCGTAGCCCATATATTACACAGCGTCAGATAAGAGTCGAGTACTCCGGATTAAGATCGCCGATCGCTGTTTTGCCGCCCCGGGGCTCAGATCCCAACGACGAAGGATACGCTCGTGGTCCCCGAACCGCCGATATTCAAGGTCTGGAAGTTTTTCGCACCTTCTACCTGGTAGGCGCCGGCCTGATTTGTCACCTGCAGGTACGAATCGAGGACCTGGCGACAGCCCGTCGCGCCGACCGGATGGCCTGCACCAATCAGCCCGCCACTCGGATTGATCGGGTGCTTACCGTCGATCTCGAGCCAGCCTTCTTCGACCGCCTTCCAGGACTCGCCCGGCGCCGTGATGCCGAAATGATCGATCGCCATGTATTCCGAGGTCGTGAAGCAATCGTGGGTTTCGATGCCATCGATTCCATCGACACCATCGATTCCCGCCCGCTTCATCGCACTAGCGATGGTGCTTCGAACATGGGGAAGGACGAACTGGTCGTTCGCGCTCTCCGCCACCTTGTCCGCAAACTTGAGTCGCGCCGTGTTATGTCCCCAACCCTTGATGCGCGGGATTTCCGAAAGCTTCTTACCGACTCCCCTGGCCCATTTTTCAGCGTATTCACGCGAGGCGAGAAACAGCGTCACCGCGCCATCGGTCACCTGTGAACAATCTGAAATCCGAACGCGACCACCAATCGCTGGATTGTCGTCTGTGTGTGTGAGCGCATGCTCCTTGTTCATGTACCAGGTTCGGGTCTGCGCATTCGGATTCAGCTTGGCATTCGCGTAGTTGATCTTCGAAATCTCAGCCAGATGCTCGTCATTCAGGCCGTAGCGCTTGTCGTATTCGTCACCGAGCTTGCCGAAGAGCTTCGGGAAGGGTGCCGCAATCCCTTCTGCTTCATGTTCGTACCAGGCGGCGGTTCCCAGATACGATCCACCGACATCGGATGACACCGTCTTCATCTGTTCGATTCCCACGACCGCCTGAAGGTCGTATCGGCCGGCTTCGATTTCGGCCGAAGCCGCGAGCAGTGCGATCGAACCCGAAGCGCAAGCCGCTTCGTGACGCCCCGTTGGTAGGCCACTAAAGGCCGGGTCGGTTTCCGTGAAGAACGCACCCAGATGGCCCTGCATGCAGTAGAGCTCGGCGGCGAAGTTGCCGACATGCGCACTCTCGACTTCTTCCGGTGCGATCTCACAGGTTTCGAGAGCACCATGCACGCTCTCGCGCATGAGCGCGGAAAAATGCTTATTCTCCTTGGTCCAGTTACGAGCAAAATCAGTTTGGTACCCACCGAGAATGTAAACTTCGGATCCAGCCGCCATTTCCTTCTCCTCCAGCAAGGCTCCGAGTGGAGCCACATTTTCACTTCTCTGATTCATCTCTCAAAACAGGCCGCAATCGAAACACTCGATCGTCGGCAATACGACTAAGTCAGCGTCAGCCCGCGACGAAGAATCGCCCGATGTTAATCCGGGAATGCGTAAAGAATCGTGGGGGCTTCCCGGTTTTGGCGGCCTCAGCCAATGCAGAGGGAACAGCCAAACCGGCCTCGCCGATCATGTCCACCACGCCCTGCGCTCCGAACGCGTCAACGAGCACCGAGGGTGGCGCCGCATTGAAGCCAAGGCCCATGATCCGGTCAATCCCGTCGATGGTCTCGGTCACTTCGCCCACCCGCTCGAAGGCGTATGCGATATATCCGGCAATCACACCGCGAGCGATCTTCGCGTACTCGCCCTCTGCGTTCAGGAAGACAGCCATGCCTTCCTTGTAGCGGCCGTCCCGATGAAGTGCGGAGACTTCGTCGATGTAAGCGAGATCCGGAAGCTTGATTTCTTCCTCCGGCGTGTAGTCACCGGTCGATGGGTCGAGAACCAGCCGCTTCTTCCCGTCACGCTTGAAGAAGCCACCGCCCGCCTTGTTACCGAGCACGCCCTTGTCCATTAGCTTGGCCATGAAGTCCGGAAGCTTGTTCGTTTCATGCGCTTCATCATTGGTATTCGCGTATACGTTATCCACGATTGCACGGTGAATATCCCACCCGACCAGATCGACCGTCGCAAGCGGCGTCATCGCTCGACCGGTATAGGGCCCGACCAACTTGTCGACGAGAAGCGGTCCACGTTCGCCCGCCAGTTGAGCACATTCGTTCATCAGCTTGAAGCCGACGCGATTGCCCGCAAAACCCGGCGTATCGAAGGTCCGCACCATTTCTCGGCCGAGGCGAAGCTGCGAGAACGCATCGATGAAGTCGACGATCGCTGGATCCGTGTCATTGCCCGCGATCAATTCGGTTCCCACGATGACATTGGGCGGATTGAAGAAATGCAATCCCAGAAAATTCTTGCGGAAGGACTCGCTTCGTCCCTCGCAGAGCGAATTGATCGACAGGCCCGACGTGACTGTCGCGACGATCGAGTCATCGCCGCGAGCGGCTTCGATCTTGTCGAAGATTTCCTTCTTGATCGCCATGTCTTCGGTCAATGCTTCAAAGACGAGGTCTGCACCCGCAACGGCTGCGACAAGGTCATTGTCGTAGTCGCCGGTCGTTGCGCGAGAGGCCACGGTCGGCGAACGCACCTGCTTGATAGCGGCGGCGAGTCCTTCCTCCGCCTTTTCCTTCGTCCGTGCCAAGAAGGTCACTTCGGGAACCGCTGTTGTAAAAAGTGCGGCGCTTCCGAAGCCCATCGTTCCGTTGGCTCCGAGTACGACAACGCGCTGAATTTTTCGGCTGGCAAGAATCTTCCGCATTTCTGCGGCGGTCATGGGGGTCGACATCGTCCTTAACTCTCTTCGTCCTTTGCTGTGTTGGATAGGCCTTGGCTCTTGACTGACTCGAGCCCAGACTCTCATCGCTATCAAACTGTTCGCTTCGCCCGATCGTCTCAGTCCAGCATCGGCTGCAAGCCTACGAGACAACCGTCATTCAATCCGGCCAGGAACGAGTGCCAACGAGTGGCCTACGCCTCGCCTATGGGAGCTCGAGAATGTCACCCGAGGTCCCTTCAGAGATTGCCCCAATCGAGAGAAAACGGCTCGCTTTCCGGACCGAAATGCGGAGGAAAATTCGATTCTTTCCGCGTGGATACGCCGCAAATGCACCTCTGCGCGGCAGGCCCGAAGGAATCCAAAGCTGGCCCCGGCTGGGGGGCTATCTCGTCGCCGATCGGCGGCCCCCCGAGCCCGTTTCAGTTCGACGAATCGATGACCGGGGCAACCGCCCCGGCGGCTCGAATCGATTGGATCGGCCTCATGCAACGCTGGTTCGGAAGTCACGAAGCAAGATTGCCTCCCGTTCCTTCGCCGCGGCGAGCTGAACATCCTTCACCGAGTCGAAGCCCCTGATCTGCGCTGGGATTTCTGCAAGCTCGAGAGCCAGTTCGTGATTGCTCATCGAAAGGCCCTCCAAGATCTCACCGACCACCAATTTGTATTCGCCAACGAGCCCCCATTCCCGACGCCGATGTGCCGTGCGATTAAAAGGATCAAAGGGTGTATTTCGAAGAAATTTCAGGTGCCGCAGCAGCTTCAACATCGACATCGCTCGACGACTCAGCGTGAGCTTCCTCGCACGCCCGGTGTCCGGATCTCGAGGGAAAAACATCTGCGGCGCCAGGTGAAACTGAATCTTGTAGTCGCCCTCGAATTCATGATCCAGTTGTCTCTCGAAACCGACATCCGCCCACAAGCGCATGACTTCGTACTCATCCTTCACAGCCATGAGCTTGAACAAATTCCGTGCAACCGCAGTAGCCAGGCGAGCGCCGACAACGCCGGATGCCTCTTCGCTCCCCCTGACTGCCTCCACGAACGCTTCGTATTGCTTGGCGTAGGCAGCGTCTTGATAGTCCGTCAAGAATTGAAACCGCGTCGCAATGATCTCATCGAGCCCAGGCATCGACTCATCCCCTTCCCCCGATGAAGCCGAACCACGCGAATCGATCAGATTTTGCACTCGACTCCAGTCGTGTGCAGCGAGCCGTCCCCACGCCAGTGCTCGTCGATTCAGCTCGATCGATTTCCCATTCAACTCGATGGCCCTTTCGAGCGCGGGCAGACCGATGGGCATCAGGCCCTTCTGAAGCGCAAATCCGACGAGAAAGAGATTCGCCGCGATGGCGTCGCCTAATCCCTCCGTGGCGATCCGCGTTGCATCCACCAGGTCGACCCGGTCTCCGCCCAACCGTTCCAGCAGCGCAGACTCCATCTCCTTCGAGGAAAAATCCATGTCCGGGCTCGATGCGAAGTCGGCCAGCGGTGCAACATGCGTATTCACAATTGCCCGAGTTCGAGTGCCAGACAGCTTTTCCATCCCATCCTGACCCGTCGAGACGACGATGTCGCATCCCAGGAGAAGATCCGCGGCGCCGGGTGAGATCCGCGTGGAGTAGAGTTCCCCCGAATCTCGCGAGACCCGGACATGACTCGCGACGGCACCATTCTTCTGCGCCAACCCCGTCACATCGAGAAGCGTTGTCCCCTTCCCTTCCAGATGCGCGGCCATTCCTATCAGCGCACCCACCGTGATCACACCGGTCCCCCCGATTCCGGCCACAAAGATGTTGAAGGGCTCATCGAGGCGAGCGACCGGGGCATCCGGCAATTCGGCGAAGAGTCGATTCTCTTGTGCGCCGCGCACGCCCGAATCATTATCGACGACAGCGTTCCGGAGTCGGCCACCCACAATCGTCGCAAAGCTCGGGCAGTACCCTTCGAGACATGAATAGTCCTTGTTGCAGGAGGACTGATTGATGCGCCGTTTTCGACCGAACTCGGTTTCGACCGGTTCGATCGAAATGCAATTGGATTGGACCGAGCAATCGCCACATCCTTCACAGACCAATTCATTGATGACAACTCGACGATCCGGATCGGGAAACTGCCCGCGTTTGCGCAGTCGACGCGCTTCCGCCGCGCAAGTCTGGTCATAGAGAAGCGCGGTCACGCCACCGATCTGTCGAAGTTCCTTCTGAACACGATCGATCTCATTTCGATGATGAATCGTCACACCAGCCGGAAACGCGGCGATCGAATACTTCTCGACGTCATCAGAAAGCACGGCAATCCGTCGGATACCCTCCCCCGCCAGTTGCCGAGCGATTTCCGGCGTCGTGATTTCACCCGCCATGTCCTCGCCCTCGATCGGCTGTCCTCCCGTCATGGCGACGGCCCCATTCACGAGGATCTTGTACGTGATGTTCACCTTTGCAGCGATCGCAGCCCGAATGGCCAGCAGACCCGAATGAAAATACGTGCCGTCCCCCATGTTCTGAAAAATGTGATCGACGCCCGAAAAGGGGGATTGGCCAATCCAATTGGCGCCCTCTCCTCCCATTTGGGTCACCGCCAAGGTCCGCCTCTCCGGAAGCCAGACCGCCATTCCGTGACAACCGATTCCGCCTAACGCGACGCTGCCCTCCGGCACGACGGTCGATCGGTTGTGCGGGCATCCCGAGCAGAACGAAGGCAAACGCATCAGACCACTTTTCGGCCCCGCCACGGTCGCCTGGTCGGGAGCGGGAATCAGTGCGCTCTGCCACGACGATGCATCGCCATCTTCCGCCGTCAAATCGGCAATCCAATGGCGGAGAACGCCTGCCACGATGAGTGGCGTGAGTTCTCCGATGCCAGGCACCAGAGGGCGCCCCGCGAGATCCTGTTTCCCGAACAGTCTCGGACGATCACTGAGATTGAAAAGCAGGTTCGAGATCTGCTCTTCCATGATGGGCTTCTTCTCTTCAATGACCAGAAGATTGTCCAATCCCGAAGCGAACTCACGAAGGCCTTCCGACTCGAGGGGCCAGCTCACACCGACCTTATAGATCGAAAGTCCAAGACTGCGCGCCTTCGTATCATCGATTCCAATATCGACGAGCGCTTGCCTCAAATCGCCGTAGGCCTTGCCAGTCGTAACGATCCCGAGACGACGAGGCCCCGAACGATCCGAGCCAAGGGCCACCCGGTCGATTCCATTGGCACGGACGAACGCGCGGACGGCAACGAGCCTTTGTTCGAAGACTCGAGCCTCGACCTGAAGCGGAAGATTTCCCCAAGAAATATGCAGACCGCCGGGCGGCATCTCGAAATCAGTGGGCCTAACAATACGTGCGCGATCCGATGAAACCAGAACAGACCCTGAACTCTCGACCGTATCGGTCAGGCATTTGAAGCCAACCCAAGATCCGGAATACCGCGAGAGCGCCCAACCGTAGAGGCCGAAATCTAGATAATCCTGCACGGTCGCCGGATTCATAACGGGAATTCCACAATGGATCATCGCGGTCTCGCTCTGATGCGCGATCGAAGAGGATTTCGCTCCGGGATCGTCTCCCATCAATGCGAGGACGCCGCCATTCGCTGAAGTTCCGGCGTAATTCGCGTGTTTCAACGCATCGCAGGCACGATCGACGCCCGGCCCTTTGCCATACCACATGCCGAATACGCCATCGAATTGCGGATTTTCGTGCAGCATCGACTGCTGCGAACCCCAGACGGCGGTCGCCGCCAGATCTTCATTCAGGCCCGGTTCGAAACGGATCTCGTGTTCGTCGAGTGTGACCTTTGCCTGCCACAGGTTCATGTCGAGGGTGCCTAACGGCGACCCGCGATAGCCCGAAATGAAGCCGGCCGTATTCAGCCCCGCCGCCAGGTCTCGACGTCGCTGCATCAGCGGAAGCCGAACGAGCGCCTGATTACCTGTCAAGAAGACTCGCCCAGACTCCCGGCTATAGCGGTCGTCGAGAACATAACTCGCGTCGAATTTCGGAGATGTCGCCAAAGGGATAGACTCCTCGATAGGCCAGGCTTCACGGAAGAGCTTCTAACGTAAGCGTCCGAGCGTCAAATGCAAACGTAGTCGAGGTCGACGAGCCATGAGATCTGAAGGCGTTGGTCGACCGGGGGATCCGGTCGGTTCGGGGACGTCATTGGACGAAGCCGACGGGAGCGTCTATACGTGAGAGAATAGGTGAGAGCAATGAAGATCGGTGTCACCATTCAGGCAACGGACCAGGCCATGCATCCTGTCGAAGTGGCTCGGGAAGCCGAGGCGCGCGGCTTCTATTCGCTCTATCTGCCCGAACATACGCATATCCCGGCGAGTCGGCGCACGCCCGCACCAAGCGGGGCCGATGAACTCGAAGCACCGTATTTCCGAAGTCCCGACCCCTATATCGCTTTGGCCGCCGCCGCGAGTGCCACTGACTCGATTCTCCTGGGCACAGGGATCGGCCTACCCGCTCAACACGATCCGATTACTTTCGCGAAAGAGATCGCGACCCTCGACTGGATCTGCCAGGGCCGCTTCGTTTTCGGAATCGGATACGGCTGGAACCACGAAGAAATGGAAAATCATGACATCGACGTGGCTAGCCGACGTGAGCGGGTTCGCGAAACGATGCTCGCAATGCAAGCGCTCTGGAGCGAAGACATTGCCCGCTTCGACGGCGAATTCGTACAATTCACGCCGTCCTTCCAGTGGCCCAAACCCATTCAGCAGCCACGCCCGCGCACCCTGATTGGCGGGGCCGCCGGACCAAAGCTCTTCGGTGCAATCGTCGAATACGCCGACGGCTGGATGCCCATCGGAGGCGCGGGCATGGGACAGGAACTCGACAGGCTACGCCGTCTCTTCCGCGAGGCCGGCCGCGACGACACGTCGCTCCACCTAGTCCCGATGGGCATCGAACCCAGCGATGAAAAACTCACGTACTACGCCTCTTTGGGTGTCACCGAGGCTGTGCTGCGGCTTCCTTCCGCCAACCGCGAGTGCGTGCTTCCTCTCATGGACGCGTTCTCGCATTACATCGGCCGCTTCTAGGCGGCGAGCAGGCCGGCTCCGGGGCTTCCCGGAGGCGTCGGAAACCGAATTCTCGCCTTTGACGAGCTTCTCGCATTTCGATACGATGCGACTCGTATTGAGTCACGCACCGAACCGGCGCAAGCCTGATCGTGCACCAAGGCGCCGCCTATTTCGACGTCTCATTTCCACAGGACAGGACGCCAAGAGGATCAAAATTGGATCTCCGCTACACGCCTCACGAGCAGTCCTTCCGGCGCGAACTCGCCGTATGGTTGGCAAGCGAAGTCCCCGCCCACGGAACATCGCCCGCCTCAAGCGATTGGGATGCGCGGCGCGACTACGACACGCGATGGCAGCGAAAGCTATTTGATGCGGGCTATGCGGGCATCAATTGGCCCAAGCAATACGGCGGACGCGACGCGACACTGATCGAGCAATTGATCTACTTCGAAGAAATCGCGAAGGCGAACGCGCCGTACATCGGTGTCAACTTTGTCGGCGTCCTGCATGGCGGTCCAACGATCATGGCCGAGGGCAGCGACGAACAGAAAGCCCGACACATCCAAAACATTCTTTCGGGCGAAGAAGTCTGGTGCCAGGGATTCTCGGAACCCGTCGCCGGATCCGACCTCGCCAGCCTCCAGACGAAAGCCGAGCGGGTCGGAGGGAATTCAGACGACAGTGCACACTACGTTGTCTCAGGCCACAAGATTTGGACCTCCTTTGCTCAGGTCGCCGACTATTGCGAACTCCTCGTACGCACCGATCCCGAAGCGCCCAAGCATCGCGGCATCAGCTGGCTGATCATGCCCATGGATCTTCCCGGCATCGAAATCCGTCCGCTTCCGACTCTCGAGGGCGAGGGAGAGTTTTCCGAGGTCTTTCTCGAAGACGTCCAGATTCCCGTGAACAACCGAATTGGTGAGGAGAACGACGGCTGGCGCGTCACGAACGTCACGCTGCGCTTCGAACGAGGCACCGCCTTCGCCAGCGACATGATCCATCTCCAAGCCTTTGTCATGGATCTGATTCGCACCGCGAAAACCATCACGAGTAATGACGGATGCGCCTGGGACGACCGCGCTCTGAGAGGCGAAATAGGGCATCTCTCGGGCGAACTCGAATCGCTCTGGGCGATGGTCAAATTATCCGTCTGCCAATCCAGGGAATCGGGCGTGCCCGGGGTTGGATCTTCAGCCGTCAAGCTCTACTACACCGACATCTACCAGCGGATCACCGAACTCGGCATTCGGCTATTGGGTCGCGCCGGACTCTCGCGAACGGATCTCGCGGATCGACCTTCCAGCCTTTTCCTGGGACGACATTTCAACGCAATCTCCCTCGCAATTGCCGCCGGAACGAGTCAGATCCAGAAAAACATAATCGGCGAGCGCGTCCTCGGCCTACCGAAAGAACCTCGACCGACAACAAATTAAAATGGCCTAACACCGAGTAACTACGTTTCCGGCCCGACTCCGGAATCCGAAAAAGCTCGAGGAGAACATTTGGACTTCCAGCCCACAGAAGATCAGAAGGCGCTTCAAGCCGGCATTCGCAGTTTCTGCGAGGGTCAGGTCTCGAACGAACGTCTGCCTGAACTCGGAAAATCCAAGGGCTTCGATCGGGCGCTCTGGTGCGAACTCGCGGAGATGGGCGTGTTCGGGCTTCGCCTCTCCGAGGATCAGGGCGGCATTGGTCTGGGCTATTCGGATGCCGTACTGGTCTTCGAGGAGTTGGGACGACGACTCGTTCCGGGTCCCCTGGTCTGGAGCCATCTGGCAGCAGGCCTGGTCCCAGGTGTCGAGAGCGGCGAAGTTGTCGTCGGCGGCGTAGATCTACTCGACGACCGGACCAATGTTGGTCGATCTCCGGAACCCATTGTCGCCGAACACCTTGACCACATCGACGTCCTCCTTGTGCTCCGAAAGGAAGGCATCGAACGACTCGATCCGGTTTCGATTCGCTCGATCCCAGCCGACATTCCTCTCGATCCACTCACGCCCATCCATCACATCCCGGAGCTACCGAGAGGCGAGCAGATCGCCGATTCGAATGCAGCCCAAAAGATGAGACTCGTCGGCGCGGCCATGGTCGCAGGCCAACAGCTTGGGCTGGCCGAAGGCGCCCTCGACCTGGCCAATGAGTACGCCAAAGGACGAGAACAATTTGGGCGACCAATCGGAGGCTTTCAGGCGGTGAAGCATCTGCTAGCTGAAATGTTCGTGCGACAGGAAGCCGCGCGCGGAGGGGCCTACAACGCAGCCGCAACCCTTGACGCGCCCGAAGTCGCAAACGTTGCGCGAGCCGTCTCGTCCGCAAAGGTGACCGCCGGCGAGAGCGCGATTCGCAATGCACGGAGCTGTATTCAGGTGCATGGCGGGATGGGCTTCACCTGGGAAGTCAGTGCCCACTACTACTTGAAGCGCTCATGGGTCCTCGAGAACAGCTTCGGCACCCGAGACGAACATGCCGAAACAATCGCGTCGATTCTCGAGACGCTCGTCGAGACCCAATGAAGAGATTGAATCCAATCACGAAAGACTCAAGGCCCCGAGCGCGATGATCGGAATCATTTCCTACGGCGCGTATATTCCACCGACTCGATTGCCCTTCAGCGTGATAGCGGGTCGCCCCGCAAGCGACGGCGACCCCGAAAGATCCGTGGCGTGGCATGACGAAGACGCCATCACGCTCGGCGTCACAGCCGCTGTTCACTGTCTCGAAGGATTCGATCGAAATCAGATCGACAAACTCATCTTTGCCTCAACGACCCTGCCCTTTGCAGAGAAACAATCCGCCGCGCTCGCGGCGCGCGCGCTCGATCTCGGTCGAGACATCCAGACAGAGGATCAGACGGGTTCAACACGAGCCGGATCATCGGCCCTTAGCGCAGCCTTTGACGCCGTACGCGCGGGCTCCGCGAAGACGGTACTCGTCATCGCGAGCGATGCCCGACTCGCAGCGCCTGGCTCGGGGCTCGAAGTGAAATTGGGTGACGGTGCCGCAGCTCTTCTCATTTCTGATGGTGCCGCGATCGCGAGCCTGGATCATTTCGCCGCCGTGACCGATGAGATCACGGATGTTTGGCGCCCGGCCGGCCATGATTACGTTCATTCCTGGGAGGATCGCTTCGTCCTCCAGGAATCCGTGCTGCCGAATCTTTCCCGCGCCATCGAATCATTGCTGGTGCGCTGCGAATGTTCCATCAACGAATTCGATCGCGTCGTCCTCGCGACCCCTGATGCCCGCTCTCACGCCACACTCGCCCGATCTTCGAAGATTGAGCAAGATGCCCTCGAACCTCATCTCTTTGGCAGACTGGGTCATGCGGGTGCCGCCACCGCACCGCTGCTGCTGATTGCCGCCCTCGAAGCAGCGAAGCCCGGAGAACGTCTTCTGCTCGCCGACTTCGGAAGTGGCGCGAATGCCGCCGCCCTTTTGATCACGAAAGAGATCTCCCCACTAAAGACGCGTCGCGGCGTCGCCTGGAACCTGGCTCGCCGCCGAGTCGTTTCGCGATATGACGACTACGTGAAAGCCAAGGGACTCACTGCGACGGAATGGGATGCTGGATCGAACCCGGGGCTCTCGGCAACGATTCTATTCCGGGAACGCGACGATGACTTGAGTTTTCTCGGCCAGCAGTGCCAGAGTTGTCAGGCTGTTCAATTTCCCAAACAGCGAGTCTGCGAAACTTGTTATTCGAAGGATCGATTCGATCCCTTGCGACTTTCCGACCAGATCGGAAAGATCGTGACCTACACCTTCGACTACTTCTTTCCGACACCCAATCCTCCAACCATCGTCACGATCATCGAAGTCGCTGGGGCCCGCATTCACCTCCAGGTCGTCGACATCGAAGCCAAGGATGTCGAGATCGGCCAGGAAGTGGAATTCGTCTTCCGCCGCATTCACGAATCCGGCGGCCGACCGAATTATTATTGGAAGGGCATTCCTCGGCCTGAAATCGAGCACGGTTAGGAAGCGAAGAAGAGATGGCCAGGAAAGACTCAATCCGAGACAAGGTCTCCATCGTCGGCGTCGGCTGTTGTCAGTTCGGCGAGAACTGGAATCAGTCGGCGGCGGACATGATCGTTGACGCCGCCTATGAAGCCTACGCTGACGCCGGAATCGAAAAGCCCCAAGAAGAAATTGATGCCGTCTTCACCGGATCGATCTACTCGAACAAAGGCCCTCACGAGTGCGCCGACGCCCTCAAGCTTTTCAACAAACCCGTCACCTTCGCAACGAATTACTGTGCGACGGGAACCGACCTGATCCGCCTCGGCGTGCTGTCAATCGCAGCCGGACTCTACGATCGGGTCCTGGTGGTGGGCTACGACAAGCCAAAGGATCGAGGCGTTTCCGGTCCTTCCGTCGTCGTCGACCGCGTTCGAGATCTTCCACAGACCCCGGCGGGCTGGTTTTCACTCGCCGCGGCGACCTATTTCAAGAAATACGGAGCGACCCGGCAGGATCTTGCCAAGATCGCGATCAAGAATCACGCGAACGGATGCCTTGCACCCAAGTCGTTTCTGAAACGGACCATTACCGAAGAAGACTATTTCAAGGCTCGAATCATATCCTGGCCCTTCGGGCTCTATGACTCGGCCGCACAGACCGATGGCGCTTCGGCCGTCGTGCTTTCCCGAAGCGATCTGGCGAGCCGACATCCAAGCGACCCAATTGCCATCAAAGGCGTGACTGTTCGCTCGGGACCAAATCCACAGAAAGATCCAAATCACGATTTCCTATCCTGGAAGCCGACGGCCTGGGCGCGAGACGATGTTTACGAAATGGCGGGAATCACGAATTGCCCCGAAGAGATCGGCATCGCTCAAGTCCACGATTGTTTTTCCTTGACCGAACTCCTGACCTACGAAGACCTCGGGTTCTGTGAAAAGGGCAGCGCGAAAGAACATATCGCGGACGGAACCTTTGAGCGCAGCGGCAGCCTTCCCGTCAATACTGACGGCGGCCTAAAGACCTTCGGACATCCGACCGGGGCCACCGGCGTGCGAATGATCTACGAGAACGTTCTACAGCTTCGAGGCCAGGCGGGCAAGCGGCAGATCCCCAACATCGACGGAAAGCTGGCGCTCTCGCATAACATTGGCGGCCATCCAACAGCCTGCGGGATCGCCTTGCTTGGGCGACTCTAAGTCGAATGGTTCGCGAAACTCGATCGGAGTACCCCGTCATGTCGCGCCTCATCCCCGGAGCCCTCGTGAATGTCCTCTGAATCCTTGAAGGAGAAGCTCGTCTGGGATGCGATGACGATCCCACGCACACTCTGGCGGGCAGCCGAGCTCTGGCCAAGCTCCTCTGCAATCGAGGAAAATGGTGAGTCCACCTCTTTCGAGCAGCTCGCAGCCTGTGTTGAGGAGGCGACCCGGGCCTTCATGGCATTGGGCGTTGAATCCGGTGATCGCGTGGGCATCTGGGCACCCAATAGTGCTCGATGGATCATCGCGGCGCTCGGGCTTCAATCCGCCGGGGCCATCCTTGTCACCCTAAACACTCGATTCAAGGCCAGCGAAGCCTGTTATGTCCTCGAAAAGAGTGAGGCCAAGTTCGTGTGCACCGCTGGCAATTTCCTCGATGTCAATTACACCGAGGAGATCGCGCGCCAGGATCTGACCCATCTCCAATGCATCATCCAGCTCGATGGCGAAGACCTGAGCGAGGGCGAAAGCCCAATGCGATTCACATGGTCGACCTTCCTTTCGAAAGGCGAATCGGTTCGAGCGAAGGATGCAGAAAAACGAGCCGCCCAGGTGGCGCCCGGAGACCTCTCCGACTTCTTGTTTACGTCCGGCACGACAGGCAACCCCAAAGCCGTCATGACAGCTCACGGACAGAACCTCAAGGTCTTCGATGTGTGGGGGCAGAATGTCGGCCTCGTACCGGGTGACCGATATCTGATCGTGGCGCCCTTCTTTCACTCATTTGGTTATAAGGCCGGCTGGCTGGCGTGTCTGATCCATGGCGCGACAGCGCTCCCCCATCTGGTCTTTGATGTTGCCGCCGTACTCGAGCGGATTCAAAATGAAAGGATCAGCGTTCTTCCCGGCCCACCCGCGATCTACCAATCCCTTCTCAGCTTCTCCGGGCGAGATCAATACGACACGTCATCTCTGCGCCTCGCGGTCACCGGTGCCGCGCCAACCCCGGTCGAACTCGTTCGTCGTATGCGCAACGAACTCGGCTTCGAATCCGTCATCAAGGCCTACGGGCTCACCGAGAGCTGCGGAACAGTGACCGCCTGTAAACAAGGCGACGACCCGGAGGTCATTGCAAACTCCGATGGCTGCGCGATTCCCGACACGGAGGTGTTGTGCGTCGATTCCGAAGGAATGGAAGTTTCGCGTGGCGAGCCCGGCGAAGTCTGGGTACGCGGATACAACGTCATGCAGGGATACTTCAAAGATCCGGCCGAAACCGCGAAGGCCATCGACTCCAGTGGCTGGTTACACACCGGCGATATCGGCGTGATGAACGCCGAGGGCTACCTCAAGATCACCGATCGCATCAAGGACATGTTCATTATGGGTGGCTTCAACGTCTACCCGGCCGAGGTCGAGAACCATCTATTCGACCATCCCGGTGTTGCTGCCGCCGCCGTCATCGGCGTACCCGACGAAAGAATGGGTGAAGTCGGGATGGCGTTTGTCATCCCCAACCCCGGCGCCCTCCTCGACTCGGCGGAACTCATCGCCTGGAGTCGCGAGCACATGGCAAACTTCAAAGTGCCGCGATTCATCGAAGTCGTATCCGAACTTCCGAGCAATGCCTCAGGTAAGGTCCTGAAATTCGAGTTGCGGGAACTTGCAGCGACAATTCTCGCTGACACGAGTTCCAAAACAAACGGAGCAGTCTGAATGAGTTTGACGAGCGTCCTCCTGGAAGAGACCGACGGCATCGCAACCGTCACGCTCAATCGCCCCGAGAAGCTGAATGCCTATACCACCGAAATGGGCGACGAGGTCACCCATGTTCTCCGCACGCTCCGAGACGACGATTCGATTCGCGTCGTCATTCTCACCGGGGCGGGTCGCGCCTTCTGTGCCGGTGTCGACCTCGAACATCTCAAGTCCCACCAGCAAGGCGAAAACGCATCCCGTGGCCCGCGACTTGGCGAGGAGGACTTCTTACAAAAACTCCCCCTCGAGATGCTCGAATACCCAAAACCGCTGATCGCCGCGATCAACGGTCATGCGATTGGCGTCGGCATGACGATGGTGATGCCCTGCGACATCCGCGTCGCGGCGAAAGATGCCAAGCTTGGTTTTGTGTTTACTCGGTTGGGGATCCTGCCAGGCCTCGGATCGACCCATCTTCTACCCAACCTCGTCGGTATGGCGCGGGCCCAGGAACTCGTTTTGACCGGGAAGAAAATTCTTGGCGTGGAGGCAGCCGAAATCGGTCTCGTGAACCTTACGGTCGCAAGCGACGAAGTCCTTCCCCGAGCGATCGAAATGGCGCAACAAATGGCGGAAATCGACCCGATCGTTCTGCGTCATGCCAAGCGTGCGTTGCATTTCGGTGCCCGACATAGCATGTCGGAGGCGATGGCAAATGAGCGCGCAGCGAGCATGGCGCTAAAGGATGAGGCGTCCGGACGTTCATAAGGCCGTCACCCTGACCCGGACGCACCGCCGAACAGCCCGACACGATGCCAACGACCCTTGAGATATCCTGCGGCATCAAGGCCCCACCAACGATGCCAGCGCGGACATCACTCTTCGCGACGGTCCCGGGCACCACGCTCGATGCCCGTACTTATTCTGCTTTGCCTCGTCCTGATACAAACCGGCTGCACCCCCTGCCCCAGTATTCAAGCCATGCGGCCCGATGTTTCAGCACAACCTGGCGCGGTTCGTCTCGGATCGACGTCATCATGGACTCTCACCAGTACTATTCATGCAAACCGCACAAAGAGCGTCGGCCTTGGATCCGGCAAATCCCTCAAACAGGCGACGCACCATGCACTCACGGACGTCGCGGCTCGGCTCTCCCTTTCGGTGGAGAGCCGGCTTCGCAGCGTCTATCGGGAAGTCTACGGAACAAGTACAGAAGAGCTTGAATACGTGATTGAAACTCACGTACTCGGAACCCGGTTCAGCAATTGGGATCCCACGCGTTCAATCGGAATCGACAAACTCTTCTGAGTCGAAGTTTAGATCGACCGACAACGTCTCATTCGCGACTCCGCGTTCGAACTGAATGATGCCCCCGGCCACGCCAATCGACGATTAGGCGACGCCAGTCAAACGCGCTCGGTCGCCTGCTTGCACTCCAGCGGGTGGCCCACGATCGAGATCGCGTGGCCAATCTCGTCGCACTCATCAATGCACTGCAGCCAACATTTGATCACGCCCAAGCTCTCCATTCGAAGTGGGGAGTACGCGGATGACGACAACGTATGCATCGATATCCGCTCCGAGGTAATAGACCCGGGCTGGTGAGTCGTTACGTCGCGCGCATTCGATCGAGCTTTTCGCTGCGCGAACCCGGCGGCAACACGGTTGCGAAATTGATCTCGTTGGCTGGCGGAATTCGAGCGCTGATTCCGCGCGTGCTCGCCGCCAGGCCTTGGACGATCGTCATGAGAATTCCGAAGCGGCCCAGATCCTTGAAAGTTCGATCGAGCTGTAGTCGACTGGACCGCGATAATCGCAGACGTCAAACCGTGATCACCTCTGCTCGAGTATCGAGCCACAGTTCGGCCCGGACAGACTCGACAAAAGACTCTGATCGTCGCGCGGGCGAACGACATCACCATCGAGGATCTCACCATCGACCTTGGACGGATCGAAGGCCACCCACGAAGATTCGGCCATGACCTGATCGCTGACTCGCCCAAGTGTGAGCACGCGCTCGGTGCGTTCCTCCTCCCCGGTCGGACTCTGGGATCGCTGCTCACGACGAATTTCGACGGTGTCACCGGGCAGAATCCCCTGCCGCGAACCAAGCGAGATGAGATAGAGATGACGCTCGGCCTCTGGCGCTTTTCGATGGGCGGAAGTGTGGCCGCGCGGTGCTAGGCGAGCGCTGAGAGGTCGCTTCAAGCAGACGAGTACATCGTCGAGCACTGTTTCGAATAGGACATTCAGCGTCACCGGTGCAATAGTACATGCCGGATCAAGGTCCTTGTTCGTTTGCTCGACTTGATGCTCGAGAACAAAGGTCCGCTCGATATTGTCGTTGGTCCCCATCTTGATGACCTGCACGTCGACCTCGACTTCGACCCGATGGAGACAATGGCCCGGCTTGCCAGCAACGTGTTTTTCGGATTGCCAAAGGAACTTGGAGGGCTTGGTCCAGGTCGAGGAATAGCGATAGACCGAGAATCGCGCAGCCAAGGCATAGTCAGCGTCCGTCACCGACGCATTTCGTCGCCCGGGCAATTCAGCAGGGGCTCCTTCCGTTCGCTGCTCGCTCAGGTCCTGAAGCTTGCGGTCGATGACCACGGCGCCCGCATTCGTCGAGATCTTCTCGAGACCGCGGCGCATCTGCGCTCTCGCGGTCTCGAGCCTGCGGTCGTCGATGCCTGGCGACGGCCGGTCTACGATCACGATCTCGAACGCACGATCCGCCAGCTCTTCCATGGTCGGATAAGGCACAACTCGATTTATCGGAACGTCCTGATAGGCATCAATGTTCAAGACACGCGGCGAAACACAACCCGTCCCACCAAGAACCAACGTGGCAAGAGCCAACACGGCCGACCGATGCATCCAGAATCCCCAGCACGACGGAGTCGCGCTGCGCTCAATCCGACCGACCGCATGACTATCGCTTTCGCCTAACGCGTGCTGCATTCCAACCACGTGACACCCCCATCTTGCGTCGCCGGTCGGAGAGATTTCCCCCGCACGTTCACGACTCCGTGTGAATTAAACTCGGCTGGTCCCCGAGTGAGCGGGAGGGTACAACCCGCGGGGCCACATGCCAGCAGTAGGCCCGACTACCCCGCTTCACAACACGCCCGTCATCGCACGCATCTATTCGGCGACCAGTGCCAATTCGACACGATTTGGTTTCACATGGGTCGGCCTATCGGAGTCGCTCTATCTTTTTCATTTTGCTAATCAATGTCCCATCATGAAAATTGAACAAGTCGCAATCATTGGTTGGCGAGGGATGGTGGGCACCGTACTGCTCGAGCGCATGCGCGCCGAAGGCGATTTCGCGGGGATCCAGACCACCTTCTATACGACCAGCCAAGTTGGCGATTCCGGCCCCGACGTGGGTTCTGGATCGGCTCCGCTGGCCGATGCCTATGACATCGCCTCATTGCGCCAACACGACGCGATTATCACTTGCCAAGGTGGCGACTACACCAAGCAGGTACTGCCACAGCTTCGAGAGCAGGGCTGGTCCGGCTATTGGATTGATGCCGCACGGGAAAAGCGCCTGGACGAAGACAGCGTGATCGCACTCGATCCGGTCAATCGCTCGGTAATCGACGCCGGAATCGAATCTGGAATCCGCAATTTCATTGGCGGCAACTGCACCGTCAGCCTGATGCTCCTCGCCCTCGATGGTCTCTTCAAGGAAGATTTGATCGAGTGGATGACCTGCATGACCTATCAAGCCGCATCGGGCGGAGGCGCTCGACAGATGCGCGAACTGATCGGCCAGATGGCCACGATCGGTGACGAGAGTCGTGCACTACTCGCCGACCCGAACGGCGGGATCGGACCACTCGACCGCCGCGTGAGCGAAACACTCCGGCACGAGGGCTTCCCGGTCGACCAGATTGGTGTGCCATTGGCCGGGAGTTTGATTCCCTGGATTGATACAGGCATGGAAGCCGGTGACACCCGCGAAGAATGGAAAGCCTTTTCCGAGGGAAACAAGATCTTGGGGCGATCGAGCGCGCCGATCCCGATCGATTCAATCTGTGTTCGCATCGGAGTTATGCGCTGCCACAGCCAGGCCTTCACAATCAAACTCCGAAGCGATGTTCCAATTCGAGACGTCGAGAGCATTCTCGACGCCGCGAACAGTTGGGTTCACGTTGTGCACAACGACATCGAGTCCACTCGCGCCAAACTCTCACCGGCCGCGGTGACAGGAAGCCTCGACATCCCGATTGGACGCATTCGAAAATTGCGCCTCGGCGATGACTACCTCGGCGCCTTTACCGTGGGTGATCAACTCTTGTGGGGGGCAGCGGAACCGCTTCGGCGAATTCTCTCGATCCTGCGCGGGCGTGACTGATCGACACATCCCTCCATTCGGCCGGTCATCGTCATGAATCATAATTGCATTCGATCTCAATCATGAGCGATTCGCCCTATCGCAGTTTTCGCGAGCAATCTATTCACTACTTCACACGGGACCATTCGGGGCTCCCTGGCGCGCCCATTGAGTCCCCGGCGGTTTGGCGTGGCTCCGACATGCGTGAGCATCAATCCGCTTGGCATGTCGAACTCGAGCCCGCCGATCTCGAAGAACTCGATCGAGAACTTTCGCGACTCCGTATCGAAAACATTCCACTCGAGTCGATCACCCAGTCCAGACTTCACCTCCCCCATCTCTCCCAAAAATGCCGGGATTGGCAGTCTCGGCTAATGCACGGCTGCGGATTTGTCCTCGTCTCGGGACTTCCGGTCCAAGCCTGGGGTGAATCCCGAAGCGCTTTGGCATTCTGGGCCATTGGTCATCAGCTGGGCCTGCCCGGTGCCCAGAATCCCGACGGCGAACTACTCGGCCACGTGAAGGACTACGGCGAGCAAAGCGACTCGCCTAACGTTCGCCTATACCGGACCCCCAGCAACATCAATTTTCATTGTGACGCCGCGGACGTGGTTGGCCTCCTCTGTCTCCAGACCGCGCGGAGCGGAGGACAGAGTCGAATCGCCAGCTCCGTTGCAATCTGGAACGCACTCTACGAAGAAGACAGTGCGTTGGCCGAAACACTCTTTGACGGCTTTGCTCTTGATCTAAGAGGCGAGCACCGACCGGGCCAGCCAGGCCATGCCTTATTGCAGCCCTGCCGCTACGGCAGGGATGGCGTCCTTCGCACTTTCTATCACAGCGAGTATTTCCGGTCCGCGCAGCGGCTGGAAGAAATCGGCTCGCTTCCGGCAACCCACATTCGTCTGCTGGATCGGTACGACGCCCTCGCCGCGTCGCCGGAATTCCATCTCGACATGTGGCTCAAACCAGGCGACATGCAGTTCGTCTCGAACCATACGATCGTGCATTCGCGCACACGCTATGAGGATCACACAGCCCCGGCGCGCCAGCGGCATTTACTGAGGTTATGGCTGTCTTTAGAGGTCAATTAGTGCTCTGCGGGATCGACTCTTATTCAACGCGATGTGGACCTCGACAGAACGCTCCTGCTGCATTCGTATCCACATGTTGGTCGATATGACCCTCTAGGCAGCAAAGTCGCGGAGGGCTGTTCTAGGAATCGAGGCATCGGGAGATCACGCCGAACGCTTCTGGATCCCGGCAGTGATGCTGAGTCTAGGCTGTCCTCTAAACGAGATCGCACAAGCGAAGCTCAGATACTTCATCGACGTCGACGGGGTCGCCTGCTTCGATGTAAAGGTGGGGGATCCCACGCAACGACTGAATAACACAGCATCAGCTCGGACAATCCCACTGCATCCACACCTTCTTCGCCTTGGGCTTCTCGAATACGTAGCGCAGAGTCGATCAGAGACGGCTGACCATCCCAACGCGCAAGTATTCCCTGCGCCCCTTTACCGCAAGGAGTTAGGCGATGTACATCGAATCGGAAGCTGGATGAATGGGGAGAACGGGTACCTTGGGCGCGCGGGGTGTGGGAGTGTGGGTTAAGGAGACGAGAACGATCTACTCGCTCCGACACAACTCGATCTGCGCGATGATCGAATCAGGTGTGGCGCCCGAAGTCGCCGGTCGCCCCGAATCGACTAATGCCCGTGGTGGAAGAGCCGATGCATGAAGCCATGCTTGGGGTGCTCGGCGGGATGTGGCTGTTCCGGATCGTGGTCGGCCGCGGCCGCCTCCTCGGTCTTGTCTTCGTGGTGGTGGAAGATGCGGGAGAGAAGTCCCTCGTCCGTTTTCTTTTTTCCGCCTTCGGCGCCCGCCCACTTTGTCCATTTTTCCTTCGCCTCGGCGTGCAGCTGGAAGACCGACCCGGCCTTCACCTGAGCACCGGCCGAATCGGGCGTGGCAAACGCGATGCCACCGGAAAGCAGCGCCTCAAGCGATTCAGTGTGAACGCGAAGGCCTTTGAGGCCCAAGTTCGCGCTGATGCCGCTCGCGTTCCAGAATTCCGAGTTGTTGCGTACCAATGAGGCGTATCGGTTCTGGATGTTCAGATGCATCCGGACTCGGCTGTGGTCGGCCGAAAGCCCATGGCTGACCACGGCACCCACCGGCTCCTCGCGGTAGTAGACCCGATCGCCCACTTTGACGCTGCCGAGCTCCGGTGCCTCTACGATTAACGCGAGGCCCCCGTACCGAAAATAGCTCTCCTCCAGACTCGGGCGCGAGTCGTGAAGCCAGAACTCCACTCCGTGCTCAAGCGTCTTTGGCACGCTTTTCCCCGGCGTGTCGAAGGCGATGCCCCCGCTGATGAGTGCGGTGAGCGACTCAGTCTGAATGTCGATGCCACCCATGCCCGCCTTGACTGCGACGCCGCTGGCATTCCAGAAACGGCTATTCGAGCCGACGAGCATGCTGAACTCAGGCTGTACGTAGACTTCGATCTCTACACTCTCGCCGGTTTTGGTGAGCTGATGGCCCACGACGGACCCCACCTCGGTCTGGCGATGCAGTAGGGGCGAGCCAACATCGATTCCACTGAGCCCCTCGGCGCGGAGCACGACCCTGAGTCCCGAGGAGTCCTCCGATTCGATCGGCGGCCTTGCCAATCCGGCGAAGTACAGCGCCCCTTTGCGTTCGAATTTCTTTTTCTCTCCCTCTTTATTCTCCCTGCCCTGACCTTTTTCGTTTGAGCCCAAATCCATCCCGATATAAGCGCCCGAGACGATCGTCCCGAGGCCGGAGATGCCACCGCTGCCCACGCGCGGTCGCACGACCCAGAAACGCGCATTCTCAGTCAGGTGCTTGTGGGATGTCTTTAGCATCGAGCACGTGACGACCACGTGGGAGAGATCTTCGCTGATCGTGATCGACTCGACCGTGCCGGTATCCACACTTCGGAACCGGACCTTGGTCTTGCCTGCGGTGAGTCCCTCCGCTGTCTCGAAGGTGATCGTAACCGTCGGGCCTCGCGAGTTGATCTCGTCGAACGCCAGGTAGACGCCGATCGCGGCAGCCACGATCGGGATCACCCAGACCAACTCAAATCGCCTCTGAGCTTTCACCACGGCGTCGCGCCCCGTCAGTCCACCAGATTCAGTTGTCGTCATTTTTCTTCCTCCATCACGTCCCATATGAGTCGTGGGTCGAAGCTCTTCGCTGCCAGGATGGTCAGCACCACGACCGATGCAAAAAAGGTTCCGGCCCGACCCACTTCGACTGTCATCAGACTGCCGAGCTGGACGAGTGCGATTAGCAGCGTCAGTACGAACACGTCGAGCATCGACCAACGACCGATCTGTTCGACCACGCGGTAGAGCACAGTGCGGTCGCGCGGACGCCAGGGCGAACGCCGCTGGACCGAGATCAGCAGACCGGTCAGGCATAACAACTTGCCAAGTGGAACGGTAATGCTCGCGATAAAGATCAGGACCGCGACGGGATACCATCCGGCCGCGAGAAGCTCCAGAACCCCTCCGAGAATGGTGTCGCGTTCGGTCGACCCCAGCTGACTGATGGCAGTCATCGCGAACAGATTTGCGGGCACATACATCACGTAGGCAGAGAGCACCAGCGCCCAAGTGCGACCAATGCTGTTCGGGCGTCTCAGTCGGACGACCGAGCCGCAGCGTGGACAACAGCGTTCGCTGTCAGGAGGCATGTCCCGCCGCCAGGGCACCAGGGACTCGCAGACGTCGCAGCGCGCAAAGCCCGCCGCCGCCGCACTGAGCCCGCGTTCACTCATGAACGCGCCCCGCTTCGATCCCAAACGAGACCCCAGACGAGGCGGGCATCAAAGCTCACTCCGGCCAAAGTCGAGACGAGCATCAGCGCGGCAAAGCTAAGAGCACCTGGACCGATTCCAAGCTTGGCTACGCCGGTCAGCTTGACGTAGGTGACGAGCACGCCCAGTAGGAATACCTCGAGCATCGACCAGTTCTTGGCCAGGGCGCAGAAGCGCATTGCCGACGCGATCCTGGGCGGCGTCCTTCCCGCTCGAAGCGGCACTACGATGTAGAGCAACGAGAGGATCCAGAGCAGCGGTGCCACGACCGCCGTAAAAAGAATCAGTGACGCGAGTGCCCACTTGCCATCGAGAAACAGGGCTCGGATCCCCGTCAGGATCCAGGCATCCTGGACGAGGCCGTCAAGCTCGAAGCTCATGAACACGGTCGTCTGCGCGACGACGAAGAGCAGCAACGACGCAATCGAGAGGGCCAGGGTCCGCCGGAGCGAGTCGGGCTGGCTGCGCTCGAGAACCTGACCGCAGCGCGCGCACTCCGACTCTTCGCGCTCCCTCAGCTCGGGCAGGCGCACCATCAGGTCGCACGATTCGCATGCGACCCACTCATTTGGATTAATATCCGAGTCCGTCATTGCAGATTCTCTGAAGTCGACATCACACGTGCGGCTGAGAATACCACAGACGTGGCCGGTAACCGGCTCACGAATACGGCCGAGGCGTGGCGAGTCCTTAGTTGGGTTGACCTTCCCTTGGTTGTCGGGTCGGCACAGACTGGCCCCCTCGCTGTCGCGATAGGATAGGACGCGGCGTGTATAGTATTCATGAAATCATAAACCGACGTCCATCGGAGGTCACGAGATTCGACGGGTAGATTCCCTGCAGTCATCTCGGCCTGCGACGGTGCCATGGGAGTTCGAGTCCGTGAAGCAAACGAAGCACCACGACAGCGGGTCTCCAACCAGTTGGCTTTCCGGGACCTTGCTCGTCATTCTCTGCGCCTGCCTCTGCAGCTGCTCCAGCCCGCCTCCGCGAAAGGTGTACCAGACCCCCACAGCGTTGCGATCTGAGCTCGACGCCGACGTTCGGACGCTCCGCACCCTGCGCCCGCATCTCGACCGACTCGACGGTGAGTTTGCAGAGCTACTGGAGCAAGGCGAATGGGTGAAGCGCGGCTACTTCTCCGGGTCCGAGAACGATCGCATGGAGGGCCTGCTCTTTCGCTTCGTCACCGCCCACTCGGCGTTGTGGGAGATCACTGCGGCCTACCAGAATATGCAGAACTCCTTCAACGATCCGGTGCTCGACGCCAATGCTTACGTGCTTTCCAGTCAGGCGAGTCTGCTCCTAGCGAGCCACTCCGCCTTCGTCGTGGCGGAGTTCGCAGATGATCCCGTTGCGATCGCCAAAATGAACGAGGCCTTCTATCGGATGGAAATCCCGCGCGATCGGTACTACGAGCTGGCGGGGAGCATCACTTCGGAGCGCCTCTTTCGATTGAGACGGGCCGGAGCCCTGGCTCGGGCGGAGTTGGCCGACCCCGATTCGGAGCTGGCCCATCTGGCTGCTGTGGATGCCGGCTACGCCGAGCTCGTCGAACTCAATCTGGCGATTCAGACTAAGGCGGAAGCACGCATGAAAGCGGCCCTCGCCGGAAAAGGTACGACGGCCCCGAAGCCGATCCACAAGACCGATGAATCGATCGAGAACGGCCTCTATATTGCCCGTTCGGTCCTCTTCAAGAACGTCAGCCGGCTGAAGAGCCCAACGGCGCGGCTGGTCCGATTCTCTGACGGACAGAAGGCCCGCGTTTACGAGCTGCTGCGCCCGGGCGATCTGATCCTGACCTATACGGCCGGCTACACCAGCGACGTCTTCATTCCAGGTGCCTTTAAGCACGGCATCACCTACATCGGTTCACCGGCACAACGCGAGCAGGCTGGCCTGAGCCCCGATGCCGTGCCCGCTTGGGCGCCCGACGCACGCGACCGGCTGGCGGCCCACATTGCCCAGACGAGCCTTGAAGACGGAAAGCCCGCGGACATGATCGAGGCCGTCGCGGAGGGGGTAATTTTCAACAACCTGACGCACGTCATGGACACACATATCAACCGCATGCTAGTCCTGCGCCCCCAGCTGACGGCGGGCGAGAGGCGGGCCTTCTTAATCGAGGTCTTTTCGTATCTGGGCGAGGAGTACGATTTTCGCTTCGACTTCGCCGACTCCACCCGCCAGGTCTGCACCGAGGTCATCTACCGCGCGATCCAGGGCAAGGCCGGAATCGACTTCGATCTCACTATGCGGGCCGGACACGTCACCCTTAGCGCAGACGACATCGCGCTCTACTTCCTACACAAGAGTCCCCAGGCGTTTCAGCTCGTGCTCTACGCCGAGGAAGATCCCGACGGAAAGGATCACGCCGCATTGATCCTGAATGGGGAGGCGGGCATCGAACGATTGAAGGAGTTGATGAAGAGCGTCGGAGAGTAGACTACAGCCGTTGAGAAGTTCGAAGAGTCACGCCGGCAACGCCGACAACGCCGTGTTCGAAGAAGCCAAAGAAGGCGCGACAAGGCGGTGCAAAAGGCGTCACGCGACGGGTACGGAAGCGGCCTCACTCATGGTCCAGCGTATTGTACTCCGGGACCTGCGTCATGAAGTTCAGCGTGGCCGGTACAGCCTTGTCCGGCAGACGAATTCGCTTCCTGCCACGCGTGGTCATTCGGTGCCTCTCTGCGTTTCATCTCTCTATCGTTCCACTCAGCAATGTGTGTCTGTTGTCAATGGATCGTTCTCCGGCTGATGAATTCACGAGAGACAAGCAACCAGGAGGATTCCGAAGCGATGCAGCCACCATCAATCGGTATCGAAGACTTCGGGAATCAGCCGGTAGGCACCCACCAGGAAGCAGAACGCACCAAGCGCCGTCCACAGCGTCGACCAGAAGAGCATCTGGTGCGAAGGAGCCGGCGCCATGGGAGACCTCCGCGTAGGCGATGTCGCTGGCGACCAGGAAGCATACGCTGCCCATCATGTTGGGTGTCCAGATCAGCAGGTCCTGCTCCTGCCACGAAAGCCCCGGGGACATGGCGTCCGCCGTGTTGAAATTGAACAGGATCGTCGTCCCCGCCAGCTGAACGAGACACGCGAGGTAGCCGAGGTTGCGTGGCCGCCAGCCGAACCACTTCCAGGGATTTGGTCCATCGGCGAGCGCTGTCGCGACGTCCCCGTTCAAGGCCTCGACCGATCATGAAGTGGATTGACCCGGTCGCGAATAGCATTGCGACCCACCAACCGATTCGCTTCGGCGCCCAAATGCGGCGAAATGCAGCAGGAGAGGCTGGCCGGGGCTGCCAGACGTGCGCCGGCCTTTCTACCTGGTGGGCCGGGAGGCCCTTGCGGTGACGGCGCGAGGTCGCGACCAGGTAAAAGCCGCTGGACAGCTTTCGGAGGCGATGCGTGATGCATGGACCGGGTCCGCTCGAGCGGACCGCACGCTCAGGCGATGTGTTAGTCATGAATTCGCCAGGAGGTTCGCTCGGATCCTTTGATATTTCTGTGCGCGAGGGATTGATGTCCGCGGCGATAATTTAGACTACACGACCCGGGCCCCATCCATAGAGCCCCCTTATGAGTCGCCTGAAGCAGCTTAATCCCGGGCAAACTCCGTGACGAGACCCGCCTTCAGTCGATCTCGAATCGCGGTCTGCGAAGCGCCGTATCATTCGAATCGCTGAAGTCATCATCTTCTTGGTACGGCCCCAGGTTGGCGTACGTCTCGACCGAGTTGATCTCATCGCGAATATCGCTCTTCGCTGCGGACTCAACTTAAAGTCTACCAGGCCGCGGCGGGACGCCTCGCGCAGAGTCTGGTTGAATCGTGTCTGCTTTGCCGAATTTTCGGAAGGAGGCCTGAATTGATTATCCGTTCCGGTCGCCACCCGATTGATCGGTTATATTGAGAACTCAATGCAAGACCATTCCGTGCCGCTGGATCGGTGCTTCCTTTATCAACGCTCGACCGGGAGAATATCATGAAACTACGATTGACTGTTGGGGCTCTGCTTATCGCTCTCGGGATGACCTTCTGGTGGTCGACCTCCCAGGCACAGGACGAGAACGCCTGTGTTGAGTCCTGTCAAGCGCAACACGAGCAATGCATCGAGTCCTGCGCTCGGCACCCGAACCCGGTCGAATGCGACGCGGACTGCCGCGATGATTCCATCACCTGTACCAGGCAATGCAGGTGATGAGGGGCTTCGTGACGACGGCGGACCCTGTCGACGTCGTGTTAGGCAGCATAGGGCCGTACCCCAACTGGGTCGTATGCCCTCAATCGCTGCTCAGCCGTCGCGATGAGCCCCGACCCGCTTTGGATCCGTACCGCTGAAGCGGACCGAGAGCGATGTGTAGCCCGTCTCGAACCACACGATCGTGTACTCGAGCACAAAGTACGAGGATCACTCGGCCCCGGCGCGCAAGCGGAGTTGACTGAGGTTATGGCTTTCCCTCGACGATGCGGCCTAGCACGCCTCGAAGAGCGATGCGAAGCCCTGCCCGCCGCCGATGCACATCGTCACGATGCCGTAGCGACCACCCGTTCGCTTCAACTGTCGAAGCAAGAGCCCGGTCATGCGCGATCCGGTCATGCCGAAGGGATGACCGATCGAGATCGAACCGCCGCTCGGATTGAGTTTCTCGTCCGAAATTCCGAGTTCGCGCTGGCAGTAGAGCAACTGGGAAGCGAAGGCCTCGTTGAGTTCGACAATATCGATGTCATCCATCGTGAGTCCGTGTCGCTCGAGAAGCTTCGGAACGGCGAAGACTGGGCCGATGCCCATCTCCTCCGGCCCACAACCTGCGACCGCCGACCCACGATAGAAACCCATTGGTTCGATGCCGAGCGCGCTGGCTCGTTCCGCTGACATCAGGAGCGTGGCCGAAGCGCCGTCCGAGAGTTGCGATGCATTGCCGGCGGTGACCGAGCCATCTTCCTTGAAGACGGGCTTCAGCTTTTGGAGACCCTCGAGGGTCGTCGTCGGCCGATTGCACTCATCCTTCTCGACTGTGAAATCCTCCTCGTATGCGTCGGCGTCCTTCGGAGTGACCTTTCGAGTGACCTTCATAGGCACGATTTCTTCCCCGACATGGCCGGCGTCATAGGCGGCGGCATAGCGCTGCTGACTCTGAACCGCGTAGACGTCCTGATCCTCTCGCGAAATCTTGTAGCGCTCCGCCACGACCTCCGCCGTCACACCCATCGGGAAATAGAGACCCGGAAAACGCTCGACCGCGGTCGCGTTCACGAGCCGCGTCGTATTCGCCGTCCCGTCCTGCATCATCGTAATGGTCTCGACACCACCGCCAATCGCCACGTCCGCGCCATCCAGAATGATCTCGTTCGCGGCCATCATGATGGCCTGGGAACCCGACGAACAGAATCGGTTGACCGTTGTTGCGGCCGCGGTTTTCGGAATGTCCGCAACCATCGAGGCAACCCGGGCCATGTTGAGCCCCATGCATCCTTCAGGATTGCCACAGCCAATGATGACGTCTTCGATTTCAGCCGGATCGAGATTCGGTTGCTGGGCAACGACTTCACGCAGGACATGAGCCGTGTAGTTGACGGGCTCCGTCATATTAAAGGAACCACGATGTGCCTTGGCTAGGCCGGTTCGGACGCTTCCAACGACGACTGCTTCACGTGCCATATCTTCTCTCCTGGGGACGTTTGAATTGCCGAAAACCTTATGACAGTTCTTATGCCAAAACAACCGACAACAACACTGCGCTCATTCCATGTTCGAGTCGGCCCCGTAGTCGTCCCGGCGGACATACGCGCCCTTGAGCCGCAAAGGCGCGTGCTTGCGAACGCCCATGTTGACGACTTCAACCGCAATCGCGAAGGCCATCGCAAAATAGATGTAGCCCTTGTTCACATGCTGTCCGAGTCCTTCCGCGACCAGCATGACGCCAATCAGGATCAAGAACGAGAGAGCCAGCATCTTCATTGTGGGATGCTCTTCGATGAAGCGGCTGATGGGTTCGGCAAAGATCAACATGACGACGACCGACACGACGATCGCCGCAATCATCACGGCCAACTCCTTTGCCACTCCGACTGCAGTGATGACAGAGTCGAGCGAAAAGACAATATCCAGGAGCATGATCTGAATCACGACAGCGAACAGAGATTTGGCAGCCTTCGCATGACCGACGATTCGTTCGCCTTCGAGGTTGTCGTGGATCTCCCAGGTGGCCTTGCCGACGAGAAACATCCCCCCTCCTAGTAGAATAAAATCGCGACCACTCATCGGGTGTTCGAAGATCGTGACGAGCGTCGCAGTCAGCCCCATCATCCAACCGATCATCAGAAGCAGCGCGATCCGCATTCCCATCGCCCCGATGAGCCCGATTCGGCGCGCCTGGGCCTGCCGATGCGCCGGAAGTTTCTGTGTCAGAATCGCGATGAACACGATGTTGTCCATTCCCAGCACGATTTCTAAAAGCGTTAACGTCGCCAATGCGATCGCATTTTCGCCAGTCAAAAGCATTTCCATCACTTCCCCCAGGCCTCTATCCCGCCAATCGGCCGTCACGACAAGATTTGGTTACCACACCAGCGGGCAGACAGGGAATCGTCCTTCAGCAACGAATCCCGTGCCCGGCACGAAGAACCGAGACCCAAAATCGAGCCGGCGGCCACATACTGTTGAGGATCTTTGTCGATATTGGCATCGTGTTGCCGGTTCGCCACGCATACATGGACCTCGACAACATCAAAGGTCCGAGTCAATCCAAATTTATTGGAGAGCCCCCTATACTCGGAATAGTCCAAATCGGGCGGCCTCACGGATGCCAACCCGATCAGGCCTCGGGAGCGAGCGATGACAGATAGCAGCATGCGGAGATCCCGCTTGACCAGCGCGCGCCGCCTCGCCAACCCGATCGCGACGTTTTTGTTCTTCATTTCTGCGGTCGTCGGAATGGGCGGTGGCCCGGAAGCCAAAGCGGCGGATCTCGTCGAAGTCATTTTCGTGCTCGATAACTCTGGCAGCATGCGTGAGCACGACCCCGACTACCTGACACGAGAAGCAGTCAGGAATCTCGCTTCGGCTCTCGCGCGGGACGTGTCCGTCGACGGACGGATCGGTCTCGTCCTCTTTGACCGCGAGGCACGTCTGGTTCGCGAGTTGACCGACATCAAAGACATCGCCGACGTCGAGTCGAGCACTGCCAACCGGGTACTCGCCCGCGCACTCGATCAATTGAATTTCTCGGGACAACTGACTAACACGCCTGCTGGCATCGAACGAGCACTCTATGAATTTCGAGAGAACGGTCAAGAAGGTGCACGCCGAGCGATCGTCCTACTCACAGACGGCAAGATCGACACCGGTGATATCCAGGCCAATCTCGAAGCTGATCGCTGGTTACGTGATGATCTTGCTGGCGAGAGCGCGGCTTCCGGTATTCAGATCTTTGGAATCGCCTTCACTCCAACCGCCGACTACCAACTGATGCAAGCATTGGCTCGGCGAACCCATGCCGGCTACTACCGCGCCTTTGAAGCGGCGGGGCTCGCCAGCGTCATTGATGATATCCTCAAACGAATCGGCGAGGATGACGATTCCATCCAACCGGCACTGGCGAATGCGACGCCGCTGAATGTGGTCGTTCCCGAAATCGAACCACCCACGGTCTCCTCTGGGCTCCAGACGGGTTCAGCGGAAGACGGCGCCGGACTCCTTGCATTGGTCCCCCTCGCCCTCCTGCTAGGCTTCGGAGCGCTTCTCTGGCAGCGGCGAATCGTGAGCATCGCGGTCCGTGCGCCAGCGGCTCAACTTCTCGATGTCGGTGGCCATCTCGGTGAATCCGGTGCCGCCATCCCCCTTGCGCGCGGCGTCACACGAATTGGACGCGATCCACACAACACACTCGTCATCGAAGACGACACGATCTCGAGTGAGCATGCGATCATCGGACTCGCGAACGGCGGCTACTACCTGGAAGACCGGCGCAGTGCGAATGGCACGCGGCTCGACGACAAACGTCTGGAACCCGGACAGAGAATTCAGCTCAAGGGCGGCGACCATATCCGACTCGCCGATGTCGACTTGATGTTCACGTTGGCGGGTTACGTCCCCGTCGGCGCCACGGCCTTCTTAAAGGCACCCACCTCGCCGCCACCCGACTGGAAGCAGAGCCAACTCGCACTCGACAAAAAAGTCGGCCCGGCCGCCGACCGCCCGGCCTTTCCCGGTGTGAAGCAGGCCGTTCAAAAGAGTGCGATAGCGTCCTCTGACCCCACGCCCAAGATGGATGCTGAAGTCATCGGTCTCGATCAGAGACTGCGCGACGAGGACGCCGAGCAAGCGCGCGCAGCCGCTTATAATGGTCAACCGGGCGACAGCGCGATTCGCCGTGCACCGCTTTCGCTCTTGCCGAGGCCTGAGGAAGACGCCGCCGGCGTCGAGTCCATGGAATCCGTTCTGCGCACAGACGAACTCGGAGATTTTCGGCAATGCCTAGATTACCACCTTGAAATGATCGGCCAGATCTCGCCGGATTTCGCTTCATTCGTCGAAGCTTCATTTGACGAGGAGCTTCGGAATGCGCTGACGCTGGCCATCATTGATTTGTCGTCAAAGGCCAAGGCGAGCAACCACATTGAGCACAAGGAGTACACATTCAATCGAACGCACTTTTCGATCTGTGGTGCCCCCGGTGATATGCGGACTGCGCGCGAGTGCTTCATCGAGTCATTTGGTGGCTTTAGCCGAATGCTCACCGAACGGCTTCAGTCCGAAGTTTTCCGAAAGGATCGCTGCGAGCTCCTGGTCGTCCTCTCCGGGGGCTGCGGAGATTCACCCTGGGTCAGCATGTCGATCGTTCCCGACGACGGACGAGATCCACGCATCGATCTTCTGTCCTACGAATTCCTCACCACCGCAGAGCGTCACGAAATCGAACTGCACGACCACGTCGAAGCCAGCCAATCCGGCATCGCCTAACGGCGCCCCTCCAGTTCTCGAAGGAGCGCGCGAGCGCGGGTGTCCGCTGGCCACACCGTCAACCATTGCTCGGCCCGCAGACGCGCTTGCCCGTCGTCCCCTTCATCGCGCAGCATCGCCACCAGCGCGTGAAAGAGACTGGCATCGGAATAACCCGTGTCGATCGCCTGACCCAGCCCCTCCACAGCCTCGGATCTTTGTCCACTCGCATCCAAGGCGAGACTCCATGCCAGTATGAATCGTGCCTGGCGCGGTTCAGTTTGTGCGGCTCGAGTCAGTGCCACCAGCGCCTCTTTGGCCGCACCAAGCCTGTGCAGCGCGAGGCCCAGCGCGTAGTGAATCACGGCTTCGTCGGGCGCCCACGTGAGCGCCTGCCTAAGCCATCCAACAGACGCCTCATCATCACCCAGCATTCGTTCGAGATCCGCCAGATTGACGTAGGCGGGAACGAAATACGGCGCCAGTTCGAGCGCGCGCTGGTAGGCGGTGCGCGCTGTCTCCAACTCCCTGACCTGCACCGAGAGGATCCCGAGATTCACCTGGGCTTCGGGGCGCTCCGCATTCACGTCCTGGGCCCCGCGATATTCCCGAAGCACGCGTGCAAGAATCGAACGGTCGACGGGCCGCAGGATCGCGGGCGGCAGTTGGGCCATCGCCAGCCCTGCTGCGATTCTGACAGCGAGGCGAGGATCTTCCAATAAAGGCCGGAGTAGAGACACGCGCGCCTCGGGCGAAACCAGATGCATCACTTCGACCATCGCCATCCGTTCGAGATCGGAAGCATCCCGCAAACGCTCTCGTAGCAGCGCAGCCGGCACTTGTGCCCCTTCCACTTCAGCGAGTCTCGCCCAAGCGTTCGCGCGCGCAATTGGGGTCAGACTGGCATCCGTGGCAATCTCGATCCACTCCGCCCCGCCCGCCCTTCCGGATGTTCCTGCGACCAGGGGATCAGTCCAGTGCGGACGCTGCACGTCGTCTTCGGCTCGCCAGCTCGCGATCTTGCGCGTTGCCCAATCGGCGTCCCGGTCTTCGTGGCAGTTCTGGCATGCATTCGGCGAACGCAGCGTCTGCTTCCTCTCCGGCCGTGGAATCGGGAACGAATGATCGCGTCGCCCATCCACTTTCATGTAAACGCGTTCCGGCATATGACAATCGACACATCGCGACCCCGGCGTCCCGTTCACGTGCCCATGATGTTCGGAGCTCGCATAAGTGTCTTGATCATGACAGCCCGTGCAGAGATTCACGCCCGAACGCCGAAGCGAAAGTGAATGCGAATCATGACAATCGGAGCATCGAACACCTGCCGCATACATTCGACTCTGCAGGAATGAACCCCAGACGTAGACTTCGTCGCGAATCTGCCCATCCGGAAAATACAATTCCGGATCGAGCAACCGCGGCCGGTATCCATCGAGAAAAGGGGCGCCGATGACGGGCGCAGTTGCGATCTGCGTTCTTCGAGAATGACATGGCGCGCAGACATCGAGCTGCCGATCATGAGTGCGCGGGATTGCGCGAAACGCGATTTGATCTTGAGGGCCACGGTGCCAGAGCGATTCGCTCCAGGGCTCGAAGGAAAACTCGAAACCACTGGCCGGAGAAGATCTTTCGACCTCCGCCGTATGAACCGAACCCGGACCGTGACAGGCTTCGCAACCCACATCGATCTCGGCCCACGTCGTCTCGAATGCCTTCGTCGCCTCGTCATAGCCTTTCGAAAGTTGAGTGGAATGACACGCCGCACATTGGCTATTCCAGTTATAGGCGAGACGATCCCAGTGAAGCGGATCATCCTGAGCCGCGACCAGTTCCCCCTCCGGCTGAAGGTCGATCCATCGCTGCCCACCCTGTGCGCGCGGTCGCGTATCCCAGGCAACCGGAGGTGCCTGCAGTCGACCGTCTGGACGCGTAACAAGATATTGCTGAAGCGGTTCGACTCCAAACGTGTAGGCGACTGTTAAGCGTTCCTTCGGCTGACCTTCCGAATCGACCTCGATGACGAAAGAATCGTCCCCTTCGTCCTGAACGAAACGCCACAGCTGATCGGCATGCTGCACTACGGCACCATCGAATCGAGCTTCCACTGACTCGGAGTTCGCTTCTTCCATCGCCCGATCATGGTGAGAACCGCGCCACTTCTGGCCCTCGTCGGGGTGGCAGCGAATGCATTTATTCGATCCAACGAAGTGCGCAGATGTCCCGGGTGTCGCCGCTGCTTCAGGTATTACCGGTAGGGCTATAGAGTTTGCCGGAGTGGGCGGGGTCATCGCTGCCCCGGAGCCAGAGTCGCCACATCCGATTAACAGGTTGAGTAAGACAAATGGAAGGAGGATCCGGCGCGACACCGAACCAGTCTCGCCCAACTGCCCGCCGCTCGCAATTCAGGCGGCACGTGGTCACCGAAACCGACCTTGACCGTAGTAGGGCAATGACTTGATGGCGCGATCGGCCTGAGGTCGAAGCCTTTCAGCCTGGCAGGCCAGCCCATTCGAGGCATCGATCCATTTGATTCGTTCAAACAACCAAAAAGTTTGTCATGCCAGCGTCTGACGGGGTGGACGCGCTGGTCAGCGATGTTGCAAGGTTGGGTGGAGTCGGCACCGAAGGGCGGGGGCCACTTCCATCATCCGAGTACGCCCACCCATCAACCTCTCGACGACCCGGGAACACACTCCACTTCACCATGAGCTCGAACGACCCGACACGCTTTCGCCGCGGCGCGCCGCGGCCGATGGCCGACGACGAACCCGCCCGGAATTCTCTGCGCGTGTGGGTACTGGCCTGGCCGACGATCGTCGGATTCGGGGCGCAGACCCTCGTTCGATTCGCCGATTTCGTGATGGTGGGCGGGCTCGGCCCCGAAGCACTGGCTGCCGTGGGACTCGGCGGACAGGTGTATTGGCTGGTTCAGGCCGTCGCCAATCTCGTGCCGACGGGACTCGCGGCGGTGATCGCTCGCTCCGTTGGTGCCGGCGACTTTTCCCGATGTGACGCCGCGTTCAGGCAAGCCATTCTGCTCTCGACGGTGTTGGCCATCGCAACGACCCTGATCGGACTGCCTTTCACCGATGCCGTCATCGCCCTGTACGGAGTCGAACCCGCGGTCGTCTCGATGGGCGGTGACTACATGTACTGGATGCTTTGGGGGTCTCTGCCCTTCTCATTGTCCTTCGTGTTCGGAGGCGCCTCGAGAGCCGCCGGAGATGTTCGAACACCCCTCTATGTAGGTCTCGTGGTCAATGTCCTGAATATCGGCCTCAACTGGGTGTTGATCTATGGCAACCTCGGCGCGCCCGCGCTCGGCGTCGCCGGCGCTGCCATGGCGTCGACAATCGCGATGTTTGCCCAGGTCGTGATCTTCTTCTGGCTATGGCTTGCCGGGCGCTTCGTGATCAAGCCTTATGGCGGCTCCTTCCGTCCCGATCGCGCGCTGTGCACTCGCCTCCTCATGATTGGCTACCCGGCCGCAATTGAACAATTGCTATTCCATGTGGGACTTCTGGGCTTTCAACGCATCATGAGCCTTTATGGAACCGCCGCGATCGCAGCCTATAATGTCGGCGCCCAAATCCTTTCACTCTCCTTTATTCCCGGCATCGGTTTTTCAACCGCTGCCACCACGCTCGTTGGGCAATTCCTCGGCGAAGGTTCTCCCGAAGCCGCCAGCCGCGCCGGTTGGCAGGCCACCACAGGCGCTGTTGTCAGCATGAGCCTGATCGGCCTTTTGATCCTCGCTTTTGCGCGGCCCCTCGCCATGATCTTTTCGGATGATCTAGAGGTGGTCGAGCTGACGATCGACTTCATCTGGATCCTCGGTGCCGTTCAGCCACTCATGGCAATTGAATTTGCCGTCGGTGGCAGTCTGCGTGGCGCCGGAGACACCTTCTACCCCATGCTCACCGTCTTCATCGGCCTCTTTCTCGGGCGATTGATTCCCGCGGCCGTCGCCGGTGTCCTGCTGGGAGCCCCCCTTCAACTCGTCTGGTGCGCGCTGATCGGCGACTATGCCATGAAAGCCACTCTTTTGATCCGGCGATTTCGTGGGGAACGCTGGAAGACGATCGAGGCTTAAGCGTCTATCGTTTCTTCGAACGGGAAGCGCTTGCTATGCCGGCTCGCGCGTGACGGAGAGAAATCATGAAACGACTCAAGGGCAAGACCGCCATCATCACAGGAGGCGCGAGCGGAATTGGCGCCGCGAGCGTTCGACTCTTTGCCGAAGAAGGTGCGCGCGTTCTGATCGCCGACGCGCAGACCGAGCGCGGCGAAGCGCTGGCGAAGGAACTGGGCGATGCAGCCCTCTTTCAGCGTGTCGATGTCACACGAGAAGAGGAAGTTCGCTCCGCCGTCGATGAAGTGATGAAGCGTTGGGGTCGACTCGATTGCATCTACAACAACGCTGGTTTCGGTGGTGCTCTCGGATCGATCGAAACCACGACGGTCGAGGAATTCGATATCACATTCGACGTATTGTTGAAGGGCGTTTTTCTCGGCATCAAACATGCGGCGCCTGCAATGCGGGCGAGTGGTGGTGGATCGATCATCAGCACAGCGTCGGTTGCCGGGCTCAAGACCGGCGAGTCACCCCACCTCTACAGTGTCGCCAAAGCCGCCGTCATCCATCTCACGCGCTCGGTCGCCCTCGAACTTGGAGAACATAATATTCGGGTGAACTGCATCTGCCCTGGCATCGTGGCCACGCCGCTTGCAGCAGGGCGAGCGAGCGCGAGCGACGAATCACTCCAAAAGCTCGCCAAGGGGCTCGCCCGCACCCAGGCGATGGGTCGCGTCGGCCAACCGGAAGACATCGCGCGCGCTGCACTCTGGCTGGCCAGCGACGAATCGGAATGGGTCACCGGCCATGCGCAGGTGGTCGATGGCGGCGCCTACGCCGGCCGGCCCTGGAGTCGTCAGGGCGAATGGATTACAGCCGATCGCCCCATCAAGCTCTACCGACCCGAAGGTCGATAGTCCGTAATCAAGACGAAATCGGGAGCCCTCCGTCATGACCGCACCAAACGACCTCTCCGCCCTACTGGATCGCGCCGCGATCAGCGACGTTGTCCACGCTTACGCCACCGGACTCGATCGTCGCGAATGGGAGCTCTTCAGATCCATCTTCACGGACACGATCGAAATGGACTTCCGATCGGTCGGCCTTCGCGTGGGGACCTATGATGCGCAAGAGTGGGTCCGCGACGCGGCGCGGCTCTTTAAAGGCTTCAAGGCAACCCAACACACCAGCACAAATCACGTTCACGAGCTCAGAGGGGATGAAGCCACCTGCATCTCCAATATGCAGGCGGAGCATTTCATCGCACGCGAGCCTGACGATGAACTCGAAAATGGTGCCGACCGCTGGACGATCGGCGGCTATTACATCAACGAACTCGTGCGCACGATCGACGGCTGGAAGCTCTCCCGGGTCACCTTAAATGTCACCTGGCAGACAGGGAACGTCGGCGTCTCGCGAATAGCATCGCGGCGGGCTCGTGCGCTCGAAGCCAAATAGGGCAATGGCCGACCCGCCTAGCGCGAGCCCTGCCCGTCATCGACCTTGATGATCGTCCCGGTCACGCATTCAGAGGACGGCGCACAGAGATAGAGCAGCGTGCTGTCGAGCTGCGCGGGCTGGCCGAGCCGCTGTCGCGGCGTCTGCTTATAGAACTCGCCGATGCGCTCCATCATCCCGTCCATCATCTCGGAGGAGAATGCGCCGGGCGCGATGCAATTGACGTTGATGTGGTAGCGCGCCCATTCGACGGCGAGAACTTCACTCATGCGCGCGATTCCCGCCTTCGTGATCGAATAGAGAGCGGCCCCTCCTCCCGCATAGTTGAATCCTCCCACCGAGGAGATATTCACCATACGCCCCGGCTGCTTGGCCTCGATCAAACGTCTTGCTACCTCGCAGGACAGTACATACGGCCCACGCAGATTCGTATCGAAGACAGCGTCTATAAGATCCTGGTCCATCTTATGCGCGCGCTGGGCGTCGGGAATTCCGGCGTTATTCACAAGGATCGTGACCAGGCCGAGCGCCTTTTCGGCCTGCGCCACTACCTCCGTCACATTGGCCATGTCCGTCATGTCCAGACGAAAACAGGCGCACTCACCACCATCCGCCCGAATCATCTCTGCTAGTTCTTCGAGGCGCTCAACACGACGCCCGGTCAGCGCCACCCTGGCCCCAGCCTTCGCAAGCACCTGAGCGAATCGCCAACCCAACCCCGAAGTCGTCCCGGTCACGAGGGCAACCTGGCCCGTCAGGTCCGACGAATTATTCGGTAGCGGAAAATCACTCATTCATTCACCTCGCCTCTATTAATCAACTCCTGCGATTCTAGGCATAATCTCCGCCAATTCACTCCCAATTCACTCCAAAATTCCACTTTCAAATCCACATTCAAAAGCCGTACACTCATGACATGAAATTTGGAATCTTCTACGAGCACCAACTACCCCGTCCCTGGACTGAACGTGCCGAGCATGAACTGCTTCAGAACTCGCTCACACAGATCGAACTCGCGGACAAGCTTGGTTACGACTACGCCTGGGAGGTCGAGCATCATTTCCTCGAGGAATATTCCCATTCCTCGGCGCCCGAAGTTTTTCTGGCCGCGGCAAGCCAGCGCACCAAGCAAATTCGATTGGCCCATGGAATCATTCAGCTGACAACGAACCATCCTGCCCGGGTGGCCGAACGGGTGAGTACACTCGACCTGCTATCGAATGGCCGAGTCGAAATGGGAATCGGAGAAGGCTCTTCAATCACCGAGCTCCACCCTTTCGACCGCCGCTTCCGTGACAAGCGCGCAGTCTGGGAGGACGCGGTCAAAGCGATCATTCCCATGTTCACCAAGGATGCCTGGGAGTATCACGGAGAGTATTTCGACTTCCCGCTTCGCAATGTGCTTCCGAAGCCGTACCAGAAGCCCCACCCTCCTCTCTGGGTTGCGTGTTCACAACTCGAGACCATCGACATGGCCGGCCGACGCGGAATGGGGGCCCTTGGTTTCCAATTCGTTTCCGCCGACGCGGCACGAGCCTGGGTCAACACCTACTACAATGCCTTCGTCAAGCGGCAGGAGAAACTGACCGACTACGCCGCGAATCCCAACGTCGCCTTGGTCTCGGGGTTCATGTGCGCGAAAGATGACGAAGAGGCGATGCGAAAAGCCGACGGCTGGACCTTCTTTCAGTTCGCGCTGCGATTCTATTCGAAACATGGACCGGTCGCCCCCGGCAGCGTCAATCTCTGGGAACAGTATCTGGACTGGAAAGAGACGCCGGCTGGCCAGAAGCAGCAGCGAACAGGACTCGTCGGCTCTCCTGAAACCCTGCGACAGAAGCTTCGAAAATTTGAAGCCTCCAATATCGACCAAGTCATTCTTTTGAACCAGGCCGGCAGCAATACTCATGAAGATATCTGCGAAAGTCTCGAGATCTTCGCTGAAGAAGTCATGCCGGAATTCCACGCCCGGGAGCCGGAACATCAAGAGTGGAAGCGAAAGGTGTTAAGCGGGGAGATTGAACTCGAAGAAATAGAGACCGAGGAGTTCAGCTTCCGTGGTACGGCGAAACCCACTATCAACCCTGATGGCGTGCGTTCTGAAGACGCCGCCTCGAGCCAATAGGACCCAACAATATGGAGTCTCCGCTTGAAGGTCTTCGTGTTCTCGATTTCTCTCGAGTTCTCGCTGGGCCATTCGCGGGGCGCATGCTCAGCGACCTCGGCGCAGAGGTCGTCAAACTCGAGCCGCCCGAAGGCGATGTCACTCGAGCCTGGGGCTACGTGCGCGCGGGTCTTTCCGGTTATTACACCCAGCAGAACGCGGGCAAACAGAGTGTCTGTGTCGATCTCGAGAAGCCCGGGTCAACCGGCCTCGTGCGACGACTCGCTGCCAAGGCCGATATCGTCATCGAGAACTTCAGACCGAATGTCATGGCCCGGCACGGGCTTTCCTGGAAGGATCTGTCTGCGGATCATCCCGAGCTCATCATGCTATCCATCTCGGGGTTCGGACAGGACGGTCCCGAATCTCATCGAGCGGCTTATGCCTCAGTACTCCATGCAGAAGTCGGATTCGTCGCTCGGCAAGCCGATCAAGATGGCCGCGCAGCGAGTGATCCCGTTCTTTCGATCGCCGACATGAACGCGGGCCTGCATGGACTCGTTGGCATTCTCGCAGCACTACATTTGCGCCAGCGCACGGGTCGAGGCCAACATATCGACATCGCGATGCACGACACCATGCTCGCCACCGACGACTACGCCAATTTTGCAACCGACGGAGTCCCTCTCATTCGCGGCGGTGGCGAAGTCTGGGACGCCCCCGGTGGGCCGATCATGATCGTCGGCGATTTTCGAATGATTTGGAAATTACTTGTGAAGCATCATGGTCTCACCGATCCGACTCCCAGCGCGCCCGATCTCGAGGCAAAGATACGTGGGCGCAGGGAAGCAGTCGCAACGTTCTACCAATCGTTCACCGATCGTGCCGGACTCATCACGGCACTCGACAAGGTCAACCTCGCTTGGGGCGACGTGCGGTCCAACGCCGAGGCGTTTACCTCGCCGACCGCGCGAGCGCGCGGAAGCCTCTCGCAGATCGATGACCGATGTGAGGGAACGCGAGCAGTGGTTCAATCTCCTTATCACTATTCAGACGCGCAGAGTGGCGTACGTGGGCCAGCTGCTTACCGAGGCGAGCACAATCGAGAAGTCCTGACGCGCTGGCTTGATGCCACCGGCGAAGAAGTCGATCAACTCGCGCAGGCTGGCGTGCTTGCGGCTGAAGGCCGGGGTTGAGGCTCTGAGATCCAATTTGGTGGCTGAAAATTCCAACAACTCGGCCGCACACGATGTTCGGATCGCAGACTCCGTGCGAGTTGGAGACCTCGACATCACGTACAGCGAAGCGGGCGCGGGAGCACGCCCATTCGTCATGATCCATGGCTTCACAGGATCACGAGACGACTTCGCCGACGTACTGACCAACGTAGCCACCCAGGGTCAAACGATTGTTCCAGACCTTCGCGGCCATGGCGGGACGACCAATCCCGGGCAGGGATATGATTTCGATCAGCTCTGCCTCGACCTCCTCGGCTTTCTCGATGCTCTGAATATTTCGAAATGCGATCTGCTCGGCCACTCACTCGGCGGAATGATTGCACTTCGCTTCGTGCTCAAGCATCCGGAGCGCGTCCACTCCCTCGTCCTCATGGACACCTCCGACGCGTCTCACCGAACCCGACCGGGCTGGCCCGAACGCATTCTCAAATTCGCATTCCGACGGCTTCCCGCGAGCTGGAACATACGCGCGCTTCGCGCCAATCAACATCGACTTCCAGAGCCGGCCCAGCGCGCCGCCCTCGAGATGGGCACTGACCGCTACTGGAATCGGCTACGGACCAAACTTGAAGCCATGGATCCAATGGCCTTCGACGCGCTGCTCAACGAAATCATGAAACAGGAGGGCGTAACGCACCGTCTAGGTGAGATTCTTTGCCCGACCCTGGTAATGGTCGGCGACCAGGACGCCGCCTTTCGAAAACCCAGCCAACGCATGGCGGACCAGATCGCCAACGCTGAACTCGTTATCTTGAAGGACGCGCATCACAGCCCACAAATCGAGACGCCCGCACAATGGCTCTCCGCAATCGCGAAGCATCTCGAACGCGCGCGCGCATCAACCGAGGTCCGCTGAAACACTCACCATGCGAAACCGTCTCGTCCTCATCTCTGTGATTCTCGGCGTCGCCGCCTTCGCATACTTCTCCGGGCTCTACCAATATATTGCGCCTGACCGCTTGCGCGAAGTCTTGATCGATGCCGGGCCGTGGGGACCCGTTGTCATCGTGGTGCTCTTCTCCTGCCTCGAACCCTTCGGCGCACCCGGCGCAGTCTTCATTCTCGCCACCGCAACGGTCTGGCCCTTCTGGCTCGCCCTCCTCGTCAACTGGCTGGGCGCGACCGGCGCGGGCATGATCGGCTTTGCCTTCGCCCGCTACTTCGGTCGAGACTGGGTCGAAGGCCGAATGCCCGTCCGCCTTCGGAAATGGGACAATCGACTCTCCGAAAAGGGACTGACCGCCGTCATCTTGTTTCGTCTCTTTTTCTTCCTGAATCCCGCGTCACATTGGGCACTCGGCCTATCACGGGTTCCCGCGTCGACGGCGATCTTGGGGACTGCGATCGGCTTCTTTCCCGCGATCGCGGTCTGGACCTATTTCGGTGCGGAAATCCTCGACTGGTTCATGGCACAAACCGCCTCGACCTGGGTTCCCCTCTGCATCGCAGTCGCCGCATTCATCGCCTTCCAAATCTATCGACGGCGTCGCAATGCTCGCGTAGACGATGAACAAGCTCGGGACGACCTAACCAAAGAAGGACTCAATACGGAGATCGCGGAGAAATGAATTTCGAGGTCATTGGTGCCGGTTTCGGTCGGACAGGAACCCAAAGTTTGAAGATTGCGCTCGATCTTCTCGGCGTCGGCCCCTGTTACCACATGGTGGAACTCTTCGAGAATCCAGAACACGTGCCTCTTTGGGCGGCGGCAGTTCGAGGCGAGACGCCGGATTGGGAAATGCTCTTCGCCAATTATCGATCGACCGTCGATTGGCCGGGCTGTGCATTCTGGCGAGAACTCGCCACGGCCAACCCTGATGCCAAGATCTTGCTCTCCTATCGAGATTCCGCGTCCTGGTATAAGAGTTTCGAGAACACGATCTACCAAGCGATGCAGAGAGAGCCTCCACCCGAGCCGCAATGGATCCGTCAGAACATGCTCATGACCCGGGAACTCATTTTCGATCAGGCTCTCGGCGGCCGCCCAGACGACCGCGCCCATGCCATCAAATGTTATGAGGAGCATAACGAAGCCGTTCGAACCGAGGTGCCAGCTGAGCGGCTGATCCTCTTCGAGCTCGGCGCAGGTTGGAAACCCTTGTGTGAAGGTCTTGGGCTTGCGATTCCCAATGAGTCCTATCCACGAACCAATTCAACTCAAGAATTTCGCGAACGCTTGTCCGCTCTCGACAACGGCTAGAAAACTGATCTCAGGCGCGACGATTGCCTCAGACGATAAATGGCAACAGAAATGGCAAGGCAAAGGCCGTGAGTAGAGTCGATACGACGACTATGCTCGCAACCTGCTCGGGGGAACGGTCGTAACGCTGCGCGAGCAAGTGATTGAAGACCGCCGCGGGCATCGCACATTGCAGGATCAATACGCCCCGAGCAATTCCCGTAAAGTCAAAACAATTGGCCATCGTGAAGCCTACGATGACTCCGACGCCTAACCGGGTCGACGCCATCAACAGGCTACGACGTAGATCCGTCACCCTCATTTCAGCAACGGCAACGCCCAACGCAACCAGCATCAGCGGAATGGCGAATCCGCCCAGCAGACGAGTTGTATTCGTCAGGACCGACGGAACGGGAAGCTCGAAGGTGATCATAGTCGCGGCGGCCAATGCGGCGAGGCCAACCGGATTTCGGATCAGCTCCTTCGGATCGAAGCGGCCGGACCAGATGAAAAGACCGGCACTGAACTGAAGCGTCGCGCCAATTGTGAAGAAGACCAGCGCAAGAGCCTGACCCTCGGCGCCAAAAGCAAATAGACAGAGCGGGACACCGAGATTTCCCTGATTCCCAAAGACGAGGGGCGAAAGAAACGTATGGCCCGGGAGCTTCAGCACTCGCAAGGCCACAATGCCTATGAGCGCAACGATTGCAAAGCACGTGACGGCCGCTTGAGCCATCACTAACATCGCAGACGCGGAAACGTCGAGACTGACGAGCGAAGAGAAGATGAGACATGGGGCACCAATCAACATGATCAGATCACCGATCATCTCGCGATCAAAACGGCGCCCGGACCTCACCCACAACCAGCCAGACAGAGCCGCCAGAAATGTCGGCGCGAGAATTTCGAATAGTTCTCGAATCATTTCGACGGTCGCTGTCCTCCCCTAGGCATCGTCGGATGCCCCCTCGACTTCCTGGCCCGTCGTTGCGATCAACCATTGACCGGCCAAACCCTTGGCACGATCCTGCCCAATCTCCCGAACATGAGCACTTGATGCGATTTCGACGAATGCTTCCCGGCTGGGATACTCGACCAACGCAATCATGTCGAAGTCCGAATCGCTTTCGCCGATCACCATCGAATCCACACGGCCGCTCCAGATAAAGCGTCCTCCCTTCGACTCAACGAATTTCTTCATCTGGTCGCCGTAGAGTCGATAGGATTCAAGTCCGCTCATGCCTTCGTTGCCGCCGTCCGCCTGATCCTTGAATGAAAGCAGGTTCACCATCACGACCTTGGTATCCTTCGGCCCCTTCATGAGTTCCTCGAACTGACTGGGCTCCGGATACTGTGCAATTTTCATCGTTCTTCTCCTGATCATCGTCGACTCAGTTCTTGACCACGTTCGAGACCCCGACGATTATGTCCAGGGCGTGAGCTGGCTGCGTCAAGCGCACGTGGATGCGCGCGCACCAATCCCGTTCCGAATATCGGTATTTCGGGTTGGCACTGACTATGCCGATACTAATTCAGTGCGAATTTCCGCGCTAGACTCGCGGCGTGAGCCACTCCGAATTCTCTGAAGACATGGGCATAGAATCTCTCGGCATCATTGACGGTGCCGCCACCCTACAGCTCGACTTGGCGCAAAGACATATGAGTCGCGCCAATCGCGTTCATGGCGGCGTCCTCTTTACACTTCTCGATAGCGCGCTTGGCCGGTCGATCATCAACGGCCTGCCCGAAGGTCGTGGATGTGCGACAGTCGAGATCAAGGTGAATTATTTCCGCCCGATTCAGAGTGGTCGCGTAACGGTGCGGGGCCGATTGAAAGAGCTGACCAAGAGCCTCGGCTACGCGGAGGGGGAGGTCCTGAACGAGGAAGGCAAAGTACTCGCACGCGCCTCCGGGACCTTCTTCTTGACGAAGACCATGCGCCAGGAAGATCGCGAGCGAATCTGACCGGCCTCAATCGGATTATCACGCACGCGACGTTCTCGATCTCTCGCGTTTCATTTTCTCCCTCTACAAGATCTGAAGAGCATGGCTGACCTCGATTCTCTCCGACAGCATGTTGTGCCCGACTGGTTCGAAGACGCCAAGTTTGGAATCTTCATTCATTGGGGCCTCTTTTCGGTTCCCGGCTTCGCGGCCGATCTCGATCACATTTCCGACGCGTTCGCCAAGCATTATGCCCGCGGCGTCGTCATGACGCCGTATACCGAATGGTATGAAAACGCGCTGCGCGTCAAGGGAAGTCCAACCGCCGAATTCCACGCCCAACAATACGGAAGTCAGCCTTACGAGAACTTCCGGCAAGCGTTTTCGACAGGACTCGATCATTGGCGACCGGATGTCTGGAGCGACCTCTTCCTAAGGTCCGGCGCGAAATACGTCATCCTCGTCACCAAACATCATGACGGGTACTGCCTGTGGCCAAGCGATGTTCCGAATCCAAATCGTTCCGAATGGACGAGCCAGCGTGACATTGTGGGAGAGCTCGCCGACGCCGTTCGCGCCCGCGGACTCCGATTCGGCATTTACTACTCCGGTGGGATCGACTGGTCCTGGAACAGGCATCCGATTCAGACACTTGCCGAGTTCATCGGCTCGACGCCCCGCGGCGACTATCCCCGCTATGCAGAAGCGCAGGTTCGGGAACTGATCGATCGCGTTCGCCCGAGCGTACTCTGGAATGACATTTCGTGGCCAACGGGTCGAGACCGAATGGTCCGACTCATGAGCGACTACTATGAAGCCGTGCCGGAGGGCGTCGTGAATGATCGCTGGATGCATCGCAGCTGGATCATGCGTCTACTTTCCTTCAAACCGATTATTCGCGTCGTCGACTTCCTACTCAATCGATCCATACGCCGGGCAGCGGCTCGTGGTGAAGATTCCCAGGGCGTGATTCCCCCGAAGCCGGCCCACTTTGACTTCCGAACCCCGGAATACACGGGCTTCAAAACGATCTCGAAGCGCAAATGGGAGGCGACGCGAGGAATGAGCCCATCCTTTGGCTTCAACCGCGCTCATCACGAAGAGGATTACGAGGACCCAGACGCCCTTCTCCGAAGCTTCATAGACACGGTCTCGAAGAACGGAAACCTACTCTTGAACATCGGCCCTCGAGGCGAGGATGCTGGAATCCCCGAACCCCAGACGAAGCGTCTCGAAATGATGGGCCAATGGTTGGCTGAAAACGGCGAGGCCATTTACGGAACCCGGCCGTGGCAGAGAGCCGAGGGTCAAACAAGCGATGGGATTGAACTGCGATTCACCACCAACCGTGACCACCTCTATGCAATCCTCTTGGACACACCCGGGAACTCGAAATTCGTATTGATGGACATCGACGTCGACGCAGGTACACAAGTGGTTCATTTAGCGACCGGGGAGCACGCGATCTGCCGCCATCACGAAGACGGGATCGAGCTCGAATTCGATACGACCTGGCCCCCCGCGCCCGCACATGCCCTGCGCATTTCTACATCGCTCGCCGAATGAAAGCCCTGCCCTACGCAGGTATCTCAGCTGAATAGACCACTCTTCGAGAGCCCGAGATCGAGGACAAGTCCGAGCAAAAAGAAGAAGCTGTATCGTCGCGTAAACCAAAAAGCGACGCCGACAAACCACAACGGCCAGATTCCTTCTCGTAATTCGGGCGGCGCTTCGTCGGGTCTCGGCTTCGAAAAAACCTGAAAGACCCTTCCGAGTGAAAACGCCGACACAAATGTGACGAGCATGATCGGGTGAAAGAATCCGCTGTAGACGAGGTATCCGATCACCGGATATTGAGCGAGCAGTAAACCAACCGTCAGCTTGCGAGAGAGGTTTTCACCCAGAAGAACAGGCAGCGTCCGGATTCCTTTGACCTTGTCGAAATCCAACTTGTCGGTGTGCTTCCCGAATAACACCGCTGTCGGCCCAAGCGCATAGGCGAGACTCGCCAAAGCCACTTCTTGACTCCAGGTCCCGGTAATGACGAAATAGCTACCACCAACCATCAGAGGTCCCCAAACCACCAAAACCGCTGGTTCACCGAGTCCAATATATTTCAGAGGGAACGTATAGAAGAGCACGAAGAAAGCGCCCGAGGCGAGAAGTAGAAGCGTCACATCACCCCGCGTCGACATGAAAACGAGATAGAAGCCGATTCCGAGTGCGACCAGGCCTGTTAGCCCCGCGTAGGTCATCAGTTGTCGCACGGTCAAGAATCCATCTTCGACAGTCTGAGGCCCATACTGCGTTCGGAAATAATTGTCTTTGTCGACGCCCTTCCAATGATCTGTCAAATCGTTGATCAGGTTATTGGTCGCGTGCGCCAGACACAGCCCCACAGTCACGAGTCCGAAGAGCAGACCATCAAACGCATCGGCCTTGTAGGCGAGCACACCAGCAAACGCAGCAGAGGTAAACGTCATGATGATGACGGCGGAGCGCGTGGCGATCAGCCAGCGGGAAATCAGGTCGAGCCCGTCCCAGTCCTGCTTCGAGATTCGAGGCATGACGGTCAGCGCCTTCCCCCACATGGCGAAATTCGGCAAGTTTTCTCCACTTCCGTTGATGAAATCGATGGTCCGGCATGGTTGGCAGCGCGCGGCCTGCGCGCCCTCGAAGCATAGCTGGGCTTGGATGGCCCGGCGGGATCATCCGGGTCTTGGTTTTGTCGGATCGGACGAGCAAAGGGCAATTTCGATGGACGAACCTGCCCCACCCTATTGGCCGCAGCGTCGTTTTCACGCGTTATGCTCGTTGGTACGGAGGTCAGAATGCGGTTTGGTGTTTTCTACGAGTTACAGCTCCCAAAGCCCTGGAATAAAGGGGACGAGCACAGGTTATTCCGCGAGGCGCTGGAGCAAGTCGTTCTCGCCGACGAACTCGGCATCGACTACGCCTGGGAGGTCGAGCATCACTTTCTCGAGGAGTATTCCCATTCCTCTGCGCCGGAAGTCTTCCTCGCCGCCGCTGCCGGAAAAACCGAACGCATTCGCCTGGGCCACGGGATTCGCCAGGTCATCCCTGCCTACAACCACCCCGCCCGTACGGCCGAGACGATCGCGACGTTGGATCTCGTTTCGGATGGACGTGTGGATTTTGGCATTGGCGAAGGTGCGACGCGACTCGAACTCGGCGGATTTGGAATTCCCGCCAAACACAAGCGCGCCATGTCCCTCGAAGCGGCTGAGCAAATCGCCAATATGATGGTGATGGAGCCCTATCCCGGATACGAGGGAGCGTTCTTTTCGATGCCCTGTCGAAACGTTCTTCCCAAGCCGCTTCAGAGACCCCATCCGCCCATGTGGATGGCCTGTACGAATCGAGACACGATCCGCGTGGCCGCGCGTAACGGCCTCGGCGCCCTAGCCTTTTCCTTTGTCGATCCAGACGAAGCCAAGGCCTGGAGTCAGATCTATTACGACATTATCAAGAGCGAAGAATGCGTCCCCCTCGGACATAGCGTCAATGCCAACATTGCTGTCGTCTCGGCCTTCTCGGTCCATGAAGACCGTGCTGAAGCAATTCGCCGGGGTCAGGAAGGTTTCGAATTTTTCGGCTACGCGCTGCAGGCGTTAGTCGCCCGCGATACGAAACCAGGGCATTCAAATCTTTGGGCGGAGTTTTCAGCCGAGCGCGCCGCACGCGCGCAGTCGGAGCAAGAGCAGACGAATGCCGACGATTCAACGCCGTTCAGCCAGGCGTCTGGAATCGGTACACCCGAAGATCTGGCGCAACACTTCGCCGATCTGCAACAGTCGGGCGTCGACCAGATCATCTTGATGCAGCAAGCCGGCCGAAATCAGCATGAATCCATCTGTGACGCGCTCAAACTCTTCGCGCGGTCGGTTCTCCCTCAATTTGCGGCGGGACGAGAGGAACGGGAAGCCAAGAAGTCGGCCGAACTTGCGACCTACATCGCGGCGGCGCTCGAACGCAAGATTCGAATGCCGGATCTCGACGAAAGCGAGGTTCCCATCGTTCGCGCCTCAGCGGATCGCGCGCAGGTCAATCAGGGCGTCGTGGATCCAGACGCGAGGTCTTAGTCACGAATCGCTCGCGCGCAAACGAGCTATTCCGCGGCTGCCAGGAGCGTTGATTCCGTGCGAATCTCCACGACTCTCGAGCTCTCGAGCAGCGATGCGCGAACTTCGAGGAGCGTTCTTTCCATGTTGCTCGAAAGAGCGAGAGATCGGGGCACCACCGTCTTGAATTTCACGATATGAAAGGGCAGTTCGAAGGGAACTTCGAAGCTGAGCGGCAGCGGCTTGAAATCTGGAAGCGCCAGGCTCTCTGCTTCGTCGACCGACCAATTGGCGGCGAGATAGCTGATCCCAACGATGGCAATCAAAAGAGCAAAATAGATCGCATCGGACCGGCGATTCGTCATGACCCACCCCGTGCAGAAGAAAAAGCGGATTGACGTCATTGCCTCATGAAACGATCCCATGACTGAGAAACGCGACACGGCAACGTTGCACCGCTAAGTCACTACGCACTTTTTGAGGGGTGAATTCAGCATAGCAGAACTCATCTCAGTTCACGCGCTCGAATGGTTGGTTACTACTGACCATCCGCCCCATTCGACTTTCGCCTGCTTTTCCCGCACGACCATGAGATTCCGTACGACATGGGCCGGCCTCGATGGATCGGAAGAGAAGAAGATCAGCGACCAGAACGCGAGCGCGTTGTGAACATCGACCGGGTCATTCAGTTCGCCTCCTCGATAACAACCACGATGGACTTCATCCGCGGCTTCCAAGACGACTCCCCTACGGGAAGCGAGGGCACCTGCAACGAGCCGTGGCCTCGGCAACGCGGACAAACACCCGATCCGATCGACGAGCCAATCTGGAGAATCAAAAATGTTGGACTCACCCCCTTCACTCTGATGGTCCTTTACCTAATTCCATTCCTCGTCGCGTCGGCACGAGGACTCGACATGCCGGTTGCTTTCCTATTGGCGAAGGTCGTATTGGGCTGGACGGTGATTGGCTGGTTCGCGCTCCTCTACGCCGCCTCACTGCAGTCAAGTGAGGCGACTGGAAACGAACGTCGCTCTTAGCAAAGTCGTTCACTCCACATCGCTCGCAATTGCCTGATCTGATAGCGCCCCTCCCCTATTCCTGCTATGAACGAAAGCCTAGTTGTCTTCGTTCGTGATTGCTCAACCGCCAACGAGTGCCCTGATCAATCGCGGCGCTCTTGACGTTTCGATTCGCAGCCATCGTTCGCCGCCACGGATACACAAGTCGATGTCAAGATTGCGGTTGCAACTCACTTGGCAACTAACATCCAGGCCAACCCCGCACTACGCCAACTACCGTCGGTACGAGAGTCGCAATGTCCGAGCCTCCCAATACCCCGACCGCCTCCATGCAAAACGCTGACGCATCGCCTTCCCCCATTATTCCGCCGACACCCATCTCTGCGTCGCTGATTGGTCGAACCTTCGTCCATCCGGTTTTCGACTATTTCTTGATCGGGGGAGCGCTCAGTCTAATCGTCGTCTGGTTCATCTCGACCTATCCACAGATGACCCCTTTCTCGAGCACGAGGGATTTCAAGTACTTCATCCTCTTCAGCAACAGCGCACATTTCGCTTCGTCCACCGTTCGCCTTTACACGAAACCCGGTGTGGATGGCCATCAATCCTTCCCCTTCCTGAAGACGGTGCTGCCGCTCATGTTCCTGGCCGTCATTACCATTAGTGTCTTCAGTGTCGACACCTTCGGCAAGCATTTCAGAGCAATCTATTTCACATGGTCACCCTACCACTATGCGGCACAGGCCTACGGCCTGACGGTGATGTATTGCTACCGCTCCGGCTGCCTTCTGAACGCGGCCAACAAAAGGCTGCTGTGGTGGGTTGCCATGTTGCCCTTCATCCACAACTTCACGCTCTTCCCGGCCGGGGGCTTGCATTGGCTCGACTTCGGTGGATGGCTGAAGAGTCCCGATGCCATCGCCGTTCTAAATGAGTTCCGGTTCTACATGCCTCGCTTTGCGTTCGCGGCAGTCCCGCTCCTTTTTTTGAGAATCTGGCGGAGCGAGAGTCGACCCATGCCACTCATCGGTGCGCTCATGCTCTTCACGAATGGGATTTGGTGGTTCATTCTTCCACCCATGAAGGCTTTCATCTGGGCCACCATCTTTCACGGCATCCAGTACCTCGCGATCGTGATCATCTTCCATGTCAAAGATCAGTTGGCGCGGCCAGAGAACCGTCACGGCGTGGCCTATCATGTGATTTGGTTCTACGGTGCGAGCGTCGCGCTGGGCTTCGTTTTGTTCGACTGGTTTCCCCGTGCCTATATCTATGCGGGGGTTGCCGCGGGCACGAGCGTGATGATGACGGTGGCAGCCATCAACCTTCATCATTTCATTGTCGATTCCTTCATTTGGCGACTCAAGAAATCCGACAATAATCGCGGGATCGTTGATTCAGTGACGAGCCAAACCCCCGCCACAACCTGATATCCCTTCGCGATTTCGCAAAGACCTGAAGCGAGTTGGCATGCAGCACATCAAGCGCGGCTTGGCGTGCTGATCTTTGGACATGAAACAGAGGAAGCCGGCAATCGGATCAATAGCCTGGAGTCATTTCTCCGCGTTCGAGATTCCGACATCGCGCTTCTCGTGCTCAGCCGCCGTCCGGCCCAATAAGTCCTCAAAATCCGTGTCGAGAATGGACATCGCGTGAGTCATCCATACGTTTCGATGGTCGAGGAAACCTTCATGAAGGCGACCCGCGATCACGACCTCAACCTCAACGTCTGGACTAATTTCGACGAATCAGATCAGCCGATCGACGCGCTGTTAGCGGTCGAAGTCGACGGCGTGATCACCGGATTTCCCGAACGCGCTTTGCGGCTGCGCGGCTGACCCCAGAATCCGATCATCTCGCGAAATATCGAGTACTGTTCGCCCCGACGCGCCCCAGCCTCGGAGTTCCCTTTGACCACCGCACTTGAATCGCTGCTCGACTTACTCGATCTCGAAGAAATCGAACTCAATATTTTCCGCGGGCGAAGTCCGCAGGAGAGATCCCAGAGGGTCTTCGGCGGACAGGTCGTGGGCCAGGCTCTGGTCGCTGCCCATCGCACCGTCGAGGACCGACACGTCCATTCATTGAAGGGCGACTTCCTGCGCCCCGGTGATCCGAAGATTCCCATCCTCTATGAGGTCGACCGAATTAGAGACGGCCGAAGCTTCACCACACGCCGAGTCGTTGCCATCCAGCACGGCCGCGCAATCTTCAGCATGGCGGTCTCTTTCCAGGTCGAAGAATCGGGTTTCGAGCACCACACCCCGATGCCCGACATGCCAGCGCCTAACGACACGCCGGACCCCGATCAATTCAACGAAAAAGTTCGCCGCATGATTCCCTCCGAGTATCGCCAATGGCTCGACGCACCTCAGGCGATCGAAGTCCGGCCCGTAGAAGTTCGCGACCCGATCGAGCCCGAAAAGACTTCGCCGAATTTGGCAATCTGGCTTCGCGCCGCTGGGAAACTGCCCGACGACGACCGAATTCATCAATGCGTCCTGGCTTATGCCTCGGACATGAACCTCCTCGACACCTGCCTGCTCCCCCATGGCGTGACCTGGATGAACCCAAAATTTCAGTCCGCCAGCCTCGATCATTCGATCTGGTTTCATCATCGCTTCCGCGCAGACGAGTGGCTGCTCTTCGTACAGGACAGCCCCTCGGCTTCGGGAGGCCGAGGCTTCAACCGCGGACTTGTCTACACAGAAGACGGACGGCTGATCGCTTCGATCGTTCAAGAAGGATTGATCCGACTTCATCCGTAGAATCATCGATTACAGATCTCCTTCCGTAACCGCGCACGGCGCTTGCGAATCGCAGCCAGTCAAGCCAATTGGGGCTCCCTGGTGAGGAAGTCATGAATACCGAAGAAGCGCCGGCCATCGAACCATTACGCGAGGAGACGGAACGAATCTCGGTCACCGAGGTCCTGCTCTTCGTTCTTGCCTATTGGAGACGGCTGCCTCTTCGATCAGGGATACGGCGTTCTCGAACGGCGTCGTGACGGCCTCCAAAAACTGCGGGTGCAGCGTCCCTCAGCACCTTGGCGAGTTGAGCCCAGCCGCTAGTCTTCATCTGTTGGCTCTCTCTCTCTCTCCAAATCGGCTGGCCCCGGGCGCGCCCGTCGCCGCGCTCGAAGCCCGAGGTGCAATTCGTCCCATGAATATATCCCGCTCTCATCCTCGGCCATCGCCTCGTCGCGGCCTCCGAAGCCTTCAGGCCCGCACCCGGGCGCTCGGACTCCTTCTCCTCACATCCCTTGTCGCCTGCGGGCAAGACGAGCCACCGTCGCGCCCGTCGATCGACGAATCGAGTGCTCGAGAGTTATCGGTTGGGAAACTCGTGGGTTTCACCAGCGAGGACGGCGCACATGTCTGGCGCGGCATCCCCTTTGCGCAACCGCCGATCGGCGACTTGCGGTGGCGGGCGCCACGCAGCGCCAAAGCCTGGGCAGGAACACTCGAGGCGCTGGAATTCGGCTCCCCCTGCATTCAGTACGCGGGACCGGCCGGACGTTCGGAGGGCCTCGAGGATTCCGACACACTAGGCAGCGAGGACTGCCTAACGTTGAATGTTTTCGCGCCACCCTCCACACCCGAGAACGCTCCGACCGGAAGTCACCGACTTCCCGTCATGCTCTGGATTCACGGAGGTGGGAATTCCATCGGCAGCGCCCTGCTCTATGACGCGAGCCGCCTCGCGGTCAGCCAAGATGTCATTGTTGTCACGATTCATTATCGCCTTGGTGTATTCGGTTGGTTCGCCCATGACGCGGTCGCGGGCGCAAACGCAACAGCCGAAGACCAGTCGGGTAATTTTGGAACCCTCGATACGATCGCCGCGCTCGAATGGGTCCAGGAACACATTTCAGATTTCGGTGGTGACCCCGAACGCGTGACCGTCTTTGGCGAGTCTGCGGGCGGATCGGACACCTTCGCAATGCTTGTCTCCCCCCGAGCCGCAGGTCTTTTTCATCGGGCCATCGTCCAGAGCGGCAGCGGCGATCTGATTAAATTGGAAGCAGCCCAGAATTGGATCGACGACACCGAGTCCGGGCATGTGCACAGCTCGAATGAGGTTCTTCTCGCGCTGCTCCTCGCAGATGGAACGGCTGCGGATCGAGACACTGGCCGGCAGACCATCACAAGCTGGACCCCCACGCAGGTTTCCGACTACCTGCGAGGGAAGACCCCGACCGAACTCTTATCACTTTATGGTGGCGGATTCGGTGGCATGTACGACACGCCAAAACTCATTCGAGATGGCGTCGTCCTCCCCAAACTCGATCCGCGAGAGTCGTTTTCGTTAGGCGCATACAACGCGGTGCCGGTCATCTTTGGCACCAACCGCGACGAAGTCAAACTATTCGCGGCCTTCGGCTCGAAGGACGTGGCTCGCATCGGCATCATTCCGCTCTGGTTCAAGAACGAGCGCATGTACCACCTCACGGCCGAATACGGAACGAAGTTCTGGAAGGCCCGCGGTGTCGATGAAGCAGCCGCCGCCATCACAAGCGCCGGCCGCGCGCCAGCATTTGCCTACCGTTTCGACTGGGACGAAGAAGGCAAGATGCTCTGGTTCGATCTCTCACCGCTGCTGGGTGCGGCCCATGCATTCGAGATTCCGTTCGTGTTTGGCGGACTCGCGTTCGGGCCGGTCACAGACAATATCTTTCCCGAATCAAGTCGGCCCGCGGCGAGAATCCTCTCGGATCAAATGATGTCCTATTGGGGACAATTCGCGTACACCGGTGATCCCGGACGCGGTCGTGACGGCAATCTTCCGCAGTGGAAGAACTGGGGCGCCGATCCGGGGCAGTTCCTCATCTTCGACACGCCAGCGGACGGAGGACTACGTTTGTCAGCCGAAACACTGACAACCCAAACTGTTCTCGAACAAATCGCCAATGACGATCGATTCGAGACCAGCAAAGAACGCTGTACAGTCTATTGGGACATCTACCGCTTCAACGGCCGACTTTCACTTGAAGAATTCAAAACGATTGACGGCGGGATCTGCAAGGACTTCGAAGGCGCTTGAACGCTCGCCTCGGTGGGTGTCCCCAAGTGAACTAGACCAAAAAGGTAGTCATACCGAATGATGATTTTGCCCCGACCCTTTGCCCTTTGGATGTGTGTACTTGCTTTCTCGATTGGCCTGCCCCAGGCATCACACTCAGAGCCAGCCACCACCGACGAATCCGCGAATGCGGAGACCCTCGCTCGCATCCTCGAAGGTGCAAGGAAGTTTGAGCGATCCTATATCGGAAGCTTCTCGCGCCGAGAAATCATCACGAGAAGCCTGGCCGGCGGAAACGGCGAACTGCGACGCACGCGAAAAGCCGTGGTCGACGTGTGGGACTACCACGGCGAACATCCAACCAATCAGGTTCTCGAGTGCACGCTCGACGGGAAGCCCGTCGACCTCGAAAAGTGTGTCGATCCGCAGCGCATCGAACCCGCATACCGTCTCTTCGCTAAAGACGCCGACCTACATTATCGCTTCCGATATCAGGCGCTCGACTCATGGAGGGGCACGGCGAGTCACAAGATCAGAATCGTTCCGCTCCAAAAGACGTCGCGTCATCTCGAGGGCGACATTTTCTTCCGCGTCGACACGCTTCAGATCCTCGGAATGAGAATCACGCTCGCCGACTACCCCTTTGGCCTGAAAGATCTCTCAATCGAACTGACCTTCGAGGACCACGACGGACGGGCAGTCATCGCCAGCGGTGAGTCGTCGGCGACCCTCTATGTTCCGCTCCTGATCAACGAGCGTGCACACACGGTTTTCACCGCGAGTCAACAACGCCTTCTCACCGAGGACGTATCGTTGGCTGCATCGGCAACCGGAGGCTGAAGAACGAGCAGGCCTGGTCCATACCTGTACCCATCATGCGATTGAATAGCCGCCATCAACATTGAAGGTCTGGCCTGTGATGAAGCTGGCACCGGCGCTCGCCAGGAACAGGGCCGCGGGTGCGATGTCTTCAGGGGTTCCCCAGCGGCCCATCGGCGTGCGTGCAAGCTCCTTCTCCTCGAGGGCGGCCACTTCACGCAGCGCAGAGGTCATATTGCTGAGAATGAGTCCCGGTGCGATCGCGTTCACCCGGATGCCCTCACGCACCCAACCAACCGCCAGGTTCTTTGTCATCTGAACGACGCCGGCCTTCGCCGCCCCATATCCGGGAACGAAGGGAACGGCGATGAACGAGGACATCGAAGCCAGGTTGATCACGCTGCCGCCACCGGGAATGGCACTTGCTCCGAGATGATCCTTGCAGGCCAATGCCATCCGAAAGGAACCAAAGAGATTGATCGCCACCGAAGCCTCGAACACATCGGGTTCCCACTCGTTTCCACCATCGGGAAAGGTGGCACCCGCGTTATTGACTAGGACATCGAGTCCCCCGAGAGATTCGGCGAGACGCACAATGCCTTGCTTATCCCTCATTTGCAGGCAGCGGTAGTTATATCCTGTTAGGTCGACATCGTATTCCTGTGCGCTTTCACGCCGGCCGGTAATCGTGACCTCCGCCCCCGCATCGAGGAAAGCCCGGGCGATTCCGGTGCCGATGCCGCTCGATCCACCGGTGACCAAGACTCGACACCGGGAATAGTCGTATGTCGTATCGCCCTGCCCCATATTTCAGCTCTCCTGGATACCGATCAGTTCGGTGGTCAAGTATTTCTCACAATGCCTCGAAGAGACGATTTCCGCTCGGCCGTCAGTGCGACTCCACTTCAACCGGGAATCGATCAAAGTAGAATTTAAACCGCTCACGAAGTTCATCCCCGCTCACACCAAAATCACCTGCCAAGTCATAGAGGATACGACCGTGCTTGCCACGCGGATTCGCTTGCATGTACGCATTCAAATCGACTTTCGCAGCCTCGGTCATCTCTAGATCGGCCAGCTCGTAGATACGCCTCACCATCGCCACATCATCCTGCATGAACTCGTGAAAGAGCACGTCGAGACTGCGCTCGGCGGGAACTCGATCGCGATCCGCGACGCAAGAACGCAATAATCGCTCGATTCGATCGATCCAATAGCTGGCCACGCGAGGAGGATCGACGCGTTTGCGACGAATTCGATCTCCGTAGACCAGCATCGTCACCGTCGAAGCAATGACCGAAACCGGATCACGATGTGTAATCGCAACGGTCGCGTCCGGAAACGTGTCCATCAGCGGACCGAGTTGCTCCATGTGTTGAGGCGACTTGAGAATCCAGCGCGTCGGACCTCGCAGCCATGTCAGCGCTCGCAAAACGTTCTTCATATAGGCATATGAGGATCGCTGGTCCATCTCCAGATAGTAGTCACGCCATCGCGGCACCGTCGCAATCCACTCGAGTTCATAGGAGGAGAAGTCGATGCACTGCAGCTCGATCTCCTCATGCACATGCTCGGGTGCCAGGTCATGCATATTCTTCAGCAGCGGCATCATCATGTCCTGCTGCGCATAGGCCGCTCGACAGCGTGCGAGTCGCGGATCGACCCCGTCGACACCCGGCTCTTCATCGGGAACCGGGATCGGCTCGAGGCTTTCCCAATAAGGCAGCGAGCGCAATCGACGATCCGCGGCAATCAGATTCAGCAGATGGGTCGTCCCCGACCGCGGCAGGCCAGCAATGATGATGGGGCGCTCGATTTCGACCTCGAGAATTTCAGGATGCCTCTTCAAAAGGTCCTCGAAGCGAAGCCGATTGCTCGCGTATCGCGTGAGGTCACGAAAGACGCCAATCCGACCGACCGCACCGAGATCCGCGTCTTCCTCCAAAGCTTGCAGCCAGACACCGAGGCGCTCCCGAAAATCGTCGTCCCCAAAATCGCTCAATCCCGTCTCGGTCTCGGCAGCCTCCAACACCGAAGACTCGGTGAATTCAACCGACATTGTGCCCGCCGCCGACATGACCTTCTGCTGAATTGCAGTGAGTTCCGGCGCCGCCAGGTCGCGGATGCGAATCTCATTTCCTTCGGCCATCAGGTTTTCTCCATTCGATCGATCCTCGAACTCAGCTGATCGATTTCTTTGCGCAGCCAGGACGAGAGCCAGAAGTTCACGCTCTCGGCTTCGAGCCGTCGATGAGCGTCGAGATTGACTTCCAGCGCACTAAGATTCTCAGAATCGACGTCCAACACGATCTCCGAAAGCGCGATGGCTTGCACTGGCTCTCCTGTATCGAGTTTTTCGCGAGCCCGTACCACCAGTGCGTCGGGGCCTCCCGCCAACTCGACCAGATCACCGTGAATCGCTGACGGCCCAAATCCGTAAAGCTCGGTGGTTGAATCGTGATGGAACCAGCCGGCATAATTCTCCCAGATCGCGCGCACGCTCCAGGAAACCTTTCCATAGCCTTCTCCAACTTCGAGTTCGCGGGGAAGTTTGACCTCCTGCATGAGCTGATGAATATTTCGATGGGCGTTCATGCCCTTCACGGTTTCGTCATGAACGTAAAGAACGGCCTCGCGCAGACGCAACAGTTCGGAGCACACGAGCGACTTGCCTTCGACGGGGTCATGATGTCCGACGAGGAGAAGTTCCGGTTCGAGTGCAAGGACCCTGTCGAGGGACTCGATGAATTTAAGCGGATCTCGGTAGCGGTCCCCGCGAATGGTTACGAGATTCGGAAAATGACCGAAGAGCGCGCTGAATAGATTGCCGGCAAAACAGACTCCGCGGTCAGGCATCCAGATGATCATCGAGTCGAGGGTTTCACCGCCTGGAGTGGCGATCAGTTCCAGACGTTCTCCGCCTAATTCGATCGTCAACTGATCTTCGAAGGTCAATGTCGGCTCCGGCCTGGATTGACCGACGGTTCCAAAACCACCCTCTTCTTTCATGTGTCGCAGAGATTGGCCGATCACCTTCGAGAAAGCGAAGGCGCTCCGTGCCGAACGAAATGCCGCGATCCTTTGATCGTCCAGTTGATGTGCGGCATTCCCCGCTTGAGCGACGACCTCTGTCCCCTCCTCGCGAAATAGATCGACACCACCGACGTGATCGACATGGCCCTGGGTCAGCAAGATGTAGCGGACGGGCGCCTCCCCTATGCGATCGAAATTGCGCTTGTGAATCGGCGCTTCAAATCCCATTCCCGTGTTTACGACGATGCGTCCATCCGACGTGTTGATGAGATAGGTATTCGAGAGGCCCTCGGAGACGAATAGATTGTCGCGAATGCGGCGTGCATCGGACATCGAAGCCGGCAGGATCTCGAATCCGCTAGGGCGCGACCGGTAGAGCGGCTCGGGCATGGGCACCTCATCCTGTTTGATCTGGCGCCCAATATAAGACCATGGTATTAATTATGTCAAGCCTTTCCCTCATGCCGACAGCACCAGTCAACGATTGGTCCATTCGACACCTTAAGGAAGCTAACGGGGATGTATTGGATGCAAAGAGCAAAGTCCAATCCAGAGACGTCTCTTAATTCTTCCTCCCGAAGCGACGCCGTAGCGACGCGGGCGCGAATCGTGTCCGCAGCGGAACACCTCTTTGCGAAACGCGGCATCGACGCCACGACGCTGGCCGACATCAACAAGGCGGCTAATCAGCGCAATCGATCTGCCGTGCAATACCACTTCGAAAACAAACAGGGCGTCATTCACGCAATTCTCGACAAACACACACCGGGGATCGAACTGCGCCGACATGCCATGCTCGACAAGATCGAGAGCGCAAATCTCTCGAACGTTCGGGCTTTTGCAGAAGCCCTGGTCCTGCCCGTCGCGGAGAAACTCGACGATCGCGACGGCGGATTGGCCTTTCTTCGCATCAGTGCACAGCTCATCGGGCATCCAAATTTCTCGCTCCTTTCAATTCATACCGAACGCATGAATCGAGGGACCGATCGGCTGGCCCGGCTGATCGCTGCGAACGCACCCGAATGGCCGAAGGCACTCTGGGCGCCGCGCTGGCTCCTGTTGATCGGGCTCCTCTTTCATGGGATGGCCGACTACGCGCACCTGGTGCAATCCAGTCATCCGGCAACCCGCCCACCCCCTCGCGATCTCTTCGTCAACAATCTGATCGACAGCGTGATCGCGCTGCTCGAAGCGCCCATCTCGCCGCAGACCGCCCGGCAAATCCCGACAGGAGACAAGACATGAGTCCATCGAGCGTTAATCCGTTCGGGCTGAACGGAAAGATCGACCAGATCGGCTACGTCGTCCGCAATCTCTCAGCGTCCCTCCCCATTTACGAAGGACTCTACGGCGCCTTCAAAGTCGGCGAAGCGCCCATGAACGACGTGCTCTTTCGGGGCGAGCAGACAAACTGCAAGCTCAAGATCGCCACCAACAACGACGGCCCAATCGAAATCGAGCTCATACAGGTCCTCGAGGGCGAGACGCCTCACACCGAGCATCTGCGCGACCACGGCGAGGGGCTGCATCACGTTCGATTTCGAATCGCGGACATCGAAGCCAAGATTTCCGCACTCGAAGCTCGCGGATATGAGAAGATTTTCTGGAAACGTTTCGGTCCAACAGTCGCATTCGCCTACCTTGTCTCTCCTAGCGAAATCGGCGGTTCCACGATCGAACTCTTCGAAATGTCTTGATCTCAAAGCGAACCTCTCACCAAGATCTCGAGCAATGGAGGAAACATCGAATGGGAACGACCGTCGTGACAGGTGCTGCATCGGGAATCGGAGCAGCGGCGCGGGCCCGATTCGAACGGGACGGGGAGCGGGTCATTGGTATCGACCTTCGCGATACGGACGTCTCTGCGGATCTATCGACGGTCGATGGTCGGCAGTCTGCGATCGATTCGGTCCGTGAATGCGCCGGTGATGGCATCGACCGAATCGTGTTATGCGCGGGACTGGGGGCCCATATCGAAGACCTCGGTCTGATTCTCTCCGTTAACTATTTTGGAACCATCGCACTACTCGATGCGCTGCTGCCGGACATGGCGGGCCGCCAAGGCGCCGCAGCACTTCTCATCGCCTCGAATTCTGTCCAGTTCGCGCCGTTTGGAGATTGCGATTTCGTCGCGGCCATGCTCGATGGAAACGAAAAGAAAGCGCGAGAACTCGTTGCGAACGAAAATGGTTTCATGGCCTACGGCGGCTCGAAATATGCGCTTTGCTGCGCGGTCCGACGGCGTGCAGAAGCCTGGGGAAGCGAAGGCGTTCGTTTGAATGCGGTCGCCCCGGGAGCCACCAAGACGCCGCTCTTGCAGGGCACGATCGATCATCCACTCTATGGCCGCGGGCTCAAGGGCCTCAAGGCTCCGCTCGGCCGCCGCGCCGAACCCCATGAGATTGCCAACCTGATCGCGTTTGTCCAAAGCGAGGAAGCGTCCTACGTCCACGGAAGTATCCTTTTCGTGGATGGCGGAAACGACGCCGCGACCCGACTCGACCAATTCTAAACTGACCAATAACGCGGCGTAGCCAACTCGCGAGTCGGATCCATTGATGTACTCAATGGCCTCAATCCACTCTCAGGAGATCACCATGCAGGATCGCCCGAACGTCCTCTTCGTCATCACGGATCAGCAGCGTGCGGATCATGTCGGCTTCGCGGGTAACAGCGTCGTCCGAACCCCGAATCTCGACTCGATCGCGAACCGAGGCATGGTTTTCGATCGTTGTTATGTGGCCAATCCTATATGCATGCCCAACCGAGCCAGTATCCTGACCGGTCGCATAGCTTCCGCCCACAGCGTGATTTTCAACGATCGCTCCCTGCCCTGGTCCGCCAATACCTTTGTTCGCCAATTGCGTTCGGCCGGATACCGCACGGGACTAATCGGCAAGTCGCATTTCCAGCATGGGATGAGTGCGAATACCGTCCGACCGTCCGCCCTCGGCCCCGCCATCATCGATCCATATCCGGAGGGGTGGGACACTTGGGAACATCCCGAGCGACACATGAAAGCTCCACTCGAAATGCCCGATGACTACTACGGATTCGACACGACGGAACTGGCCATTGAACACGGGGGCATCGCGTCTGGGCATCACCTGCATTGGGCACTCGCCAAAGGCGGCGACCGCGAATGCCTGACGCAGTGCAACCGTCCCGACGGACCCGGCAAGCAGCGCTCCGACGCATGGTGGCAAATCTTCCAGCCCGACTTTCCCGAAGAACTGTATTCAACCTCCTTCGTCACCGAGCGCACGATCCATTTCATCGAAGAAGCCGCGGCGGAATCCCGTCCGTGGTTCGCGTGGTGTTCGTTTCCGGATCCCCATCACCCACTCACTCCTCCGGGATCCTTCTGGGATCGCCATGACCCTTCCGAAATGTCGATTCCGAAGACCTTCGGCGATGCCCTTGATGACGCGCCTAAATTCATGTCCCTGCTTCGCGGACTCGATCCCGCGATGGATCCCCAGCGATACGTGAACCCCTTTGGCCCCTCGCAACAAGTGGTTCGCGAAGCGCTGGCGGCGACCTATGGAATGATCGAGATGATCGATGAGGGTGTTGGACAAGTGCTCGACACGATCGAAAGGCTCGATGCTTCACGCGACACCATCGTGATCTATACCAGCGATCACGGCGACATGATGGGCGACCATGGACTCATCATGAAACTGCTGTACCACTATCAAGGCGTGATCCGAGTCCCGCTCGCGATCTCTGATCCACGAAGACCATCCGGCCGAAGCCAGTCACTCGTCTCGAGCCTCGATCTGGGACAGACCGTCCTTGATCTCTGCGGCCAAAACCCATTCGACGACATGCAAGGCCATAGCCTTGTGTCCGTACTCGATGACCATGAAGCGGTCGTGCGAAGCGGCGTGCTGATCGAGGATGATTTCCCGATGGGCCGTGCGCCGGGATCCCCGATTCCACATCAGGCGCGAACGATCATTGCCGACGAGGGACGTCTGACTCGTTATTCGAGCGGCGAGACACAGCTATTCGATCTCGCCGTGGACGCGGATGAGATGCATGACCTGTCCAAGAACTCGAAAGGCCGCGAGCGTCACGCCCACATGAACCAGGCACTTCTCGATGCGATGATGGAACACAGTGACATGGCCAGACGAGGCCAGCCGAACGCAGATCGATGAAAGTGATTCGGCCTAGGAATCGAGCTCGTCAAGAAACGAGCGCATCAGATTCATGAAGACGTCGAGCTGATCGTGGTGGACCCAATGGCCTGCGTCGGGGACCGCGGAGAGCTCCGCATTACCGAAAGCCTCGAAGCGACCGTCCTTTTCCGGATTTCCGAACCAGCTCTTCTCGCCATAAACCAACATCGTGGGACAGGTGATCCGTCCCCACATCGCCCGCATCTCCTTCATGTCGTAGCGCTGTGGATAGAAGAGCCGAACATAGTTGTCGAATTTCCAGCTGAAGGTTCCATCCTCGTTTCGGGCCACACCATGAACGGTCAGATGATGGGCTTGTTCAGGAGAAAGAAAGGAGTTGGCTTCGAGCATCCGCTGGGCTGCGGACTCGATCGAGGGGTAATGCTTTGGGACCTTCGACGAGAACTCCCGAACCTGTTCGATCCATTCCGCCGTGCGCTCCCAGGTCGGGCGACTGAGTCGGCCCTTAAGCATCTCCGGCGGAGGGCCCAATCCCTCTATGTTCACCAATTGACGAACCCGGTCCGGGTAGACCGAGGCGTATTGGGTGACGACCGATCCACCCAGTGAATGTCCGACCAGAGTCACCTGAGTAAGGTCGAGGGCGTTAATGAGCTGTGCGAGATCGAGGACGAATTCCTGGATCATGTAGTGGCCACCGCGGGCCCATTCGCTGTCACCGTGGCCACGTAAATCCGGAGCGATGACGTGGTAGTCCTTTCGCAGTTCGCGCGCGACCCAATCCCAATTGCGGGCATGATCCCGACCGCCGTGCACGAGCACCAGCGGCGGCTTTTCATCATTGCCCCAGTCGGCAAAGTGAAGCCGCAGGCGTTGGGAAACGTAATAGCTCGAAACGGGACCAATGATTTCGCCGTATTCTTCCATGATGGGACGTTAGCGAAGTCGCGTGCACAACGAGAATGCCCGTCGGTGGATTGGGAGTCTCAAGCGCGTGGTCTAAAGGCATGGCATCTCCGGGACCAAATCAGGAGACTGTGGAGCCCGCCCAAATGACCAACACTGAGGAGAACATCCCGTGCGCATTTCCGACCGAGTCGACGCGTTCAAAAGAGCGTTTTGCGTGAGCGGAATCCTCGCGATCGCCAGTGCCTGTGCGACCCCAACTCCAACCGTCGATGCGAAACGTCTCCATTTCGATTCGATTGTCATCGACGGGCATTCCGACACCACTCCGAAATTCGAGAATCCGGATTGGTCCTTTGGCGAACGGCACGATGTCTCTGATGGCGCGATGGACCTTCCGCGTATCCGCGAGGGGGGACTCGACGTTCAGTTCTGGTCCATCTACATGGGGAAGCGCGAAACGCCAGGCGACGCGATCCGTGAAGCGCTCGAACGCATCGACGGCGTCCACGAAATGGCCGCCCGATATCCCAATGATGTCATCGTCGCCAACAGCGTCCAGGAAATTCGACACGCCGTCGCCAAGGGGAAATTCGTTGGACTCATGGGCATCGAAGGCGGACATATCATCGAAGAGAGCCTCCCTGCCTTACGCAATTTTCATCGCCTCGGCGTTCGCTACATGACCCTCACTCATTCTTTCAACACCACCTGGGCTGATTCTTCTGGCACCAGCGAGACACCCGAACCCATTCATGGCGGACTAGCCAAATTCGGCGAGAAGGTCGTCGCCGAAATGAATCGAATTGGCATGTTGATCGACATCTCTCATGTTTCGGATGAGACGTTCTTCGATACGCTGAAGATCACCCAAGCGCCGGTGATCGCCTCCCACTCCTCCGCCCGCGCCGTCGCCGACCACGTGCGGAACATGAGCGACGCAATGCTTCGCGCCCTCGCCGAGAACGGGGGTGTCGTCATGATCAATTTCTATCCCGCGTACATCGACGAAAAAGCCCGGCAGGCCACGCAAATCTATTTCAAGGAGCATGGACCCGCCCTTCAGGCGATCGCCGCAGAAGCTGACGGCGACGCATTAAAGAGACAGACGCTGATGGGAAAGCACTTAGCAACCTATCCGCCACCCCAGACGTCCCTCGATGTCTTGCTCAATCATTTCGACCGCGCGATCGAGATCGCTGGTCCAGATCATGTCGGAATCGGCGCGGATTGGGACGGGGTCCCGAGCATGCCTACGGGCATGGAAGACATCACGCATCTGCCAGCGCTCACGGAAGGCTTGCTCGCTCGGGGTCATTCCGTGGAAACGATCCGCAAGGTGCTCGGCGAGAATGTTTTGCGCGTACTCGAAAGAGCCGAACAGGTCGCGGCGGCGATCAGGGAAGAAGAGATCTTGACTAAATAGGCACCCGCGCTCGCGATGGAGGCCTTCTTGTCCCGCATCCGATCATGCGTAGTGAAGCGTTCTATGGGGCCTATGGGTTCGATTCATCCGATGCCGGACCCTGATATTGCGAAAGCGTTTCGCCACGACCGCGGGCACGATGTCGATCGCGCAGGATTTCGGCCGCTTCGACAAGGATCTCACGCTTTGGCAGTTTCGCGTCGATGCGCTCAATCTCATCGAGTTCTTCTTCGGTAAAGCCCGCCTCGAGCCGCTCTTCGCGAGCGAGTTGGCGACCCGTAAACGAAAATGCTTGTTCGGTCTCCCGCTGAAAGTCCTTGGCCCGTTTCGCTCGGTCGGGATCGCCGCTGGTGAATTCTCGGGACCACTCGCTGCCGAATCGCACATGTGTCAATTCATCGGCGAGTACAAAATCGATCGACTGCGAGATCTTCAAATCATCGATGGCCTTGCCGTATTCGATCAGAGACCTGAATGCATCACAGGCAAGCCCCTCCAAGCAGCGATTCACGCCGGTGACCCTCAACACGGGATCAGCATGACATGAAGTCTCGAACAAGAAAGTGCTCTCGGGATATTGCCCGACCTCGCCACCGACGTGGTCGATCAGCTTTTCAAAAGTCTGGACGTGGCGAGCTTCATCCCAGCATTGCCGCGCCATATTCATCCTGAATTCCCACGGCGAGTCCGGAAAATCCCAGACCGTTCGCCCCGCTGCTTCCAGAGCCTGCATCTCACCGACAAAAATTCCGTGGAGCTGAGTCTTGACTTGGAGTGGGCTGTGACCGCCCTTCGATTGGCGTCCACCGGATGCAATCAAGAATTGAAATCCCGGACCGAGATCATCATAAACGGCTTCGAGCTCCGTCCCGGCAAGTCGTTCACGAATCTTGGGAGCAATCTTTTCAAAGATGCGAACGATTTCCGTCACGTCTTCCGGGATCGACTGCATCAGTTGATTGCGATTGTCCGTGCGTTTAAAGCGACTGTCTCTCGCCAGATGATGATGGCTCATGAATCGATCCATTATGCACTCCCTCGCATCGCTCGATGCCGGTCAACATCTCGTGGATGGCGTCCCCGAGTCTAGCAGGAGGTGGGGAACCTCTCAGATCTCGACTGCCAATCGAGCCCGCAGGCAGAGACCGCATTGCCTCTTACTATATACACCATTGCTTATATAATGATATTGATATGGACGCATTCCAAGCGCTCGACGATCCAACCCGCTGAGAAAACACCGACCTCCTCTTTAAGAGCGATCGAAGCGTGGGGGAACTCTGCGAGCGATTCGAAATCTCCCAGCCCGCGATCGCTCGACACCTACGGAGTCTTCGAGATGGAGGCCTTGTCGCGAGTCCAACCGATGCGCAGCGCCGCATCTATTCGCTCACACCCAAACCTCTGCACGAGATCGAACTCTGGCTCGATCGAAATCAGAAATTCTGGCAGAAACGCCTCGATGCGCTCGACACGCTTTTGGTGAGTCGCCAAAAGCCGCGGAAGACGAGAAGGGGGAAGAAGTGAAGGACCAACCGGTCGGTCAGGTCGAGAAAGTTGGCGAGACGTATTCCCTCGTGATGGAGCGCGACTATGTCGCGTCGCGCCCCGAAGTCTGGGACGCGCTGATATCGCCGGGCAAACTCCTCGAGTGGTTGGGGACTGTCGAGATCGATGCGCGAGTCGGAGGTTCATTCAAGATCGACTTTGACGGCGAGGATCAGGCCGGGGGTCGCATCCTGCTTTTCTCCCCGCTAAATGTGCTCGAGTTCGAATGGGGCGAACCCGACATTTCTTCAACCGTACTCTTCGAACTCAGCGAAACTGCAGAGGGAACTCATCTCCGATTGACACATGCAAGACAAGGCCTGAAAGAAGTCCAACAGACCGGTGCGGGCTGGCATGCCCATCTCGATGTGTTCGAAGCGGTTCTTGTCGGTGCACGAGCGGAATGGGAAGACGTCTACAAAGCCGCCGTCCCTCGCTACGTCGAAAGCGTTTAGGCCTAACGCACTCGTGGGTCTGACACGGCGCCCAGCCACGAAAGACGGCTCACCATTCCGGACGGGCACTCCGTAATCGGGTTGCCGGATATGGCCAAGCCGCTCGGGTTTCCTCGACTTCAAGGGGCCAACGAACACGCCGAGCGGGGCCCCAGGCCGTCTCCTCTGGTCTTGGATCGATCTCTTCGTCCGCGGCAGGTGCAAATTCGGAGCCGATTTCCGAACGCCTAGTCTTGATGAGAAGATGGGCGACGCGAGCGAGCGAGAGTTTCGCGGAGCAGGCTTCGCCCTTCCCTCGTCGAAGCAGACCCGAAAGCACTGAGGCGGCGAGCAGATATCCGGTTGCGTGATCAAGAGCTTGTACCGGAAGAGGCTTCGGTCCCGGAGTTCCCGATTCTTTCATGCCTAGGTCCGCGATACCCGAACTCATCTGCACCAGACTGTCGAAGCCGCGACGGTTGCGCCACTCCCCGGCCCAACCATAGGCATTGAGTGATACGTCAATCAGATCTGGGTTCAGATTTCGCAGGACTTCATCGTCGTAACCGAGGCCCGCGAGCGCATCCGCCCAATAGCCATGAAGGAAAACATCGGCTCCCCGGAGCAGTCCCTCAAATATCTTGCGATCAGACGAATTCTTCAAGTCTAGCCCTGCACATCGTTTCCCCAGCGTAACTTCGGGAACCACCCCCGGTTCATCCCATTGCGGTGGGTCGATCCTCAAGACTTCCGCCCCGTACGCCGCCAAAAAACGACTGCCGACGGGTCCGGCCAACACACGTGTTAGGTCCAGTACGCGAACTCCCGCGAGCGGGTGAGACGGATCGTGAGAATCAACCGCCTTCGCTTCGATAGGCACATGTTTCCAGAGCACAAGCGGCGTCTGCGCGACCGCCCGCCCCTGTGGATGCTCATGCCACTGCTCGATGCTTCGCATGACAGCGGCACAGCCGCCCGCCGCAACAACCGCGCTCTCCAGCGCCTCGGCCGACCAACCCGAAACCGCCGCTTCCACAGCTGCCCGATTCGCATCGCAACCAACGGCCACCAGAGCAGCTGCACGATGAGCGGGGGCGTTCGTGTGAAGGCGAATCCATCCATCATTCGCTTGAAAAACCCCGGCCAAATCATCCCAAACCGAGGGAAGCTCCCAACCCGAGGGACGCAGCGCCATGCCAAACCAGTGAGAGGCCAGCCGCTGATCAACACACACCCGCGGCGGAACATCTGAATCCCGAGAGGAGAGCTTCGCGAGAAGAAGACCGGCGGCACCGATGGACGCCGTCGCCAGTCCTGTGACGTCGAAATACGAAGGCAGCGATCCACGCCCCTCGACGACAATGGGCTCACCCTCTCCCGACACACCTCCGTCGAGCGATGACATCATCTCTTGCAGAAAGGCTGTGGCCACAATCGTCCCCTCCAACCGAGATTCAGAACTTCCTTGATCATTCTACTCCACTTCATTGACGATATGATCCAAACCACACTCTTTCGAGACCAAGAATCAACAACCATGAACTCGTCTCGCTCGACCTAACGCAAAAGTTACAGCGAGAGCTCGGAGTCCTCCTCCAGACACAGCGCGTCTCTTTCGCCGGCTGACACGACTCGCTAGCGTGCCCGATTCACCCATCGCGCTCCAACGCTTCTTCACTCAACCGCCGGCCGACCGATCAGGCTTGGGCGGCCGGGAAACCCATGCCATCGTCAAACCTCGGAGAAAGCGAAACCGAAATGGGTGAACCCAGGACGGAACAGGCCCCCGGCATCCTGCGACTCGCCTGGCCCGCCGTCGTCGGGAATCTTCTCTTCTCGACCGTTGCCATGGTCGACATCAAGATCGTAGGGTCCCTGGGCGCGGGGGCTGTGGCGGCAGTCACCACCGGCAATCGCATCTTCTTCGTTTTCCAGGCCGTGATCATGGCCATGTCCGCGGGCACCACGGCCCTGGTGGCGCGCGCCTGGGGTGCGAACGATCGCGATGAAGCCGAGCGAGTGACCAAGCTTTCGGTCCTGGGCGGCGCGGCGATGGGCCTGCTCTTGTCGGTCCCTGGAGTGCTCTTCTCCGACAGCCTGGCGTCGCTCTTTCGACTCGAAGCCGACACGATCTCCCAAGCTTCAGACTTCATCTTCTATCTGAGCTTTTTCAACGTCTCATTTGCAATCTCCATGATTCTAGGCACCGCGATTCGTGCAGCCGGCGACACGCTGACCCCACTCTGGCTCGGCGCCGTCACGAACGTCGTGAACGTCATTCTGGTCTACGCCCTGGTTTATGGTCGACTCGGTGCGCCGCAACTCGGCGTGAAAGGCGCGGCCATCGCGACCGGTGTGGCATTCACTCTCGGAGCGATCCTATCGATCCTTTTCTGGCTAAGAGGCTGGTTTCGCATTTCGTATACGAGGGCCCGATCCTTCTCCAGCCGAAGACTTCGAAAACTCATCCGGATCGGAACGCCCTCCGGCCTCGAACAGGGCGCCGTACAATTGGGCTTCCTCCTCTTTCTCTGGATCGTCTCGTTCTACGGAACCGCGCCCTACGCCGCATACGGAATCGGAGTACAGATCCTGTCTTTCTCCTTCGTGGTGGGCTTCGGTTTCTCGATCGCCGCTTCGACCCATGTCGGACAGCGGCTCGGTGCCCAGGATCCCGACGGCGCCGCCCATAGCGGTTGGCGCGCGCTCACTCTTTCCGTCGGCTGCATGGTTGTATTGGGCGCGCTCATCATCCTCTTTGCCGAACCGATCGCGCGCTTCATGATCGATGACGTCGAAGTCATCCGCCTCACAGTCGTCTTCATCTATATCCTTGGCGCGATGCAGCCGCTCATGGCCATCGAGTTCACCCTCGGCGGCGCACTCCGGGGTGCCGGAGATACGCGTTTCCCCCTAATGACGACCATCACCGGCCTCGTCATCGTGCGGGGCTCGGTGGCCGCGATATTTCTTTGGTTGGATTATTCCGTCGAATGGATTTTTGCGGCCCTGATCGTCGACTACATTGTCAAAGCCAGCATGCTTCTCATCCGATTCCGTGGCGGAAAGTGGAAGAAAATCGAGTTCTGATTCGATCTATCGCTGCCTCTGCTGATTGACGACGACTCGCATGTCGCCAATTGAAAGATTTCGGATCCAGCTCGTACGAAAGAGATGCGCAGCTCGAGCGCATGTTTCGGCAGCGCGGCAACGTTCCACAGACTGCCGCTCACATCGCTTGCAGCCCACGCCCGGCTGAGAGAAAATACGCTGATGCAGACCGTCGCCCGACTCGTCGCCTACGGGCTCTTCTTTTTCTCCGGCGCGACGGCGTTGGTCTATCAGGTCACCTGGCTGCGTGACCTCTCCCTGATCTTCGGCGCCAGTTTCCAGGCCACCAGCATCGTCTTGGCTTCCTTCATGGGCGGCCTCGCGATTGGTGGCTTTCTTGCGGGACGGTTGTCGGAGCGCATGGCGCGACCCCTCGCGGTCTATGGCGCCCTGGAAGTCGCCATCGCGATCTTCGCCGTCCTGCTACCAGGCCTCCTACAAGGCGTCGACAACTACTACGTCAGCGCTGCGCACGAAGCCGGCGGTGTCACGCCCTTTCTGAACACCATGCGCTTCATCTTTGCGTTCGGCGTATTGGTGCTGCCAACCATTTTCATGGGCGCAACGCTGCCCGTCTTGATTCGGTTCATGGTCCACGCACATGGCGAATTGGGCACGCGACTCTCCCTGCTCTACGGAATCAACACTCTCGGCGCGGCCGCCGGCGCGCTGACCGCGGGGTTCGTTCTATTGCCCCAGCTTGGCGCTTCGGCGACCCAGTCCGTCGCCGTCTCCGCAAACCTCTTGATCGGCGCTCTCGCAATCGCCGTCGACCTCGTGACACGCCGCCGAGCGACCGACAATGACCTGCCGATCGCCGAGCCAGAACTTCAATCCGAATCGAGGGATCTCGGGACCCTCCCGCTCCGCCTTGCCTTCATTGGAACAGGCGTCTCCGGCTTTACCGCTCTCAGTCTCGAAGTCATGTGGACACGAGCGATGAGCACCACGATCGGAAGCACCACCTATAGCTTCACGATCATGCTTGCTGCCTTTCTCGCGGGTATCTGGATCGGGAGTTGGATCCACGCCACCTTTCCCCTGCGCAAGATCAATGAGAGCGTGCAGTTCGGAGTCGTGCTCTTCGGGATCGGCGCAACCAGTCTGATCTCGACGCAGCTCATTCCACGCGTGCCGACCCTCGTCGTCTGGCTGAACCTCATCGTCTACAACAACACCGAGCAGATCACCTTTGGAACTTCAGCGTTGAGCGCATTCGCGGTCATGCTCATTCCCTCGATCTTCATGGGCATTGCCTTCCCGGTTGCCAGCCAGGCGCGCGCCCGGCTGGTTCGAAAGTTCGGCGCGTCGGTGGGCGACACGCTCGGACTCAACACGATCGGATCCATCCTCGGCTCGCTCTCGGCGGGCTTCCTCCTGATTCCAACCCTTGGCCTTCAGGACGGAATGTTATTCGCCTCCTTTCTCGCCATCGGGTACTCACTGATCGTACTCGCGTCAGCCTGGGCAGCTCACGCCCCGACCCGATCAATCGCTGTACCCGCGACCGCGGTTCTTGCCCTCGCAGGTGTTGTCGTTGGCCCTATTCTGGTCCCCCAATGGAATGTGAGAGATCTCGCCATTTTTCGACACGATCGGCTTGAGATCTACGTCCGGACTGCCGGTGACGCGTTCCAGGATCTAACCAGTATCAAGCTGGCCTTCTACCAGGAGGGTCATAGCTCGACGGTTGCCGTAATCGATGGCGGCCATGAGCAATACGAACGAGGAACACGAGCAATCATCGTCAATGGAAAGATTGTCGCGACGGACAATCCACCGGACATGGCGCATCAATTGCTGTTAGGCCACGTGCCCGCCCTGCTCCACCCGGACCCAAAGTCGGCTCTAATCATCGGATACGGCTCCGGCGTCACCCTCGGCGCGGTGTCCACGCATCACGGCATCGATGACATCACTCTCGTCGAGATCGAGCCGGCTGTCCTGGAGGCCGGTCCGCTCTTTCGCCATATCAATGAAGACGTTCTGAATAACCCCAAACTCAATGTCGTCATCCAGGACGGTCGGAATTTCGTCAAGACCACGAACCAGAAATTCGACATCATTACGGCCGACCCGGTCCATCCGTGGGCAGCCGGTTCCGCCTATCTCTACACGACGGACTATTACGCCCAAGCCAGTGCACGACTCAACGATGGCGGGCTCATGTGCCAATGGGTCCCACTTGTCGCCCTCTCTGAAGAGAACATCAAATCGATCGTGGCCACCTTTGCCGAAAACTTCAAATTCGTCTCGGTGTGGAGTACATATGCAGATCTGGTTCTCGTTGGCAGTGACAGTTCGATCGACTTATCCATGGAACGACTCGCCGAAAGAATCTCGGAACCCGATGTCAATCGCCAACTCAGTTGGACCAATTTCGGCGACCCGATGAAATTCATGTCCCGTCTGCGGGTCGAGACTTCCGGTGTCAAGATCTTCTCCGAGAATGCAATCATCAACACCGACGACAACCTCTACCTCGAATTCTCCTCGCCACTGTCGATTGGCAAATCATGCAGGATTCAGAATCTCTGCGGAATGGCGTCCTGGTACCCACCGCGAATTGCGATGGTAAAGTCCTGGAAACCCTTTTTCGATTCAAACATCAAGGCGCGTGAAGCCATGAGGCAACACCGCCGAGAACATTCCCCGGCTTTGATGAATCTGCCCGTCGGAGAGCCTCTCGAATCGCTCTACGGCCAGACTTCAGAAAGCTGACTACTTTCCGCGAGGAGACTTCCATGAGACTGAAGGGCAAGGTCGCCGTCATTACGGGTGGAGCCAGCGGGATGGGGCTCGCGAGCGTGATGCGCTTCGCCGAGGAAGGTGCCCAGGTCGTCGTGGCGGACTACAACGCCGAAGCTGGAGCGGCGACCCTCGAGAAGGCCGCTAGTGCGGGCTTCGGAAATTCGATCTCCTTCGCGCGCACGGACGTGGCCAATGAAGATGACGTCGTTGCCATGCTCGACCATGCCGTTGAACGATTTGGCCGCCTGGATGTCGTCTTCAATAATGCAGGCGTTGGTGGTGCCATCGGACCGCTGACCGAGACATCGGTGGAGGATTGGGATTATACGTTTGACGTCTTGGCCAAGGGGGTCTTCCTCGGCATCAAGCATGCAGCTCGAGTTCTCCGCCAACAGGGAAGCGGCGGTTCGATCATCAACACGGCATCGATCGCCGGCCTCTCTGGCGACGGCGGACCGCTCGTGTATTCGGCGGCCAAGGCGGCCGTCGTCAATCTCAGCATGTCGGCGGCCGTCGAGTTGGCCCCCGATCGCATTCGCGTGAACACCATCTGCCCGGGCTTCATTGCGACCCCGCTGGCGGACGGCGGAGATCCGGAGCGAACACGCGTCGTGTTCGCCAAATCGCAACCCTGGCCCGAGTATGGACGGGGCGATCATATTGCAGGCGCAGCTTTATTCTTCGCTAGCGATGACTCGCGGTTTGTTACGGGTGAGAAGCTGATCGTCGACGGGGGCCTGACGGCCTCCGGCCCGAACCTCTCGACGCATTTTCCGAGCACGTCCGCCCGAGACTCGAAATTTTCCGGTGTGACCAAAGGAAGTACAGGAGCGTCCAACCAACTTCGAAAACTCTGATCAAAGGGAGTCGAACACCATGAACGTTGAGGACCTCGAAAGACGAATCGCCCGGTTGGAAGATCTTGAAGCCATCAAACAACTTCGCGCCCGCTACTGCGAAATCTGCGACGACAACCACAACCCCGATCGCATCGTTTCCGTTTTTTCAGAAGACGCCGTCTGGGAAGGCCGAGGCATTGGCAAGGCAACCGGCCATTCCGAAATTCGAGCGCTGTTCGAGAACTTTCAGAAGATGATGAGTTTCACGCAGCACATGGTGATGAACCCGATCATCGAAATCGACGACGATGGCCACCACGCCAAGGGCACCTGGTACTTCTTCGGCCCCTTTACGTTCTACGAAGGCAATCAAGCCAAGTGGCAGGCCGCGCGCTACCACGATGACTACATCAAGCAAGAGGGCGAGTGGAAGATTCTGCACCTGCGTGTAAAGGGTCCCGCAATGAGTGCAGACTATGAAAAGGGTTGGGCATAGCAAGGCGCCCACCCCGCTGAGGTCATCGTCACCGGATCGCCAGGAGGTTTGCGAACGGGACTGACCTCTTGGGATATCCGACCGAGAGATCGTCATGCAAGAGAGGACCCGTGATCGGCACTACAACGCGACGCGCGCCTAGACTTCGAACGCCCGACGATACCCTTCGATTCCACCGCGATAGAGGCCGCCAGCAATTCTTTCAGCTTTCTCGATGGGAACACCGTGGGCTTCGAAGGTTCCGGTCCAGGTGAGGAGGCAAGTGTCTTCACCGTCTCGGGTGACGACCATGGATGCGGAATAATCTTTAAAGGGCATCGGACCCGAGACCATTGAATAGACGAGGGTCAAGCTCTCCAGATCGAGCACATCGAGCGACTCAACGACGTGGTCATTTCCGATCGGGATCTTGCGAAGCGCGCCAATGCCCTCCCCTTCAACCACACACTCATCAACACCATCCATGTATTTGGCGATCCCGCCAAAATCGGAAACCAATTCCCAGAGCCTCTCAGCGGGAACTGCAAAAGACCCTGTTTCGGTAACGACTGCCATGAAAGTACTCCTTCAGATTTACGCGACGAAAGGAAGTATGTGATACTTCGTCGCACGATTCAGGGGGCCTTCTCTTGGCACGGCCGCATCCCATCGCCCCCTTCCCCCACAGTCAAGGCAAAGAGGAAACAACGAGATCATGGAACTCGCAACTGTCGAATACGTGAAAAAGGGCGCGATCGCCTACGTCACGCTCAACCGCCCAGACAAACTCAATGCGATGAGCAATCTAATGCACGAGGAGCTCGGGCAGGTCTGGGAGGATTTTCGCGACGATCCCGAGCTTCGTGTCGCGATTCTGTCCGGCAATGGAAAGTGTTTCAGCGCTGGCGCGGATCTCACGGAGCGGGCCTCGGGTGCCTATCGATATACCGGTGAGTTTCCAGACATCACGCAAACACGCAACGTCTTCAAGCCGATCATCGCCGCACTTCATGGTCATGTCGTCGGCTACGGCATGTGGATTTCACTCGACTCGGATATCCGAATCGCTGCGGAAGACACTTCGTTCTGGCTGCCAGAACCTCAATGGGGAATCGCCACTATTCCGGCCGCCTGGTTCCCGAGAATCATGCCCTGGGCGATCGCCTCGGAACTGCTTCTCATGGCCGAACGGGTCAATGCGCAACGCGCCTATCAAGTCGGACTCGTGAACAAGGTCGTGCCGCGAGACGAACTCATGGCCGAGGCCGAAAAGGTGGCGAAGCGGATCTGCGAGCTAAGCCCCATGGCTGTTCAGGGCATGAAGGAACTCATGGTTCGAGGTACATCCCTTGATTACAACGCGCTCAATCAACTCACAGATTGGGTCCAAACACGCGTCATGAATTCCGAAGACCGAAAAGCCGGTGTTCGAGCCTTCGCAAAGCGTGAGAAGGTCGACTGGCCGGGCTGTTAGGTTTCCGGGCAGCCAGACTCAATTGAGCATCATCGAGTCCGCCCAGACGAGAAAATGGGCTTCGAACGCAATCGAGCCATCACTGATGCTCGGGCCCTTCATCGCCATCAATTCAAGTCGCAGATGATCCAGGAGCGTTCGAGGCAGCCCGGGATAGGAATGGAGTCGTGCGCCGACGGTTCCACCGGGCTGGATCCGCGTCTCGACGACAAGCTCCTGAGGTCGATCCGCTGCCAGCTCACGGAACAGGTCGGTCACGACTTGATGTACGGCTCGCGTGAAGTTGCCGAGCTCCTTGCTCTCGAGGCGATCTGAGATTTCGTCTTCCGGCGTCAGCAAAACAATGTGTTGGAGATCGACGAGACCTTCCGATGGGATGTCTTCCGGAGAAAAACTCGATTCGTGACGCTGCCATGCGACCGATGATTCAAGAGGAGCGCCATCGATCCCACTAGTCGGCGTCTCTTGGAAGATGTTTGATGTTTCGTGGGCCATCGATTCGGACCCACAGTTCGCTGCTCGACGGAGTTTTGAATGATCTTCCCGTACCCATTTGAGATCCAGGTGCGTGCCATCTGCAAACTCAACCCGCGTCGGTCGCCCGCTAAGGATCGCTGGACGCAGCTCGTTCCAAGTTTCCTGTTGGAGCAGGACCTGAAATCCGTCCTCCATCCGTCGCCAGAGATTCGCCTCTTGCCCGGGAAAGATTGCCACGAAGCAACCCTCTATGCCTTCGCTCTCTTCGTAGGGCGTGGGAAGCTCGCTACTTCCAATTCCATCGTCGGGATTCCAGACCATGACTTTCACGGATCCTGAATCGGGGCCCGTCCAGATCACCACCGGATCCGTTGCTTCGATGACTCGCATTTGATCGCGGAGATCGCTCGCTGCACGTGGATCGACACGCAGAACAAGACCGTCACCGCCTCCGACCACTCGCGCCATGGCGTGGCCGCAAATCGGTAACTGCGAGAGCAGGCTGGTCTCGAGCGTCACAGCGAATGAGAGTCCGAGCCGGCCCAGATCAGACCACGGTGGAAATGGATAGAAAGCATGCGCATCTGCGAGCCTATTGACCATCCGCATGGGTCCGAATCTTTTAGCGGCCTCGAGATCTTCTTTCACTAGAAGAATGGCTGCGAGCGATGGTTCGGGAACCTCGACGCCCTCGAGACTCTGCGCGGGCATATACAGGACCGCCGGTCGGCCTAACAACGATTGTTCTGGATCGAATTCGCTGACGTCTCCGGCATCGACCCGACGCCCGTGGGACGCAACGACGTAGAGCGATACGAAAAAATGCAGCGGATCCTGAAGAGGTACCTGTTCCAAATCGGAACCCTGAAGGAGAGTCATCACGATCTCCTTCTGTTGTTGCCCACGGAGTCCCTTCGTCACGTAAGTCCAGCAAGGAAGCCTGGATGATCCGGTCTGGATCACATGATGGAACACCGAGACCTCGAGCTTCCCCGGGATCAGCTCGACACGTGCATAAGGTCGAACTTCGCTCATGTGACTCTCCGATGAACACGGCCAGCCCCAGACTGCTCGCCCCCTCTTTATCGGATTGCGTCGACCAAACCTGTTGCTCCCGAGCCCGATTTGGGGGATTTCTGGGCTGGCCCCGGGAATCATCCCCCTACTCAGCCCCATAAACGAAGAGACGCACGAGCGTGGCAGCTCGTGCGTCTCCGGCTTCTCGTCATACGTGCCCGGCTCCGGCTGGCGGTCTCGCCCGGCCCCTCCTCTGATCAGGGGCCGCTAAAGACCGGCATCGACCCGTAGTTCTCTTTCGGGTTGTAGTCCATCGCGCCGTCCTCCGACCAACGTGCCACTTCGGAACGGCCGACAACGAACCAATGGACCTCGTCCGGGCCATCCGCCAGGCGAAGGGTCCTCTGCCCCGTGTACATGTCCGCCAGCGGCGTCCACTGGGAGATTCCCGTCGCACCGTGAATCTGGATGGCTTCGTCAATGATTTCACAAACACGGACGGGAACCATCGCCTTGATCGCGCTCACCCAGACGCGAGCCTCGGCGTTGCCAAGCACATCCATCGCCTTCGCGGCCTTGAGCACCATCATGCGCATCGCCTCGATGTCGATTCGCGCCTTCGCGATCGTCTCGATGTTCTTTCCGAGTTGGACGATCGGCTTACCAAACGCCTTCCGGGAAATGCCACGCTTGCACATCAACTCAATCGCTCGCTCCGCTACGCCGATCGACCGCATGCAATGATGGATGCGGCCTGGGCCGAGGCGAACCTGGGAGATCTCGAAGCCTCGCCCTACGCCTAACAGGATATTGTCCTTGGGGACCCGACAATCAGTGAATCGAATATGCATGTGGCCGTGAGGCGCGTCGTCCTGCCCGAAGACATGCATTCCGCCAAGAATCTCGAAGCCCTCGGCGTCCGTGGGAACCAGGATTTGCGATTGACGGGTATGAGGCGCTCCATCAGGGTCGGTCTGGACCATGACGATCATGATCTTGCAGCGTGGGTCTCCGGCACCTGAGATGTAGTACTTCTCACCGTTGATCACCCACTCATCGCCAACGAGTACGGCCTGACAAGCGATGTTCTTGGCGTCCGACGAGGCGATATCCGGCTCCGTCATCGCGTACGCGGAACGAATCTCCCCATTCAGCAGCGGCTTCAACCATTTCTCTTTCTGTTCGGGCGTCCCGACTCGCTCGAGCACCTCCATGTTCCCGGTATCCGGGGCAGAACAATTAAGACATTGAGAGGAGAGTGGATTCTTGCCCAGTTCAGCCGCGATATACGCGTAGTCCAGATTCGACAGACCCTCACCGGTTTCGGCGTCGGGCAGGAAGAAATTCCAAAGGTCCATCGCCTTGGCTTTTGACTTTACACCGTCAAGGAGTTCGAGCTGCCCAGGTCCCCAGGACCAGCGATCTTCGCGACCTTCGCCAAGCCGATGGAATTCGGCTGTGATCGGCTCGACTTCCTCCTTAATGAATCTCTTGACCTTTTCGAAGAGCGGCTTAGCCGTCTCCGACATTCTCAGGTCCAACATCGCATCATTGGTTTCGAGTCCGGCCATGATAATTCCCTTCTGAAAGTTATTCGTCATATGTTAGTCGGCGCGCTTCGCACCCAAAGACAAGGCATCAGGGTTGCGCAGAGTTTGTTTTAATGCACTCGCATGATAACCTTTGAAGGATCATTCGCAACCGCCGGGAGTTCCTTTCATGCCCCGAAACGCAGACGAGACCCGCGGACAGCTCATTCGAGCAGCCGAGCGGCTCTTCGCCGAGCGCGGCGTCGAGGCGGTTTCACTGCGAGAAATCAATCGGGCCGCAGACCAACGAAATGCCACGGCCCTTCAATATCATTTTGAAGATCGCAATGGCCTGCTGAGCGCAATTCTCGAGAAGCACGAGACCGCGGTCGACGTGAGCCGTCAGGGTCTACTCGATCAAATTGAGAAAAATTCGGCCTCCGACCTGAGTCAGCTCGCCGCGGCACTCGTCCTCCCGGTCGCCGAAAAACTCTCGGACCGCGATGGAGGTCGCGCGTATCTCCGAATTGTCGCTCAGCTCATCAATCATCATGGAAGGCGCGTCGACCCCATCGCACTCGAAGAACCCGTCAGCCTTCACCGATGGCGCGCGCTCGTCGAGCCCCTTATGTCACCGCTCGCCGTCGACCCACTGCACAGTCGCTTCACGGCGCGCCGAATCATGTTTATCGAACTCGCCCGGCGGGCGGAGAGTCCCCGGCGTCGCGACGACCGACTTTTCGAGAGCCATCTCGTTGATCTTGTCACCGCCATCCTCGGCGCGCCCATTTCGAACACGACGAGAAGTCTTCTCGCCGAGCGCGAAAGGCGATGAGGTCGAATGATTGGGGCGTCAACACGATGGCGATCCAGTCGAAAAAGCGTCCTGCTCGCGAGACCAAGACGCGTCGAGGAGACACCACAGTGGCGATCCGTCGTGGGCCCCGCCCCCTTCGCACATCGCGCGGTCGGCGGTACAACTAATGCATATTAGGCCAATCCATTCTCGCCATGCCCTATCTCCTGGTGGTCCGTCATGCTGCTCGCACCAACCATGACCCCCGCTGCCCGTAGCGCTTTTTTTCTGCAGTAGCGCCAGCTGCGGGTTTCCCTCAGACATTGCGTATTGGTCAGTTCACTCATCGGCGCGACGACCTACGTCGCCATGCATTCCGTGTACTTCCTGCGTCACAGGACGACGACCGTATTATTGCGGGGCGCACTGCTCGCCTTTCAGCGCTATCGAAAAAACGACAGTCGCTGGAGCCTCCTCATAGGCGCCGTGGCGGCGATTCTGATTCCGCTGCCCCACGTCCAGTTCACCAAGGATGCGTGCGGAATCAACAGCCACCTCATCAAAATGATCCGAGCGGCATTGCGGGCGTCAATCATCTTCGTGCGCTGAACAGAAACCCCGGATGCGTTCGCGTCAACAACGAGCAGCGTCACCCCGTCTCGTTCGCCGACATTCCCAGCCGTTCGGACCAACGTCACGATCTGGTCGGCCACATGACATCGAGTACGAACTGCTTCTCGTCACGAATGCGGAAGCTATCGCCGTCACGCGTCGCCGTCGTTTCAACCGCACAGGGCGCGAATCGCCCACGTTCCTGAAACGCCAGCACAAGAATACGATCCCCAATGCAGACATCGGGCAGCAGCTCCTTCTGGAGAGGTCCGCTGCTACCGAGCAAGATGGCGTTTCCGCCGAGCAGCACCGTCGAAAGGAACGGCTCCGGCGCCAACACGCGGCCGGCATTCCGCGAGCACGATTCCGAGTTCGCCATAGCCGATCTCGGTCCCGCCAAGCGATTCCGGAAACAGGATCCCGATCCAGCCGAGTTCTCCCATTTCCTTCCAGAGATCTCGCGAGAAACGCACCGCGTCTTGCTTGTCCCAAAAGCTCTTGGACATGTCTCGCAGGATCAGCTGATCTCCCGACCGGATGAGTCCCATGTTTTGATTTCCCTATGCCGCCGACTGAATCGGACGCAGTGTTTTTACATTCGCAGTGCCATATTGCGAAACTCCTATCAAAGAGCCTATGGCCCCACACGGGATTCAATCGACGTGAGCGTCCAACCGGAGCCCGCATGCAGCGCGTTCCAGCGATCCGAATTCTTGTCTTACGCGACCAACAATCGGCGAAGCAAAACTTCGCATTCACCCTGCTGCATGAATCGGGGAACCGGGTAGTTGAGGAATGCCTCATCCAGCGCTTGTTTCGCGATTCCGGGAATGTCCTCGACCTGAAGCGCGGGCAGTTGGCCGTCGATTCCCACTTTCTCCATCAAGATCCGCACGGCGGCGACGAAGCCTTCCGCCTGTTCAGTCGGCGTCGTCCCACCGCTGCCGACCAGCCGGCCGAGCTTGGCCAGTCTCTCGATGGCCGCGTCGGCAGAAAACTCGAGGACATGAGGAAGCACGATGGCATTCGCCAATCCGTGGGGGGTCCCATAATACGCACCAAACGTATGCGCGATCGCATGCACGTATCCGACCCCGGTTCGCGTAAATGCCAACCCGCCGTAGAAGGAAGCCAGGGCCATCGCTTCCCGCGCCTCCTGATCGTCACCATCACCATAGGCGCGGGGCAGGTTTTGAAAGACCAGGCGGACCGCGATCTCGGCATACGCTTCGGTCGTCGGGGTGTGCGTGAGTGAAAGATAGGATTCGATCGCGTGGGTGAGCGCGTCCATCCCGGTGGCTGCGGTGATCGGCTTTGGCAGTCCCTTCATGAGGTTCGGGTCCAGCGCGGCCATTCGGGGCAGCAGCTTCGGGTCGATGAAGAAACACTTGGCGTGGGTGTCGGCTTCCGAAATCACCGCGGCGACCGTCACTTCAGAACCGGTTCCCGCAGTCGTCGGAATCGCGTAGAGGGGCACCGGCATATTCTTCAGCTTCATCATCCCTTCCAGCTTTCGGATTGGGCCGGGATTGGCAGCGGCTGCGGCGATCACTTTGGCCGCATCCATCGAAGAGCCTCCGCCGATCGCAAGCACAGAGTCACAGCCCTCTTCGTTATAAAGCGCTAGGCCCGCCTCGACATGATTGAAGGTTGGATCCGGCTCGACACCCGAATACACACTGCATTCGACGCCCGCACTTCTCAGCTTCGCCAGAATGGGCCCCACCAGACCAATCTCGAGCAACATCCCATCCGTGACGACCAATATCCGGTCAACACCGCTCTGTCCGATCGACTGACACAGGACATGCGAAGAATCTGGACCGGTAAACGTGACAGGCGTCTTGTCTGGAAGCAGCTTCATGAAGACGATCGAAATTCGAACATAGAGAGCGTGCAGCCAACGCTTGATGAGTTTCACGATGTCTCCTGGGAGTTGAGATTCACCCGACACGATCCGCCCCACCAGGCTCGACTCGAGTGAGTCTGGAGTGTGCCAGGTGGTGCAGAGCCGGAAAGGGAAGACAATTGTAGCCCGCCAGCGGGCTTCGCCATCCGCCAAGGCTTCCGATCACAGTCGCCCAAGCCGCAGGGCTGAATCGAAGAGAGTGCATTATCGTATGTAGATGGGCGAAACGACGCTGAACCTCGAACCGCTCGATGCCACATTTGGCGCGATCATCCGAGACATCGAACTCTCCGCCATCAGCGATGGGCTCGAAGGCCTGCTCCACGAAGCGTGGATCGAATACGCCCTCTTGATCTTCCCGGGTCAGTTCCTGACCCGCCCAGAACAAGATGATTTTGCCCGCCGGTTCGGAGATCTCGAATTCGAGGCTGCGCCGATCACGAACATCGACGGCGATGGCCGCGTGCGCAGCGACTCGCAGGACGACGTCATCAAATCTTTGCGAGGCAACCAGGGCTGGCACCACGACAGCACCTACATGCCGCGCCAGGCGAAGGCCTCCGTGTTCAGCGCGGAAATCGTTCCAGCGTCTGGAGCGCCGACTGCATGGGCGGACATGCGCGCGGCCTACGATGCGCTCGATGATGCAACCCGGAACCAGATCGAGGAACTCTCGGCCTACCACTCCCTCTACTACAGCCAGGAACGAGCCGGATATCTGCCGACCCCAAACAAAGAGGGCGGCTACGACATGTACGGCTATCACGATCTAACCGTTTCGCTTAGGCCACTTGTGAAGATCCATCCCGAAACGGGCCGCCCCAACCTTCTCATCGGCCGTCACGCCTACGGGATTCCAGGCATGGACGAGACGGAGTCGCAAGGTCTTCTCAACCGTTTGTCTGAAGGCGCCTGCCGCCCGCCCCGACTGGTTGAATATCAATGGACGGCGGGCGACGCAGTTCTCTGGGACAATCGCCGATTGATGCATAGGGGCATCCCCTTCGACATGACCCAGCCCCGTCGGATGTGGCACACACGAATCGCCGGTGATGTCGCAACCGAGATGGCAGCAAACCACGCCTGAAGAATGCTAGGCTTCTCGCTTCACACGCTTGAAGGCCCGAGCCTGCGGGCCCATCGGTCCTGTAGCGATTTCGGAATCACTTCAGATCGTCCTCGATCGGCCTCGGCTTGATCCATCCCATTCCCTAGGAGATCCCCATGAAAATCGGCCTCATCCCTGTCAACGTCGCTGTCCCAAATGTCGAAGCCATGATCGGACTCGCCCAGCTCGCCGAAGGCGTTGGATTCGAATCCGTCTGGACCTTCGAACATGTCATCGTGCCGATGGACTACCAGTCCAAATATCCCTACAGCCCAACTGGCAAAATGGGCGCGGAGCCGGACTCAAATTTCGTCGATCCTCTGATCGCATTGGCCGCAGTGGCCGCGCAAACCAAGACCATTCGCCTCGGGACCGGCGTCAACATCCTTTCCCAGGCCAACCCTCTCTACGTCGCCAAACAAACCGCCAGCCTAGACTTCGTCTCCAATGGTCGATTCATGCTCGGCGTCGGGATCGGTTGGCTTCAAGAAGAGTTCCGAGCCGTTGGCACACCCTTCGAGCGCCGTGGCGCGCGATTCGACGACTACATTCAGGCTATGCGCAAGGTCTGGTCGGGAGAAGTCGTCGAACACAAGAGCGACTTCATCGATTGGACGGGATTCAAGAGCTATCCGGTTCCCGTGCAGGATCCCTTTCCAGTCATCATTGGTGGAACCAAGGGCAAGGCTTTTGAGCGCACGGCTCGTTACGGCAACGGTTGGTTCGCTCCAACCGCCAGCGTCGAAGAGCTTGCCCCTAAGCTTGAGGAACTCGACAAGGCGTGCGACGCCGTCGGAAGAGATCGCAGCGAGATCGAGATTTCCGCCATGTGGATCCCGAATCCGAGCGATCTCGGCGTTGTCCAGCAATACGCCGACCTCGGCGTTAGTCGTCTGATCGTTCCGATCCCAGCCCTAGGCAAGGGCAACCCCGTAGACAACCTCAAGGCCTTCGGCGAAAACGTGATCTCGAAGCTCTGATGCACAAAAGCGGATGGGGCAGCGTGAGCATGATGCTCGCGCTTTACCCCGCCGGGTAGGCCCTATCCCACAGGGTAGGCCCTATCCCATCGGGTAGAGAATCTCGCGCGTCACCTTGTTGATCGCCTTCATCACGGAATCGTCCAACACGAGATCACTGGCCGCAAAGATTTCGGGCAGCTGATTTTCGTGTGATACGCCGACAATCGTCGATGCAACGAAATCGTGTTGCTTCGACCAGGCCGTCGCAAGAGTAACCACCGACATCTCCGCTTCGGCCGCGATGGCCATGAAGCGTTCAGTCGAGGCCAGGGATTTCTCGTTCACGAAGCGCTGGGACATGACTGCCTGACGGCCACCCATCTCGATATATCTCGAGAAGCGCGCGCCATGCGGCGTTTGGCCATTCTGGTACTTGCCAGACAGGACCCCACCCGCGAGAGGGGAGTACGGAATCAGGCTGACTCCTTCGTGGCGACAGACCTGGGCCAGCTCATCTTCGAATCGCCGATTATTCAGACTGAAATTATTCTGAATCGTTTGATAGCGAGCCGCTCCAAGCCGACTCGAGGCTTCTAGACTCTTCATCAACCCCCAGCTCGACTCGTTACTACAGCCGATCACTCTGACCTTTCCAGCCAGAACGAGCTCGTCAAGGATTTCCATCGTTTCGTCATAGCCGGTTCCATGATCTGGCCAATGCGTCTGGTAGAGATCGATGTAGTCGGTTCCCAACCGCTTGAGACTCGCCTCGATCGCGCGCGTGATGTTATGTCGATCCATTGCCGTCATGCCGGCTCTTTGAGAGGCGGTCACCCAGCCGTGGCTGGGACCGCAGACCTTCGTCGCCAGGATGATCGCATCACGATCCTTCGTCTTGAGCCAGCGCCCAACGATCTCCTCCGTTCGGCCGACCCACTTCACGTCGGGGGGAACCGGATAATTTTCGGCCGTATCGATGAAATTGATGCCCGCATCAACGGATTGATCGAGAATGCGAAGAGACATCTTCTCATCAGCCTGCGTCCCGAAGGTCATCGTCCCCATGCAGATATCGGAGACATAGATGGGGCTCTTGCCAAGACGTTTATGCTTCATGATTCAACTCCAGAGTGACTCGATCGCTAGATACCGAGATGAAAAGGAAGGGATGAACTAGTACCCGAGTTCCCGATAGGTCTTTCCTTCGGCCACCATTTTTTCGAGCAAGGGTGCAGGGGCGAAAGCATCCCCGTGGGTCTTCTGGAGTTCCCTCAGTCGATTCAGTACGACGTCGAGTCCGGCTCGCTCACCATAGAACATCGGCCCGCCCCGATAGACGGGCCAGCCATAACCGTTGGTCCAGATGACATCGATATCGGAAGCCCGAATCGCCTTGCCCTCGGCAAGTATCTTGAACCCTTCGTTGATCATCGGGAAGACACATCGTTCGAGAATCTCTTCATCACTGATCGTCCGAAGTTCCTTCCCGCCCCGCGCAGCAAAATCTCGAATGATCGCCTCTACTTCGCGTGACGGGCTCGCACTTCGATCGGCACCGTAGTCGTAGAATCCCCGGCCATTCTTCTGTCCACGGCGATCCATCTCACAGAGCACATCGCGCAGGGTCTCCCCCTTCGAGGTCTCCTTGCTCCATCCAATATCCAATCCGGCCAGATCACTCATCGCAAAGGGACCCATTGGAAACCCGAAGTCAAAGAGCACGCGGTCGACATCCCAGGGCATGGCGCCCTCGAGTAGAAGTTCGTTCGCTTGAGCCTGACGTGGCCCGAGGATCCGATTGCCGACGAAGCCGTGACAAACACCGACGAGAGCAGCAATCTTTCCGATCTTCTTGGAGAGCGCCATCGAGGTCGCGATGACTTCATTCGACGTATGGTCGGCCCGCACTACTTCGACCAGCCGCATCACGTTCGCTGGGCTGAAGAAATGCATCCCGATGACCGACTCGGGTCGCTTCGTCGCGCTGGCGATCTCGTCGATGTCGAGGGCTGAAGTATTCGTCGCAAGAATTGAGCCGGGCTTCATCACACGATCGAAGTCGGCAAAGATCTCCTTCTTGACCTTCATGTTCTCGAAAACAGCTTCGATGGCGAGATCACAATCCGCGAGATCCTCGATCGAAAGCGATCCAGTCAGTCTTGCCATTCGCGCTTCGACTTCGGCTTCGGTGATGCGTCCCCGCTTCGCACTTCGCTCGTAGTTGGCGCGAACCACCCCAAGACCTCGAGTCAGGGCTTCCTGCTCGCGCTCGACCAATGTGACGGCGATACCCACATTGGCGAAATTCATCGCGATCCCACCGCCCATCGTGCCGGCACCGACGATGCCCACCCGTTCGATCGGAATCTGTGGCGTGTCCCGGGCAACATCCGGAATCTTCCAGACTTCGCGTTCAGCAAAAAAGGAATAGCGCTGTGCAGCGGACTGTTCGCCCGTCATCAATTCGAGAAAGAGTCTTCCCTCCGTGGCCAAACCGTCGGCGAAGCTCTCGTTGACCGCCGCTTCGATGCAACGAATATTGTATTCGGGAGCAAGGTAGCCCCGGGTTTTGCGTGCGATGCCCGCGCGAAACTTCTCGAAGATCTCCGGTTTACCCCGAGCCGCTTCGACCTTCTCGTTTGACTCATCGACCTTCCGCAGCGGTCGTCCTTCAGAGAGGACCTTGTTCGCGAAGATAATCGCGCCGGATCGAAGCGCGCCCTCTTCGACGAGTTCGTCGACGAGTCCCAACTCCAGGCATTCCGCCGCAGGCACATGTCGCCCGCTCGTCATCATCGACAGAGCCGTCTCGACGCCGACGATGCGCGGCAATCTCTGGGTTCCCCCGGCTCCCGGCAACAGTCCGAGATTCACTTCCGGCAAGCCGCACCGCGCTGACGGAACGGCCACTCGAAAATGTGCACACAGCGCAATTTCGAGCCCGCCACCTAACGCTGTTCCGTGGATCGCGGCGATGACGGGCTTTTGGGCGTTCTGCATCGCGGCTTGAACGTCGGTGATCGATGCACCGGATGGCCCCTTGCCCCCGAACTCCGTAATATCCGCCCCCGCGATGAAGGTGCGGCCCTCACAGATCAGAACGATGGCCTTCGCGTCTGCGTTCGCATCCGCCGCTGTAATGCCATCGAAGAGTCCCGTTCGTACCTTCGCGGACAGCGCATTCACGGGTGGAGAGTTGAGTGTGAGGACGGCGATGCCGTCCTCAATACGCAGATCGGTCACATCGCTGATGGCAGTCATCGTGAAGCTCCATGGATGAAAGGGGCTTCACAGACTAATTCGTCCGCAGCTCGCCCGCACCCGGCCCCCCGACCGACCTAAGAGTCGACCAATCGGTCCCTGGCGAAGTCAATCACGATCTTTGAGAAGAGCCCAGGTCTGAAGACCGGAGAGCCATGCCCCGTCATCTCCATGATGTGCAACTCCGAGCCCGGAATACTGGCTGCGATTCTCTCGGCCTCGGGCAGGTTCATGTCCTGCCGGCCGCATCCCACCAGTACGGGCACTCCCAAATGGCCGAGCATTCCCGAGGTGTAGGGCTCTCGGGTATGGGCGGTGTGCGCCTTCTCCGCGGAGTGCCTGTTTTCATAGAACCGCCATGACTTTCGCCGTGCAACCATGGGTGCGCCGCGGACTCCGGGTGATCCATAAAATGAACGAGGCTGAAAAGACCGAGGGCGGCGACCAAGGACGTCTCGTACCGACATTTCTATTCGAAACCGCACGGGCCCCGCGCCCTCCTCTATAGACCCGCATTCCGGCTGAGCCGCGCAGCGACGGCCCGTCCCCTTGCCGTCTCTCTAGCAGCCACCCGACGGCAGGACCTCACCCGCGGCTGAGGGGCGGGACACGTCGGCGGTAGCACTGCAGACGACATATGCGCTCGAGTCGTTCGAAAGGGCAACCCGTATCAGAGATGCTTGCTCAACCCGCGTACCCGTCACCCAGCCGATGCTGCCATGCATCGATGGCCGCAATGATGATCATTCCCACTCCGACCATCACCACCAGCAGTCGAAGGATGCCGCCAACAAAAGGCAGGTTCATCGCGATCACGACGACCAGAAGCCCGACGAGCAGCGACATCCCGAAAGCATGCAGGCCTTCTCCTTCGAAGCCTGCGCTTGCCGCAATGGACGTCCCGACGACCGAAGCGACGACAATCACCGAGAGCAAGAGGATTGTGACGTAGAGGAAGACGCCAATCACGCCGATTGGGATTCCAACGACGGTCACAAAACAAAGAATCAGGGCGATCGGAATGCAGACCAGACCGATCGCGCCGTAGCCCATGGACCGAAGAAAATCAGAACTCGTCTCGAGATCGACTAGGAAAACGTCCGGACGTAGAACCTGCAGAACCATTCCGACGAGAAACGCGGAAACAAGAAAGACCGTCATTCGCATGTAGAAATGGCCGTTCGCCCAGCGATTGACCGGCCTCGATAGCTTCTGCAACAGATCGCCAGCTGTCGTTTCACCACCGATTTCTGCACCGGACATGATCTCCGGCTCAGCCTCGTCTGGAAGCGAATACTCTAGATCACCGACAATCCGCACATTTCCGTGTAGGGTGAGGCGGCCGCTCGCCGTCGAAGCGTTTCGACCCACCGTGCCACGAATGTTGACACGCTCCGCTGTCGAAACGAGATCCCTTCCCACGCTTCCGTCCATGTGCACGGATTCACCGGCAAGCGTCACGTCGCGCCGAATCCGCCCCCGTTCGTGCAGGGTCATCGTCTCCGCTGCCCCATACAGATTCTGGCGGACCTCTCCCTCGATCGTGACCCGTTCACCCGCAGTATGCAGCGACCCGTCGATCACCCCGCTCACCTCAACTTCGCGACCAATTGCAAAGACATTCCCGTGAACGACTCCGCGTAACACGATGCGTTCGGCCAGCACGACGAGATCGCCGTCGACGGTTCCGTCGATACTCACGACTTCAGCCGAGATGAACAGGCTCTCCTCCACCGTTTCATCCATCGCCACCTCGAGATCGCCCTTACTCGTCCGACTCTCGAAAGCGTTGGCCACCGGCGGGCTCGTGAACATCGATGCCGTAAGCAAAAGCAGGAGTGCACTAGTTCCCAGCAAGAGCCTTGAAATCGCACTGACCAAAAAGGTGAGAATCGAGGCAACACTCAGCATGGCGCCGAGGGCCACGGTGAATTCGATGAGTCCCGGCGCGCGATCGCGCAGCAAGAAGATCAGGTCGAAGATCATTTCATACACTCCAATCCATTTCATCGGATTCATCCAACTGGTCCCAGCGGGTAGTCGAGTCTCAAGCAGCCATCCCAACACCGTCACGAGTAGAGCAGCGATCGCCAGGGTCGGCCCGAGGCCGATCGCCAACCCCTTCGCTCGCGTGCGCGCCGGCGCGCGCACTACCGGGTTTCGATCTGCCAGACGATGACGGTCATGCAAAACGTCTGCGATCACTATCGCTTCGTCACCGAGGGCTAGAATCACGCCTCGACATTTTTCGCAGCCGATGAGATGGGACTCGACCAAACGAATGTCTTCGGCCGACGACTCGCCATCCACATAAACCGAATACAGCTGATCAGGAAGGCAATCTTTCATTTCTTTCTCCGCCCTACCCGCAAACCATTCGAGTGCTGATTAGCCATCGATTCGACTTCCGCTCGAAGCAGCGCCTTCGCCCGAAAGAGCAGCGTTCCCACCTGTTTTTTCGTGACGCCGATCGACTTTGCAATCGCTTCGTAGTCCATGTCTTCAAAATATCGGAGCAGCAGCGGAAGCCGATATCGCGCCGGCAAGACTTCGATCGCCCGCCCCAAAGACTGCCTCTCTTCCATCGCCAGTATCCGGACGAGCGCAGACGGGGCAATCGATTTCAGTTGGGACTCTTCCATTGGAGACTCTGAGAAGATTCGGGACTCGAGACTCTTGCGTCGGAGCTGATCGATACAATGGTGGCCGGCGATCGAGATCAACCACGGTCGAAAAGGCTGCTCCGGATCAAACCCATCCAGCGCGCGACGAGCTCGAAGAAAACTCTCGCTCACGGCGTCCTCGGCGGACTCCGCGTGGCCTAACATCCGTCGACAGACGCAATATACGTCTCGCTTGTATTCGCGAAACAAAGCAGCAAACGCGGCGCCATCGCCAGCGAGCGCCCTGTCAACGATCAACTTGATTGCCTGCTCATCCACCCGACGCTGTCTCCAACGAACGATTCTCCAAGAGAGGCCCGGCGACTTCGGGAATTTCGAGAACCCCAAGAACGTAGTGAGTCTGCCTCCCAAGTGCGCGCGGATTCGATGGGCAAGCGCCAAGGGCTGCCTGTGATTCAGGTCGCGGTCGTAGCAGGGCGAGGTCGTTCAGACGAGAGTCTCCATATGTCCACCCGGATCATCCCAGCATCCAGTCGACCATCTACTCTCTGTTTACGATTGGAAACTCAGTAAATTGCACGGGAGAGGCGGCTTTCTGGCCTCGATCTGTCAGAAATGGTCTTTTTCAATGCTCGCGCGCCCTTGCAATCACAGAAGTCTTCGATTCGCAATCCCGAGTGCGAGAAGTAGACCCGAAATGCCATCACGAAAAGCAGACCTCGAGGAGTTCGCCCACGCCGTCACCAACTCCTCGGCCCTGCGCCAAGAGGGGCCTATTGACATAGAGAATGCCTAAAGATCACATCCAGAAGCACCGAGCTCTTCCGCAACGACTCTCTTCGCGCCCGAAGCCAGGAGTTCAGAATGCTCGACGTCTCATGCAAAGGAGAGGTTCACGTCATCACCATGAGTCGTGAACCCAATACCGTCAAACCCCATTTCGTGTCGGCGATGCACGAAGCGCTCGATGCGATCGAGGTCGCGGAGGCGGGGGCCTGGCCCTGCGGCATGGTCGCCGGACTCATCCACGACGTGCCCACGGTGCAGGAACTGATCGATCGAATCATGGACGAGGCCGAAACCATCATTACCGAACGCCTGGCGGGAATGCAGTCTGCGTAGCCTACAAAGCGCGCGAAGCGCGGATCGTATGAAGGAGTACCTTCTCTAGATGATTCGAAATACTCTTGAGTTCTCGTCGCCTGCAGCGGTCGCTACAGGTGCCCGCGTGAGCACTTGCGCCAAAAGCATCTCCACTCGGAGCGGTCTGATTCTGATCATGTCCGTTTCCCTGGCTTGGACCGCCAGCCCGGCTTTCGCCGAACGCAGTGTCGTTCTCGTCGAAGAAGGAATCACCGTCGAGTCCGATCTAGAAGAAGGACGGACGCTACCGATCATGATCGGAACGACGACCATGAACGCCAACGCCGAACAAATCGCCTCGTGGGTCACAGCCGTCCATACCTACGTCGACTGGCAGCATAGTTGTAACGAAGCGCGTGTCCTCAAGCAGCCTGACGGCAGCCGACTCACCTACAACCGAGTCGCCTCGCCGTGGCCCGTTTCGGATCGAGATGTCGTCTTGCGATCCTCACGGGAGGAACTCGAGGGCGGCGGCATTCGCCTCGAGTTCCGCAGCACCGAGGACGCAAAACTCGACACCACGAGAGGTGTCGTCCGGATGCCACGCTTGATCGGATCCTACGTGCTCACTCCCACCGCCGAAGGGGGGACCCATGTCGTCTACACCGTCGACTCAGATCCCGGCGGCAGCCTACCGGCATGGCTCATCAAGCAGGCAGGCAAAGATCTCCCCTACCGAACGCTCAAGAACTTGAAGGCGCGGGCAGAAGCCGGTCCAGCACCGCCCCAATAGCGGCGGCAGCCTAAACGAAGGCCGGCTCCCCAGCTAGACGCTCTCCGGCTCTCCCGTCTCTTTTGCTTGGCTCACGTTCGTTGCACGTGCATCAAGAAGACTCGGCATCAGCCCATTCAATTCATCGTGATCGAGCAGATCGTCGCTCACGAACGAACGAATCACCGCTGGCTGCTGCATGATGCCAACGAGTCCGCGCGCGACATGGATGATCTGCCCGCTGCAACCCTGACTCGTATCCGAAGCGAGCCAGCCCGCCACGCGGGCGATCGGCTGACCGCCCTGAAGTGGATCATCGAGGTCGACCTCTCGGCCAGTGTTCTTGATCAGATCAATGGTCATTCGCGTCGCCGCGCCCGGCGAGATGACATTTACGGTGGCGCCATATTTGGCGAGTTCGAGTGCGAGCGTTCGACTGAAACCGGCGATCCCCGCTTTCGCTGCTGCGTAATTCGCCTGTCCAAAATTCCCGTAGAGTCCGGAAACCGAGGAGAAATTGATCACTCGACAATTCGGGCGGCCCGACTCGCGGATATAACGTGCAAAGGGCCGGGTACAGCAGTAGTGGCCCTTGAGATGAACGGCGATGACGGCATCCCAATCCGCTTCTTCCATATTGAAGATCGTTTTGTCACGCAGAATTCCAGCGTTGTTCACGAGAATGTCCAAGCCGCCAAAACGGTCGATCGCCGTCTGAAACAGGGACTGCCCGCCTTCCACTGTTGCGACGGAATCGTAGTTGCCGGCGGCTTGCCCTCCGGCCGATTCAATTTCCGCAACCACTTCATCTGCGATTCGCCCAGCGCCTCCTCCGTCGACTTCGCCGCCCAGGTCGTTTACCACGACACTCGCGCCCTGCGAAGCCAAATGCAGTGCTATTTCCCGTCCGATCCCTCTACCCGCTCCGGTTACGATCGCGGTCTTTCCAGTCAGAACGCCCATATTCTTCGACCTCCATTCGTTCAATGGATGGTATCGTTTCAAATCCTTTTGCGTGCCCGCAAATAACTGGATATTTCCTTGAATCAGCCTCAGCTCTCCGGTCCGACCCTCCGCCCCCTCCCCCTCCCGACTACCAGATCCCAGGCATGGCCGATCACGTCGGTGGCAGACGGTGCGGCGCAATGAAGCCTCGCAAACAGGAACAAGAAGACGCGCGAACGGAAGTGACAGAAGTCTTTCCCAATGTCCTGCGTATGGAGCTGCCGATCTCGATGCCGGGTCTGGGGCATGTCAACTGTTATGCGCTGCTCGATGATGAAGGCGCTGCGGTCATCGATCCCGGACTACCGGGACCGGATACCCAGAAAGCTCTCCAGCACCGTCTGGCACAGGCCGGCTTATCGGAATCCGACGTTCATACCGTCGTCATCACCCATTCCCACCCAGACCATTTCGGCTGCGCTCGCTGGCTGGCCGAGGCTGGGGGAGCACGCATCATTGCGTATCAGAGTTTCGGGTGGGGCATCGGGGCTGCCCCCGCTCAGAATCATGAACATGAACACGGCCACGAAGTTTCCGTCGAGGATCTCCAGACCCATCGAGATGCCCTCGACGCCGACGCCCAGGCCGAGCGAATTGATGCTGGAGGCGATCCACAGATCATCTCCATGAAGAAACGCTGGCAGCAACACAAGGAACGACCTTCTCCCTGGGGAGGAAGTCCGCTCGGCCCGCCCAAAACCGATGGCAAGGAGTCTGAAATCGCCAAGCTCATGATGTCGGGTGACATCTTTCCCGACGTGACTCATCCGGTCGGCGACGGTGATATCGTGAAACTGGGCGGGCGGGATTGGTTCATCCGGCATACGCCCGGGCACACGGCCGATCATATCTGCCTACACTCGCCCGAACTCGAACTCTATCTCGCCGGCGATCATGTGCTTCCCACGATCACCCCGCATATCGCTGGAACCGGCCCCTCCGACAATCCACTAGAAGTCTTCATGAGTTCACTCGATAAAGCGGGAGCGACCGAGTCGGTCCAGCGCGTCCTGCCAGCCCATGGCGGTCCCTTCGGAGATCTTGCTAAGCGCACCGACGACATCAAACGCCACCATCACGAGCGACTCGAGCGCGTCAAAGAAATTGGGAAGGAGATCGGCCCAGCCAGCGTCGTTGATTTCTCGAAGCAACTCTTCAAGGAACGGAGCTGGGGAATGATGGCGGAGAGCGAGACCTACGCTCACCTCGAATACCTTCGACATAGCCGCGACGCCGAAAAGTACTCAGAGAACGACCAGCTGATCTACGTCATCCGTTAGTCCTCGGCGACGCCTGCGCGACTAGCGCTCCGAAGGGTCCGAGGCCGACAGGACTCCCTCGGATTCCAGACGATCGATGCGCGCCCCGTCGTAACCGAGTAGCTGGCTCAGCACTTCCCGATTGTGTTCACCGCGTCTCGGCGCGGCGCCCCGAATCGAATTCTCGGAGCCCGAAAAGTGAGCCGGCGGCTTCACCAACGGACGTGTTCCGCCACGCCGATCGTCGACCTCGACCAACAGACCTCGTTCCCGGGACAACTCGCTCTCGAGCGCCTCACGCATGGGAAGTACCGGACTGCAGGCCACGCCCGCCTCTCCCAGCCCGACAAGTATTGCGTCGCGAGAAACCTGGTCTCGCATCCAGGACTCGATCGCCTGAGTCCGAAGTCGCTTCTTCTCATCCAGTGAAGCCCCCGGCGGCGTCGGATCTTCCAACCCGTGCGTTTCCGACAACAATCGCCACACATGCTGGATGGCCCCCGCCGTGGCGATCGCTCCATGGTGCCCCGCGTCGTAGATGGGATTCATGATCCGATCGTCTGCCTCGGGCAGAAGTGCGTTGTTCACCTCGCTGTAGGTCGCGAGCAGCGCGTCGTAGAGCGGCACTTCGAGCCGCTGCCCGATCCCGGTCGCCTCGGCCACCCGAAGCGCCGCGAGCAGAGCCACTGTCCCGTGCAGGGCCGCTGTGGTGTCCGCGTGCGCTTGGTTGGTCTGCGCAACCGGTTGGCCCGCATACTCGGCCTGGTCGGCGAGGATGCCCGATACGGCGTGGACGATCGGTGCATAAGCACGACGATCACGCCACGCCGAGTCCGACCCGAATCCGTTAATCGACAGGAGAACCGCCTTGGGATTTTTTTTCTGAATAACGTCCCAGGAAAGACCGAGCCGCGCGAGTACTCCAGGCCGAAAATTTTCGACGAGGGCGTCGCAATGTTGGATGAGGTCGAGAACGATCTCGAGGCCATCTGGCTGTCGAAGATCGATTGAGAGCCCGCGCTTACCGGCGTTGACCCATTGGTAGAAGGAAGACATTCCAAGATCGTGCTTCTGGGCAATGACCCGCGCCTGATCCCCTTCGGGCGGCTCGACCTTGATCACCTCCGCGCCCATGTCCGCACAGACTCGGGAGACGTAGGGGCCCGCGACCACCCGAGACAGGTCGAGAATCCGAACGCCCGAGAGTGCACCGTTCATGAACAGTCCGAGTTCGCTCACGACAGAAGCTTAGCCTCGCTGAGTGTCGATGCTTCCCCCGCCCAGTGTCCGAGCTTCGTTTCGCGGAAAACTCAGCTGGCCCTCAGGGGGAGCGCACGCCGGTGCCGAAATCATCACCGTCGATCCGCCTGATCCGCGTTAGTCCATACTCATGATCCCGAGATTCACGGCTTCGTCGACGGCCGCGCCCTTGGAGCTGACCTCGAGCTTCTCATACCTACGACGAACATGGGTTCGAATCATGTGCTTGGCCAAATGAAGAAGCTCTGCAACCTCGAGAAAGCTGAAGCCCTTCGCAACGAGCCCAAACACCTCGACCTCGCACGAAGACATGGAAACTTTTGATTCAGCAGAGTCGTCTGGCGAAGGCGATACGGATGCCGAAGGCGACGCTTTAGACCGAAAGGACATCAACAGATAGCGAGCGGTCGGGCGCTCATGGGAGATCCGCCCGAGATCAACTCATCAAGGGAGTCCGCGATTTCCGTGCTGGTCGAATCCTTCAGCAAATAGTCCTCCGCGCCGGCTTCTTCGACGAGCACGACGCGATGAAGATCGGGATCCTTTATCGATCCAATCGTCACTGGAATTCCCCGACGAAGACCAAAGGCTACCCTCAGACTCATGCTCGAGGCTTAGCCCGCGAGCGAGTAAATCGATGTTCCCCTTTTGAGCGACACTTCCCAGACGCGCTCCGCTGTTTCCGTCGGCAGACAGCCCACAAGCAAGCGTAGGTTCCGCACACGACTCCAGCTCAATGCTCAACCCTGTCCCTCACCGCGATCACGGCGGCGATGCGAATGGGGCAGATCTCTGGCATCCTCGCGGAGTCCCAATCAGCGGGCCCCGCGCCCAAGGAGTACCCATGTCCAGCGCCGTCGAGCTTCATGACTCGTTCGATACCCTCGAAATTCACCCCATGTCTCCCACCGTCGGCGCAGAGATCAGCGGCGTCCGAATGAATGGCGACGTTCCGGATGAGCAGATTGCAGAGATCAGGCGGGCCCTTCTCGATTGGAAGGTCATCTTCTTCCGGGACCAGAATGTCGAGATCACTGACCACCTTGCATTCGGTCGAAAATTTGGCGAACTCGAGATCCATCCTTTCACTCCGAATCGAGAAGACCACCCGGAGGTCGTCGTGATTCACCACGATGAAAAATCAAAGAGCGGCGAGAACCAGTGGCATAGCGATGTCACCTGGCGTCAAGAGCCTTCGCTTGGATCGATTCTGCGCGGAAGACAAATTCCAAGCGTCGGCGGGGACACACTCTTTGCGGACATGTTCGCCGCGTACGATGGCCTCGCTGATGAAGTCAAGGAAAAGATCGAGGGAAAGACCGCCAAGCACAGCTTCGTCCCCAGTTTCGGCCGGCGAATGAGCGAAGAAAAACGCGCCGCCTTCCTAGAGCAGTACCCGGAACCTCATCATCCCATAGTGCGGACGCATCCCGAATCCGGCCGCCGCGGCCTCTACGTGAACGGCGCCTTTACGCAGTCCATTGATGGAATGGAACCGGAAGAAAGCGACAAGCTCCTTCGCTTTCTCTACAAGCAGGCCAGCGTTCCCGAGTATCAGTGCCGATTTCGCTGGGAAGAGAACTCGGTCGCGTTCTGGGACAACCGTTCCGTTCAACATTATGCCGCCTTCGACTATCATCCCAATGTACGCCGCGTCGAACGCGTGACCCTCATCGGGGACAAACCCGTCTAATCCGAACGATTTGGCTGAAATCCCGACGTCCAAGAACCAGGCACGGCCCTACTCCAAGGGCCGACATCATCAAGAGGACTCAAAGTGACCGACTCGACTTCATATACCCCACCCAAAGTCTGGACATGGGACGCCGAAAGTGGCGGCCGATTCGCCAACATCAATCGACCAATTTCCGGCTCGACACACGAAAAGGATCTGCCCGTCGGCAAGCACCCTTTACAGCTCTATTCCCTCGCCACACCAAATGGCGTGAAAGTCACAGTGCTTCTCGAGGAACTGTTGGCGCTCGGCAAGAAAGAAGCTGAGTACGATGCCTACACCATCAACATCATGGACGGAGACCAGTTCAGCAGCGGATTCGTCGCAGCCAATCCGAACTCCAAGATTCCCGCCCTGGTCGATCACAGTACATCGCCGCCCACACGAGTCTTCGAATCCGGCGCCATCCTTCTCTATCTCGCAGAGAAATTTGACGTTTTCCTCCCCAAAGAAGGCTCCGCCCGCGCGGAATGCATGTCATGGCTCTTTTGGCAGATGGGAAGCGTTCCGTATCTGGGGGGCGGCTTCGGCCACTTCTACGCTTACGCCCCTGAGAAATTCGAATACCCGATCAACCGCTTCGCGATGGAGATCAAACGCCAACTCGATGTCCTGGATCGAAATCTCGCGGATCGACGTTTTCTATGCGGAGACGAATACAATATTGCCGACATGGCGAACAGTGCATGGTACGGAAGCCTTGTGTTAGGCAGTCTCTACGACGCACAGACGTTTCTCGACGTGAAGTCCTACAAGAACGTCATTCGATGGGCGGCCGAGATCCATGAACGCCCAGCGGTGAAGCGAGGGCAGCGCGTCAATCGAGTCTGGGGGCCGGAAGAAGAGCAGGTCCCCGAGCGTCATGATGCGGCGGATATCCGCTGAGCACGCGCTCGCGCACCCGAAAGGATTCCATGCAGATTCAAGGACCCGACGATCAAGAGAACGCCACCGAATTCGAGGTCCTCTCACGACTCCTCCCGCTTCCCGGTGCGCGACTACTCGAACTCGGCTGCGGCGCGGCAGAGAAGACTCGCCAGATTGCCGAGAATGCCAAGATCGATGAAATCGTGGCGGTCGAGATCGATCTAATCCAACACGCCAAGAATCTCAAAATCACGGACCTGCCCAGCGTCACGTTCAAGTCTTTCGGAGCCGAGGCAATCGATGAGCCCGACGACAGCTTCGATATCGTGTTGATGTTTAAGTCCTTGCATCATGTGCCGAAGGCTGAAATGGACACAGCCCTATCCGAAATTCATCGCGTACTGAAGCCAGGTGGCTTGGCGTACATTTCCGAACCCGTCTTCGCGGGAAGTTTCAACGAAGTCATTCGCCTCTTCCATGATGAATCGACCGTTCGCCTAGCCGCGTTCGAGGCCGTGGCTCGCGCCGTCGGCGAAAAGACACTGGAACTCGCCGACGAAATCTTCTTTACCAGTGCTTTCAAGCTCAAACATTTTGGACAATTCGAAGCAGGCGTACTCAACGTCACTCATACGGATCACCAACTGACGCCCGAAATCCTGCAGGCCGTCAAAAACAAATTCGAGAGTTATCGCAGCGACGAGGGCTATCTCTTCGAGACGCCCAATCGAGTGGATCTGTTACGCAAACCCGTTGGCGTGTCGGTGTAGCGAGCAAGTACTTCGCCTGGAGATCCAAGATGAGAGTCGTTCTGACCATTCTCGATTCGATGCCACCGGGCGCCGTCTCGCCTGAATCGACCCCCAATCTCTGGAGGCAGGTCCTCGAAGGCGGACGCGCACCGATCGGCGCACTCTCCCTCCCTGTGTCAGTGACGTACTCGAACCATGCGGCCTTCGTCACCGGCATCGGTCCGCAGCAGACAGGCCTCTGGGGCAATGCGGCCTGGGTCGATGGTCGCTTCACATCGACTTACAAGGCGGGGCCGCGCGCGACCACCCTCTTCGATCGCTGCATCGCGGCCGATCGGCGTTCCGTGGTCGTGCTAGGCGATCACAAACTCGTTCCCACAATGGGCGCCCAGAATGCGGCCGAAGTCTGGCCGCCGACCGGGGCCGCTCCTGAAGGAATCCCACTCGACGAGTATGGGTACCCGGCCAATTCAGCGGTGATCGATGCCGCCTCCAGCTTCGATCTGAAGGCTGACTTCGTGGTTCTTCATCTCAATGAACCCGACACGACGCTGCATCTTCATGGCCCCGACAGCCCTGAATTTGCGGAACAAGTCCGGCACTGTGATACCGACTACGGCCAGCTCCTCTCTTTGCTCGAGCCGGACTGGGACGACACCGTATTGATCAGCATCAGTGATCATCAGCAGGAGGCCATTACGCATCCGGAATGCGTGGACCTGAAGGAGGCCTGCACCCAACAAGGATGGAATGCCAAGGTCATCCACGATGGCACCGCCGCGATCATCGTCGGCGATGTTTCCCGGGAATCGGTGCGCGCAGTGGACGGAGTCGAAGGCGTCATCATCGCCGATCATCAGACACTCCTGGCATGGCCGGATCCCGGCAAAATGTTTGGCACCGGTCAGCCCACGGCAAAGGGAAATCACGGAAGCCCGCGATGTCGCCCTCAGATGGCAATCGTTTCTGGTGGGCACGAGGCGGTTCCCGAATTGGCCCGCCAAATTGAATCCGTCCAACCCAGCTCGCTCACATGGGCGCCGCTGATCCAGAACTTGCTCGGAATTTGAACCGCCGACGGTCCTATTTCGGCAACAACACCATCTGTGTCTGGGTCACGAGCGCGACCAGTTTTCCATCATCGCGTTCGACGCGGGTCTGCCAGACCATCGTCGAGCGCCCACGATGAATCGGCGTCGCCGTCCCGATGACCTTTTCACCCTCCACGCCGGATGAGAAGAAATTGGTCTTGGATTCCAGCGTAGTCGTGGAATGGCCTTCGGGCAGATTCAGGAAAGTTCCGTAAGCACCTAACGTATCGGCCAGAGACATGATGGCACCGCCATGCAATCGGCCGGGCAGAGTGCACATCTCTCGGGTGACATCGAGCTCCGCACGAAGCTCATCCTTGGTCACGTCGAGAAAGCGAATCCCGAGCTGCTCTGGGAATAAGCCCTTCATTGTCAACTGCAAATCATCTTTGAGAGCCATGCTCTTTACTTCTCCTGTCTCGAATAGAGGTCTCGACAACCCGTTCGGAACGAAATAAACAAATCAAAACGACGTCGAAATTGAGTGCGATCGTTGAGCGCAAAACCAAGGCTTTTTTCGCCAAGCGAGAAGGCTGCCGCGAGATTTCGAAAAGACGTGATGAGCGTAGTGAACTCTGCAATACCTGGCCTCGTATAGATCGAGTCCGACATCTCGCGGCAAGAACGTCATCGTCCTCCAACCCGTCCACGAAAGGGAAGTACCCCGACTGAGCATTCAGATCGACGCAATCGCCCATATCCAACTCACCGTCCTCGATGGCGAGCGCTGCCTCCCATTCTGGGAACTCCGGCGCCGACCCCTAGTCGATTCCACTCGAGAAGATCGACGATTCCAACGCCGAACTCTTTCAGACCGACACAATTTGGGGATATTTCGAACGACTGCCCGAAAAAGAGGAGCCGGTCCACTATTGCGCGGAGAGCGAGTTCGATTCCTGTTGGTCCGTCACGCGCTTCGAAGACATCGTCAAGGTCGAGAAGGATCCAGCCACCTATTCCTCCGCGCGGAGCATCGTTATTCAGGATCCCGACCCGGAGTTTCCACTCGAATCCGGTTCCCTCTCGATGGACGGCCCACAACATCGTTCAAAACGCAACACCGTCCAACCCGTCGTGTCCCCCCAAAACCGAAGAAGACTGGAACCGCTGATCCGCGAACGCGTGGTTGAGATTCTCGATGGTCTGCCCGTCGGCGAAACCTTCGACTGGGTCAATCGCATATCGATCGAACTCACAACTGGAGTGATGGCGACACTCTTCAACTTCCCGTACAAGCAGCGACGAAAACGGACGGACTGCTCGGACATCGCCACTGCGGGGCCGGACTTCCTAGCAGCTCATGGCCGGGGTGAAAACGAAGGCCGAGACGTGCAGCTCGAGTGCCTCGACGCCTTTACGAAGCTCTGGAAAGAGCGCCAAGACAAACCGGACTCGGATCGTCTCGATCTCATCACGGCGCTGGCCAATGGGCCCGCGACCAAGGGCATGAACTCGACGCATTATCTGGGGACTTTGATCTTATTGATCGTGGGCGGCAATGACACGACCCGCAACTCGATCAGCGGCGGCGTCCTCGCCTTGAACGAAACCCGGATGAGTATCAGAATCTGCGTGACGACAAAGGCGTCATCCCGAACAGGGTAAGCGAAATGATTCGAGTGAAGTCGAGCTTCGTAAAGGGGTTCGAGAAGCTTCCCGTGCGCGTGCATCCGCTGTAGCCGCTGGCTGCTACTTGACCGTTGGGAGTCGGCCGTCCGATTCGTCAGCTGGCCGGCTCGCAAACAAAAATGGGAATGTCGCGATCCGTTCGCTGTCGGTAATCCGCGTAGTCGGCGTAACTTGCATCGCAGATCGGCCAGAGTGCAGCTTTCTCCGCGCTCGCGGCCAGTCGCGCTCTTAGCACCATGCGCCGGCCCCGATGACTCACCTCTATGTCGGGATGCTTCACCAGGTTGTTGTACCAGACAGGATTGGTCGGGGCGCCGCCCATTGAAGCAACCAGAAGCACGCCTTCTTTATACGGCACGTACATCAGCGGGATCGTGATTGCCCGACCACTCTTCGCGCCGGTCATCGAAATAAAACAGACATCGTCACCCTTGAGCGAGTTGAAGAACTTCCCCCCGCTCAGACGGTTCAGGAAGACATGGGATTTCGTCATGAGTTTCATGGCCCAGACCGGGGGAATGAAGTCGGCCGCCGAGTCCTCTGTCTTTACCTTCGATTCATCGTTCATCGAAAACTCCTCTTCACTCACGGGCGGAATTGGGCCACGCGATCATCGGGGCACGTGCTCACCTCCCGGACACTAGCATCTGTATTTCTCGGTGAGGAGAGCTCGTCCTCGATTGACGGGGTAGTCGAGAGCGAAGATGCCGACGGCAACCGGACTGGCATGGCAGCCTCAAGCATTGGGGCAACGGCCATACCTACTGGGCCTGCATGGAGCGTTTCGGGAATTGCACCGACTTTCATGCACTCTTCATCTCGTTTGCTCGAAGTGAAGGTATGCCCATTCCGAATAGCCGTAGAATGGGAAAGATCGACGGCGACCACTGCTGGGCCGAGTTCTACCTTCCGGAGACCGGCTGGATTCCAATCGATGCCAGCGAAGCCTTCAAACATTCAGACAAAAAGGACTTCTTTTTCGGAACCCATTCGGGAGAACCTCCCTCAACGTGATCCGGTAGTATGCAGGGAGACTGGGAAGGACGGAAACCACGACATGAGCCAGCGGAAAGAGACACCCGACACCCACTCGACGGACCCGCGTCGCAAGACGCGGAAAAAACAATCGTACTACGATGACATCAAAGAAAAATTCGCCGGAGAACGCGACCTCCGTCTGGACTATCGACCGGAGGGCCGGGAACAGTACACCTCCGAGTTCGAGGGCGACCTCGAGAAGTACGCGATCGACCCAAACGCGCAGGAATCGACTCCCCGCCCCGCCTTCAACGACACGGTCGAAGTTCTCTTTATTGGCGGCGGATTCTCCGCTCTCTTGACCTCGGCGCGCTTGCGACAGGCCGGCGTCGAGAGCATCCGCATCGTCGAGCGCGGCGCGGACGTTGGCGGAACCTGGTACTGGAACCGCTATCCCGGCGTGGCCTGCGATGTCGTTGCCTACGACTACCTCCCCTTGCTCGACGAAATGGGATACGTCCCGACCCGGCATTACGCGAAGGGGGATGAGATCTACGCCCATTGTCAGGCGATCGCCCGAAAATACGATCTCTATCAGCTCGGCGTCTTCCAGACGACCGTGACATCGACGGTCTGGGATGAAGACGAAGAGATGTGGCATCTCCGAACCGATCGGGGCGACCACATGAAGGCGCGCTTCGTCATCTGCGCGAACGGCACACTCTCGAAGCCCAAGCTATCGAAGATCTCGGGAATGACCTCTTTCGCCGGACACTCCTTCCATACCTCGAGGTGGGATTACACTTATACGGGCGCCGACCTTTCAAAGCTTTCGGACAAGGTGGTTGGCATCATCGGAACAGGTGCTTCAGCCGTGCAGGCCATTCCTCGCCTTGGCGCTGCAGCCAAGGAACTCTACGTCTTCCAGAGGACGCCCTCTTCCGTCGACATCAAAAAGGATTGGCCAACGAACCCGGACTGGGCTGGGTCGCTCGAACCTGGATGGCAGGCCAAGCGGCGGGAGCGCGCCCTTCGAGCAACCGAGTTCACACCGGAACAACTTGCCCAGCGGGCCCCAATCTCTCGCGAAGAAAAGATCCGCCGACAAGAGAACGCCAACATCGATGCGATGATGCGGATCCACGCCAAGATTGACGAGATCGTGAAGCATCCAAAAACAGCCGATTCACTTAAGCCGTGGTACATGTTGATGTGTAAACGGCCGTGTTTCGACAACGACTACCTCCCAGCATTCAACCAACCGAACGTCCATCTCATCGATACCCACGGCAAGGGCATTACCGAGATCACCCGCGATGGCCCGGTCTTCGAGGATCAAACCTACCCCGTTGACACCCTGATCTACGCCACGGGCTTCGAAGTCCAAAAGACCGGGATCTACAATCAGATTCGCGGTGAAGGCGGGATCGATCTCAATGCAAAATTCGAGCACGGTGTGCGGACGATGCTCGGTATTCATTCCCACGGTTATCCGAATTTCTTCGTGATGGGCGGATACCAGGCTTCCTTTCGCTTTAATCTAACGGATGTCCTCCAGATCCAGGGGGATCACATCGCCGCGTGCATCGACTACGCCCGGAAGAACGATCACCACACGATGAACGTCACCCCCGAGGCGGAGGAGTGGTGGGTCCAAGAAGTCATCGCCAACCGCGGAAAGACGACCCGAAGCGAAGACTGCACGCCCGGATACTACAATCATGAAGGCGAAGGCCAGCGCCGCCAGGACGGAAACTACAACGGCAGCTACCCCGCCTATATCGCTCACACCAAGGACGTCCTTGAAAAGATCGAAGAGAACTTCTCGTTCTCGCCATCACACGACTGATGCCCAGTGCTGTATCACGCCCCCCATGCCTGGACCTAACACAAATCCCATGAACGTGGCAGGCTCTGATAATGCGTGTTGAAAAGGCTTCGTCGACAAATAATCTCGGAGTCGGAACGCTCAATGAAGGATCGCTCCACGCCGCGCTGAAAGAATATTATGCGCGCCCCGGAGACGCGTTCGAAGTCCCGCTAGAGGGCTTCGTGATCGATATCGTCCGGGCGGAGAATCAACCTGATGAGCTGCTGATCGAGATCCAGACGGGGTCCTTTGGCGCGATGGGAAACAAGCTGGATCGGCTGCTGTCGGAGAGGCGGATACTGCTCGTCCATCCCATCGCCACGGAGACCATTCTCTACAAACCTGGAGCAAAGCCGCGTCGCTCTCCCAAGCGGGGAAGCGTCTACTCGCTTTTTGATGAACTCGTGAGTATCCCCACCATGCTGGACCATCCCAATCTCGAAATCGAAGTGGTGCTCGTCCGAGTCGGCAAGCATCAGGTCGCAGATCCGAGAGCGCGACGTGGTCGGGGCGGCTTTCGAACGGTGGATCGAAGCCTCGAGGCCGTACTTGAGACCCATCGGTTCCAAACGATCAAGGACCTTTTGCGACTCGTCCCGCCCGGTCTACCCAACCCCTTTACCACCGCCGATCTGGCCGCGACAGGATGCGTTTCTCGAGACGAGGCGCAGCGTCTGGCCTACTGCTTCAAGGCCTGCGGCCTCTTCAAGCCAATCGATCGAACGCGCGCAGGTTACCGCTACCGCCTGTCGGCGAGTCCGCATTCATAGATCTCACTCTCGTTCTCAACGATCTTTCGACATATTGTCAGGCCATCACGAGAACGACTCGCCGACCCGAATCGAATCCCTCGTAAACACCACATTGCGTCGCTAGACACCTCCGAGCAGAGGATCCAAGAAAATAGTTCAATCGTCCGTTCGAAATCAGACTGCGTGTTCAGGACTCAACTCCCCACGACGACCTGCCGCATCAGTATCAACGACTGCACTGTTCTGCTCGGGCACGTGACCACGAGGGGGAAGTCCAGTTTAAGCGGTACCACACCCAGCTCCGCGTTCACCGTTGGGGCGTAGGGAAAAGAAGGCCCATTTTGATTACCACCGGTCAGTCTGGATATGGCAATTGGATTCCGATCAAAGCATAACCGCTCGGTTCGGGCCCGGACTTTTCGCTGCGAGACGAGATCCATACATGATTGAATCCGATACGCTCGCAGTTCCGCGACACCGAATTCACTTGCGGCGAAGAGGCTCGTTGTATGAAGACCTACGCTGTAGCTCTATTTGCGATTCTATTGGCGGGAATCGCCGGGTTGTTCTTGGCCTCGCCCGATCCCGCGAGCTTCTTGGTCTTCAAAATGCCACCCGCCCCGCCCGGGCCCAATGGGAAAACGATCGCGGAGGAACTCGGCTTCGCTCGCGATGCAAAATTGCTCGTGGTCAACAGTGACGATAGTTGTGGCCACCCCGCGTTTACCGAAGGGGTGATCGAGGTCCTGTCCGCGGGCATCGTGAAATCGACCAGCGTGATTGTCCACGATCGAAACGATGCCGATCTGCGGCGCCTGGCTGTGCTGGCCAAAGATGATCCCGAATGGGGCATCGGCATTCACCTCACCCTGACTAACGAGTATCAGCAAGGGTATCCCTGGAAGCCCGTCCTGTCCGATAAACAGGTGCCGAGCCTCTACAATGCTAAGGGACTCGCCTGGGAAAAGATCTCGGAGGTGGAGGCGTTCGTCGATCCTGCACACGCAGCACTGGAGTTCGAAGCACAGATTGCGAAAGCCCTCCGGCTGGGAATCCAGCTCACCCACATTGATTCGCATATGGGGACCGCCTATCGAAATAGCCGGTTCCCGGGTGCGGCTGCGGATGGACTTCGAATGGCCGCGATCAGGGCCGCCGAGAAGTTCGATCTCCCCCTCACCATGAATACCTTTGATGAGGCATCGGCTCAGTCAATGGAATACATGGATCAACACCAACTCATCCGGCCCGATACCCTATTCGGATTTTACGAACTGGCTGAGCTGAACTCGCATTTGTCGTATGAGGGGCCGGCGATCCAGCGCTGGATCACTGCGTTCGTCATAAAGCAAGTCTTCGGTTTCGAGTTGCCCTATCGAAACTACGACTCCGTTGGGGAGGATCAGGAGGTGCGCGGCGAAATTGACCGTCAAGCGATTCTGAATATTGTGAAACCGGGCCTCAACCACTTCTACATGCATGCCGCGGTCGCTGAATCCGTGAGCGGCGACAGGATTCCGAACGGCATGAATCACCCAAGTGGAGTGGACGAGATCGTACGCCTGTCCGACTCGGCCGTGTGGTCGAGTGATGAGATGGCGCAGTTCCTCGAAGATCAAGGCATCGAGCTGATCAACTACTCCCAAATCAGAAAAATCCAGCAGGCCCGTCGGGCGCAGCGTCCGGGACGCTGAACGACGCGCGGGCGCTCGGCGAGCACGCGACGTCGACCCACAACGCTCACTCGCGAGGTCAGATGTCATCGACTACATCGAGTTGTTCTACAATCGAACCCGGCCCCACAGCCCCATCGGCGGCGTCAGTCCCGAGGCATTCGGAACTGCGTCACAAACCTCCCTCTGAGTGTCTACAAAATCGGCTCAATTCCATACCTGCACCTCCGATCGCCAGGCTCAACGATTCAGAGGCGGAAGATCGGAGTCCCTCGTCGCGACTCGACATCTCAATTGATTCTGTCGAGCCGCCCGAAGCCCTGCTTCCAGCATGCCTGCGTCGAAGCGCCCACCCGAATCGGCATAGACCGTGGCAATCATGCTTTCGACGCCCTGCCCCAAACCGCTATCCCCATAGGAGAGAACGAATTCACGCACATCGAGTCCAGGTTTAAGTCGGGCCAGCCATGCGAGCAGCGCACGATGGATCGCACGAGCCTCTCCCAATCGAAGCGCACTCACCAACTCACTAAAGGCATGGGCTTCGGAGTGAAGATGCCTCTTGACTCTCATCTGATGGAGAGCCCGCAGCCAGGGCAACCAACGCCTCCCTGCCAGAACGACCAACCCGATTCCCCCGAATGATATTCCGACTAACATACTCATTCTCGTGTTGACGGGCTTCATGATTGAAAGAGACACCCCTCTCACGGGCAATGACAACTCCTGAACCGACGCCGTCTCGATGGAATCCGTCCTCGTATTCCACCACTCGACTTCGACACCCGGCACAATGAACTCGCCACTCTTCTCCAGAACGAAGGTCAGCGTCTCCATGCGGCGGGCGATCTCATGCTCTTCAACGATCGCCTCCGTCGCGTAGACCGCCGCTCCCCCGGCGCGCGGATTCGAAAACAGGGGAGGAATAAAGATCGCGGCCATGCCCTCGAGTTCGGCGGTGTAGTGCACGACGACGGCGTCCCCGACAGAATGTTCACGAGTTTCGCCGTCCGACCCCCCTTCAATTTCTCGCTTGATCGTCAGTCTGCGACCCGCCAGGTAGGGATCGAGAGCCTCGGCGCCCGCCGGCACGACCGCACGAAACCCGCTGTCCGGCAAATCAATCGCACGCACCTGAGGCCTTCGGCTGTCGAGATCAGTCCAGGTCACCGTAACGGCCTTGTCTTCCAGCTGATACGTCGCGGCAATCAGCGGAATGATTTCGTAACTCCGAACGATGCCAGACCAGGTTTCGCTCCCAACTTGCTCACTGATGGGGTAGGAACTGTCCGCCGGCAGCCGTGTCATGGCATTCGGCAGCTCGAAGGAGGGATAGACCGGAGGCTTCGGAAACCAGGTCGGCGCGAGCACGGTGATGCGCAATTCGACGGACTCACCGACCGACACCACCCCGGGAAGAATTTCCATTCTCACGATCGGCGCTTCCCCAGCGACGGCACTCGCAGCGAACACGAGACCACTCGAGACAACCATGTAGGCAGAGGCAAACACGCCGCGAAGAAGTCGAAGTAACCCGAGTCGCATCACAAAATCTCGCGACTGGCTTCGAGCGCAAATCGGCCACGCAGGAAGTCGCGGGTTTCGGTGTCGACCGAGCGCATCCATTTTTCGGCCGATGCGGCCTCGATCGTGCTCTCATTCGTGATCACAATTTCCTTGCCGCGCTCCAGATTTTTATCGAATATGATTTCATCTGCCCCGAGTTCGGTCTCGTCCCCGGTATCCGCCTGCACTCTTGCCTCTTCGATAAATGCCAATACATAACGTGCAAGGAAGAGGTTCTCGGCGGCCAAAGACCAGCCTGGAGCTTCGGACACCGCCAGCTCATAGGCCGTGATCGCCTTCGCGAAGGCGTGGCCCTTGAGGAAGGCGTTACCACGATTGAAGAAGCTTTCCGCGTCAGGCAACCGACCAAATGTGATGGCCGCCTCCTTGTACAATCCCGCTTCGTACTGGGCGATCCCTTTCCAACCGGGGTCTTCGAAGTGGAGGGCCGCGCGCTTAAACTCGAATGCTTCGTAGGCAAGCCGACCCTGCTGATCCGGAGTCAACCAGAGGACCTCAAAGGAATCCTCCCGAATCGCGAGGACACCGATTGCTAGGACAAAGACTGCGCTGACGACTAGCGCGGCCCAACCAAAGCTTGCCAGTCCCGTTGCGATGCTTCGTTTCACCATCACATCGTCCATCCACGGCGGAACCACAGCAGAAGCAAGAAAGCGGCTGGCCAAAGTGCTCGCACGCCTTCGTCTCTCCACCGGACGTCCGGATCATCTGACTGCCGGAGGTTTGACTCGATCTCATAGAGGAGCGTTCGAAGATCCCTATCCCCGGCAGTCGCGCGAATGATCGGCATGTCCGCGGCGCCTCCTATATGGCGAAGCACCGCGGGTTCAATCGTGGTGTCGAGTCGCTCTCCCGTATCGCCGAGGACCGGCGATCCGTCTGGCCGGAAGGCCACGCCACCCTCGTCGGTGCCAACGATCAACGCAACCAACGCGGGCACGTCATCACGCCGCGAAAATTCCGCAAATGCCGCGATCTCGGCGGAATCAAAGCCATCGTTCACGAAAAGCAGCGTTCCAATCGTGGGATGCTCGCCCAACAGTTCGACGGCCAGGTCGAGGACGCGACTCGCGTTGGCCCCGGGAGAGGGCATGATGCCGGGATCGAGACTCTCGAGAAAAGGTTTGATGGCCGCGATATCCGAAGCCAGGGGCATCACGATATGCGCGCTCCCAGCATAAGCAATCACCGCGGTGCGCGATCCCGTCCGCTTCGACAATAAGTCGAGCACTTTGAATCGGGCACGATCCAGACGACTTGGCGCAAGATCGTTGCTGCGCATCGAATCGGACACTTCGATCGCGATCACCAACGGCGCCGTCTCGGAGAACCAAGGGCTGCTCTGCCGGGACCAGGTCGGGCCAGCCGCGGCAATCACCGTTGCGATCAAGCCTAGCGCCATTCCATCGATGGGTTTGACGCGAAGTCGGGTCGAGCGTTGGACAGTCAATGCATCGCGAAGATGACGAGCAATGAAAGCACTTCGTGCCACTGTCTTTGATTCACCCCGGCGGACCAGCCACCAGATCAAGAAGACCACGCCCAGGGCCAGAAGCCAAAGCGGCCGCAAGAAGTGAAAGGCTTCGAGCGTCATCCGACCTCTGCTTCCCGACTGCGCGCGCCTAGCAAGAGAGCTCCGTATGCACACACGGCCAGGACGACGATGGCTCCCGCCGGCCAATGCACCAGCGATACCCGCGGACGCCACGACTCGGTCCGCACGTCGGCCGGCGACATCTGATCGATTCGACGATACACCTCGGCAAGGGCATTCTCGTCCTGCGCATCAAAGAAGCGACCTCCCGTACGTTGGGCAACCGAGCGAAGCACCTCAAAGTCAACGCGATCTTCGCCCACGGCCTCCGAGTCGCCGATGCCAATCGTGTGGATCTCAACACCAGCCAGAGCGGCTATGCCGGCAGCATTCACAGGGGTCATCGTGCTCGCCGTATCGCTGCCGTCGGTCAATAGAATCAGCAATCGCTGGTCGACTTGGCTTGACTCAAAAGATCGAATAGCAAGTCCAATTGCATCGCCAAGCGCGGTCTGGGGCCCCGCCATACCGACCTCCATCAGTGCGACGAGGGCGCGCGCAGTCTCGAGATCCCGAGAGAACGGCAACTGCACGTAGGGGCGATTGCCAAAAACGATGAGACCGATTCGATCGTCCTTGCGCTCCGAAACGAAGCGATCGACGACCCGCTGTACCGCGTCCATGCGCCGTACCGGCTCGCCCTGTTGATCCGGGAAGTCGCGAAAATCCATGGAACCCGATAGATCGATGGCGAGCATGACATCGCGCGCCGATTCAACACGAACGATTGGCTCACCCACCCATTCAGGTTTCGCGAGGCCCACGACGAGCATTGACCACGCAACGCTTGCAAGGACCATCTGCAAGACACCGCGCCTCAGAATGACGGCCCCGGCATGCGCCTCGACGCCCGCCGCATGAGCAAGTTCTTGAAAGAAAGGAACACGGAGCGCATTGACACGCTGGCGATGGGGCGGCAGCAACCACCAACTGAGCACCGGTAACGGCCATAGAAGTAAAAGCCAGGGCTGGGCGAGTTCAATCATGGTGAATCTCGACCCAACGTTTCGCTGCCGCGATGAGTGTCCGACCATCGAGATCACGCCGATACGCTGCAGAAGCAAGATCCATCACAACATATTCAACGGCCGGATCGTAATCGCACGAAACGCACAAGAACTTGGCCCAGTCCTTGCCGTACAGTGACGCAACCTCGTTGCGAGGAAATGCGACGAGTGCTGTGCGCTTTAGAACGATTGCGATCTCGGGTCCGGCGCTACGTACACGTTCACTTTTCTCTATCCCCTCCAGGACCGACAATGCCTCACGGCGATAACGATTCCGACGCCAGCGCTTATACCCAAAGCCCATCGCCAAAAGCACAAGCAATGACAGCCACGCAAAGAGAATCCACCAGCCCACGGTCACAGGGGCCCATGGAACAGGCTCAGGACGTGCGAGGTCGTGCATCAACTCCATCAACTGGGGTAGGTCTTGCCCTTCGAATCGCTTCACCGAAGCCTCCGACGCGGCGTCAACCGTCCCATCTGCTGACGAATCTGCACAAGAGTCTCCGCCCCGGCACTCAGCGAGAGCACGGACAGATTGATTTCAGTCTGCCACTGTCGGATCCGCTCGAGTCGCTCTCTAGAGAACGTGGTAAGTGCCTGCCGAGTCTCCTGCGCTCCGAGATTCACTTCGGCTTGCCGCTGCCCGTCACCAATCACGATACGACGATCCCCGACCAACGCCTTGGCAGAAGGGTCGTAGACAAGCATCAAGATCAAATCGTTATGCGCGGCCAGCCCACTCAGCCGTCGATGCGTCGTCTCGTCGATGCCCGAGAAATCACTGATGATGACAACGAGGTGGTCGTGGTGGGCGAGACGTGCGACTCGATGCAAGATTTCGTTCAACCGGGCCGGGGCGGGCTCTACTCTTCGATCCGCATGCAGGCCCCGATTGAACTCGGAAACCGAGTTCAAAAAGGCATCCACCGTCTTCATACTTTTTCGGGGCGCCAACTCGATTTGCCGCTCGTCATCGAACACGATGCCTCCGACGCGGTCCCCGGCTCCGAAGACTTGAAAAGCCGTCATGGCGGCGGCCTCCGCCGCGGTCACGGACTTGAGGTTCAACCGAGTACCAAAGAACATCGACATCCGCTGATCCACGACGATCAGCGCCGGGCGATCCCTCTCTTCCGTGTAGACCCGCACATACGGCTGGCGCGTTCGGGCCGTGGCTTTCCAATCGATCGAACGGATGTCATCACCGGGTAGATAGTTGCGCATCTCTTCGAAATCGAGACCGCGACCACGCATGCGCGTCGCATAACGACCGCTGAGCGCACTATTGGCGGAAGATCGGGGAAGGAAGCTGAGGCCATGGGCTCGCGCTTGCACGCCCCGCAAATGAGAGGGCGTGACATAGATTCGCGGATCGTCGGTCATCGACCGATCATGGAAGGGCAACTTGCTCGACAATCGCATCGATCACATGATCGGGCGTCACACCTTCCCCATGCGCCTCATAAGAGAGCATCAAACGATGCCGCATGACATCGTGGATGATGGCGCGCACGTCTTCCGGATCGAGATAGTCACGGCCCCGCAGCCATGCGTGCGTACGGCCGCATCGATCGAGACCGATCGATGCTCGCGGACTCCCACCGACGTCAATCCATCGATCGAGCTCTTCGGAAAATTTTTCTGGAGTCCGTGTCGCATAGACAAGGTCTGCCATGTAGCGCGACATGGCATCTGAAACGTGAACGTCACCGATTTCTCGACGCGCCTCGAAAATCGCTTCCTGCGAAATCCTCGGTGCATCCGGCTTCGTGGCAGATGAGGCACCCCCAAGTGCGGCCATCTCTTCTCCGCGCACCAATTCGATGATGCGTGCCTCGTCCTCAACGCTCGAATAGGCGATCTGGACATGCATCAAGAATCGGTCGAGCTGGGCTTCGGGCAGTGGATAGGTGCCCTCGTGCTCGACCGGATTCTGTGTAGCCATCACCATGAAGAGCGGAGCCATTAAATGGGTCTTCCCGGCGACGGTGACTTGCCGTTCCTCCATCGCCTCGAGCAGCGCCGCCTGCACCTTGGCGGGCGCACGGTTGATCTCGTCAGCGAGCACGATGTTCGCGAAAATGGGGCCCGGTTCGTATCGGAATTCCCCTCGCCCATCGCTCTGGTAGTAGACCTCCGTCCCGGTGATGTCGGAGGGCAACAGATCCGGCGTGAACTGAATCCGGCTGAATTCTGCATCCAGATTCTTCGCGAGTTCCTTGATGGCGCGCGTCTTCGCCAACCCGGGCAACCCCTCGACCAACAAATTCCCATTGGCGAGGAGCCCCATGAGCAAACGCTCGACCACGACCTCCTGACCAATGATGGCCTGCCCCATGCGTTCGGAGAGACCCTGAATGATTTCACGGGCTCTCATATCACCTCCGAGCGGGACTGGGGGGGGAATGGCGATGTGGACCTGCGCTCTACTGCCACCGTAAAACTCCTTCGGGTTGGCTCCATTTTCACGATCGTCGACTGAGAAGGAAGTCTAGTCATGATTCCACTGTGGGCCAGCCACGCGCAGTTGGCTCTCGCGGAATCGAACTGCCCGGTTCCAGACGGCGACGGAGCCAAACTCGCCTATGCTCTAGGGCGCGCTCAACAAAAGGAAATGTTCATGAAGATTCAGAAGTCCCTGAAGGTCGACGAGATCGACGTATCGGATCCAATGTTCTGGGCGCGGCCACTCGAAGAACGCGAAGGCGCTTTCGCCGTTTTGCGGGCCGAGAATCCCATTCCCTTCGTACGCGAACGCGAGATTCCAGACGTCCCTATCCCGCCGGGTCCAGGCTATTGGGCCTTGACCCGACACGCAGACATTCTTGAGACGAGCCGCCGGCCAGAGATCTATTGCTCTGGAAAAGGAGCCACATCGATCGCCGACCTGCCCCCGGAATTCAATGAGTTCTTCGGCGGCATGATCAACATGGATGATCCGAGACATGGACATCAGCGCCGCATTGTCTCTCGCGGCTTTACTCCTCGAGCGCTCGCCAAACTCGAAGCGGACGTCTCGCGTCGAGCAGACGACATCATAGACAACGTGATTGAGAGAGGCGAATGCGATTTCGTCTCAGACATTGCCGCCCCCCTTCCTCTCGGAATCATCTGCGACATGATGGGAATCCCGGAGAGCCAGCGTAAGATGGTCTTCGAAAAAACGAATATCATTCTCGGACTCGGTGATCCCGACTTTGGCGAGGGCCCTGCTGGCCTCATCGCCCTCGCACTCGGTGCAGGCAGCGAACTCGCCGCACTCATGAACGAAATGGCGGAGCTTCGCCGCAAATCACCAGGCGATGATCTCACCTCATCGCTGATCAACGCGGATCTCGACGAGGGAGCCATGACGGGGAGTGAACTTGCCTCGTTTTTCGTGCTGCTCGTCGTGGCCGGGAATGAGACCACGCGCAACGCGATCAGTCACGGCATGAAGGCGCTCACGGACTATCCCGAGGAACGACGCAAGTGGGCCACGGATTTCGAAGCGACCGCCTCGACGGCCGTCGAGGAGATCATCCGCTGGGCGAGCCCCGTGATCCATATGCGCCGGACCTGCACTCGGCACACCACTCTCGGGGGTCAAGAGATGAAGGCCGGCGATAAAGTCGTGCTCTTCTATTCTTCTGCGAATCGAGACGAGAAGGTCTTCACCGATCCCCACCGATTTGATGTGACACGTTCGCCTAACGACCATGTCGGATTTGGCGGCCCCGGCCCACATTTTTGCCTCGGCGCGAATCTCGCACGTCGCGAGATTCGCGTAATGTTCGATCGCATCCTCCATCGACTCCCAGATCTCGAAATCACGGGCCCCCCGGCGCACCTTCAATCCAATTTCATCAACGGTATCAAGCGCATGCCATGTGCCTTCACGCCGGGCAAACCCAAAACCCAGTAGCTCCGAGCGCGCTGAGCGCGCCGACGATCATGTCGCTTCCGAGACACATACGCTTCACGAACGGCTACCGGTCGGAGAGCCCAAATTCCCCCGCATACGGAATGTCGGAGCCGATCTTGCGAAGTTCTGCCTGACACACACGATCGATCCCTGCCTGCTGCCGCCGACTGAGGAGTTCCTCGCTCCCGCCGCTCGCTCCTCGGCGAATCATCAAGGTCGGTTTGGACTTGTCGGCGAAGAGCGCTTGCGGGGGAGCGAACTGCGACTCCTGGGCATTCATGTAGTCGATGCTGGCTCGCTCGATCAGCTTATTCTGCTGCGCCTCTGTGAGTTCCACACCCATGATGGCGGCCACGCGCTCGATTGAACGACGCGGATCACGTTTCACCTCGCGAAAGTTCAGCACGAGCACATTCGGACGGTCGCGCCAATCCCAAAAACTGGCGGCGTGAATACACCAGGACTCGATCAACCCACCAGGCGCAATAGCCAACTCGTACCAGTCATCGATCGTCACATGGCTCAACACACCGAGCATACCACCCAGGAAGTAGTAGGCCGAGACCAGAACCTCCTTCGGATCTCGCAGCACAGTGAGATAGGTCGCCTTCTCCTCGTAGGGCACAAACTCCGTTTCAAGATGAGTCTTGATGATCCGCAGTCCGGTCGGAGAGTCTTCCATCGGACCGGCGTCTCGCAGCGCGATGGGCCCCGGGGTAAACGCATCGGGCCAGGGCACGACCGCATGAATATGCTCGAATTCCGCATCGCCGCGATGAGAAATCTGTTGCGCGATCTGCATCATCCAGTTCGTGCCACTCTTCGCAAAGGTCGCAACGAAGACATCGTGCTCCGTCGGTTGATATCCCTTGAACGCTTTCTTCTTGAGCTTCGTTCCTCGCATCCGGCCCATACTCCGCCGAACGACTCGCTTGCCGAGGCCCAGTCGCTTCGCGATTGTCGGAGTTTTCATTATTGACGACCGGATGGCTTTGCGCGGCCTGCACCTGTGCCACAGCTTCCCAGGCGGACAGACTCGTGGCAACGAAGGACCCTCGCCTCTCCCACAAATGGGCGGCGATGCGCTTCGCAATCGCGACCGCTCCGTCCCCATCCCCACGACTGGTCACGCAGACATAAGAACCGACATGGGGAATATCCTTGTACGGAAATCCGCGAAACCAACCCACGTCGATGATTTCGTCTGGCGCTTCTTCGGCCAGCACCCTCTCCAACATTTCCATTCCCGAACCGAGAAAGGTCGTTGTCGTCGGCATCGGTATTGGACCGGTTTCGACTTGCTGGTCGGCGCGAAATCCATCTCGCACATTTCGACAAGCAACTCCATCGCTTCGGCCGCGCGCAAATGCATATCGATGTGCGGATGTGGCTCCGACAAGGGACTACAGGCGAAAGTCTATCGGCTATGCCGCCCCGGTGATGTCCTCAGCCTTTCCTGCCATCGCCGAGCAAAACCACAATTGTGTCACCACCATTCAACACCCGGGCGAAGACTCCCCGCTCGCGATGGCTGCATTCAGGTACTCAATCACGACATCACGAACCGCCTCGAGGGATTTGTATTGCTGCATCGCAGGATTCATCGTCTCGATCGCTTCGATTAATCTACGCCCGGCGCCTTCATCGCTCGCAACGTCTCGAAGTTTTGTGCGATGAATACGGATCCCAAAGAGAATCGCGTTCGATTCGGGAAGCCGCTGCAGTGTTTGATGCTCAACCCGGAGCCAAATTTGATCACCAGCGTTCCCCAGATTGATATTCGCGTTCTTACGACTTTGCATCTTCCCACCGGGTTGGTAGAGCGCGGGATCATCCATCAGAGTCCAATTGCCTCGCCCAAAAACCTCTCCTGACTTCATGCCATCAAAGAACTGATTGGATGATCCATCAAGCTTCTCGACATATCCGGGGACCCGCTGATGGATCTCAGTCATCGGGCGACCGAGTTGAGGACGTAACTCCCAACGAGTCGGAAAGCAGACGGCCGCTGCGCTCAAGCACCAGCCTTTCGAGCCGGCTTCCATCACGACGAGATCTTCCTGGACACAGCGTGCGGCCAACTCGAGCGGAGATAGAGTCGGATCTCGAAGGTTCAGTCGTTGCCCAGTCATCTCGATATCAAGGAAACTGCCGGCTCTCGCATAACAGTCCGGGAATTCCGTCACCAGAACCTCAACTACGAGATCGAGGACTTCGCGCTGCACGTCACGTGAGCCGGGAAGTTCGACCAGAACATCTGATCCATGTTCTCGAAACAATCGATCCTTCTCAGCTAGATCGGTCATGAAGTCGTCGTCGAGGTCGATCCACAACTCTTCAGGACGCAGTCGGCGAAGCCCAAGAGAAAGCCGATGGGGAGCGGTGACCGCGTCCCATACAGGCCGGCGAGGATGTAGGGGCTTTGACATCCGGATCTTCCCTCAGATTCCGCGACTCGGTCGTACGACATCGACCGAATCAGGCTCTCCGAACAGCCCAAATCTGGGCTCGAATTGTAATCTCCACATATTCATGGATCAACCCGCCAAGTTGTTTCGAGGAACGAGAACACGCCAATAGGAGAGCGTGACCAGAAACCAAGCCGCTGTGCAGATTAGGCCACCAAGAAGAAGGCTCAGGAGGTAGTCTTCGACAGCGCCCGCCGCACCCAAGGTCCGGAGCAATGCTCCAACAACGACACACCAAAACATCACAACCGTGATGCGACTCGCATCAATTGGTCCCCCATAATATCCAAGAGCAACCCGCGGCATCATTTCCAAAATGAGGGTTCCCATCGCACCCGCACTAACTGCGTGAAGCGCCGCAGCTCCAATTCCGATGCCGAAAGTATTGGAGAAGCCAAGAAACGCGAAACGCGAGGCAAGCCACACATGACCCCGATGGAAAACCCAAAGCATTGGAGCGTCCGGGGTCTTCTGAAATCGACAACCGCTTTGGCGGGCGAAAAGGACCGGGTCCGATTCGGCGATGGCTGACGATCTGGATCTCAACGCCTTTCGCTCGAAGCGCATTGCGAGTGAAGAGTGGCGTACCCCCCCCCTGAGATGACCCGCATCAATCCAACAATAAGATAGACGGCGCCCCAGGTCCCGGTGCGCATCTTCGCAGCATCACTCGATGCGAGCCCGCGATGAATCAATCCGTTCATTGCGGCCAAGCCCAGTGTGGATGTCTCATTGGGAACCGCGGTCAAAAGACACCCAGCAATCACGGGCGCGACCGTCCCGTAGATCATCTCATGGGCATGAAGCGTCTGTGGAGACCAATCCTGCGTCGGCACGACACCACCCGACAAGACGGAGAGACTTAGAGCCAGAAAAGCATCGACGCCCAGGCGTTGACTGCTGCAAGCAGAAAGAAAGGTCTGAATCCCATGTCTAAAAGTTTTTGGGGCAACGGAGTTACTCCTCTACCGGCTCGCGTAGCTTTGTGACAGGCTCGCCAGCGGCGACTTGTCGAATCGGTGGTTTGGAATCGGGTAGCGAAGTCCATTCTTGCTCAACCCGGCCGGCCCGTGAACGACCTGTGGCGGGTAGCTGGCCGGCAGAGCCATGAGCAGTTCGTCGTCCTGTACCCCGCCGCATTTTCGTTCCACATAGCGTGGAATCGAGAGCGAGGGCTCTCCGGTCTTCCGCCCGTTTCCCCAGGAATCGGCGCAAGAGCTCTCCCCGACGCAGGTAAACGTGTACTTCTTGTAGTTGCGATACTGAAGCCCATTCATCAGCGTGATCATTTGGCCTCGAGTCCCGTAGATCAAGCCGATATCGGGATTGTCGATTCGACCGGAAGTTAAAGGGGAAACAACTAACGCCTCATACTCACCATGGGAGGCACACGACATTCCTCGCTGATGTAGCGCACTACTCCCGAGGTCCCCGTACCAGACTCCATTGAACGCGTTACCACTCGAGAAATTCTTGTCTCGCGCATGTAAGCCGATCACGGCACCCCATTGTCAGCCGACAAGGTTGTCCATGGTGATACCGATCGTGTATTTCACCCAGCGCGCCTGCCCTACGATCTGGTCCGTCGCAGGCTTCAAACCTTCGGCCGGCCGGCGAAGTTTATGGATCTCTTCGAGTTCGCTTTCCGTCTCGAACCTTTTCATGCCGACCGGAGTCGTGCGTAGTCTGAGATATTGCTTCAGAGAATCGACAAGACATCCATAGTCATACTCGCTTTCGTCGTCCCAGCAATTCTTCGCAGCCATCGTTTCTGTGCCTCCCGCACAGAGCCTATCAAGGTCATCTCTGGGGTCATAGTGTGCGTCTAGATTCGAATCGCGGAGCGACTAGGCAGCCCCTGTCGCTTCAAAGGGCAGCGACTCGAAGCGGCGAACGAAGTGCCCCGGCGCAAACTGCCCGGCATCGCCGTCGACGACGTAGTTCGGACATCGCGCGAGCAACTCCTCGAGGGCAATACTCGCCTGCAGTCGGGCGATGGCCGCACCAATACAATGATGCGCCCCGTAGCTAAAGGAAAGATGACGACGGATCTTGCGCGTGATGTCACAGGCTCCCGCATCAGGACCGAATTCAAGCTCGTCGCGATTGCCCGACGCGTAGAGCAACATCACCTTGTGATTGGCCGGAATCTCTCGGCCCTCGATTTGAACGTCACGGGTGGTCATGCGAGCTAGGCCCTGCACCGGAGAGGCTAGTCGCAGGAACTCCTCGACGGCGCCTTTGAGACGAGCTGGGTCCTTCGCAAGCAAATCTCGCTGTTCGGGATGGCGTGTTAGGAGATCGACCGCGGTGCCTAATAGACCGGTCGTGGTGTCGTTCCCCCCGGTCACCATCGTAAATGCCATGCCGAGGAGTTGCGCGGGCGGCACTGGACCACCATCGATTTCCGCATGGACGAGCGCCGAGATCATGTCATCAGCTGGCTCGCCTCGGCGCCTCTCAATCAGTGCTGTGAAGTACGCGAAGAGTTCACCGACTGCGTCCGCCGCCTTCAAAATGTCACCGGTCGCATTGGACGCAACGATCGCCTCCGTCCACCCATCGAATTGATCGCGATCCTCTTGGGGAACGCCCAATGAATGTGCGACGACCAAGCTGGGTAGCGGGCTCAGCAGTTCGCGGACAATGTCGCCCTTCCCCATTTCGCGCAACCGCTCGACTCGCTCGATGACGAAGCCACGAATGAGTGGCTCCACTTCCCTCACCTGTTTCGGCGTGAAGCGCTTGGTGGCCAACTTACGCAGCTTCGTATGATCGGGCGGATCCATCATGACGATTGGTGCCTGGATACCAAGCTTTTCCATTTCACCGTACTGAAACGTCAGACCCTCGGCGGACGAGAACGTATCGAAATCGATGACGGCTTCCATGATATTGTCAAAACGCGAAAGGACCCAGTAGTTCCCGCCCTCTGATGACACTTCGTGAACCGGGTCATGATGACGCAGGGCCTCGTACATGGTAAAGGGATCCCGCCATGTCTCAGCACTGCGGGGAACGAAAGTTGCGTCGGCCGGACTGGACATAGAACCTCCTCGAGATCTACAGAAAAACTCGACAATCAAATCGCACTCTGACCAAGCGGCGAGTGCTACAGCTGCGGCCCATGAACCAGCCCTCCAGACAGGACGTCCGACTCAAACACCGCCAGCCGTGCATTGGCTCGCTGACTCGTTAGTCGATACAGACCGGTGACTCGGACATCCGAACTCCACTCGGTGTCGGTCGAATAAGGAACCACGATTCGGTATCTGCCGGATTCATCGGCCACGGCTTCCCGAGAATAGACATGGCTCGCTCTCGATTTCGTGCGGAGTTGGAGCTGCAACTCGATCACGGCGCCGGGTTGCGCATGTCCCTCGATCACGGCCCCCGCAACGATCTCCCAGATGCCCAGACTGGTGAATGGTTGCGCGGGAACGAGGCCGCGCAATCGCCGATTCGGGGGCAAAGTATGAGCGTGGAAGACCAAGCGATGCTGGGAGAGTCCTGGGAGCGAGCCCCCGTCCCGGCCACCGCTGATGGGCATCATCGAGCCGGAAGCCGTCCACAGTTGATAGGCCATGGCATCGGGTTCGAGGCCTTTCGCCGATCCAGCGCCCATGGGTCCCGCGATCACATATCGCACACCGAGGCCCTCGAGAATCTCGATCGCCGATGCTTCGCGGCGCTCGGCATAATAGGCCCAGGCCAACTCGAAGCTTCCCCTTCCCACATAGGGTCCGAAGTTGTCCTGAATCATCGGACGCTCCGAGCGGTACCGCAGAACATGGCCGGAACTCCAATCGGAGAGCACCCCGTATTCGGGCAAAAGCAGGGCGTCCAGGTAGCCCTGCGTGACGGGCGAATGTTCGGCCAGCCAGCGTCCGGCTTCATCGTAGATTCTCTTGGTCGGATGAAGGGGCCCTAGATTTCGATGCCTCTCGCTCGACAAGGCCCGAACGCTCATCTGAACAATTGGCCTGTAAAAGGCGGACATGTACATTGCGCTCCCGACGATCAAAGATGTGACGACCAGAATTTCTAGCGCAGGACGAACGGGGGCCAAACGCATTCGCCGACGCAACCGAGGGAACCAGTCGGCGGCCACGGCGCTAAGCAAGATGACATAGACAACCGCGAGCGTGTTTCCAAATCGCCACTGACGGAGCGTGAGTACGGCGAAGGCGAGCGTCCAGAACAAGATCAGCCACTGCGCGCGGCTATGTGTTTTGAATGCGCGCCAAGCCAGATAGAGCCACGCGAAGGGCAGAACGAAGAAGCCGGCTCCGAAGCGCTCGAGCGCAAACGTCAGTTCGAGAATTCCTCTCGGTGCGAAGATCGGCTTCATCTCGCTGGCCAGGTCCAACAAAATCTCGCCGTCGCCAAACCACGCACTAGCCGAGAAGATCGCCTCCCGCAGCGGGTCGAACACGACAAGCACAGCCAGACCTGCGGTTCCGGCAATGGCCAATCCCGACGCAGTCCGACGCTGGCGCGAGCGGCCAAACGTGGAGCGATCGTGCAGAAGTTGCACAACGCAAACAACGCCAGCCGCAGATGCGAAATAAATGGGCTGAAGATGAGTCAACACCAGTGGCGACCAATCGCTGTATGCCTGCCAATGTGTTCCCAACGAAAATGGCGCGAGACACGCTGCTGCCACGGCCTGAACCACTCCGAATTCAATCGCTCTCGACCTAGCCTCTACACGATCCTGCGTCCAAAACCATCTGAGACCCAATGCGGCCTGAAGCACACAGGCATGAATGAGAGACCCCGTCCACGTCACGATCGTGATCGCCATCGAAAACCCAACCGCAACACACAGACCCATGCTTGGCGTAACGATCGCATCCGCGCATGTTTCGGCGCTGTCATCGTCGTCAAAAACTTCATAGACGAGCCATAACATCGCTGTCGTCAGCAGGGCCACCGCCACATGATGGTCGATCATGCCGAGTTGTGAGTAGATGAAGCTCATCGGCAAGATCGAATACAGCGCACCCGCGCACCAACCAGCTCCTTCGCCATAAGCCCTGCCTGCGAAGAGTGCGATCAGCCCCGCCGTCGTCGCGCCGAGAACAACGGGGGCCCAGACTGCAATCGCTTCAACGGCAGCCTGATCCGTAGGATCAACAAAGGGCCGGATGAATGCTGCGATCGTCCAGTCGAAAGTCGATGGCCAGATATTTTGCGATCCATCGGGAAAACTGACATAGCGGTCGAAAGGAAGTGTCTCGGGGAAACGGGCTACTGAGAACCATATTCGGCGGAGATGGTAGTAGGCGTCGCCCGCATAGGGAAGATGAACACCAGCGCTCGTGAAGATAGTCGGATAGCCAATCGCCCGAATAGCCGCCGCGAAAACAAATAGACTGCCAAACATTCTGGCGCGGGAGGACACGAGCGATAATTCCTCGGGTAGCAGCGAGTCCGTCGGACAGGCCAGTTCGTCAGGAACTATACGTGATCGAACGAGGACGTCTCGTCCCCTGCCCCTCATCGAAATCGCATTCAACTGAGGTTGATCGCATTCACGTCATCTCGGATTGCTCGGCGGCTTTCTCAAAAACGAAGAGTCGATTGAGGCCGAGTTGAAACATGCGCTTCTGGGAAAGCAAGAAACCTGCGTCCTCGAATATCTCTTGAGTCTGGCGGACATCGAATCCGTGATGCTCCTCGGTCGACATCCCATCGACGAGACCCAGAAACATCAAGGCATCGAGAACCGTGTCAACGGCAGGGTGTGGAACGGTCAGAATCAGACGTCCCTTCTGTGCGAGAATTCTCGCGCATTCCATCGCCAATGCGGGGGGGTCATCTACATGCTCGAGAACCGCGAGCATGGTGATGCAATCAAAGGAAGAGTCTTGGAATCGAGGCACATCAGGAAAATGTCCCTGGCGAATCTCTACTCGGTCGTCCACCGAGGGCGAAACATCTATGTCGACGCCGACCGCCGATTCGATTCGGGGCAACACTCGATCGATCAGGCTTCTGTCATAGCAGCCGACATCCAAGAGACGATCACCGGAGCGGACGAACGAAATGGCCATCCCAATCCGCCAGCGCTGCAAGAATCGATCTAGGGCTTTCAAGCAGATCGCCCGGGCCGACGTCGCCGAATCCCCAGCATGCTGTAGAGAAACGACATGAGGAGTGTCTGCATGCCAAGGGCAATGAGGGTTGCACCGAGTGACACTGGTCTCATCGTCGTCGATGGCTCAAGCGGCCCGAAGTCTAATTCGGCCCAGCTCCTGACAGCAACGCCTATGAAAGCGACTCCGGCCAGAGAGACGAGCAATCCCGCCGACAGGCCGCGCTCGAGGGTGAAGATCTTGAAGGCTCTCTGCATCCAGGGCGCGGACGGACCGATCTCCTCCGAAACTGCAAAGATTCGAGCGGCGATCGCGGTGGTCATGGCCTGGTACCCGACGATGACGAATAGGCTGGCGAGCTGCATCGAGTGGATGTCGAGAACGACTGGCCCAATCGCGAGCGGCCCCTGATACAACCGAATCAACAGCGCACCCCCCACAGTCATCAGCATCAGCCCGGGAAGAAAGAGCGTATACCTCGGCGAAAGCGTCAACATGAAGCGTAAATGTCGCCAGCCATCGCGCCACGTTCGAAGGTGCGGTGGGCGCGAACGCTGATCCGGATAGAGCGTGATTGGGATCTCTTCGATGCGCATCCGACTCGCGGATGCCTTCACGACGAGTTCGCTCGCGAACTCCATTCCCGTGGTCCGCAGGTCCAGCCGCTCATAACTCTCTCTTGTGAGGGCACGCAGCCCGCAATGAAAATCGGAAATCTTGGAGCGAAAGAGCGCTCTTCCGAGGAAGCTAAGAACTGGATTGCCGATCCATCGATGACTCCATGGCATGGCGCCCTTTTCGATTCGTCCAAGAATCCGTGAGCCCATTACGACGTCAGCGCCAGATCTCAATTTTTCGATCATGCCGAATGCCTCACCAAAGTCATAGCTCTGGTCTGCATCCCCCATGACCAGATAGCGACCTCGAGCCGCGGCGAAGCCACCCGTCAACGCCGCGCCGTACCCCTTGTCGGTGACCACGACCACCCGCGCACCGCAGCGTGTCGCTAACTCCTGCGATCCATCGCTGCTCCCGTTATCGGCAACGATGACTTCCGCTTGCAGCCCGTGATCGGCAATACATTTGCGCGCGGCTTTGATGCAACCCTCGAGCGTCTCGACTTCATTGAGACAAGGCATCACGAAGCTCACCTCGATCCCAAGAGCACCGTTCGAACCATTCGGCGGACGGCTCGCAGCCTCGTCGTCCTCCAGCATTCCGTCCGTCATTGCGTCCGTCATCCCTTTGCTGGTTGCCCCTGTCGCGCATTTTTCGCCAAACGTGGGCGGCCTTCAAAACCCCAGCACTCAGAGGGATCGTATCAGGATGAGCAGTTCGCGGCCAAGAACAGCGAGCGACTTGCCGAAGGCCTGAATTCGGTTGGCAACAGGAAAAATGCCATCCCAATGCGAACGCAAAGCAGTTCTGCAACTGGAGTCTTTGCACTTCGAAAAGTCGCTCGTGAGGTCAGTCGCGGTCCAGATCCCTCCGAAGCGAATTGAGTTCTTCTCTTAGGCTCGCATTCTCGCGAAGCAGATCGTCTCGACTCACCGCCCCATTCACAGCGATGGCATCCCGTTTCACATCCGACTCCTCATCCACACCATCCAGCCAGGCGGCCTCGTAGGGCGCCATCTCCATCCCCCACGACTCGAAGCGAGCGCGCACCGCATCCAGCGTTCCACGAGTCCAATACGCATGTCCGGGCGCGGGAAAGCCGAGTACGCACCGCTGGTCCACTGAACTCTCCGCCAATCGTCTGACCATCACTTTCGAAGCCCGATACATGGCCCACGCCCAACCCTGATGGACGGTGCTGATCCATTCACAGTCGGCGCGACGATACGTGATGTTATGCAACAGCCTAACCGCGCCCGCGCGCATGGGCGTTCCGCGATGCCACAGATCCTGCCGATAGAAAAGGACACTTCCAGGTTGATAACGAACGGATCTCGCCTTCGAGTAGAGGCTTTCCTCACGCCAACGCGCGATTTCCGGAGCGACCTCCCGTAGATAGGCCTCCGCGGCGTCCCGGTCATTCAAAAACTTCAGCCCGGACATCCCTGGAGTCCGCACGAGCGGCCCCTGGTAGGCCGGATCATCGGCACCCGAACGAGGAACGAATTCCGTCGCACCGCCGCACTCTTCCACTGAATCGAAATAGATCAGAATCGAGACCGCTTCGGGCTGATCCCAATCCGCGGGATGCGTCAGCGTATGATTTGGATAATCGACGTGCATTCGCTGGTCCTGATTGTCGAGGGGACTCTCCGCCTCCCGTGTGTGGCCATATTTGGGCCACGCCTCGCTCTGTGTCAGGCGCAGGTCTCGAATTCGAAGCCCGAGCAATTGTGAAATCGCCATCAGCAAACGTGGATGGAGCGTGATTTCATTGATCGCGTCCGACGGAGACGGAAACTCCATCACACCCATGCTCCCATAATCCGTCACCGCTTCGCTCTCTGGACTACCCGGCGACGGAAAAAGAGGCATGCATTCCGCTCGCGCTCGCTCAATCAAATCGGTCGGGAACAGCCCGTCGACAAAGGCGAAGCCATTCTCCCGCCAGGAACGAACCTGGTCAGAATAAAGGGAGAGCCCGCCTTCGTCCGCACTGACCGGGACGGCGGACGCTCCGCTCACCAAAGTCTGACTGACTTGCTTCATCGTCCTCCTTTGAGTGATTCGGACTCGTCCTCACTCGGGCACCAATCGGAATAATGCCACTGCGCGAAAACGACATCGACGGATCGACGCGCGACGAATCCAAGCTTCTGATATAGCCGGATCGCATTCTCATTCGTCTCGAGCACATGCAACATCGCCTCGTCCCCGCCTGCGCGAATCGACTGCACTACGTTCAGCGTCAGCTCGCCGGCCAGACCTTCTCCACGCACATCGGGATGAGTACACACTCCACTCAGTTCGACGAATCCGGGGACTCTAAAACGCTCACCGGCCATCGCGAGCAGATCTCCATTGCGGCGAACACCTACATAAAGCCCCAACTCAAAGGTTCGAATCGCGAAGGGCCCTGGCTCCGTCAAGTTCGCGAGCGCCAACATCTCCGGAGCATCATCGGCTCCAAGGCGGACTACTTCGACACCGGATGGTGCAGCCACGTCGGCCGCGATCATCTGCAGACACGGCGCACGAAAATGCTCTTCCCAACCCGCTGGCGATGGCGGAATAACATCCCTAAAGAACCCGCAAACTCCTTCCGGCCCAACGAGCTCGGCCACCCTCTTCCAGCACGCATCATCCAGTGTTTCGACTGCACTGAAGATGCTGACCTCAGAATCAAAATGGACCAACTCATCGGTTGAATGCGAAGCGGCAAATCGAGAGAGCCGCCCCCGTAGTGCGTGCCAAACGGGGTTGTCTAGAGGATGTTCATGCGTCGACGAACCAGCCATGCTCCAAGCGTTAGCGAATTCCGACGAGGAGAACATCTACAGCGAGGCTGGGAAGCCGAGAAGGTCGCGAAAAACCGGTGGAGGCGCGGTGATTGGACCTGTCAGCCCCGCCCGGCAATCAGGGCTCCTTGATGATGATCTTTTTCGGTTTCTTCGGAGGCTTCACAGCCCAGCCAGCCAATGCTCGAACTGCATGATAGACGTAACCGACCGCGTGCCTTCGACATTCCATCCTTTTGGCACATCAGCCAGAGAAGCACGCCGACTGGCCTACGGCGCCTCGATCTTTCGGACTTGATAGAAGCGGGCATGTCGATCGGTCCTCCTGTCATGAGATCGATCGGAGCGAATTCTCAACCCAGGGTCGAGCCCGAGAAAACCGAGAGAGTCCAGGGATGCAAATGCACGGGTTTCGTTTCAATATCATTTTTCTAGCTTCGACGGGTCGCATTCGTCCCACTTGGGCCCTACTGTCGCCGCCCCCGATCAGGGGTCGCGGCTCCCCCCGCATGCGATCTCCACTTCCGAACACGGCCGCCCGGTCCGGTTCGACAAGTTATCGGGGATTCCATTCTTGGCTGCGCGGATTCGGTTTCGTTCATGGCAGATCGAGGCACTCTCCAAGCTCGACGCCCGAGTCCACTCTAGTTTTCTGGCGGTGGCCACCCCTGGCGCTGGCAAAACGACGTTCGCATTGGCGGCGATTCATCAAGCATTGGTGGCGCGAACAATGCGTCGCGTCGTGGTCGTCGTCCCCACGCAACATCTGAAACTCCAATGGGCTCTCGCGGCGGAGAAATTTGATATTCATCTCGATCCGGAGTGGTCTGCCAGCGATGGCACCCTGCCCTCGGATGTCCACGGTGTCGCGGTCACATATCAACAAGTCGCGGCCAACCCCGCCGCGCTACGTCGGCTCGTGAGACAAGCATTCGTCGTTCTCGACGAGGTCCATCATGCCGCCGACGCACGGTCCTGGGGCGACGGTATCCGCACAGCCTTCGAAAAGGCGCCACTCCGACTCTGCCTCTCCGGAACGCCCTTTCGCTCGGACCAGAGTGCGATCCCGTTCGTTCGTTACGCCGGAGAAGAAGCGCAACCCGACTATGAATACGGCTATGGCGAAGCCTTGATCGACCCGCCAGGTTGTTCGCGCCGTGTACTTCCCGCGCATCAACGGACGCATGGAGTGGACGTCGCCCGATGGCTCCAGCCATTCCGCGAGCTTCGACGACCAGATTGGTCGAACCCTGGGTAGCCAGCGGTTGCGCACGGCCCTCGACCTCTCCGGCGAATGGCTGCCCGCCGTGCTCAGCAAGGCACATCATCAGTTGATGCATCTACGCCGCGCGGATGCGCGAGCCGGCGGCATGGTAATTGCGATCGACCAGGATCATGCTCGCGGGATCGCGCGGATCCTGAAGGATCGGCTGGGTGTTCGGGCAACAGTCGCCACCTCCGATGACCCAGACGCATCGAAGAAGATCGCCGCGTTTCACGAGAATGATTCGATGTGGTTGGTTGCCGTGCGTATGGTTTCGGAAGGTGTCGACATCCCACGTCTGCGTGTCGGCGTCTACGCCACCAACACTGTGACGGACCTTTTCTTTCGCCAAGCGGTGGGACGTTTGGTTCGGGTCAGCGGCCCGGCCAGACATCAACGCGCGTACATGTTCATCCCCGACGACCTTCGCTTGCGTGACTTTGCCCTTCGCATCGCCGAACAGCGCCGCCATAGTCTCCGAAAACCGGACTCGCAAGACGATCTCGAAGATCGAGAAGAAGCTGCGGAACCCAAAGAGGTGGACCCCGAGGATCAGCTGTCTCTCTTCTCGGCCATCGCGGCGGTCCCCCTCGATGAAGCCGGGCGACCGCTCGAGCAACAGACGATCTTCGAAGAGCCTGGGGTAGCGGCCGAGAACGGCGAGGAGGAGATACCGGATCTTGCGACCGAAGAATCCGACCGGCCGCCCGACTCCGCCCGCTTCTCTCTCACGGCGCCCACCTTCGAGGCCGAGATCCCCGCGCCGACCCTCGAACCCGACACGGACATTTCCCCGCGCTCCCGGAAGCGAAAACTCCGAGAACTCAATAGCGCGCGAGTTCGCATACTGGTCCATCGAACCAGACAGACCCACGCCAAGATCAACGCCGACCTCAATCGAATAGTCGGGATCGCGCGGATCACCGAAGCGACCGTGTCGCAGCTCGATCCCCGACTCGACGCGGCGGATCAATGGATCAAGCGCATTCGTTAGGCGTACCGAGACAGGAGAAGCGGCCTCGGCCTGCCCCGCGATACTGGTACCAGTACGGAGTGGCCGGCCAACCTGCTCGCTAGCGCACGGCGCGAGCACCCCGTGATACCGAACCTGATGCGCCCGGGGCGGTGGAAGGAGGAAGCGCCAGCTTCCGAGTACGGAGCTAGGCGCTCAAGGAGTTCATAGCGCTCCCTCACGAAGTGCGTCCCGTCGCGCCACGGCGCCTTCAGGCGACACGCAGGTCGTTCGTCGCCTCGAGCCGATCGAGTGCGAGCGGGGGACGAGCCACCTATCGGCACAACCCCTCGAGTCGTTACCGATCGTGGGCGGGCACGGCCACATCGGCGGACAGGCTCATCCCGCCGTGTCGAACACAGCGCGGCGGGGTAGAGGCTCCTGGCTCCACCCGGTCCCCGAGACGACACCACCGCTCCCCCGCTTCGGGGGCTGTCGCGATCAGCGATCGTATGGAGGACGCGCCGAGCATCGCGAGCATTGGGTCGTCCGCTGCGATCGGATCGTCGTCGCCGGACCGGGCTTGCATCGAAGCCACTACGCAATCGGCGTGCCGGGAGTCGCGGCGAGCGCAAGCACCTAACCTAACGCCCTGCCCTGCTCCATCTCCTTTTTTGGGGGTCGGGCGATCGGGATTTTTTGTTCACGGGGCATCTGTGAACTGTGATCACTTCAGTTGTCGCTCGATCGCGGCTCGGGGGGGGATAGAGCGGATTCGAACTGGCATTCCCCTCGCGGCCTAACGACTGCTCATATTCGCTGATCGTGTGCACTGAAATCAGCGTGCGCCGTGTACCCGGCACGGCACTCGTCAATCAAGTGTCTAATGAAATTATCTAGAGCCCACCGGAAACCGAATCGCGAATTCGAGAGCTACTCGCCAACTGGGAGCAATGGCTTCTGTTCATGCTGCGCGGTGTTGAAGAAACGGCGCCCTGGAGTGCGGCCTAAATCTCCACCTTCCGTGACGTCGCGGACAGAGGCAGCCAGACTCGTGCGTGAAACCCTTCCAGAAATCTAAAGCCGCGAGCTGATAGACATCGTTTCCGAACAACCGTACTGCCGCGTATCGAACGGTGTCGAGACCAAAATCGCAGGACGAAGATGGGGTCGATTCCCAATCGCCGTAGACAAAGCAGCCCCGCATAACTTGCTGATCAGTCGTCGAAGGAAAACGTAAACGCCGCCTCTTCGTCGACATCCACGACGACGTGTCCGCCGCCCTTCAGACGACCAAAAAGGACTTCGTCAGTCAGCGGATTCTTGATCTCTTTCTGAATCAAACGATCGAGGGGACGCGCCCCAAAATCCGGATCGTATCCCTTCTCGGCTAACCGCTTGCGCGCCGCCGGGCGCAGTTCGATCTTGATCTTGCGCTCCGACAGCTGCTGCTCGAGTTCGATGACAAATTTGTCGACGACGCGTTCCATCACATCCGGCGAGAGGGCACCAAAATGAACGATCTCATCGAGTCGATTACGGAACTCCGGGCTGAAGATCTTGTCGATCTCTTGATTGCCATCTCCTCGCCGTGCCTCGGTAAAGCCGATGGCGCGGCTCGCCATTTCTCTTGCACCCGCATTCGAAGTCATGATCAGTGTCACGTGACGGAAGTCCGCTTCGCGCCCTTGATTGTCTGTGAGCGTGGCGTGGTCCATTACCTGGAGAAGCACGTCGAAGACGTCTGAATGGGCCTTCTCGATTTCGTCGAGGAGCAAGACGGCATAGGGGTTCTTCCGAACCTGTTCGATCAGGATTCCGCCCTGGTCGTAGCCAACGTACCCGGGCGGCGCACCGATCAAGCGAGAGACGGAGTGCTTCTCCATGTATTCGCTCATGTCGAAGCGAAGGAAAGGGACACCGAGTGTTTTGGCGAGCTGCTTGGCGAGCTCGGTCTTGCCAACACCGGTTGGCCCAGCAAACAAAAAGGATCCGGTCGGCTTATCGAGTCCCGAGAGGCCGGCCCGTGCACGCTTCACGGCATTCGCAACCGCTTCGACGGCGCGGTCTTGCCCGAACACGACCGCCTTCAAATCGGATTCGAGTCGCTCGAGACGTTGCGCATCCTTGGTCGTCGAGGATTCGACCGGGACGCGCGCCATCTGGGCAACAATTCGCTCGACGTCGCGTACGCCGACCGTGCGGCGCTTCTTGCCCGTCGGGCGCAGACGCACCGCTGCGCCGGTTTCATCCATTACATCGATGGCTTTGTCGGGCAGAAAGCGATCATTGACATGTCTAATCGCCAAATCAACACACGCTTTGAGTGCGGGGCCCGTGTAGCGAACACCATGATGCTCTTCATAACGCGGAGCGAGCCCCTGGAGAATCCGCACGCATTCGGCGGCCGTGGGTTCATCAACATCGATCTTCTGAAACCGTCGGGCAAGCGCTCGATCCCGCTCGAAATGTCGGTACTCCTGGTAAGTCGTCGATCCCATGCATCGCAGCGTGCCGTCGGCGAGTCCCGGCTTCAGGAGGTTCGAGGCATCGACGGTCGTCCCCTGCGCTGAACCCGCCCCCAGGATCGTATGGATTTCGTCGATGAAGAGGATGAAGCGCTCGCGCTGTTGCAGTGCGCCGAGCAATGCCTTGAAGCGTGCCTCAAAGTCACCGCGATAGCGCGTGCCTGCGAGCAAGGCGCCGAGATCGAGGGAGAAGATCTGTGTTCGTTCGAGATCTTCCGGAATCCGGCCCTCGTGTATTCGAAGTGCGAGTCCTTCCGCGAGCGCGGTCTTGCCCACACCAGTTTCACCCACAAAAATGGGATTATTCTTACGACGTCGCGCCAAAATATGAATAGCGCGATCAAGTTCTGGCCCCCGACCGATCAGCGGATCGAGGGTGCCTTCCGCCGCTCGCTCGGTCAGGTTCGTAGTAAAGGCGGCCAGCGGATCGGCGGGAACGCCTTCGCTCTCTTCCCCGCCCAAGAGCGGAGCCGCGCCCGCGCCCGTGCCTTCCATGCCCGAATCGTCCTGCTTCGATTCGCCATGGCTGATATATCGCAGCAGATCCAGCCGCGAGACGCCCTGAGCCCGAAGCAGCGTCATCGAGTGCGCGTCGGGCTCCTGAAAAAGCGCCACGATCAGATCGGAGATCTCGACTTCTTCTTTCTCGGCGTTGTCCGAATGATCCAGCGCATGTTGGATCACGCGATGAAACGCCAGGGTCTGCATCGTATCAATGGGATCGTCGCCGGGAACCGCCTCGAGGTCTTCTTCAAAGAATCGCTCGATCTCCGTTCGCAGGCGATCGACGTCCGCTCCGGAGTGGTGAAGGATCCGGGCGCCGTCGTCGGAATGAATCAACGCGTAAAGGAGATGCTCGACCGTCAGGTAGGCGTGTCGACGCGATACGGCTTCGCGATGGGCGGCCTGCAGCGTCAATTCGAGATCTCGTCCGATCGAACTCATTCTTTCTCCACCCCGCAGCGAAGCGGGTACCCTTTCTCTTCGGCCATCCTCTGCACCGTCGTCGATTTCGTCTCCGCGATCTCGAGAACGTAAACACCCGCGATGCCCATGCCACCCCGATGGATCTGCAACATGATCTGTGTCGCCGCGGAAGGACCCTTCCGAAAGACTTTTTCGAGAATCTGCACGACGAATTCCATGGGGGTGTAATCGTCGTTATAGAGGATCACCTTGAACCTCGGCGGCCGGGCCGACTTGGCGCGTTCTTTCGTCTCGACCTCCCGATGCCTTTCCTTGCCCGGATCGAAGGGCGGCGGGTCATCGTTCGGTCCCGGGGGGTCTGCGGCCAACCATGGGTCCATGCTGTCTCGTGAATTCACACAATCAGCATAGCTCGCAAGTCTCCTCCGTCGCAGCGTGGATGACCGCACTTCCCGGCTACACTCCAGCCGCATGCCCGCCGACACCCAGCAAATTGACATCCAACTCGAGGAGGGGGTCGCGTCTCTCCCCAAAGATGAATGGGACGCGATGGTGGCCGGTGGGTCTCCGTTTGTGGAATGGACTTTCCTGGCGTCGCTGGAAAGCGCGGGAACCCTGGAAGAAGAGTCGGGCTGGTCCGCAAAGCCGCTGGTCGCGCGAGAAAACGGCCGTCTGATCGCCGCTTGCCCCCTCTACTTGAAATCCAACAGCGAAGGCGAATTCGTCTTTGACTTCAGTTGGGCCGACGCCGCGCATCGGGCAGGAATCGAGTACTACCCAAAGCTTTTAGTCGGTGTGCCCTTTTCTCCGGTGACTGGCACGCGTTTTCTCGTTCGTCCAGGCGCCGATCGCAAGCTCTGGATCGAACGACTCGCCGCGGCGCTGCGCGAGATTTGCGTGAGCAACGACCTATCCAGTGTGCATGTCAATTTCTGCCTTCCCGATGAAGCGGAGGCCCTGCAAGGCCTGGGCTTCCATACGCGGATTGGCTTGCAATACCACTGGCACAACCACGGCAATGCCAGCTTCGACGATTACCTTGGCGCTTTTCGGAGCAAGCGACGAAACCAGATTCGACGTGAGCGCCGGGAGATGGAGCGCCAGGAAGTCACGATCCGGTCGTACGCGGGTGACGAGATTTCGGCTGAGTTGGTCGACCCCATGTACACGTTCTATCTCTCGACAATTCGGTCGCGGGCCTGGGGACGCCAATATCTGAATCGAGAAGCCTTCGAGCGGCTGATCGATCGTTTCAAGAATCGTCTGGTCTTCATCATCGCAGAGCAATCGGGCGAAAAGATCGCGGGGACCTTCAATGTTCAAAAGGGCGATGCCCTCTACGGACGTTACTGGGGCGCGACCCGGATGGTTCGGCACTTGCACTTCAACGTCTGTTATTACGCCGCCGTCGAGTACTGCATCGAACATTCGCTCGCTCGATTCGAGCCGGGCGCGGGGGGTGAGTACAAACAAATGCGCGGATTCGACGCGAGCCCCACCTACAGCGCACACTACCTGGCGGACCCGCGGCTCGGTGCAGCGATCGAGCAGTTTCTCGAGAGCGAACGCTCCCAAGCGCAGAATACGATCGAGTGGTATCAGGAAAACAGCGCGCTCAAGCAGCGCGGGCCGAGCGAAGACGAAACCTAGATCTCGATTCCGCCATTCATAGCGGCGAGTACGAACACCTGCTCACCACGGCTGAGCGTCGGCTTGCTCACGAGACCCAGTAGACGTTCTCGCCGCGCTTCGCGTGAGGCTGGATCTGCAGTGCCGCCTTCTCTCTCTTCGTCGGGGTTCGCCGCGAGGGTCACAATCTGGATGGGTCGATCGATCCATCCAGCGCCTTTGATGACTTCTCCCGCGGAATCGAGGCTCGACGTGATGACGCGATCGCCGACCAGCGCGAATCCTGCTTCGCCCTCCCAGATCACGCGGTCGGGCGAAACAACCGATCGGATCCGTGCAGCATTCTCGGGGACCGGAATCACGAAGACCAGAATCGTCTCCTCTTCGATCACCCCCATGCTCTTGACAATATTCTCGCCCTCGAGAGTCACAAAGGTGCCCATGATGAGAGCGGCCAAGATCATTCCTGCTTGAAAGGCACCAGTTCGCATAGTTCCGTTATCGGCGGAACCGTCTCGAATACTGAGTTAGGCCGCGCGCATTTAAACAGCGTGCTTAGGCGTTTTCCCCGATGCCGACCAACCGGGAGTTCGACGAAACTTGGGGACCCGTTTTGTGCAGATCCAGGCGGCAAACAGGAGACGAGAATGTCCACAGAAACCGAGCGACGGACCGATAGGCCAATCGCAACAGACACGTTCCCGACGGTTGACACCCCTGCTGGCACGGAGGCGGCCGCCGCCGCTGCGTGGCCGATCGAGAATGTCGGCGTAGACCGACTCCCGGAGTCCGCGGAGGACTTTGACCCTGCAGCCGCCTACCTCTCACAGCTCGGCGAGGGATCGCGTCGTACGATGCGCGAAGCCCTGGCCAGATTAGCTGGTTGGGCTTCCCAAGGGCGCTGCGATGCACATGACCTGCCATGGCATAACCTTCGCAACGAACACACGGCTGCGCTGCGCACGCGATTGATCTCGAGCCTCGCACCCGCGACGGCCAACAAATATCTCGCTGCTCTACGAGGGGTTCTCAAGCAGAGTTGGCGGCAGGGCCAGATGTCCGCCGAGGCCTATCAACGTGCAATCGATCTACCGCCAGCACGCGGTGCCTCTCCCCGAAAGCTCCCAAGGCTCGGGCTCCTCGAACTTCGCCAACTTGCACAAGCGTGCCGCGGAGACAAGGGACCTGCAGGCGCGCGAGACGAGGCGCTACTCGCCCTCCTCTATGGCGCGAGCCTTCGACGCTCGGAAGCGGTCACGCTCGAGTTACTGGACTATGACCTCGCCGCGGGCCGCCTTCGGGTCGGCACACACAGCGGGCGAAAAGAACGCGTCTTCATTGCGAACGACGATGCGCGCTCGGCTCTCGAACGATGGATCGCGATTCGAGGAGGCGAGCCCGGGCCGCTCTTCAATCCCGTGAACAAAGGCGGTCGCATCGAGCGTCGCAAGCTGTCCGAACAGGCGATCTACATCGCCTGCCAGAAACGTGCATCTGAAGCGGGCCTACCACCCACCAGCCCCGAAGACTTGCGTCGCGCGAACACGACTCGACACGATCAAACCGAGCGCAGTGGAAACGGGGCAGTCGTCATCGCGGCGTCACCATCGGCATCGGCGGCTCGCGCACTCAACCAAGCTTCGACCGCCTAGTCCTTTCGAAGCCTCGCTCTAGATTCGACTCGCTGTCGGCAAGTACTCCCTCGCCAAGAATCGGCGCGTCCACGAAGCTGAAACACGCCGCCTCCGAAATCGAAGAGGACATCACGATCCCGATCTTCTCTGCGATCGAGCGGATCGCTTCCCACTCCGAGCGGTAGTCGGCCCGATGCTCTCCGAGCATCCGAACTGCCCGCTCCCGTACTTCTTGTGAAAATCTGTTTCTTCGTACCATGGCTCCATCCTCTCAAGAAATGGACCAGCGATTCGCGAGCGAGCGCTTTCAGTCTCGCAACTGGCAGAGCCCTTCCCACCCTCACTCTCCGGGAACGAAGTGGATCGGTGAGGTCCAGGCGCGCTCCTGAATCGTCGCCGCCAAATCGGAGCGCGGCGCCACGCCTTCGCGAATCGCGTCCCAGGTGGACCAACGACACGTGGGGTTCTCGAGTACGCGGGCATAGTAGAAGGCGCGCTGGTCGGCTTTGAATTCGGGGTCGTGCCACAGCGTCCGCAATTGGGCCGCGCCGTCGCCGGACACCGAACAATCGCTGAGATCGACGCTGGCACCATTCTCGGGACAGCGATGGGTCGCAGGATCGATCGCGGCGCCACCGGAACACGCGACATCGTAGACGGCTTCGTGGGTCTCGCCTGCGGAGTCGATCCAGCCCTTGATGATCTGCAGGCGTTGCAGGGATGTCGTGTTGGGGTCGGCAAGCGCCCAGAGCAGGAAGCCCGGCGCATCGCCACCGCGCGCGGGCAGGTCCGCTCCCATCGTCACGCCATCGGTATAGGCGCGCGCCACGACATCCGAAGCTTCCAACATGCCACCGTCGTAGTCGTAGCCGGCGAAGAAGCGGAGCGAGATGCGTGGGCCCGAAGTCGCGAAGGTCTCCTTGCGTCGGAAGGCTTCATAGATCGCCTCCCGGGTATTCTCCTCGGCCCAAACTGCCGCCAAGCCCGAAGCACCATAGGTGGGCGTCGCGCCGCCCATATAGGTTTCCCCGTCAAGCTCCTTAACTTGTTTCGGCATGGCATAGCCCGCGGCGATTCCCATCAACGTATCGAAGGGAACCGAGCCGCGCAGATCGGGTGTTGCGGAAAGTATGCCGAGCTTCGAGACGTAGTCGCTCTCGTCGTTTTGTGAGGCGCCCGTATGCGTGTCACTCGAGCCGATGAAGCCAAAGCGGTACGGATTCTCGACACCCTGGCTTTCGAGAGCCAGACCATTGCGCAGGGCCTCGCGCACATAGCTTCCCTTTGGCTCGCTGTACTCAGATGAGGCCACGCGAAACGGCATGATCTCGAAATTGGCCCACTCATCGGTCGTCGAGAGCAGGGGATGGGTCTCGGACGTTCCTTTGATTTGTGTGATCTCGACCAGCGGTTCGTTGCGGACCCGCTGCACGGCATAGTCATTATCAATGGGGTCCCCCGCCCAATCCACGAGCTTGAACATCTGGCCATTGCTGCCGTTCGAGTTGTGGGGGATCGCCAGGCTTTCGATGCCCTGTTCGCGCAGGTCGTCCATCCAATCCCAGAGGCCCTCGGGGTTCTGCGAGTGGAAGCGCGAGAAGGGAACCGCCGGAATCCGATCGCTGCCCTTGAAGATCACGTTGCGGTGGAGGTTGCCCATGTCGTCGGTCGACGAGGTGTACTCGTAGCCGATGAACGTCGTGAAATGCCCGGGATCGTTGTACCGCTCGGCGGCGTCGATCGTGTCCTGCCAGGCGGTTCGGGTGATGTCGAGTACGGTTTCGCGCTCGAGGGTCTCGTCTTCCACGATGGCCAATAGGAGCCTGGGGAGGAATGTCCCGAAGGCACGCAGGCGACCCGGGATCGCGGTGATCCCCGTCGCCATGTTGTCGGGATCGTTGATGCCGTTCAAGGGCTTGGCGACGTCCAACTTCGAGAAGGCGGTCGTGATGTCCCCCGACTCCTGCGCAACGCCGAGGAACATCGCGTGATCCGTGACTGCGTAAAAATCGAGGGGTTGTTTCAACTGAAGATCGAAACCCGCTGGATGTGGGATCGCTTCACCCAGGGCGAAGCGATAGGCGTCATAGGGAGTCGCGAGGGTCCCCATCGCATAGGCATCGAAGGAGTAGGTGGTGTGAACGTGGAGATCGCCGAAGAAGGCGAGTCGGTCCGGGTTCGAGGCGGGCGGGGCCAAATCGAGGATCTCAGTCGGAGTTTCAAAAACCGGCTCGCTCAAAAGAGCGCGCAGCCTTTGGGCGCCCGGGCCGTTGTCCAGAATGGAGGGTGCCTCGTCTTCCCCGCCACAGGCGAACAGCGTCGATATCGAGAGCGACAGGATCAAAAAAACAAAACCGCTTCGTGCTGAATGACTCAATTCACAACCCCTAAGAATACAATGGGCGAAAGCCCGACTCGCAGTTTTTCGCAACGCAATTGCGGGCGAGACCAACGACGACTTGCCGGCCTCACGTGCCTTGGAGACCCAATCAAGACGACAGGATTCATGTTCGGTTCGCGCTTGTTAGTTTCACTTGTCGTTCACAAGCAGTAGTTACCTAACGCCTGCCTGCATCAGATCCGCTTCGCGCTCGTGTCTGTGGCCCTGGCGGGCGCGCCCAAGGCGACCATGACGCAGAAGAGCTTCTTAAAGACTCGGCATCCTTCAACATTCCCTCTCCCAGAACCGTCACGAGGATTGACCATCTCGATGAATACGATTATCATTACGATAAAGTCAATGCGGCGAGTATGACCGATGGCCCGTCGTCTCGCAAACAGGCTGGAGACGGCGAGGGGATCGATGGCCACGAAGACCAACACCAAGCCAAAGCAGAATCGGGCCGAAACCGAGCGTCGGCTCATCGAGGCCGCCCTCGACCTGATCCAGCGCAACGGCGTGCTGGCCGGTCTCAATCTCCGCGAGGTCGCCGACGGGGCCGGGGTCAATCGCGGCAACATCTACCACTACTTCGGCTCGAGACGAGATCTGCTGCGCGCCGCGATCAACCGACGCTTCGAAGCGGTGGTCGACTCTGTGTTGGCGGACCGACGGGGTATGTCCTTCGTCGAGCGGAAGCTTCGGTCCTTCCGGTGGATCGACAAGAGTCAGGACAGCGAACTGCGCGCCCTGCTCGTCATCGACGGGGACGACACCGTCGACCCGATGCCGGCCTACGAGGCGGCACTCAGTGGCCTGCGCCAGGACGTCATCGACGGGGACATCGATCGTGGCCACGATCTCGAGGCGCTGCAAGTGACGATTTCAGCGCTGCTCCGCGGCTACAATATTTTCCGCAAACCGCTTGCTAAGCGCATAGGCACCAACGTAAAGGACCTCGACAAACGTGTTGCCTCCATCATACGCACCTGGCTCGAAGCGATGGCCAAGCCGCCGACGACCTAACGAGCGCGGCTCCTTCAAGCCGTATCTACCATCAATCCCTTACTACCCTTACAAAAGTGAGTACACAAATGATCAAGCTATACGGCGCCAACGCCTCTCCGTTCGTCCGCAAGGTCATGGTCGTCCTGGACATCAAGCAGCTGTCCTACGAGCACATCCCCTCCATGCCCTTCTCAGGCGACAAGGAACTGGCCAGAGTAAGCCCACTGCGCAAAGTACCGGCGCTGGTCGACGGCGACCTCAACATCGCCGACTCCAAGGTCATTTGCCGATACCTGGAAAGCGCCTACCCGGAAGTGCCGGTCTACCCCGCCGACCGGCAGCAGCGCGCGCGCGCCGACTGGTTCGAGGAATACGGCGGCACCGCGGTGGCCGAGTCTGCTGCCGGTATCTTCTTCCACCGCTTCATGCGCCCCAATGTGATGAAGCAGCCGGTCGACGAGGAAGCCGTAGACAAGATCATCAACAAGAACTTGCCGCCCATCCTGGACTACCTCGAGAGTCAGGTACCGGCAGAGGGTTTCATCTTTGGTGATCTCACGGTGGCCGATCTGGCTCTGGCCTCTCCGTTCGTCAACGCCGGGTATGCCCAATACACCATTGACGCTGCGAAGTGGCCCAAGTTCTCTGCGCTGGTAGAACGGGTCAAGGCGCACAGTGCCATGGCTCCACTGCTGAAAGCCGAAGCCGCGATGTTCGGCGGGTCCAACTAGAAACCACCACACCAAGGAGAACCCAGAACATGAACGTCGAAAACGCCGTCGTCCCGACCCCTGATCAGATCAAGGAAATGAGCGAGGAGGGGCATGATCGCCCGATCTACATGGTGAACCTGCTCAAGTTCAAGGAGAAGGCCGAGTACGAAGACGGCCGCGAAACCAAGATGACCGGGCAGCAAGCCTACAGCCTCTACGGGGTCGAGGTCGTCGCCCACCTCGCCAAGGTGGGCGGCAAGCCGGTGATCGGTGGCAAGGTGACGGGCCTCCGATTGGGCCAAGTCGAGGAGCTCTGGGATACGGTCGCGATCGCGATGTATCCGAACCGCAAGGCGATGCTCGCGATGATCATGGATCCCGAATACCAGAAGAGCGCGGTGCATCGGGCCGCAGGACTCGCGGGGCAGCTCAATATCGAGATGGTGCTGCCGGAGCGCTGAGCGCTCCGACTTCGCGGGGGGGGGCTGGCACCGGTCCAACACCGAGAAAGCACATCGCAAGACCAGCCAGAGGGCCAGCGCACTGGCACGCCCAATCCGAAAGGTCTCCCTATGAAGAAGTTCCTCGTCGCCATTCTTGTCATCCTCGTTGCTGTCCTCGGCCTCGCCATCTACGCCGGATGGGATTTGATCGGGATCTATCGGGCCACCAGCCCGATTACGGCCCCGGCCGATCTCGCGAAGCAGGACGACTCCCGGGTCGAGATCCCGGCGCAACAACCTCTCGAACTCCGTCCTCGGAACCCGCTGAAGAACGTCTACTGGGGCGAGCTCCATGTGCACACAGTCGAGAGCATGGACGCCGTGCTCATGGGGACGACGGCTACGGTCGAGGACGCCTACCGCTTTGCGCGGGGCGCAAAGTTCGCGAGCCCCGGAGGCGAACTCATGCAGCTCGCGCGGCCTCTCGACTTCGTGGCGATCACCGACCACGCCGAAGGCTTCGGAGCACGCACGCGCTGCTACGACGACGATCTTGCCCTCGTCGAGAACCTGATGTGTTGGTTCATGGAGACGCCCAACGTCGCGCTTTTCGTCGCGCTGCGCGGCAGACAGGTGGACGAGGAAGAGAGCGACGGACCGGAATCGCCGGCCGGCGTTTACCAGAACCAGAAGCGGGAGCTGCCCAGCCGGACCGCCCTTCCGATCTGCCGCCCCGACTACGGCGGTGAAGAGCGCTGCATCGACGACGCTCGCGACGCCTGGGCCCGCTACATCGCACTCGCCGACCGCTACAACGAGCCCGGCGTGTTCACCGCGTTCGCGGCGTACGAGTACTCGCCGGTGCTCGATGACCGCGGGAAGCACCACCGCAACGTCATCTTCAACGGATCGGAGCTGCCCAAGCACGCCATCTCGGCGCTGGACGTGGGCAGCGCCATCGACCTCTGGCGCGGGCTCGAAGAGACGTGCGTCGGCGACTGCGACTTCATCACCATCCCGCACAACATGAACAAGGGGTGGGGCCTCTTCTACAGCCGCCACACCTACGACGGCCGAACCTATGAAGCGGATGACTGGCGCCTGCGCATGCGGCGCGAGCGTCTGGCGGAGATGTACCAGGTGAAGGGGGCTTCCGAATGTGCGCTCGGCGTCGGCGCGACCGACGAGGAGTGTGCGTTCGGCCAGGTTCTTTCGCCGTGCGAGCCCGGCCAGGATACGGGCTGCGCGTTCGAGACGTCCTTCGCGCGGCAGGGGCTCAAGATCGGGCTGCAGCTCGAGCGCGAGTTCGGCTTCAACCCGCTGGCCTTCGGCATGATCGCGGCGACCGACGCGCACAACAGCAATCCCGGCGATGTCGAAGAGTGGGACTACGTCGGCAAGGCCGGCACCGTCACGTCGCCCGCGATTCGCCGCATGAATAACACAGCCAATCAGCCCGACTACAACGCTACGCTGACGTCCCATACTTCCGGCGGGCTCGCGGCCGTGTGGGCGGAGGAGAATACGCGCGACGCGATCTTCTCGGGCATGAAGCGCCGCGAGGCGTACGCGACGTCGGGTCCCCGCATGATGCTGCGCTTCTTCGCTGGGTTCGGCATCGACGAGACGATCGTCGATGCCGACGACCCCATCGCCGTCGCGACCGAGGGAGGCGTACCCATGGGCGGGGTCTTGCGGCCGAACGCGGACGCTCCAGACAGCCCGACGTTCTTCGTCTGGGCGGGCGTCGATCCCCTGGGCGCGCCGCTCCAACGGGTCCAGATCGTGAAGGGGTGGATCGACGCCGACGGCGAGACCCACGAGGACGTGCGCGACGTCGTCTGCGCCGACGATCTCGACATCGACCCGGCCACCCGGCGCTGCCCCGACAACGGCGCCACCGTCGACACGTCGACGTGCCAGATCTCGACGGGCACGGGCGCCCGCGAACTTATGACCGCCTGGCAGGACGCGAACTACGACCCCACCCAGGGTGCCTTCTATTACATCCGCGCCCTCCAGAACCCGACCTGCCGTTGGTCGACCTACGACGCGATTCGCCTCGGGATAGAGCCAAACCCGGACGTACCCGCGACGATCCGCGAACGTGCGTGGTCGTCACCGATCTGGATCGACCCGGCGGGCCCAACGATGGAGCTGCACAAGAACCAAGCCCACTCGCTGCCATGACTCGCCTCTTCGTCAGAATCCTCTTGGCAGTCGCGACGATCCCGGTGCTCTCGAAGCTCTAGCGGCCCGCTGAATAACCCTTCGGGCGCCGATCCAACACCGAGAAAGCACATAGCAAGACCCACTTTTTTGAGACTCGAGATTGACTATGAATGCATCAGGAATTCGCTGGGTAGTGATTGTCCTGATCTACGCCGTATTCCATTTCGGGTATGGCGGAAATGGGAGTCCTCTGACTGCGGACGAAGTTGATTACTACGTCCAGCGTGCCATCGACGGGATGGGGCCCGATAGCGCCGAGACGATTAGAGAGTTTGCATCGACCGGGGATGGAAATGAATTTCTTGCAGTGAATCTTAACAAGTACCGGGAGAAGCCTAAGTACCGCGACGGACGCAAAGTGGATGGTAGGTGTTCGCCTGTTCCCGTTCTGGCTGCTCCGGTGCATCGGCCTCTTGCTGGACCGGATTTTCGCCCGGACACCTGACCTTCACAGTGCCCGCGCGTAGCCCCTGCTGATTAGTCTGCCGGTGCGAGAAGTCTGCACTTGCCTGTCGGCCAGTTCCTACTCGCCGTTCTCTGCGAACCACGCGAGCACTTCTTCCGCGCAGCCTCGGAACGCAATGGGGCGCGCCAGCCGGGTCATCGCGCGGTCGTACAACTTGTCGTAGTAGTGCCGCAGCAGGACGTCGACCCACAGCGTGTGCGTATCGAGGGAGAACCACCGTTCCTCGTGATCCGCGAAGGCCAGAGCTTCCAAGCACTCCGCCATGTGCACGCCACCGAGCCGCTTCGCGAGCTTGTTAAGGTTGACCTCCAGTTCTTGGCGCACCACAGCACGCGATGACAGCTCGGTGGGCTCGAACACATACTCGCGAATGATGCGAGCAACTCGCTCCGCTTGGGTCGCCTCCAAAATAACGACCGGCGACTGCTGGGCTTTCGTGAAGATGGATTCCGGCACCTCGACTCGGCCGACGTACCGGGCTTCGTCCTCGAGCAACGTCATGCGCGGTGCCGCGAGATGAACCGTCGCGGCCAAGTCGTTCTCAAACGTCTGCTGGGAAGGCTGTCCGGCCGGGAACCCACCAAACGCGCTGCCGCGATGATTGGCCAAGCCTTCGAGGTCGAGCGCCAATACGTCCTGCGGCACAACCTGTCGCAACGCGTGTAGCAAGTCGGTCTTGCCGCACCCCGTCAGCCCAGAGATCACCAGCATCTCGGTACGTGAAAACTGCGACTCCAAGCTCGCCATCAAGTAGCGGCGCAGCGCTTTCGCGCCCCCCTGCACGCGTGACACATTCGAATCACCCAACCACTGCGTTGCTATGCCACTGCGCTGGCCGCCGCGCCAGCATGCGAAGGCCGTCGGACGTTCGCTCCCGGCCACCGCTTCGCGCCAGGTAGCGACGCGTGCTTCGCGATGCGGCGCCGTCAACTCAACTCCCAGTGTCACTGCCGCGGCTTGACCGTGCGCGTGATAGCAGGTGCCGACGGCAGCACGCTCTTCGTCGTTGAGGATCGGTAACGACAACGCGCCAGGAATGCCGCTGCGATGCACCTCGACGGGCGCACGCACATCGAGCAACTGGAACGCCGATTGTCTGCCGCCCAAAGGGAACACGTCCGCGGAGTCGATCAGAGCTGGATCTTTTGGCACCGGTGTAGGTGTGGGATTGGAGTTGACTGACACGACAAGAGTCTAATAGAAAGAAGGCATCAATTCCCCGGAAGGGGCCACGTCGCCTCGCAGGGGACCTAGTTGTCAGAAGATCCAGTATCGGAGGTGCGGAAAACGCAGCTTGTTTTGCCTATCCACACGATCAAAAGAATTCTTGTTTCGAGGCCGAACGCGTTCGAATTTCCGAGTTGTTCGACAATCGACCCCGGCGCCACAGCCGCATCGGCGGCGTCAGTCCCGAGGCATTCGAAACTGACTCAAAAACCGGCATCTGACTGTCGACGAAAGCGGGGCAATTCCAATCAGCCCCGTCCCGGGATCCTAACAGCAACAATCCCTTCAAAATCAAGGACCTGCGTTAAAAAAGAAGATGCCCATCCTATGTTGCTGTTGCGCCCAAGAGGCTTCAGTGCTGAAGTTCTTAGCTGGGAAAAAATGATCCCAACCGGAGGACCGGCGAAGAATGCAGGGCGAAGAGCGCTGGAACAATTTCCTGGCAAGAGACGACGGAAACCGGGTTGCTCTAGCACGTTTCGTTGATGTGACGAATCTTGAGCTTTTCAACGCCTGGGTGGACGCCAGCAAGCACTGGATAAAAGACGTGGGTGGCGAGAGAATTTATGCCGGGAATCTCGATGTAGTTCAGGGTCGGTCTGCGTTGAGCTTTAGCCACCTTCTTCTGGAGGAGTATTCGTCACGGCGCGCAGCGGTGGAGGTGTTAGCTCGCGCAACTTCGAACATCGAAATGGGAATTCGGGATGTGCTTATTCTGGCTC
>DUCN01000081.1 GCA_012959805.1 Myxococcales bacterium | reverse complement strand
GGATTTAACATAACGCCCAGGCTCGGACGTTGTGCTGGAAGCCAGCTTGTATGTCCTATCCCCCCGAGATGCGCTTGGTTTCTTCCAAGCTCGCGGGCATCACCGCCAGTGGCCTCACCGGCGTTCTGGTGATGCGCGCCGTGCGCTGACTTTGCTGGCTCCCCTCTAGCCCTCTAGCCGAGGATGCCCGCCTCGCGCAGGCCATCCATCTGCTGCCCGCTTGCGGGTCCAGTTCGTGCGGCGAACGACACGAGTGCGGAACCCCGATCCGTGTCCGGATTTCCCGAGGCTCCGCAGTTCCCTGTGGGGCCACTCGAGAAGCTCGTAGGCCTGAGTAAGCGACTCTCGAGGCCCTCCAAGAGCCCTAGGAGTCATCTAATGGGCGAAAAAAGATCGTGACACCTAACCGCCCCAAAGTCTACTTAGGTGATTGAACACCCACGCATTAGATGAGAGATGAGAACGGGCAATGAGTTTTTCGGGTCAGAATCGAGCAGCGAGTCTGCTATCCGCGGCGACTATCGTCATAGTCATAGGAGCGGTGTGGCTTCTCGCGCCAAGCGCGGGAGCGGGGAAGGAGAACCTATTCGACCGACTGCTAGTCGGCTCGTCGCCCGAAGTTCAGGCTCACGGCTTCGGAGACGATGGCATCTTGCGCCAGCCGAACGGCGAAGTTACCAGACCACCCAATGTCATTCTCATCGTGGCCGACGATCTCGGTTACGGGACCTTAGGTAGCTACGGCCAGCGGCTGATCGAGACTCCGCAGACCGACAAACTGGCACGCGCAGGCATGCGCTTTTCGTCATTCTACTCCGGGGCGCCCTCCTGTTCTCCGTCGCGCGCGGCGCTCATGACAGGCATGCATACGGGGCACACACGGATCCGAGGAAATCAGCAACTCGAAGATGGCGGTCAAGTTCCTCTGCGGCGCGGTGCGATAACCCTCGCCGGCTTTCTCAAAGGTGCCGGCTACGAGACCGCGATGATAGGAAAATGGGGCCTAGGCGATGCCGGTTCGGAAGGAGATCCTTCTCTCCACGGCTTTGATCATGTCTTCGGTTATCTGAACCAGGTACTGGCGCACAACTCCTACCCTGAGTTTCTCTGGCGCAACGGAGAAAAAGTCCACCTGGAAAATGAAGTCGTATATCTGACCTCTCCCGCTGAGACCCAGTTCCCCGGATTGGGAAGCTATTCGACGAGAAAGTCTGACTTCGCGCCGGAATTGCTGGTCCAGGAGGCGGAATCCTTCATTGGCGACAATACGGGGAACCCCTTTTTCCTCTATTTCCCGACCACGGCGCCACACCCGAACGGAGAGGCGCCGGAAGGCGAAAAATTCGAAGTGCCTTCTGCCGGCATCTACGAGTCCAAGGACTGGCCGGAGGCCTACAAGCGGTACGCTGCTCTGGTCAGTCATTTTGATGAAACTGTGGGGCGCATAGTAAGCGCGGTCGAAACCGCGGGAATCGCAGGCCACACCATCATTCTTGTGACCAGCGACAACGGCGCAGGGAAGACGGCGATTGAACAATTTTTTGGGGCCAATGGACCTCTTCGAGGGTCTAAGTTCAGCCTCTATGAGGGTGCGATTCGCGTTCCCTTGATAGCTTACTGGCCCGACAGGATCGCTCCTGGCACGGAAGTCTCTGCGCCGGTTGCGGCTTGGGACTTGTTCCCGACGATTCTGGAGGCCGCGGGAGTACCACATAGGGCCTCGATCGACGGAGTCTCGTTCTTGCCGACGCTCAGAGGCGAAACCCAGGCTGCTCGCAGGAATTTTCTGCATTGGGAAGGTTCGGGTGCTTTAGCAGCGGTCGCCGGGCGTTGGAAGGCCATCCTCTATCCAGGAGAGTTCAGCGCCGAGCTATATGATCTAATAGCTGATCCTTCTGAGAAGGAAAACGTTGCCAGCGAGTATCCGGCCGTGTTGCATGCTCTAGGCATGGCGATGAGAGAGTCTCATCGGGAACAAAAGGGGTTTCCCATCTTGCCTAGCGAAATGCCCAGTCGTGTATCGCTTAGGAAACGCCTGAAGCTCATCTTTGATCAAGGGGTTTTCTTCCCCGAGGTCTGGCCACCGGCGACTGAAAGCTCTACGCGAGCCTGGCGCCAGATTCTCATTGATGAATCCATTGGACGGATGCAGATCGAGAGGCACAGGGGCGACGCAAAACTCGCCCGAATACCTCCCGAACAAGAAGGCGCCAGCATTCATTGAGGCAGCGTCTGCTTGATGTCGGATGTCTCGCTAGAACGTGCTCTGGGCTTTGGGTTCGTTAGGTCTCGGATGGCTCGCCGGCCTCCTTCGTAACGGGCCAGACCCTGGTGCTCGACGGCGGGCGACTTGTCTAGCGGGGTGCGCCTCTAGCCGAGGATGCCCGCCTCGCGCAGGCTGGCCAACTCGGCGCCGCCGAGGTCGAGGTCTTCGCGGAGCACCTCCTCGCCGTGTTCGCCCAGGTAGGGGGCGCGGGTGATCTCCACCGCGCTGTCGGACATGCGCGTGGGGAAGCCCAGCAGGGGAGCCTCGCCGAGTTCGGGGTGTTCCACCTTCTTGATGAAGCCGCGCTCCACCAGGTGCGGGTCGCGGTAGAGATCGTAGGTGTCGAGCACCGCCGAGCAGGGCACGCTGGCCTCACCGAGCAGGCGCATCACCTCGTACTTCTCGTGCTCGAGGGTCCAGGGCGTGATCTCTTCGAAGAGTTCGGCGCCGTGCTGGGCACGTTTCTCTCCGGTCACGAACCGTTCGTCCACCACCATGTCCGGGCGGTCGATGGCCAGGCAGAGCTGGTCCCAATGTCGGTCGGTGACCACGATCACGTA
>DUCN01000080.1:81965-85557 GCA_012959805.1 Myxococcales bacterium | reverse complement strand
AACCGATGTGGGAGGAACCTGGTACTGGAATCGGTACCCGGGTGCCCAGTGCGACATCGAGTCCTACATCTATCTGCCGCTGCTCGAGGAGACCGAATACATCCCGAAGCTGAAGTTCTCCTTCGCCCCGGAGATCTTCGAACACGCGAAGCGGATCGGCCGGCACTTCGATCTCTATAAAGGTGCGCTCTTACAGACCCAGGCCAAGAAAGGCCGCTTCGATGCCGAGACGGGACGCTGGACGATCACGACCGATCGCGACGACGTCTTGAAGGCGCGCTTCATCGTGATGTCGCCCGGGCCGCTCAACCGACCGAAGCTTCCGGGCATCCCGGGCATCGAGCAGTTCGAGGGCCATTCGTTTCACACGAGCCGCTGGGACTACGACTACACCGGCGGCGACACGAATGGCGGCCTGCACAAGCTGCACGACAAGCGAGTGGGCGTGATCGGGACCGGAGCGTCGGCGGTGCAGTGCGTCGAGCATCTCGGCGCACACGCGAAGCAGCTCTACGTCTTCCAACGCACGCCCTCCTCGGTGGGCGAACGCGGGCAGAGGGCCACCGACCCAGATTGGGAAAAGACGCTGAAGCCCGGGTGGCAACTCGAACGAAGCCTGAATTTCAATGCAATGGTGACCGGGGTGCCGGTCGAGGAAGACCTGGTGAAGGACGGGTGGACGAACATCTATTGGCGTCTTGGCGAGACGGCCCGGAAGGTGGCAGAGAACCCCGACATGACGCGTGAAGAGATCCGACGGTTGTCGGAGATCGCTGACCAGCAACTGATGGAGGAAAGCCGCCAGCGGGTAGCCGACATCGTCCACGACGAGAACACCGCCGACGCACTCAAGCCCTGGTACGGCCTATCGTGCAAGCGACCGACGTTCAACGATGGATATCTGCCGACCTTCAACCGGAAGAACGTGACGCTGGTGGACACCCAGGGTCAAGGCGTTGAGCGCATCACCGCGAATGCTGCGATCGTGGGCGGCGTCGCGTATGAGCTCGACTGCCTGATCTTTGGGACGGGATTCGAGGTGGGTACGTCGTATATCCGGCAGTCCCAGGTCGAGCTATACGGCCGGGACGGTGTATCGCTCACGAAAGCCTGGGAGAATGGCAGGCGGACTCTCCACGGCTTGCTCAGCCACGGGTTCCCGAACTTCTTTCAGGTGGGCATCACCCAGACCGGCGCCTCGCCGAGCTTTACCTATATGTACGACACCCAGAGTGAGCACATTGCCCATCTCATTACCGAGGTCAAAGCACGGGGTGCTACGACGATCGAACCCACCGCCGAGGCAGAGGCTGCGTATGTCAAACTGGTGAACCGATCGACGGGGATGACCCGATATCAAGAATCATGTACTCCTGGGTTCTACAACGCTGAAGGGAAGCAGAGCGGAGGTGGCTTCTTCGATTCGACCTACCCAGGCGGTGCCGTGCGATTCAAGAAAATGCTCTCGAGGTGGCGCGATCAGGGCGACCTCGAAGGAATGATCGTCACATAACGAAGCCAACATTTGATTTGCGTTAGCCTATACGCCCCTATACGAGGAGACTTGACATGAGCAATCCCCAGGTCGCTGAAGATCCCAGAATCGACCCCCGCATCAAAGCTCTGCTCGGTGCCATTCCAATGTCGCCCACCAGCGACGCAACGAGTCGAGAAGAAATGCTCGAGAAGGCAAACAGCGAAGAAGCCAAAGCCGCCATGGCGGCAATGAAGGGCTTCATGGACATGTGCGACAACGAGAACGTGGCGCCTTCGTCAGGTCTCACGATCAGTACGCGCGAATTCGTATCTCAACCCGATGGCAACACCATCAAAGTACAGCTGATTCAGCCCGAGTCGGCTGAACCCCTCCCATGTGTCTACTACATCCACGGCGGCGGCATGCAGCACATGTCCTGCTTCGACGGCAACGCCAGAGCTTGGGGCAAAATCATTGCGGCCCAGGGCGTGACCGTCGCAATGGTCGATTTTCGCAACGCGCTTACACCCAGTTCGGCACCCGAAGTGGCGCCCTATCCCGCCGGCCTCAATGACTGCATATCCGGGCTGAGCTGGCTCGCGGAAAAATCCGCGGAACTGAACATCGACCCAAAGCGCGTCGTCGTGGCTGGTGAGAGCGGCGGCGGCAACCTAACGCTGGCAACAGGGATGCGTCTCAAGCGCGATGGACGCCTCGATCTGATCTCAGGGCTCTACGCACTCTGTCCCTACATCGCGGGCATCTGGCCCCTGGATGAAAATCCCTCGTCCAGCGAGAACAACGGAATTTTCCTCGACTTGCACAGCAACCAGGGCGCCATGGCCTATGGCATCGAGGAGCTCGAAAAGCGCAATCCACTGGCTTGGCCTGGCTTTGCCAAAGGCGAGGATGTCCGCGGCCTGCCGCCTACGGTGATCAGCGTAAATGAGTGCGATCCCCTGCGAGACGAAGGGATCGGATTCTACCGCTTGCTACTTAGAGAGGGCGTCGAGGCCCGCTGCCGCCAGGTCATGGGTACGGTTCACGCCACCGAGATCGTCCCAGTGCTTTGTCCCGAGATCAGCCGTGACACGGCAAGCAACCTGGCGGACTTCTGTCGAAACCCGGGCCGCTGAACGCAACCGAAGGGTTTTCACAGCCCGAATCGGGCTACGATCCGCGTTTCCACTTTCCGCTCGGCGCAGCCGACGAGTCAGCTAAATCAGGGAGCAGCCACTCATGGGCAAGAGCATCGAACCGTCCACTCATGCATCCGTCTTGATCACAACGGAATACGGCCCGGTCGAAGGCGAGGCGCGGCAAGGCCACATCGCCGCGCTCGGCATTCCCTACGCGAGCCCGCCGATCGGAGCGCTGCGATTCCGTGCACCCGCCCCGCCCGAGCCCTGGTCCGAGCCGCGTGCGGCCAAGGCCTTCGCCGTATCCGCTCCCCAGAATCCGAGCCCCTTCCCCGGGATGGACGTCGCCGATCACAGCGAGGACTGCCTCTACCTGAACGTCTACTCACCCGCGGCCGACGATGCGAAGCGCCCCGTGCTCTTCTGGATCCATGGCGGCGGGTTCATGGCCGGATCCGGCGCGCAAGCGCTCTACGAAGGCGCCGCAATCTGCACTCGAAATGACGTCGTGCTGGTCACGATCAACTACCGCCTCGGACTCTTCGGCTACCTATGCGCCGACGATGCCGATGCGAACGCGGGGCAACTCGATCAGATCGCAGCGCTTCGCTGGGTCGCGTCGAACATCGCGGCCTTCGGCGGCGACCCCGACAACGTCACCCTCTTCGGCGAGTCCGCGGGCGGCATGGCGACCACGACCCTTCTCGCCATGCCCGCCGCAAAGGGCCTCTTCCACCGGGCAATTTCTCAGAGCGGCGCCGCCGACCATACCCTCTCCATCCCGCGCGGCCGAAAGATCGCCCAGAAAATCTTCGAAGCGGCCGGCGTCGCGACCACAGAAGAACTGCGACGCCTATCGACCGACGCGCTGTTGAAGGCCCAGAGCGCGATCGAACAAGGCAAGCCGACCACGATGGAAGAGGAGCCCGGGGCCGGCCCGACGGGGTCGCTCTCGTTCGCCCCGGTGCTCGATCCG
>DUCN01000080.1:0-81845 GCA_012959805.1 Myxococcales bacterium | reverse complement strand
ATCTTCACGATGGGCCGCAACGACGACGTCGACGACGCAAAGCTGCGGCGCCAGGTCGCCCGATTCGCCGGCGACCGCAGCGACGAGATCATCGAGGTCTACACGTTGGCGCGCGCCGCACGCGGCGATTCGACTGAGCCCGGCGAGATCCGCGACGCGATCCTTTCCGATCAGACTTTCCGCATCCCGGCGATCCGCCTCGCGCAAGCGCAAGCGAAGAACGAGGCACGCACGTATTCGTATCTCGTTCGCTGGTCGTCACCGGCGCGACGTGGCACGCTCGGCGCGTGCCACGCGATCGATCTGCCCTTCGTGTTCGGAACGCTCGATGCGCCAACGATGGACAAATTCGCCGGCACCGGTCCCGAAGCGGAGCGCCTGGCTGGTGCGATGATGGATGCCTGGGCCGCGTTCGCTCGGACCGGAGATCCGAATGTCGCCGGCGCTATCGAATGGCCGCAGTACGACGAGACCGATCGCCACACGATGGCGTTCGACGCGACGCTCGCCATCGAGTCCGCTCCGCTCGACTCCGAGCGGGCAGTCTGGAACGGCGCATTCTAGGGATTCGCCCGTTCACAGGCCCCCAGAGTCCCCCCACTCATGGGTACGTATTCTGCGTCGAAATCGCCTGGCACGTACGCCGAATTGTCACTTCGCGACGAATGCTCAGAGTCCGTTCTTGAATCTCCAGAGGGACGAGACTGAACGTGGGCTCGTTGACCATTCCGATCGTCGTCCAGCGCAGGACGAAAGCCCACTTAGGTCAAGTTTAGGTCAACTTGGACTAACAACAGAAAGCCCCCGAACATCTCGTATACACGAGAAAATTCGGGGGCTTATATGGAGCACGAGACCAGATTCGAACTGGCGTCCGCGTCGCCTGCGGCTCCTACGAATCACTCGCTCTTCGCTCGCGATTCGCCCTCAAGTTGGCATGCCCTTAAGTGCAAGCGTCGCTAGCTAGACCCAACCACAAGCGACAAACAAAACAGCCCCACCAGCAAAGCTGGCGGGGCTGATTTGTTTGGAGCACGAGACCAGATTCGAACTGGCGACCCTCACGTTGGCAACGTGATGCTCTACCAGCTGAGCTACTCGTGCATAATCCTAGACTTTTTCCCGATGCCCCAACTCCCGCCCTCTTCTCAGAATGCGAAAACCAAGCCGGGTCCGCTGGTATGACCCGCCGGGGAAACAGTGTTTAAGCGAGCCCAGGCTCGCCGTCAACCACCCCTCTCATCGCTCTCAACCCCCTCCCCCACGGGATCCAAACCTCTCATCTTCCTTCAACCCGCGACGCCAAAGGCGTCACCCCACCCTACGCAGAGACCGAATTTCCGTCACCGAAGAGATTCGAGTGCGGAGTGTGTTTTGGCGAAATAAAGCGCAGGGCGAAGCCCGAGCCATTCGCCAAAACACGCGCCACGCTCGGATCTCGTCTACCCGCGAACCCAATCTCAAAGCTTCGTAATCTTCTCCCGATCCACAGAAACCTCACGAGTCGCGTTCCGAGTATCAAACACCCGCGGCCCGATCTTCACCACCCGCTCGTAATCCACTTCCGCATGATCCGTCAGCACAACCACAAGGTCCGAACTCTTCAAGACATCATCCGTCAGATCCACCGACTTCATCGAAAGACCCGCAATTTCACACTCGGCAACGAAGGGATCGTGGTAGCGGATCTCCCCTCCCCGCGCGGCAAGGCCTTCGATGACATCGATTGCTGGCGATTCACGCATGTCGTCGACACCGGCTTTGTACGCAACGCCCAGGATCAAGATCTGAGCGCCGTTCACGGCCAATCGGCCTTCGTTCAGCATCTCCGTGATGCGATCGACCACATGGTCGGGCATCCCGGAATTGACTTCGGTTGCGAGTTCGATGAAGCGGGCGGGAAAATTCAGGGACTTCATCTTCCATGACAGGTACGCCGGGTCAACGGGAATACAATGACCACCGAGGCCAGGGCCGGGCGTGAACTTCATGAAGCCGTAGGGCTTGGTCGCGGCGGCATCGATGACTTCCCAGACGTCGAGGTTGAGCTTCTCGCACATCAGAGCGATCTCGTTGGCCAGCCCGATATTGATGGCGCGGAAGGTGTTCTCGAGGAGCTTCACCATCTCGGCGGATTGAGTCGAAGTGACGGGGACTGTGGTTTCGAAGATGGTATCGAAGACCATGCAGGCGAGTTCGGTGCAGAGTGCGGTTTCCCCGCCCACGACCTTGGGCACGTTTGTGATCTTGAATTTCTGATTGCCGGGATCGATTCGCTCGGGGGCGAAGGCGAGAGAGAAGTCCTTGCCAATGACGAGCCCGGCGTCTTCGATGAGTGGGATCACGAACTCATGAGTGGTGCCGGGATAGGTCGTGCTGCCGAGGATGATGAGTTGGCCTTCATGAAGATGTTTACGAATTTCTTTCACGGCGGAGGCGATGAATGAGACGTCGGGGTCGCGGGTCTTCCTAAGCGGGGTCGGAACACAGATGTTAATGACGTCGACATTCGCGAGTTCAGAAAAGTCCATGGTCGCTGTTAGGCGTCCGCCCTTGACCAGTCGGTCTACATCAGACGAGTCGACATCACCGATATAGGATCGCCCTTCGGAGATGGCGCGGACCTTCTTCGCGTCGACGTCGAAGCCGACGACTGGAAAGCCGGCATCGCCGAGTTCAGTCGCGAGGGGGAGACCAACATAGCCGAGACCGATGACGCCGATTCGCGCCTCACGGGCGTCGATCTTTCCTCGCAGATCTTCGAGCTTGCTCATAATTCCGATCCTTTCGGCATTTCGTCGCTAGCGCCCATTCTGGATGACGCGTTCGCTCAGCAGCAATCCGCCATGAGACACCGCCCCTCCCGTGCCCGTTTTCGCTCGCGACGCTTACGTGAGGAGCATGCGCGAGGAACGGGCGTCGGAAACCGGGGGCGAACTCCTATTCCGGCAGGGTTTACACCAAATTTCGCGCCTTTTCAGGCCGACTCTTTCGAATCCTTCCAGCCGAAATAGTCCGCGAAATAGAGGTAGCCCGACCACAGGGTGAGTGCCGTGGCGATCGCGAGAAGTGTCATGCCTATTTCGTGCGCCGGCAGCCCAAGGGTCTCGTAATGAAAGAGAAGCGCCCCGGTTGCGATGCTTTGCGCAATCGACTTGATCTTGCCCGGTAGCGTGGCGGCAACAACATGGCCGTGGGTCGAGGCGATGGCGCGCAAGCCTGTCACGGCGAGTTCCCGGCCAACGATGACGACGACCATGGCGGCGCCCCAGACGGGAATCCGGCCGACCGCGAGCAGCATGATCAAGGCCGTCGAGACAAGCAGCTTGTCGGCGAGTGGATCGAGCAGCATGCCGATTCGCGTGATGTCACGTCCTCCGTCGCGCCGCGCGAGCCAGCCGTCCAGAATGTCGGTCAGTGCCGCGATGATGAAGGCCCAGGCCATGAAGCGGCTGCCCTCCAGGGTCATGGCGAAGGGCATGAAGAGCAACACGGGCACGATGCCGATGCGCAGCATGGTGACGGTGTTGGGTAGGTTCCAGAATATTTCGTGGGGAAAGGACTCCGGGGAACGATGAAACGGCGCGCCCGAAGAGTCGCCGCCGTGCTCTTGCGAGGACTGGTCGGTGGCCGCTGGGTCTGCGGATCGAGTGGGGGGTGTTCCCGCCGAGGTTTCGGGGTCGATTTCTACCGACACGGAAAACAAGCCTGTGGGAGAATGGCCGATCGGATTGAGGAGACGGCTTTTCGATCCAAGCGTCGATCCAAGCGATTCATCGTTTCGTCCCCTTGCTATTCGCGTTGCCGTTTACTCTGTCGCTTACTCTGTCGTTCATTTGGCCGTTCGTGCCCGTCGTGTTCCGAGGATTCCCGCGGAGGTCACTCTGAGCGGTGATCGGCCGCTCGAACTCGCGTCGATACCCGCGATAGTACTCGAGGACCCGCTTCACGTAAGCCTGGGTTTCACGGTACGGGGGCACTCCCCGATATCGATCGACGGCGGTGGGCCCCGCATTATACGCGGCCAGCGCACGCGTGAGGTCGCCGTATCGGTCAAGCATCGCTCGGAGGTAACGAACGCCGCCGTCCATGTTTTCAAGCACACCGAAGGGCCGCTCGACGCCCAGCGACTCAGCCGTCGCGGGCATCAACTGCATGAGCCCCTGGGCTCCGGCATGCGAAATGGCATCGGGCTTGAAATTGGATTCCGTGGCGATCACGGCTTTCACCAGCGCGGGTTCGACGCGGTGGAGCGTGGCGATCTTGACGATCAGCCGATCGTAATCACGTTCATGCGGGATCCGGGGGCTGGGACGCGGCGAAATGACCGGACCGTCCTGATGGACGACCTTCATCCTTCTATACCTGGGATCCCGCGGCGAATCTGCAAAGTGGAGAACGCCCGCATCATCGATGTAGCGATAGATGCCGGCCAAGGCCTCGACGGGTGCGAGAACGCCGACGGCGCCGAGCATCCAGCCCGCCAGTGCGATCGCCGCGACCCGGGAGCGGGCGCCCTGGCTCTGGCCTTTGATTCGAATCTGCATTCTCTTGCTCGACTCACCTAGCCCGTCACCCCAAGGGGAGCGAACTTCTTCCGGGCCTTTAGTGGACCCGATCCTCGGGCCCGATAGAATGGCTGATTCCTCGGTATCGGAGCCTCACGCGCCGGACCTGAGCTGCGACACTGGAGCCGCCAGCCCGCGCACGACCATGAGCAACAAAACCGACAGAACCGACGACTCCGCCCCCTCCCGCCAGCCGGCCCGATCCCGTGATTCGGGAGCCTCGGGCGAGTCAAACTCCGTGCGAACGTTCGACTTTCTGGTGATCGGATCCGGCCTGGCCGGGATGCATTTCGCCCTGCGCGTCGCCGAGATCGGCGATGTCGCCATCATCACGAAACGCCGTGCCATCGACTCCGCCACGGATTGGGCGCAGGGCGGGATCGCCGCCGTGATGGACCCGTCCGATTCCTTCGAATCCCACATCAGCGACACCGTCCGGGCGGGCGCCGGCCTCTGCCATGAAGACACGGTTCGTTTCGTCATCGAATCCGGCCCCGCGGCCATCGACACGCTGCTGAAGCACGGCGTCGAATTCGATGCACCCGGGGACAAAGAATCGGATTCGCAATTCGATCTGACACGAGAGGGCGGACATAGCGAGCGCCGAATCCTGCATCGTCGCGATTCCACGGGACACGAAATCGAAAGCGCGATGCTCGCCCGTGTGCGCGCGCATCCGCGAATCCATCTCTTCGAAGATCATTGCGCGATCGATCTCATCACAGCGACCAAGGCCGGGCGAACCGAAACCAATCGAGCGTTAGGCGCTTACGTTCTCGACGCAACGACGGGCGAGGTCCATGCCTATACGGCTTCAATTACATTGCTCGCCACCGGCGGTGCCGGCAAGGTCTATCTCTATACCAGCAATCCCGATATCGCTTCCGGCGACGGCATGGCCATGGCATATCGTGCCGGCGCGACGCTTGCCAACATGGAATTCATGCAATTCCATCCAACCTGTCTATACAGCCCGGAAGCAAAGTCGTTCCTGATTACAGAAGCCATTCGTGGTGAGGGCGGCATTCTGCGACGCCTCGATGGCGAAGCCTTCATGGCGGATTACCACGAGCTGAAAGATCTCGCCCCACGCGATGTCGTCGCACGTGCGATCGATGCCGAACTCAAGCGAACGGGCGATGACTATGTCGTCCTCGACATCACCCATCGTGACCCCTCATACCTGCGCGGCCGCTTCCCGATGATCTTCGAGCGCTGCTTGAAATACGGAATCGACATCACACGCGATCCGATCCCGGTGGTGCCGGCGGCCCACTACTGCTGCGGCGGCGTACGCACAAATGCCCACGGCGAGAGCGATCTCCCCAACCTTTTTGCAGCAGGTGAGGTTTCTTCGACGGGACTTCATGGTGCCAATCGTTTGGCCTCGAATTCCCTGCTCGAAGCCCTCGTCTACGCCGAAGCTGCCGCTTCCGAGGCCATCCGGCGCCACCCGGAAACGGAAAAGCCTGGCGCAGTCCCCACCTGGCGCCATGGCGAGGCCACGCCGATCCATGAAGCCGTCGTCATTACCCAGAACTGGGACGAGATCCGCCGCTTCATGTGGAACTACGTGGGCGTCGTTCGAAGCGATCGCCGGCTCTCCCGCGCCCTGCACCGAATCAAGATGCTCCACGAAGAGATCAACGAGTATTACTGGAACTACCGCGTCACTGCGGAACTCATCGAGCTGCGAAACCTGGCGACCGTGGCCGAGCTCATCATTCGGTCCGCCTCCTTTCGCAAAGAAAGTCGGGGCCTCCACTACAACCTCGACTACCCCGAGCTCGACGACGAACAGTTCGGGCGAGATACGCTGATCCAGCGTGGAGACGAACCCTGGATCAGCCCGACATAACATCCCGCGCAGTCATCGGCGCAGTTCGAGTCGCCTCCGACCACGATGATCGACCCATTCGCCAACCTTTCAGCCAGCGAGGCGGCCTCGCGCGGGTCCACCAATTCGTGCTCGTCCTCCTTCTCGCCTTGTCCCACACGGGCCTCCTCGTCCCCACCGCCGACGCACTCATCTTCGCGAGCCCAGAGCAAGAACCGAAGGATCTCATCCCGGACGACTTCCCCTATTGGCTGCATGTCAGCCAACGTCGCTACGAAGGGCCCACGGTTCTCTATCTTGGCGCGGGCTGGGCGCTGACCGCCCGCCACGTCGGCATGGGAGAAGTCATCCTCGATGACGAAATCATTCTTCCAAATTTCGGTTCCGCGCGAACGCTAATGAATGTCGATGGCACTGCCGCAGACATGTTGGTCTTTCAGCTGGCAACCGATGCTGAGCTGCCGAATCTACCGATTCTTCCGTTGGCGAAGCAGCCGCCTAGCGTTGGCGAGGAACTGCTCCTGATCGGCTTCGGCCGCGAACGCGCAAAGGTCATCGAATGGAACGACGCCGGTCGCACGCGCTTCGGCTTCCAATGGTCCAAGTCTGGACGCAAGAGATGGGGAACAAACCGCGTCGCATCGAGCTTCGTCGTGCTGCGCCAGAATGAATGGACGACCCGCGCGCTCACATTCTTCTTTGACCCACCCCACTCGCCCCAGACCACAACCTTCGAGGCGGTGGCCGCTGTGGGCGATTCCGGCGGTGCCGTCTTCGTCAAGCGCGACGACGTCTGGCAACTCATGGGAATGATGATCTCGGTCTCCTCTCTCGCGCCGACACCCGCTGGAACGACTCAATACGGCGATACGACCTATGCGGCCGACATCTCTCATTATCGCAGCGAAATCATCCGCTGGACGCGAGCCCAATGCGCCAATGGTGAAGACGATGATGGCGATAAAAAAATCGACTTCCCCCTCGACCCCGACTGCCAAAGCGCGACCGATCGTGACGAACGCGACCTTCGGCCCATCGCAATCAAGAATGCATGGATGATTGGACTCGCGAGCCTATTCGCCTGCGCGTTCTGGATGATCTGGACCCGCCTGCAGCGAGTGGATTAACGTGGGATCAGGACACCGCGCTCAACGAGGCTTTCGAGTGCCTCTTGGATTGCGTCCGACGATTCGGGAATGATCTCTTTGAGCTTGGCCGTCGCCATGCCCGACTTTGCGAGTTCGAGCACCGCATCTTCTGTCTTTCCGAGCAACGAGCGCAAGATTTCCGCTTGTTCCAAGTCGACCCTGAACATCGTCGACACACCGACGACGCACACGTCGTCTTCCTCGTCGCCGTCGTCCTGTTCGTCGGAGCGACCTCGTTCATCGAGCGCGCACATCGCTTCGAAGACAACGCCTTCAAGAGAGCGAGGCGTCGCATTCGCAACGATTTTCTCATCGACGGTTGCCTCGAAGTGAAACAGGCCCTCGCCCCAGTCCAACATCGCGACCAGGGCATCCGGACCGGCCGCGGCACCGAGTTCGGCATGCAGAAACTGACCCTGCGCAAACGCGATCCAGCCCTGCTCGCCATCTCGATCGACGACGATCGTGCCCAGAGGCGCTGATGAATCAAACATCTGCAGCATGTTGGCGAGGCCGAGATCCACGATCGATCCGCTGATTCCACCAAGCCGGCTGCGATGGCCCGCGTGTCGGACCTCATCGATCAAGTCGCGGGTCGGCGGGTCGGCGGCCTGATGGCGATCAAAGGCAATGGCTACCGCCGCAATACGACCGCTCTTGTTCTTGATCTCGCGGACGACCTGACCATCGATCTCGATGCTGGGTTCGCCGCTTGGATGCCACAGGCAGGTTCGGACGACTTCGCCGACGGGGAGTGGGACGGTTTTTACTGTGAGGAGAATGCCGCTCGCGGACAAGTCTCGACTCGTCGCTTCGAAGGGAGGACTCATGGCCGGCATGATTCGAACAGGCACGCGAACCGCTTCGCGATGGGCGCCTCGCCGATCTCGACTGGTGGAGGGCTGAGCCTCGGTAGCCCCGTCACCGAGTGAGGAACCAGAAGAAGCGTTGGTCGAAGTCGCAGAGTTCGGATCTTGGGAATGCTGGAGGGCCGCATCCATCCCCGATGACGTTGGCTCCGCCGCGGCATCGCCTAGCGGCATAAATTCAGGATTGCCCATCGCAGCTGCCGTGAGCAAGGGCTCGAAGGATTCGCAGAGTTCACGTGCACTGTCTTCGAACTGAATCGCAACACCCGGAGTCGCTCCGGCCGCCGTCATCGAAATGGGAACGCAATGCACGACCTCCCCGCGCAGCGTAATCGCGACATTCGAGGCCGCATCTGAATCTGCACCTGCGCAGTAGTCGAGAACGATCTCAACGTCGATCGTCGCGCGGACTTCGAACGTACTCTCGGTCTCGATGAAGATGCCACGATTCGAGATGTTCTTCTCGAACTCGTGCCGCAGCTCCTCTGATGATCCGAATCGAATCTGTACGGAATTCTGGTTCAACTTTGAAACTATCCCGGCCCTGAGGCGCGCACAGTCGTCGCGCGGGTGATCCACGCCACATCCACTTTATCGGCGGGCCAGCGAATTCACCGAAGGGATTCTCCGACTGTCAAACAGTTTTCAAATCGGAAGAGTCGGAAGTCGCATCGAGAAGGGGCAGGATCAGGGCAGCAGAGCTGCATCTTGTGGGATTCGCCCAGTCGCTCGCCGCCTCTGCGTCCGCGAACAGCCGAGCAGGCGACGAGTCCATCTGCGACTTATCACTCGGTCTCGACTTCCTTCACCGCTCGAAACAGAGTCAGCTGCGGCATCGACTGCAATGGGTCGATGGGAACTGGATAATCGTTGGAGAAACAACCATCGCAGATGCCGCGCTTCAGCTCCTTTGCGGCGGTGTTGCGCAGACCTTCGACGGACAAGTAACCGAGACTGTCCGCACCAATCTTGTCGCGTATTTCTTCGATCGTATGGGTGTAGGCGATCAGTTCTTCTTTGTTCGGGGTATCGATTCCATAGTGGCATGGGCCAATAGTCGGCGGAGATGAAATTCGAACATGGATCTCTCGCGCACCGGCCGCGCGCAGCATCCCCACGATCTTGACCAGCGTGGTCCCGCGAATGATCGAGTCATCAACGAGAATCATGCGCTTGCCTTCGAGGAATCCTCGAATTGCATTGTGTTTGACCCGAACCTTGAAGTCTCGAATTTTCTGAGTCGGCTCGATGAAGCTACGACTCACGTAATGATTCCGAATCAGCGCCGTGTCATAGGGAATCCCGGCCTCTTCCGCGTAACCTAGCGCCGCCGCATTCCCCGAATCGAGAACTGGCACGACCATGTCCGCGGCCACCTCATGTTCCCGAGCCAGAACCCGCCCCAATTCCTTGCGGTACGCATAGACGTTATGCCCAACGAGATGCGAATCCGGTCGCGCAAAATAGATCTGCTCCATGATGCAGAAATGCTCGTCCGCTTCACGCGACAAGGGACGGATGCTGCGCAGCCGCCCACGTCGAATCACAATGACTTCGCCGGGATCGACATCCCGTTCATGGGTCGCGCCAATCAGATCGAGCGCACACGTCTCACTCGAGATGATATAGGCCCCGTCCTTCCGGCCGATCGAAAGGGGTCTGAATCCGTGCGGATCCCGCGCCGCGATCAGCGCATCATCCGTCAACATTGCGATGCTGAAGGCACCCTTCACGCGGGAAATCGCATCGATGAAGCGATCTTCCATATGTCGCTCGCGCGAACGGGCCAGCAGATGAAGCAGGACCTCGCTGTCCGAGGACGAGCCGAAAATAGCTCCGCGGCCTTCGAGTTCGCGGCGAATGACGCCCGCGTTCACGAGATTGCCGTTATGCGCAATCGAGACCGGCCCCCCATCCGTATTTGCACAGATCGGTTGAGCGTTTCGGAGCATGCTGCCACCGGCCGTCGAGTACCGAACGTGACCGACTGCATGTCGGCCTTTCAGACGTTCGAGAATCTCGGTGCCAAAGGTATCCGCGACCAGGCCCATCGCACGATGGGCGATGTGTTCCTTGCCATTCGAGGAGACGATTCCGCAGCTCTCTTGCCCACGATGCTGAAGCGCGTAGAGACCGAGGTAGGTGAGATGCGACGCATCCTCATGGCCATGAACACCAAATACCCCGCAATGGTCGTGAAATCGATCCGCTCGATGCGCCCGATTCAGGGTCGTCAGTTCCTCAGGCGACAGCCGATCAAAAGGCCGACTCGCCGAGGGCAAGATGGCCTTGGGCTTTGCGTTATGAGATGGTTGCGGGCTGGCGGAAGCCTTCAAATCTCGGGGAGCCTGCAGCCTTTTTGGAGCCTTCAGCCGACTAGGAGGCTTCAGCCTTTTATCAGTCATCAACGCACCGAGGGGTTCTGGGCAGCCAAGTCGAAACCCGACGGCCAGATTGAAGGTCGTGTTGCGACGGGGCGCATAGTAGACATCGCGGGTGTCTGGGTCAAACCTCGATCGCCCAATGCACGAAACTTGCTACGAGCGTGCCCTCGGGCTTAAATAGTCGTTTCGCTAAATCAACGGGCAGCCCGGCCTCCAAGCCTTCACGACGTGACGATCAGCGTCAATTCGTCGCTGGTGCTGCCTGCGGATTGGCCGCTGCGAATGGGCGCAAACGGCAGGAGTCATCATGGCAAGAATTGCATTCTGTGGGCTGGGTCAAATGGGAGCGGGCATGGCGGCATCGCTTCTGCGTGCCGGGCATACGGTCTCTGCCTGGAATCGATCCCCAGCAAAAACGGCCACCCTCGCCAAGGTCGGTGCCACGATCGCGAACTCGCCGGCGGCGGCGGCCGAGGGCGCCGACATCACGTTTGTCATGGTCTCCGACGATGAGGCCAGTCGCAGCCTCTGGCTGGGGGCCACCGGCCTGCTCGAAGCCATGGAGGCGGGATCCTTCGCAGCCGAATGTTCGACGCTTTCCCACGCCTGGGTCTGCGAGCTCGCCGAAACGGCCAGTCGAAAGCAGATCCGCTTCCTCGATTGTCCAGTCACGGGCTTGCCGGATACCGCGGCACGCGGAGAGTTGACGCTCTTGTTAGGCGCCGACCCCAAGGACTTCGAGGATTCAAAAACAGTCCTGGCAGCGCTCTCGAAGGAGGTCATCCATTTCGGCGCGGTCGGCGCAGGAACCGCCTACAAATTGATTGTGAATCTTCTGGGCGCCGTCGAGATCGCCGCCACCGCGGAAGCGATGGAATCGGCAGCGAGAGCCGGCCTCGATCTGTCTCAGGTGGCCGATGCCCTTGCCAAAGGCGCCGCGGGCTCCTTCCACGTTGGCCGCCAGGCGCGCATCATGGCGACAGGATCCCACGCCGAGAATCTCGCCTTTACAACAGACTTAAGGCGCAAGGACACGCGCTACGGGGTCCAATTATCTCAGGAGTTCGGAGTCGCTTCAGCGCTCGGTGTTCTCACGCTCGCCCAGTTTGACCACGCCGCGAATCTCGGTTTCGGCGCGCAGGCTGAGAGCCACGTCCTGGATGCCGTGCGCGACCAAAGCCGGAAAAAGAGTCGCTAGCGCCCTCGCCCCAATCCGAAGCCCGCTCGCCTCCCCCTAGAGAGTCTGAAAATACAGATATCCCAGAAGCAGGTAGTACATCGCCGGCAGCCCGAGAAGCGGCGCATCGATTCGATCGAGCACCCCGCCCATCCCCGGCAAGAGTGAGCCTGTATCCTTCACTGCGGCATCGCGCTTGAGTAGCGACTCGACGAGATCCCCGATGATTCCCACAACCGCCAGCAAAACGGCGAAGCCCAACGCCGCGCTCCAAGGAATCCCCGCGGACCAATCCGGCCAGAACTGATCAAAGATCAACTTGACGGACAGGCCAAATAATCCAGCCGCAATGATGCCGCCCAGGGCGCCCTCGACGCTCTTGTTCGGGCTGATTTCAGGAGCGAGCTTTCGGTGCCCCCACGCGCGGCCTGCGAAATAAGCCCCAACGTCACAGCCCACGACGCTCACGAGGGTGTACACCATGAAGAAGATGCCGCTGCCCGGACCGAAGCCGAGGGTCACCAGGGTCGCGGGATCGTAGTGTGCGGCGGCGGCCATATCGAATTTGCGGAGCAGGATCGCATGGCTGAGCAGCCAGCTCACATAGAACACACCGAAGAATGTTCCCGAGATGCTGGCCATCGCCTCATGAATCTCGTTCTTTCCGAGTTGAGCGATCATCAAGACGAGAAGCGTTGCAGTCATGAGCAGCATCGCCTGATACTCGTTGCCAAAATAGGCAACAACGATCACTGCGGCGCCAAAACTCATGCCCACCGATCGAATCGGCTTCGCACCCTTGTCGACGATCAATCCGTAAAATTCGTACTGCGCGGCCGTGCCGATGACCAGAACGACCGCTAGATAAATCAGTCCACCCTGTGCGATCGCCCAGAGCACAAAGGGAATGAGTACGGCCGACGTGCCCAACCGCACCAGGAGATCTCGACGTCGAGATGCCTTCTTCACTGCAGCCTCGGACATGCCTGCGCTGTCCGAGTTCGCAGCTGGACTGTCTTCTGGCGCCGCTTCCGGATCGTCGGCAAATACGGCCGGGGCGGTTGCCTCGCTTGAGATCTTCTCGTCGTTCTCGCCTTCACTCAACTCTCATCTCCCGACAAACCCGATCAGCTCCGTCCAGTATGCCCGAATCCGCCTTGGCCGCGAGCAGTCGAATCGAGTGTTTCGACTTCAACCCAGGTTGGCCTAACAACGGGGGCCACGACGAGTTGAGCGATGCGATCCCCTCGCTCGATTCGAAAGTCCTGCGTCCCCGCGTTCATCAGGATGACCTGAATCTCGCCGCGATAATCGGAATCGATCGTACCGGGACTGTTGGGAATCAGTATGCCATGTCGTAGGGCCAGTCCGCTGCGGGGGCGGACCTGGGCCTCGAATCCCAGAGGCAGCGCGATATGCCAGCCCGTTGGGATGAGACTTCGCTGACCAACGGAAATGAGGATGGACTCGTCAATGGCTGCACGCAGATCGAGCCCAGCGGCGGCCTCAGTCGAGGCCTCGGGCAGAGGCAGATCCGTCGCGTGCGCATCCCGAGTGATCTCGACGCGAATACGAGACAGGGCCGACGCCGTAGGCGCCGACCCTGCATTTCCCGAATCGGGCTCGTCCATCACGCGCGAGCCAGCCCGCTTACTCGTCTTGCTCGTCTTGAGCCGCCTGATCAGCAAGTGCTTCCTTGCGTGACAGGCGGATTCGACCAGAAGGATCGATGTCGATGCACTTGGCCAGGACCTCGTCACCCTCTTCAAGGACGTCTGTGACCTTGTCGACTCGCCCCGCTGCTAGATGGCTGATGTGAATCAGTCCGTCGGTTCCCGGGAAGATCTCGGCAAATGCACCGAAGTCCGCGATTCGCTTCACCTTGGCGAGATAGATGCGGCCAATCTCGGCTTCCTGGGTGAGCTCGTTCACCATCGCCATGGCCTGCTCGACTGCAGCGCCATCGGGTCCGAAGACCGTGACCCTGCCCGAATCCTCGACGTCGATCTTGGCGCCCGTGGTCTCCTGGATGGCGCGAATCACCTTGCCGCCCGGGCCAATGATGTCCCGAATCCGATCCGGCTTCACCAGCAGAGCCTCCATTCGCGGAGCGAAGTCATGCAACTCTTCCCGTGCGTTCAAGCCGTGCAGCTCCTCAGACGTGTCCTTGTCCATGCAACCAAGAATATGAAGCCGACCTTCACGCGCTTGCGCGAGCGCCTTCTCCATGACGTCCCAGTCGACCTCGGTGACCTTGATGTCCATCTGGAGAGCAGTGATGCCTTCCTTCGAACCCGCCACCTTGAAGTCCATGTCGCCGAGATGATCCTCGTCCCCAAGAATGTCCGAGAGGATCACGGTTCGCTTGCCATCGGTAATCAGACCCATCGCGATCCCGGCAACCGGAGCCTTGAGCGGCGCACCCGCGTCGAGCAGCGCAAGCGTCGAGCCACAGACCGCGGCCATCGACGAAGAGCCATTCGATTCGAGGGTCTCCGACACGACGCGAATCGTATACGGGAATTCGTCGTGATCAGGCAGCACCGGTGTAATCGCGCGCTCGGCGAGCGCCCCGTGTCCCTTTTCACGCCGACTCGGGCCGCGCAGTGGTCGAGCCTCGCCCACCGAGAACGATGGAAAGTTGTAATGCAACATGAAGCTCTTCTTGTAACGACCCGTCATTCCGTCGATCGTCTGCTCGTCGAATCCGCTGCCGAGGGTGGCCGTCACCATGGCCTGCGTCTCGCCACGCGTAAAGAGCGCGACGCCATGCGGCCTCGGGATGGGTCGAACCTCACAAGCGATCGGACGAATCTCGTCGCCCTTTCGGCCATCGATCCGCTCACCCGTTGCCAACACGCGCTCGCGCATCAGGTTTCCGCCGAGGTCGTGGAGGATGTTCTTCACATTGCCCTGCATCGACCGCAGGCCATTCGATCGTGCCTCAAAGTCAGCCAATGACTTCACCGAAACCTCTTCATTTCGGTAGTCCTCGTCGAACTGATTGCGAATTTCTTTTTCGATGACCTTCACTGCACTTGAGCGTGCCTTCTTCTCCTTGATCTGGAAGGCCTCCGCCAAACGATCACCGGCCAGTTCCGAAATCTTGGATTCCAGCGACGAAATGTCGGCCGCCTCAGGCATCACGAGCTTCTCTTTACCGACCTTGGCTGCAAAAGCTTCGATGGCCTTGATGATCGGCTGAAGTTCGCCGTGCGCATGCTTCAGCGCCGCGAGGATCTCGTCTTCGGGAAGCTGCTTGGCACCGCCCTCGACCATCACGATCGAGAGTTCGTTGCCCGCCACGATCAATTCGAGATCGCTTTCTTCGAGATCCTCGGGCGTTGGATTGATCACATAGTCACCATCGACTCGACCAATTCGCACGGCCGCGATCGGACCAATGAAGGGAAGCTCCGAGATCGAGAGTGCCGCCGAGGCGCCTACAAACGCACACATATCGGCTGAATGTTCTGGGTCCGCCGACAGAACAGTCGCGGTCACCTGAGTCTCGTCGTTATAGCCACTGGCAAAGAGCGGCCGAATCGACCGATCAATGAATCGGGAAACAAGCACTTCACGCTCGCCGAGTTGGCCTTCGCGTTTGAAGAATCCGCCGGGAATCTTTCCTGCTGCGGCGAACTTCTCAACGAAGTCGACGGTCAGGGGAAAGAAATCGATGCCCGGGCGAGGGCTGGAATGGACGGTGGTCACGAGAACGACCGTACCGCCGTAAGTGACGAGCGCGGCACCAGCCGCTTGTTTGGCAATCTTGCCAGTTTCGATGGTCATGGTCCGGCCGCCGACTTCGACGGACATGGACGTAGGTTCAAACCAATAAGGCATGTTTCATTTACTCCTCACCGACGCCCATCCCCTCATTTCATTCAAGTTGGATGAATCATCGATGTAATTGCGGCCAATCAACGAGCCAATCCCGTCGAATTCACCAACCTTGATCTTGTTTTGGTCGTGTTGAGAACACCCTGTAAAATGCAGGATCACTCATGCGCGAAACGGGGGAGATTATTCGCGTATGACCGACTCCCGCATCTCACGGGGCACCTAACAGGAACTTCAACAAAACGTCGGTGGTGCAGGCCAAAAGAAGCGCAGTGTTCCAATCAAAGCCCACAACGGGGCTCCCTTCGATAACGAAGAGCATCGATGAACACTGCACCAAAACTAGGAGCAACCGCATGCGGTTGCTCCTGGAAACTCTATCGGCGAAGCCCAAGCTCTCCGATGAGGACGCTGTAACGCGCCTGATCTTTTCGCTTGAGATAATCGAGAAGGCGTCGTCGCTGGCTCACGATCTTGAGCAGGCCGCGACGAGAATGATGATCCTTCGCGTTTGTCTTGAAATGTTCCTGGAGTCCCGTGATTCGCTCGGTCAAGAGCGAGATCTGAACTTCGGGCGATCCGGTATCGGATTCGCTCCGCTTATGGGCTCCAATGACTTCCGCTTTTTTCTCTGCAGAGATCAACTCGTGTGACTCCTATATTTCGTCTTGCTGGACTTGCTGTCTCTCGCTCGATCGCCACCATGACTTTTTGATCTTCGTGATCTTGGTCATGGTCTTGGTATTAGATGGCGATCCGGAAACTCGCTGTTTTTAGGTCGTTTTTCGGATCGCGGGAGTTTGACAGAGGGGCAGGCCGCTGGCAACGCCAGAGAGCCTGTTTTCCGTCAAGCCGCGGACTCTCTGGGAAGAACCCGAAGCGGCCAGAGACGCCGATCCGGTCGAAGCTCTGCCACCGCCAGAAAATCCCCGGATGCATCGAGAATCGAAACCCGAGCGCCCGGAGCCATGCGAGGAAGGTCGCCGGAGGGCAGATCTCCACCATTCTGGAGTCTGATCTGCTGCTCACCCGCGATCCGATGGACGGGAAACCCCAACGCATCCGCCATCGAGACCATCATCGACTCGAGCTTCCCAGCCCGAGCCGCCGCCTCAAATTCCTCGACAGGATGAGATTCTTCGATCAGAAAGGGACCGCTCTGCGTCCTTCGCAGCGCGCCCAGATGCGCCCCACAGCCCAACACTTCACCCAGATCCGCGGCAATGACCCGTACATAGGTCCCGGAGCTACATCGAACCCGAAGATCGACCTCGGGGGATTCGAAGCGCGTGACCACGATCTCATCGATGGTCACCCATTTGGGATCGCGCTCGACCTCCTCGCCACGTCGCGCCAGCTTATGCAGGGGGACGCCGTCCTTCTTCACAGCGCTATACATCGGCGGAATCTGCTGAATGTCACCTCCGAAATCTTTGAGCGCCTTCTCGACTACTTCTTGAGCAGGAAACGATCCAGAGAATTGCCGGGTCACGACCCCTTCGCGGTCCAGGGTGTCGGTTTCGGCACCGAGCACGACAGTTCCGTCGTAAGCCTTCGCCGCACCGTCCATGAAGGGGATCAATTTCGTGGCCCCACGAATCGCCAAGGGCAATACGCCGGTCGCCTGAGGATCGAGTGTGCCGAGATGCCCAACACGGCGGGTACCAAACCATCGTCGGGCTTCATCGACGACATCATGGGAGGTTCGACCCGCCGGCTTGTCCACGACAACGAAACCTGACGGCCCCGGCGGCTCTGGCCGCTTACGCTTCTGATTGCGACGATTATATCTCGCCATGGTCCTCACCAGATGGGTCCGTCGATACCTCGCCGGACTCGGATATTTCTTCTTCGGGTTGAACGTCGAGCGAGCGAATCAGAGACAGGGTCTGACTGCCTTCGGCAATCGAATCGTCCAGAATGAAGCGGAGATTCGGGGTATGCCGAAGCTTCACGCGCTTCGAGAGTGAGCGTCGAACGAATCCAGTCACGGCCAACATCGCTTCATTGAGTTCCCGTGCGCGATCGGCCGTGGGATCCTCCCCGAGCGGGCTATAGAAAATCGTTGCTGCCCCGAGATCCGAGGCCAACTTTACGCGCGTAATCGTCACCATGTTCAATCTTGGATCGCGAACCTCTTCGCGCAAGATCTCCGACAACTGACCGCGAATTTCCTCCGCTACGCGTCGAATGCGAACCGAATCGGCCACGCTGATTACTCCCCTTCTTCCATTCCCCGCTCGCCTAGATCACGGGCCCACGGCAAATCGTCTTCCTGATCCCCTGCCTCATCAAACTCACCAGCAGGAAGTCGGGTTTCGGAGATCGGAAGCCGGACCATTTCAATCTCGCTTCCAAGCACTTCGGCCAGATGCATCGCGTCTACCGATCGAACAGCCTTCTCCAGCGCGCGACGAAGTGGGATTTCATCACAGCCCGTCATCGACAATCCAATCACAGCCCGCTGCCAGGTCCCCTGACCCCCTACCTCACTCACCGACACGTTGAATCGGTTGCGCAGCCGCCCCGCGATCGACCGGACGACCCCGCGCTTCGCCTTCAGCGACTGGGACTCATGAACATGGATTTCAATCACCGCCGCGCCAACAATCATCGCGCCACCCAAAGCCAAGCGGTCCGCCAACCGAGACACTGAAACAAACGAGAGATCACGGCTCTTGCCGGTTCTTCCGGCTAGCCAATTGCGGAATTCCCCTGAATCAAGCTCAATCGGCGGTGGCGAGCCCGACGCGCAAAGCGCGTCGCCTAGAGCACCGCTGGCTTCTCGCTCAACTCGAACGCCTCGATCACGTCGCCCACTTTGACATCGTTGTACGTGGCAACGCCTATACCGCATTCCATGCCATTGATGACTTCCTTGACGTCATCCTTGAATCGTCGCAGGGAGCCTACCGTCCCGGTGTAGACCTGGATGCCGTCACGAACGACACGGCAATGGGCATTTCGAATGAACTTGCCTTCCAAGATAAGGGAACCGGCAATCGTACCAATCTTCGGAATCGTAAAGGTCTCCCGAATTTCGGCCCGACCTAGCATGTTCTCCGTCACGATCGCCGGCAGAAGTCCCGCCATCGCAGCCTTCACGTCATCGAGCATCTGCATGATGATCGTATACGTACGGATTTCGATATTCGCAGAGTCCGACAGCTTACGCGCCGGTGGATCCGGACGAACGTTGAATCCGAGCACGATGGTGCCACTGGCCGAGGCAAGGTTGATATCGTTCTCGACGATGGCTCCAACGCCGGACGAAATCACCCGCAGTTTGACTTCGTCGGTCGACAACTTTTCGAGTGCGTCACGCGCCGCCTCACAAGATCCCTGAACATCCGCTTTGAGAACCACCGACAGTTCCTTGGGACCCTCACTGCTCGACTGCGCATAGAACTCATCGAGCGTGAGTCGTGGCTTCGGGGAACTCGTCTTCCCACGAAGTTGATCTTCACGATGATCGATGATTTGCTTGGCGACTCGGTCGCTCTCCACTGCGTGGAACGCGGCACCCGCGGACGGCACATCCGAGAGCCCGGTAATCTGAACCGGAGTCGAAGGCCCCGCCTCCCTGATGTTGGCGCCATTGTCGTCGCGCATCTGGCGCACTCGGCCCCAGGTCGTTCCAACGACAATAGAATCGCCCTTCTTCAGCGTGCCATTTTGAATGATGATCGTCGCCACCGGGCCACGACCCTTGTCGAGTTGGGCTTCCAACACGACACCGCTCGCTCGCCTCGTCGAGTCGGCGCGCAATTCGAGGACCTCGGCCTGAAGTGCGAGCATCTCGAGGAGCTGATCGATCCCATCGCCGGTCTTGGCCGACACGTTCACACAAATCACATCGCCACCGAAATCTTCCGGTACAAGGTTATGCTCGGTCAGTCGCTGCCGAGCCTTCTCGGGGTCTGCTTCCGGAAGATCACACTTGTTGACGGCGACCAGGATCGGGCAACCGGCGGCCTGCGCATGCTCGATCGCCTCGACGGTCTGCGGCATCACGCCTTCGGTGGCAGCAATCACGAGAACCACCAGATCCGTCACCGCTGCACCACGCGCGCGCATGGCCGTAAACGCGGCATGGCCGGGCGTGTCGATGAAGGTGAGGTCGTGACCATTCGCTGTCACTTGATAGGCGCCGACGTGCTGCGTGATTCCACCGGCTTCGCCCTCGGTGACCTGAGTCTTCCGAATTGCGTCGAGTAGCGAGGTCTTGCCGTGATCGACATGACCCATGACTGTGATGATCGGTGGGCGGAGCTTCAGGTTTTCACTCGCCTCGACCGTCCCTTCGTTCACTTCTCCCGGAGTCGTTTCGAGGAAGGTTTCTTCCTTGAAACCAACATCCGCCGCTTCAAAACCCATCTCTCCTGAAATCTTCTGCACCGTCTCGAAATCGATTCTCTGATTGACGGAAACCATGATGCCAAGCGCCATCAATTTGCCCTGAATAGCGGGCGCCTTGAGACCGGACTGCTTCGAAAGCTCGCCGATGCTGATGTCGCCGGAAACCTTCACCTGACGCGTCTTGCTCGCCTCGATCGAGGCGGACGTCGGCTTCGGTGAAAGCTTATCGCGACGTCGGGCACGCGGGTTGACGGCCGAGCGCGGGGCGGTTGTGACGACACGGCGCTGGCCAGAGCCACGACTCGTAATCTGCTTGGCGAATTGCTCCTGCTCCTGCAGATTGACGACTTCACGGACACGCTTGCGCTGCTTACCCTTTCGATCTGGGCTCTCCGGAGTTCCGGGAGCCGTGCGACCGTCGCGCGGCGCAGCCGGCGATCCTGGTTTCGCGGGAGAAGCCGTCTTGCCAGTCCCAGCTGGTGTCGCGGCCGAAGTCGAATCGGGCGATCCTGGTGTTGCAGGTGTCGTCGGTGATGCGGCCGCATCGGCTCCCGCCATCACCTCGGATGTTGGGGCGCCTACTTCGGCTGCAACAACCTCGGCGGCCGCGACCGCAGCCACTTCTTCGATCGGCGGCGCCTCAACGACAGGTTCTGGCTCTGGCTCAGGTGCCTTTTTCCGTCGACGGCGCACGACGGTCATCCCACCTTTGCTCTCAAGACGTCGTTCGTCCATTTCGCGCTTCTTGGGTGCCGTGCCGGCGATCTTCTCGCGCAGCAATTCAACCGTAGCTTCGTTGAGCGAAGCCATCGCACTCTTCAGCTCAACGCCATGCGTACCCGCCACGTCGACAAACTCGCTGCGGTCTATTCCAAGTTCTTCAGCGAGCTTGTATGCCCTGATATTTGCCATCGATCCCTGCGTGCGTCCGTTGGTGGCCTAGATGTTCTACCTGATTCCAGGTCATACTGTCGTTGCCGCTATTGCCGTTAGTTGTATCGGTGTTGTTGTACCAGTCGATCTCGCGATCATCCGCTTGGGCTCGACCTAATCTTCATGACCTACGTATGTCTCACTCACTTTTCGCCGTCCGTGGCCGGCTCTGCCGCGGGCGAGCTTTCCTCGCTCTCCGCCGCACGACTCTCCGCCGTAGCCGCTTCGGCTTCTGCTCTCAACCGCGCCTGGTTCTCAAGTTCGAGCCGCGCTCGTTCTTCGTCAGCGATCACCTTCTCACCGACCAGCTCGGCTGCGCGCGCCTTGATCCTCTCGGCGCCGGCGTCATCGATCCCCGGCAGCACGGACAACATTTCATTCGCGCATTCCGACAGATCTTCGAGCGACGTAATTCCCTGTTGAAGCAAAAGGTCCGCTTCAGGATCACCGCAGTCCTCGACGACGGAAACCGCCTTCGACAACCACTCCGCGATCTCGCGCATCTTCGTTTCGCTCTTGATGTCGATGCGCCACCCAGTCAGCTGAACCGCAAGTCGAACATTCTGACCACGACGACCAATCGCGAGTGAGAGCTGGTCGTCGGGAACGATCACATCCATCGACTTCTGAGCTTCGTCGATAATGACTTTCGAAACCTGAGCGGGCGACAGCGCACTGCAGACATAACGTGGGGTATCCGGACTCCACGGAACGATGTCGATTCGCTCGCCACGAAGCTCCTGAACCACGGCCTGTACGCGACTTCCCTTCATTCCGACACAAGCACCAACCGGATCGACATCGCTGTCTCGTGAAACGACGGCGATCTTGGAGCGACCACCTGGTTCGCGTGCAGCGGATTCGATCGAGACGATCTTCTCGTACATCTCCGGCACTTCTTGTTCGAAGAGCTTGATCAGGAAGTCGATCGAAGCACGAGACAAAACGATCTGCGGGCCCTTGGCGACTTTGTTGACCTCGACGACATAGGCGCGAATGCGATCACCCGGGCGATAGCTTTCGCGTGGGACCTGCTCCTTCGCCGGAATGACCGCTTCGGCGCGACCAAGGTCGACGATGATCGCGCCCTTCTCGAAGCGGCGAACGATGCCGTTGACGACTTCGCCCTGACGACCCGTGTACTCGTCGAAGGTGTTGTCCCGCTCGGCCTCACGAATTCGCTGAATGATGACCTGTTTCGCGGCCTGTGCGAGGATTCGGCCAAATCCCGAAGTATCGAGTTTGACACCGATTTCGTCGCCGACTTCGACTTCCGGGTCGTAGTCGCGCTGCGCTTCCGCGAGAAGAATCTGTGTCTCCGGATCCGTAATCGCGTCGACAACCTCGCGAAATTCGAAGAGCTCGACTTCGCCGATCTCGTCATTGTATTTCGCCTCGATCTCTTTGTCCTGACCGAAACGCTTTCGCGCGGCCTGGCGCATGGCTTCTTCGAGGGCACCCGTGATTTCGGTTGCCTCGATGCCTTTATCTTTGGCGATCTGATCGATCTCTCGCTTGAGATTCAAGCCCAGCATCATTCCCCGCCCGACTGGCTCGAGTTGCGATGTGCTGCTCCCTTGGCGAAGTCAGCACTCGTGAACTCATAAATCAAATTGGCCTTCTCTACATCCTCGATGGGGATCAAGACCGAACCCCCATCAACCTTCATGTTCAGCGCACCCGACTCGAATGAAACGAGCTGACCGCGAAAACGCTTCCGCCCTTCGATCGGGCGTCCCACACGCAGTTTGATCTCATGACCAATCACTGCGACAAAATCTCTATCTCGACCCAGCACCCTATCCAAACCTGGTGAGGTCACTTCCAGCTTGTACGCACCCATCATCTGGTCCGCCGCATCGAGCAACGTTTCGACTTCTCGGGAGATTGCAACGCAGCGCTCGATCTCAACTCGACCATCACCACTGGGATGGTCGACTGTGATTCGGACCAGCCCCATTCCGCGATTCTTCGCCACTTCGACGTCGACCAATTCACAGTCGTGGTCTTGGACAATGGGCTCAATCAGCGATCGGAGCTCTTCCGGAATGTCTCGATAGATGCGTCGGTCCTCTCTCGCTCGGCCTTGGCCGCGCTTGCTGTGTGATCTTGCTTCCTGTTGCCTCTACTTCTTGTCTTGCTCAAATTTGTGGTCGCTCATGTGCCATAGCGTTCGCGATCAATAAAACATGGCTGCGCGTTAACGACCATAACTACTGGCTCCAAAACAAAAAAAAGCGGACGAAACGCCCACTTTTCCGGCGGTTTCGAACCGCCGTCAGGCCACCGGAACTTCGCCTACCCCGATGCCGTCACGCCGATCGACCCGAAAAGCTCTGCCCAGGAAGCCGTTACGACCGCAAGAGCCCGCGCAAATTAAGTGAACGGGGCAACAATGGCAACTCAGACTCGATTTTCGCCACTCATTCCCGAGGGGTCTCGAGGGCTCCCGTCAGATCCGCAACTCGTTTGAATCCATGACTGCGTGCGTACTCTGAGATTCCAACCGCAATTCGCTGTGCCGACGACGGGTCGAGGTAGTTCGCCGTTCCAACCTGGACCGCGGTGGCCCCACAGAGCATGAACTTGATGGCGTCCTCCGCATTCATGATTCCTCCGACTCCACAGATCGGGATTTCGACCGCCTGCGCGACCTGCCAGACCATTCGCAGCGCGATCGGTCGAATCGCCGGCCCCGACAAGCCGCCCAGAATATTCGAGAGCACGGGACGACGGGTCTCGACATCGACTTCCATCGCCTGAACCGCATTGATCAGCGAAATCCCATCGGCCCCCTCGGCCTCACAAACTCGCGCCATGTCTGCTATGTGCGTGACGTTGGGCGAGAGCTTCACGAGCAGCGGGCGCGTTGTCGCGCGTCGCACCTCACGCACGAGCTCGCCTAGAAGCTTTGGGTCCTGGCCGAATTCGATCCCACCGGCTTTCACATGCGGGCAGGATGCATTGATCTCGATCCCCGAAATCCTCGGATGTTCCGATACCCGAGCTGCGAGTTCCGCGTAAACCGAAGGCTCTGTTCCAAACGCACTCGCGATGACGACCACGCCGTCGGGCAGAGCTGGAAGCTTTTCTTCTAGAAAAGCACGCACTCCAACGTTTTCGATGCTGATCGCATTCAGCATTCCGGCGGGCGTTTCCGCAATCCGCGGCGGCGGGTTTCCGAATCGCGGCTCGAGGGTGAGGCTCTTGGCGACAAAGCCACCGATTTTCTCGAGATCGAGAAAAGGGGCGAACTCTGTCCCGTATCCGAAAGTTCCAGAGGCGGTCAACACGGGATTACGCAGCACGATCCCTGCAAAATTGACGCTCTCATCAATCGCTTCGGTCATGGCAGCCCCTCCCAATCAATCTCCCTTGCCAAAAATACAGGACCGGCTCGGCAAACCAGAAAAAAGCCACCTTCGGCTCGTGGAGCCGCACAACCCAAGCAAACACCAAATCCACAGGCCATCGGATTCTCGAGGGAGACATAACAATCAACAGAATTCGTGGCCGCGAGCGCGGCACATGCCTTCATCATCGGCGTCGGCCCGACCGCGTAGACCGTGGCCCCACGCTCGCCACTTGTTAGGCCATCGGCGAGCGGGGTCGTTACGAGCCCGTGCACACCATCGCTGCCGTCCTCCGTCGTGCAGATCAGCTGAACGTCGAGGGCTTCGAACTCGCGCTGACCCATGAGATCCCCCGCGCTACGCCCACCGAGAATCACGACGACGGACCGACCACGGGAAATCAGCGCCCGAGCCAGTTCATAGAGCGACGCGATGCCGGTTCCCCCTCCGACGAGAATCGCTTTCGATCCGCTCTCGTCGACCGACGCAACGGCCGGCCGATCAAGCGGAAAGCCGCGCCCGAGAGGACCTACGACCTTGATCGATTCCCCCTCTCTCGCCTCGGATAAGAGCTGGGTTCCGCGCCCAACGACACGATAGAGCAGCTCGATCTCGCCTTCCGCCGACGCTCTTACCCCCGATGATCCCAACTCTCGATAGATGGCCATGGGGCGAGGCAGCAGTGGATCCCGTCGTGGTACCCCGGCCTCGGCGCCCGCACCGATCATCACGAATTGTCCGGGAATCGATCCCGGCCAATCGGGGACGGCGAGGCGGAGTCGTCGTCCGGGCCCCTCCTCCTCATTCGACACGACTCGTGCATGGCCACGAATCGGATCCGCCTTGTTCTCGATGCTTGTCGCGCTTGCGCTTTTGGTCGTTGCATCGCTCATCGAGACTGCGCACTCCATGTGATCAGGGAATTTCAGAGACATTGCGGCGCGACAGCAGCAAAGCGTCGTCGCCGTCGGGGTAATAGCGTTTACGCTTGCCCACGACCACGAAGCCAAGTCCCTGGTACAGGGCTCTGGCGGGATCATTTGAGGACGCCAATTCGAGGCGGGCTTCACCCAGCCCGCTTCGACTCTCCGCCTCGATTAGCCGGCTCAAGAGCGACCGTCCGATTCCCAGCCGACGCTTCGATGGAGTCACCGCCACAAGGTCGATTTCCAGACTGTCCGCAATTCGCCGTGCCAGCACGAATCCCAGAATGTCTGGAGCCATTGCGTTGGCGCCTTCGATCAAGTCCGAGTCCGAGTCCACGGCGACTCGAACGCGAGCGGATGCTCCCATCAGGCTTGATTGGAGCTGGGCCTGCGTCCATCCGGCTTCCTGGATCGCATGAATCGCCCGAAGAGCGGCCACTCCATATGGGGGTTTCACACTACTAATCGTCCATTTCACGAACACTCTCCCGCCCGCGCTTATCCGGGCAACTGAGCTGATTCACAAAGCGAAATCGGTCATCAAGCACGAGCCACTCTGTGTCGATAGAGAGTCCGGGAAACCCCCGACACAGGTCCGGGAGTGGGAATCTTGGCTACAGGGCTCGATACACAGCAACAGATCCTCGCAGGCAATTCCAGCGACCGCCGGACTTTCGAAGCACTCGAGGAGCATTTCTTCCTAGACGGCGACTGGGAATCCCTGGCCGAGGTCTACCGCGCGCGCATCGCTGCGCCCGAGATTGCAGCCGACGATGCAAAGCAAGCGCCTTTGCTCTTTCGTCTGGGCCAGATTCTCGAGGAACGCATCCTCGACATCGAAGCCGCGACCGAAGTCTATTGGACGCTCGCGCGGCTCGACCGGACCAACCGATGGGCACTGCGCCAGCTGCGCGGAATCCATGAACGCGAAGCCAAATGGGACCTCGTGCTCCAGATCGCGGAGCTCGAAAGTACGACCTTGATGCCCCCCTATGACCGGGCGGCTTTCGAGACCGAATTGGGGCGAGTCTGGCAGCGACACTTCGACGACTCGGAGGAGGCGCGTCATGCCTACGATCGCGCGCTCGAAGCCGATCCCGATTTCCCCGCCGCACTCGAAGGCTTGGCCGCCCTCCATCAAGAAGCAGAGCGCTACAGCGAAGCGGCAGACGTCCTGACACGACTCACCGAGCGACTTCGCGGCCCCGAGCGCGCTCCCGTCTGGACCACCCTCGGCACGATCTACGCGAACCGACTCGATGAACCGACACGCGCTCGAGAATGCTTCGATCGAGCGCTTGAGGATGACCCCTATCAGCCGTCGGCCGTCGAGTGGGCATTGCTCCTCGCCACCGTCGAGGAGGATTGGATCGCGGTCTCGGACCTTCTCGAGCGCCGATTCGACCTAGCCTCGGGTGCACGACATCGCGCCGCCATCGCAGTGGAAGCCAGCCAGATCCAACTGAACCATCTGCAATCGAGCGCCGGCGCCCGCGCCTGGATCGATCGTGCCATCGAACTGTCTGCCGAAGAGACGTCGGTTCTCATGGCGGTGGCGGAAGTCGAGCGCGCGGATGGAGACCGCGACGCACTGCTCGTCGTCCTCGAGAAACTGATCGGCCTCACGGGCGATCGCGCCCCACGCAACGCACTGATCGAAGCCGCCGAACTGCATGCGGAATTCGGGAATCCGGAGCTCGCCCTCGAAACGATTCGCCGAGCTGGCCAGAAAACGGGCCCGGACGACCGTCGCGTCCTGCTGATTCAGGCCCGCCTATTGCGCGAAGCGGGAGCTAATCGTCAGCTCGCGGAAATTCTCGAAACCCTGACCGCGTTAGGCGGCGGAATCGAAAAAGAGCTGCAAGTCGAAATCCTCGTTGAACTCGCTCGACTCCAGAAAGAAGACCTTGGAGAGGAGGACAGTGCACACGCGACGTGGAAGACGTATTTGAACTCGACCCGAGTCGGACCGAAGTAATCGATGCGCTCGAACGAATTCATCGCAAGTCGGATGATTGGGACGCGCTCCGCTCACTCTTCGAATCAGCACTCGATGCCACCGCAGCAGACGAGCCGAATCGTGCTGGTCTTTCGGCACGTTTCGGCGACCTTCTGCTGAATCATTTTAACGCCGCGGTCTCTTCGCGGAGATCGCTGCACTCTTCCTCGATCCGGGAGGCAATGGCGGCGATTCACACTTCCACGATGGACTTGATCAATCACTCGGCCGATGGACGCGGCGCAAAGTTCGTCGCATCGTCGAGGAGACGAACCTTGCCGAGATCGGAGCCTTCGATCATCAAGCATGGGGCGAAGAACTCCGTGCGATGGCGACGGCTCAAGCGATCGACCGCAATGGCGGCAATCTACGCACGATGCTGCGCGCGCTCTTGGTCATCGATAGCCAGGACCCGCCCGAATGTCCGCCGGAGGGTGCCGAGATCGGAACCCGGGCATCCGCTTCCGAATCGGCCAGGCGGTTACTCATTCGAATTACGTCAATGCTCTGCGAGCGACTGGAACACGCTGGCTAACCAGCATTCGATCGAGGCAAACACCGAATGGCCCAGAGAACACTGAAGAATACGCGTAGGCATCGCCGTATGACGGTCCGTATTCTCGTCGACTATCAAGCGCGTGCCGGAATCCACTGCAACTACGCCACGACCCTGGGAGCCGGAGGAATGTTTCTCGAAACAGATCTGGTCATGAGTCGAGGGGAGAGCGTAAAGGTCCGCTTTCGCATCCCCGGCGGCGAGGTGCTGCATGAGTTCGAGGCCCAAGTCACCTGGCACCATACAGCCAAACCGAAGCCGGGCGGCGACCTGCAAACGGCCGGTGTCGGCCTTCAGTTCAGAGATCCGACGCTCGCCGCCACTGTCGCGAGAGAACTCGAAGACTTCGCCGGCTAGGTCCCGTCCATGATGAATCGCTAGGAGACTGATCCAAGACGCATCCGGGTCTCCAATTCCTCGACGAGCCGATGATGCAGGCGATGGCCTCCCCGTTCGACTTTGATATGCGCCTTGGGTCGAGCGCCCAGAAGCGCCAGATCCCCCACCAGATCGATCACTTTGTGACGAACGAATTCATCGGGCCAGCGCAGCCCTCCTGCGTTCAACACCCCCTCCTCATCGAGCACGACGGCCGTGTCGAGGCTCCCACCGATCGCCAAGCCCGCCTTTCGGAGCGCCTCGACTTCATGCAGAAAGCCGAATGTTCGCGCGGGCGCAATCTCCTGCTCGAAGACCTTGTCATCGAGTTTCAGGATCTCGACGAATTGACGACCAATCTTGGGATGATCGAAATCAATCCCGTACGAGATCCTGAGATCGTTGGCGGGCTCGACCCTAATCGATCGGTCTCCTTCCCGGATCTCAAAGGGTTCCTCGACTTCGAACTCTCGCCGTGGCGCATCCTGCGTAACCCGTCCCGCCGAGCGAAGTGCGACGACAAAGGGCAAGGCGCTTCCGTCCATGATCGGAACTTCTGATCCGAATACTTCGATTCGAAGGTTTTGGATATCCAGTGCGAAGATCGCTGCCAGTAAATGTTCCACGGTTGCGATGTGTGGCGGTGGTCGGCCATCGCTCGGATAGCCTTCAGTGGCGAGTGTCGTCGCGCGTGAGGATGAATAGACCCTTCGAATATCGGCTGGAACCTCGATTTCAGACGAACGATATTCGTCGCCCTCCCCTTCACCATCGCCTTCTCCCGCACCCCGCAAGACAAAGACGATGCCGGACTCAACGGGCGCTGGTAGAAGCGTTATTTCAACGTCTTCGCCGCTGTGAAGACCCAGTCCCGCGGATACGACTTTGCGCGCGATCGTCGACTGATTCACGATGGCTCCCGAGTTGTTAGGTCACGCTCTTCTCTGCCGATTCGGCCTCGTGATGCCCGAACTCTTGCCGCATCCGCGCCTCTCGCATCGCAAATGACGATCGAGTGAAGACAGAGAGCTGACGGAGAGTCACGGATCGTCACGAACCGACAACGAAGGAAGAGCGTGCCGTCTGATAGACAGTACTCAGGATACGGTCGAATCGCCCTTGATCGAGCCCACTAGCGATTGGCGAACTTCGGTCAGGATTTCGCCCGCGGACTGAAAGCGGTTCCCAGGATCCTTTTCAAGGCATCGCGCGACGATGCCAGAGAGGGCCTCGGGGAGATCGCGGCGAATCTCACAGATCGTCGGCGGCGCCGTATGGACATGGTGGTAGGGAATATTACCTTCTTTGAAGGGAACGGTGCCCGTCGCCATTTCGAAGATCGAAACACCGAGCGAATAAATGTCGGTGCGATGATCGATATTCTTGCCGAGGGTCTGCTCGGGACTCATGTAGTAAGGCGTGCCCGCCACAACGGTCGTCTGGTTGCGCGCTTCTTCGATCACCTTCGCCAGACCGAAATCCATCAGCTTGGCCTTCTTGTCCCGAGTCCACATCGCGTTGGCCGGCTTGATGTCGCGGTGCACGACTTTCTTTTCATGCGCGTACGAGAGCGCTTCGCAGATTTGAACCAAAACATGAAGAATGCCTGAGGGGGAGATGACACCGCGGCGCCGAAGGATTTCCTTGACCGTCGTACCCTCGACATACTCCATCGCAATGTAGTAGCGGCCCTGCTGCTCGCCGGTGTCGTAGACGGTCACGATATTGGGATGGTTCAGCTTCGCGGCGGCCTGGGCTTCACGCATGAAATTTGCGATCGCTTGCGGATTTTCGGTCAGCGTCTGAGGCAGAACCTTGAAGGCGACCAAACGATCCAAAACGATGTCCCTGACCTTGTAGACAATGCCCATCCCACCGCGGCCGAGTTCCCCGACGATCTGATAACGGTTGTCTTCCGCCGATCCGCCCGACTCCGCCCCCGAAGCTGTCCCGTCGCCGCGACCCTGATGGGTCACACCGAGTGGTTCCTCTTCACTGAGCAGAGCCCTCGTCTCAGCCAGCCGCTGTTCGACATCCCGATAGTGATAGTCGAAGGCCATGACCTTCTCGAAGATCTCCACGGCGTCGCGATGCTTCTGATCTTCCTGATAGATCGTCGCCAGCTTGTAATACCCGTCGACACTGTCGCGTGTTAGCTCCGTATCACCGATCGCCTGCTGAAGCTTCGTGACCGCGAGAGATAACTGGCCACGAGCCGCAAAGATGTCACCCAGAATGGCCGCCGCTCGCGCGAACTCTTCGTCTTCCTGAACAACCTTTTGAAGCACCAAAATCGCCTCTTCGTCCAAGGCATGCTCATGATTGATCTCACCCGCTCGCAAGAAATCTCCGGCCTTCTCAAGAAGCTCGGCCTCGCGTGCGGGATTTCCCACTAGCGCAAAACACTCAGCCGCTTCGGTGAACCGCCCTGCCTTTTCAAATGCGCCGGCGGCGTTCTCGCGATCGCCCGCAAGTTGATACATCTCCGCCGCCTGCATGAATCCATGTTGGCGCTGATAACACTCGGCAGCCTTCTCGAATTGCTCGAGATTTCGGTAGAGATCGCCCGCTTCGAGGTCATCACCGGCCTCTTCGAGGAGCACGGCCGCCCGTTCGCTTTCTCCACCATCGCGCAGATGTTGGCCGAGAAGTCGCGCTGCATCTGCGACCGATCCGGACTCACGAAGCGCTTCGGCCGCCCGCTCGATGTTGCCGGCAGATCGAAAATGCTGTGCTGCGGCTTCATGATTCCCGAGACTTTGAGCGACTTCCGCCGCCTCCAGCGCGCAGCCCCCGCGTTCAAATATCTCGAATGCCTTCTCCACATCCTCCGCCTTCAAGAAGAGCTTGCCCGCCTGACGGACGAGTTTCGAAAGCTCGGCCGCCTTCTTCGGGTCCATCGTCGACTTGCCACCTTCGTCAATGAAGACGGTCTCGAGACATTCCCCTGCAGCCCGCCAGTTCTTGCATTTCACGAACATCGCAGCGGCGTGTCGCATGAAGTCGGTCTCGCGATAGCAGTCCGCGGCCTGTCGAAACATCTCGGCCTTCTCGAACATCTCGGCCGCAACGCTCTTCAGATCCGCCTTCATGTAACAGTCGGCGGCTTTCGACCACTGTTCCTGTTGGCCGTAGATCGACCCCGCCGACTCATAATTCTCGCCCCGGAAATGAAGGTCCGCGGACTCGGTGAAAAGATTCTGGTCGTGGCGAATCTCGGCTGCACGAACGAACTCCCCCGCTTCGATGAAAAAATCGACAGCGGCATCATGCTGTTCGTGATCCCAGAGAAGCTCGGCGCCTTCGATGATCTCGCCCTTTTTCTTCAGGGCATTGGCCTGTTTTCGAATTCGCTTGGCCGCACGCTTATCTGTCGTGGGCGTTGCTTCGGTGCCCTTCGGATCCTTCGCCTCCGCCGGCTGCTCACTCTTTCGGCCAAGCAATCCCACGACGAATAGAATCGAAACAAGGCCAAGTGGAAGCAAGACAAATCTCAGAAAGGTTTCCGCCACCCATTCTTCAGTCGTCACCGAAAAGTCTCGCGGCACGTCGACGCCCTGTTCGATGGCCCACCGATTGAGGGTCTGCAGCTGACGCCGGGTCTGCTCCGCTGTTTCGGTCTTGGTGCCGGAGCTTGCGAGGAGACCGAAGCCCCCCAACGCAATGAAGAAAACCGCAAAGGGCAGCACGACAATTCTGGCCAGAATACGCACGATCTCGACTCATCCCATGTTTAGCGTCGATTTCCATGACTGGAGATCGATCTGGAACAACGTCATTCGAACGAAATCGTCCGATCCGCCCGATGACAGGTTCCGCTCCTCGTATCGGCCAACGGAGCATCGGAGGTAAGTCCCCAGTGTGGACTCGGGTCAAGATGGAATCGCCCTGAATGCGACGAGCATTGGCTGATCCCTCGCTTATGCTCTGTCGCGTGGCTCGCCGCAGACAAATCCAAGGGATCGGCCAGAGCCGACGACGAGTCCGGCGGCTCCGGCAGTGGGCCACCATAGCCCTCGGAGTGGGCCTCCTCTCAATTTCCCTTCAGACCAGAGCGGAGGATTCCGCTCCCTTTTCAGCTCATCGCCACGAGATCCAGGGGCTCGTGCGACAGGTCTGGCCTCTGGGCGTGAGCGAGTGTGCGGGCGAGCGGACGGATCTGCTGGTTCTGAGCACCGACGGCGGCCCGCCGAGTCAACAAAAATGGATGACCTGGATGCCCTGCGGGTCAGCGCTGGATCCAGAGGATCCCCGGATCGTGAAGCGCCGCCTGTCGGATGCGACGGTCCTCGTCGACGTGGCCCTTGTTCCGGGTCGCCAGGGCCCTCAATTACTGACAATTTCAGCCGCCGGATTGGAGATTGAATCTCTCGGCTCGACCGGAGAGCCCATTCGAGAATTGGCCATTCCAGGGGGCCTCCCCCTGCCACCGCGCCCCTGGGAGATCGGGCGCCTCCCGATCGTCGATGATTGGAACGATGACACAAGGCCGACAGCGCTCATTCCAGCGCTCAGTGGCGCCTGGCTCCTCGATCTCGAGACGGGCGAGGCACGCAAAATCGAGATGCCGATCTACGCCAGCTACATCACCTATTCGCCCTTCCTGCCGGCGACAGTCTGGAAATGGATGATTCAGGAGGTGACCTGGCCGGCGATCTCCCGAGTCGATGATAATGGCGATGGTCGCCCAGATCTTTTCGCGCTCTCTCGCTGGGGAATCTGGATTTATCACATCGGGCCCGATGGCCTGCCCAGCGAGCCTAGCCGGCGGATCGATGTCATTCCCTTTGATGCAGATGTCGAACGGCGCCATCAAGCGACGGTCAACAACTACTTCGCCCGAGACCTGAACGGCGACGGCCGTGCCGACCTGCTCTTGAATACAATTTTTGGCGGCCTCATGAACGGGCGCTCGAGTACGCGAATTCAGATCAATGACGGGACGGGTGCCTCGCTCGCGAATACGCCAGACGCGGTTCGTGAAACCGAGGGGGGACTTTCCGGATTCAGCTTTGTGGATCTCGACGGGGACGGTGTCGAGGAAATGATCGAGACCACCATGGATTTCGGCATCGTGCAGATGATGCGAATTCTCGTGACTCGCAAGGCCAAGACCCAGGTCCGGGTGTTAGTTCTGGATCCCGATTCTCTCGACGGCACGCGGACGATCTTCAAGGACGAATTCTCATTCAGTCTCAATTTTGGAGACAGCAGCATGTCGGGTCTAATTCCCAGTATCGGAGACTGGAATGGCGACGGCGTTCAGGACATGTTCGTCGCACGTGGCGAAGATGAGATCTCGTTCCGGATCGGATCGAGCGAGTCCGGCGAGCCGGTTTTTGGTAAGGCGAAGGGCCGACAGGCCGTCGGCCTCGATAGCGGAGAGAGTCGAATCGCCGACTTGAACGGAGACGGCCTCGACGACATCATCGCCTTTACAGACAATGATCCAAACCAACCGCTCATCGTACTAGAGAACGCCGGACGACTTCCGGGCACCCCGTCCAGCATGCGGACGACTTCGAAATAGCCTCCGACCTTGCTCCGTATCCGAGCAACCCGACCCGTCAGTCTCATGAAGATCATCGCGTCTGTTCAATTCGGCGTCCAGCTGCCGGCCCCAGATGCAGCACAAGAAGCCAGCCGCAAAGGCCATGACGGAATCTCTGCATTCATCACACGCGCGACGACCGAACGCAAGAAACAGCAGCGAAAGAATGCTGCTGCCGAAGACGCAGCCGCAGCCTCGAATTGGTTGGACAAAATCTCCCTGCTGAAACCAAGGAAAACGACCCCGCGTTCATCTTTGGGATCAAACCGATCAATGCAAGCACAAGCACAAGCACAAGCAGGATTGCGAGCAGAGCCGCCCCGCCAAGTACCGCGATCCTCAGTAATCGCTTCATCACGAATGGACGTCGCGGCTAGTTCCCGATGGACGCCAGATTTTTGATCGTCTGAACACAGGCTTGGGCCACCTCGGCACCCTTGACCTTAAAGTGCTCCTTGAAGAAAGTCCGATGTTCTTCATGGTCGTGAAATGTCTGCGGCGTGAGGACGGCAGAGAGAACGGGCACACCGGTGTCCAGTTGAATTCGCATCAAGGCTTCGACGACGGTGCCGGACACGAAATCATGACGATAGATTCCGCCATCGACGACGAAAGCGGTCGCCACGATCGCCGAGTAGCGCCCCGTCTCAGCCAAGCGTTTGGCCTGCAATGGAATTTCGAGTGTCCCCGGAACCTCGAAGAGATCCACATGATCCCGGTCATAGCCGACTCCCTCCATGGCATCCATAAAGGCGTCACGCGCCTGGTCGACAATCTCCCGATGCCAACACGCCTGAATGAAAGCGACTCGTTCACTGCGCAGAGCCACCACACTCCCTTCGGATTGAGACTTCGCATGGGACATCGGTTTTTTCCTTCTCGCGTTGGCGTAGAACGGCACCCTCAGGCTGGAATGTCCACGGGTGCCCGGGCCATTCTATAGTCCAAAACATCGCCGGCCACATGCCGATCGGCGCGCCCATGTGAAGCAACCGCGAACGGGCGGACGAACCGAAAGGACCGGCCATGCCCCCAGATGATTCAAGCGGCGATCCCGATCTCGGAAATTGTGCACGCAACGGCGTCTCCGCTCGGGCGACTTCCGAATCCGAGAGTGGCCGCCCACGCACGAGCGCGCTTACCCGCCCACTTCGCGCTGATCAATGACCTGTTGTCCGACGGGAGGCCCTTTCTTCAGGGCGATACGACCAGCACCGTAGACTGCACCCTCGCCGCCGTATTTCAGTTCGGCCGCCTAGCGAACCTAGAAAATCTGAACGACTGCGAACACATTGCTCGGTGGCACGAAAGCTTTCGCGGACATGTCAACGCGAAGCAGATCCTGGTGCCGCAGGAACTCCGAGATGCGCGTAGGCATGGGGCGTCGCCACCCGACCGCGCGGTGTTCGCGTCAAGAATCCGCAATGAATCAGATACGGCTCAACAACGTCTTCAAGGGTTCCCTTGTCCTCGCCGACGGCCGCGGCCAGCGTCTCGAGTCCGACCGGCCCCCCACCGAACTTCTCGACCAGAGTCAGCAAAAAGGAGCGGTCGAGTCCATCGAAACCGGCTTCGTCCACCCCGAGCCGCCCCAATGCAAATCGCGTCGTATCGAGCTTCACTCGCCTAGCATCACCATCGCGAACCGAGGCGAAATCCCGCACTCGGCGCAATAGGCGGTTCGCGATTCGCGGCGTTCCCCGAGCGCGGCGCGCGATTTCATGCGCGGCCTTCCCCTCGAGCTCCAATCCGAGCAGCCCACCCGAACGCGTCACGATCTGTTCGAGGTCATCAACGGGGTAATACTCCAGCCGAGCCGACCAACCGAAGCGATCGCGAAGCGGCGAGGTCAGCAGCCCCGCCCTCGTCGTGGCCCCAACGAGCGTAAATTTCGGCAGGTCGAGGCGAATCGACCTGGCCGTCGGTCCCTCCCCGATCAAGAGATCGAGCTGGAAATCCTCCATCGCCGGATAGAGAATCTCTTCGATGGCAGGAGACAGTCGATGGATCTCGTCTATAAAGAGAACATCCCCCGCCTCGACGTTTGAAAGCAAGGCTGCGAGGTCGCCGGGACGCTCGATCGCCGGCCCACTCGTCGCACGAAACTGGGCTTTAAGTTCATTCGCAACGATCCGGGCAAGCGAAGTTTTCCCCAATCCCGGCGGCCCATGAAACAGAACGTGATCAAGCGGCTCACCGCGATCTCGCGCAGCCTGAACAAAGACGCTCAGATTCTCGCGCAATCGAGACTGCCCGATCATCTCGCCCAGACTCTGTGGCCGAAGGGATTGCTCGGCGCTGCGCTCCTCGGGCTGCTGGCCCAGGCTGAGTTCTCCTCGCTCCTCCAACCTCATCTCCCCCCCATCGATTTCGTCAGGGCGCCAAGCGGCGCAGTGCGACGCGAATCAGCTCTTCCAGACTCGACTCCGGCGGCGCCTCTTCGAGTGCGGCCTCAACGACCCGCTCCGCCTGCCCCCTCGGATAACCCAGATTCACGAGTGCCGACAGGAGTTCTTCGTCTGGTTCGATCGCCGAGAGCGATGTCACGTCGCCATCGAGTCCCTCCGTGCCGATTCGACCGGCGAGCTTCTCCGCTTCATCGCGCAGCTCGACTGCGATTCGCTCGGCCAGTTTGGGTCCGACCCCGGGCGCTCGCTGGAGCCCCTTCGCATCCGCCGTCCGCAACAGGCGTAAAAGGGTCACGGGTTCCATGCCCGACAGAATCGATTGCGCCAGCTTCGGACCGACGCGGCTAGCCTTTCGAAGCAGGTGGAAGAGCTCCTTTTCGAGTGCACTGGCAAAACCGAAGAGTTGGATCGCGTCTTCGCGAACGGCCGTATGGACCAACAGGGAGACCGTCTTTCCAAGATCCGGCAGCGTCTTGAACGTCGAGAGCGGAATCAGAAGCTCGTAGCCCACGCCCTGTACATCGAGAACGATTCTCGTGGGCGCCTTCTCGCGCAGATTTCCTTCAAGCCACGCAATCATCGCGTTCTCCCCAGGACGAATTGTGTCATCGCCCGCCTGGAATTTCGTCGCCGGCCGCGGATCTGCAGCTCGGCGAGTGGGCCCGCCTGAGCGTAGGTCAGAGCGAGCGCCAAAGCGTCTGCGGCATCAGTGGCCGGAGTCTCATCAAGAGAAAGCAGCCGCGTCACCATCGCTTGCATCTGGGACTTATCCGCAGCGCCGCTCCCGGTGACCGCCTTCTTTACCTGCCGCGCCGCCAACTCTGCCACCCGAACGCCCGCCATGCCCAGGCTGGCCAACAGCGCACCTCTTGCCTGCCCGAGAACCAATGCCGAACGAGGATTGGAGGCGAGGAAGACTCGCTCCACCACCGCAACCTCCGGCACATCGACGCGAAGAATCTCGCTCAACTCGCGATGCAAATAATGAAGACGCTCCTCAAGGGCCACGCCCTTGGGCGGTCGAATCACGCCATGTCGCAGATGGCGGATCACACCCTCGCTTCGCTCGATCAAACCGAACCCGGTTGCATTGGAACCAGGATCCACCCCCAGGACCCGCATTCCACCCCCCTCTCTTGGTCTCCGCTTCTTGCCTGCGGAAACGCTACGCCATTCTCTCCAACTCCTCTTCCGAGATGTCGAAGTTCGCGTAGAAATTTTGCACATCGTCGAGATCTTCGAGCGCATCTGCCAGCCGAAGCATCTGTTCCGCTTCTTTGCCCTCGAGCTTCACGGTGGTCGAAGGCTGCATGGTCAGTTCCGCGGTCGCGGCCTCGAAATTTTTCTCGCCGAGCGATTGCTGAACGGCATGGAACTCAGACGAGACGGTGACGACCTCACAAAGCCCATCGCCTTCGATGACATCCTCGGCACCGGCTTCGAGCGCCGCCTCCAGCAGCGCATCAGAATCAAGATCCTCACCCTCGTAGACGAGCAGACCCCGCTTTTCAAAGAGATAGGCCACGCAGCCGGAAGCTCCGAGGTTTCCCCCATTCTTGGAGAGCGCGTGCCGGACATCTCCGACGGTTCGGTTCTTGTTGTCCGAGAGCGTCTCGATCAGAATCGCGGTCCCACCGGGTCCGTAGCCTTCGTAGACGGCTTCTTCGAAGGCCTCGCCCTCGCCCCCACCAATCCCCTTGAGAATCGCCCGGGTGATATTGTCCTTGGGCATATTGGCGGCCTTGGCCTTGTCGATGACGAGCCGAAGCCGGGGATTCGAGTCGGGTTCGCCCCCGCCAATTCGCGCCGAGGTCTGCAGCTCGCGAATCAGCTTGGTGAAGATCTTTCCCCGCTTCGCGTCGAGCGCCCCCTTTTTTCGCTTGATCGTGGACCATTTTGAATGACCGGACATCAAATCTCCTGAAAATGGCCCATTTCGGGCGTCCAACTCTCGAAATAGCACAGGGAGCCGTCGTCGAGCACTCACCGGCTGCCTGAAAGCCCTCCCCGTCCCCAACGCGGCGACTGGACATTCAGTCGGACTCCGGCCCGGCCGATACGCAGAGAGCAATGCGCAGAACGTTGCCTCCCCGAAGGGTGGGTGAAGCGCAAAATCGCGAGAGCGTCGTGATGGCAGCGGACCGAGCCAGAGTCACTCGGACTCGCCCCGCCCACACGCACGCGACAAGGAGCACCCGACATGGCGGAGATCGCCGTTGGAATCGATCTGGGAACCAGCAATACGTGCGTCTCGCTGATGCGAGATGGCAAGGTCGAAGTTCTCGACAACGCCTTCGCGGAACGCACGTCGGCCAGCGTCGTGCATTTTCACGAAGATGGCAGCGTTGAGGTCGGCAACTCGGCCAAAGCCAAGGTGATCCATTCGCCAGCTGAAACCGTGAGCTCTGCCAAACGCCTGATCGGTCGCTACTACTTCTCGGAAGAAGTCAAAAAGGCCCAGGCCGTTTACGCCTACGAAATTATCGAAGCCCCGAATCACGGTGTGCGCATCGAGATTCGCGAAGAAGAATTTTCCCTGCCGGAAATCTCGGCGATGGTGCTTCGCGAGATGAAGCAGATCGCCGAACATCATGTCGGCGAGAGCGTGACCAAGGCTGTCATTACGGTCCCCGCCTATTTCAATGACAACCAACGCCAGGCAACCAAGGATGCCGGGCGCATCGCGGGCCTCGAAGTCCTGCGCATCCTCAACGAACCCACCGCGGCCGCACTTGCCTACGGCTTTGGCATGGGAATGAATCAGCGAGTGGCCGTCTACGATCTCGGCGGCGGCACCTTCGATGTCTCGGTTCTCGAGATTGGTAAGGACATCTTCGAAGTGCTCGCCACCTGCGGCGACACCTTCCTCGGTGGCGACGACTTCGATGATCGAATCATCGATCTCCTCGCAGACGGCTTCGTGGCGGAACATAACGTGAATCCGCGCAACGATCCCTACGCTTTCGAGCGGCTGAAACTCGCGGCTGAAACTGCCAAGAACCAGCTCTCGATCGACGAAGAAGTCCATATATCGATCGCAGACGTGTTGACCACTGAAGACGGGACCGTCCTTGGAATCGAGCATACGATCACGCGAGCAGAGTTTGCTGTACTCGTTCATGACTTGATCCAGCGCACCTTCAAGGTCTGCGACGAAGCGATGCAGCAGTCCGATCTCACGGTCCGCGATCTCGATGGTGTCATTCTCGTCGGCGGCCCGACCCGCTTGCCCATCATTCGCGAAGCGGTCGAAGCATATTTCCAGCAGCCTCCGCGCCAAGACGTCGATCCGGACGAAGTCGTCTCGATGGGCGCCGCCATCCATGCGGCTTCGCTTGTCGGCGAGGCCAAGGACGCGATGCTTCTGGATGTGACTCCGCTCGACCTACGCATCGGCGTAGCCGGTGGGCTGACCGAGCCCGTCATCGAACGAAACACGCCCGTCCCAATCGAGCAGACGCGCACGTTCACCACATTCCAGGACCACCAAGAATCAGTCCAGATCAGCGTGTACCAGGGTGACCATCGCATGGCAGCAGATAACGCGCTGCTTGGCGAATTCGAATTTTCCGGCTTCACGAAGGCGCCGAGGTCGGACGTGAAGATCGATGTCACTTTCGAGATCGATCCCGATGGCATCGTGAATGTGACCGCGACGGACCAGACGACGGGGGCAGCCGCATCGACCCAGATCACGCTGTCCTCAAGACTTGGCGAAACGCAGATGGATCAGATCATCGCGAGCGATCTCGCAGCTCGGGTTGCCACTCCCTCGACCCCGGACGGAGAACAGCACATTCAACTGTCTCCGGCCTCTCCCTGCGACTCGATCGCTGCCGCTCAGGAGACGAACCCTGCCGAAGAATCCGCCCTGTTTGGGGACGGCTCGGTCGATTTCTCCGAGGAGCGACCGGATGATCTCGAACCCGAGAGTTCTGTACGGGCCACCGGCGGAACAGAAAATGCCGAAGAGTCCTACGACATCATCATGGGTGGTGGCGGAGACGAGATCGATCTCGATCAGATCGACGATGAAGAGCTCATTCAACTCACCGAAGAGACGGTCGACGAGCGCGAAAGCGGTAACGACGGCTTATTCGACACCTCGGGCGCCGACCTCGCCGGTCCAGAGATCGAGCTCGTGAAAGAAGCAAAATAGAATCCGATGTCGACCTCGACCATCGACGCGCTCGAGATCACTGCGTTGTCCAAAATCATGGACGAGCTTGACTACTATCAACTTCTGAACATCGAACCCAGCGCCAGCACTTCCGACATTCGAAGAGCCTTTCACAACAGCTCCCGCACATTTCATCCCGATGCGAATCTCGATCTGACCGGCGATCTACGCAAACAATGTCGCCAGATCTCGAAGCGCGTGACGGAAGCCTACTGTGTCCTCCGCGACACCCGACGGCGCCTTGCCTACGACGACAAAAGAGCCAATGGAACCTCGCTTCGAATCCAAATTGCCGAAGCCCGAAATGCCCACGTCGAACGGCGCAAGGCAGAACGCTGCGGAGCCACGCCTCAGGGCCGGCAATTCCACGGAAAAGCCGAGACGGATCTGAAGGCCGGCAACCTCGCCGGCGCAATTCAGAACATTCAGATGGCACTCACCTTCGAAGCCGGCAACGCGGGATTCAAGGCCATGCTCGAAGAACTCCGCGAACGCAAAAAGGCGATCTCCTGAACGCGGATGCCCGCGGACCCATCGCGCGCCTGTCCAAATCAGGGACGAGACCGCACGCAACCGAATGAGTGCCTGCTATTCTGACATCCATGTCGATGCCTTTCTGCTTTCGCGGCCTCTCCCGGATTCGTCCCGTCCTTCGCCCGCTCACATTCGCACTTTCATCCGTCCTGTGTTGCGCCTTTCTCACCATAGGGTGCGCCGACGATGACGCCCTCGGCGGCACCAACACGCAGACGTCCGCCGAAGAACTCGGCGCGAGTTCTTCCAGCGAACAATCCAAGAGCGCGCCTTCTTCGAATTCAGGCGAGGCCAGCACGCCCCATATCCATGCCGAAGGCGAAAAGGCGCCGCGGAATCCGAATGAGCGACCGATTCCCGCCTTTGAAGGAACGACCCTCGACGGGAGCCGACTAGCCATGCGCGATCTCATCGGCCAGCGGGTTCTGCTCTTCTTTTTCAACCCCGAAGTCGAGCCCGCACGAGAACTCAGCCGCGCTGTTGCAACGATTGAGCAAGAAGCCTCGACGCATAATTTCAAGGTTGTGGGAATCGGAGTCGGGACCAACTCAAACATCCTCGCCGAATTCGCCGCCGCGGAAGGTCTGGAGTTCCCAATTCTCGACGACAGCGGCGGCTCGATCTCTCGCAAGCTGCGAATTCGATCGCCGAGTACTCTGATCGGTGTGGCCGCCGACGGTTATATGGACTTCGGGCTACGCAATTTCCCGCTCGACGGAGACATCGTCGGAAGCATCGAAGAAATGCTTCGAGAAAATCTTCGCCTAACAATCCCACCGCAGGGGTCGCCGGGAAGTCTCTACGCGTTCTCCCATGCGCCGGCTCTCGGCGTCGTGTCGATGTCCAATGGCGACGTTCTCGAGACGAAAGATCTCGAGGGGCGAGCGGCCATCGTCATCTTCTTCCTGCACACCTGCCCGCATTGCCATCGTGCACTCGCATCCATCAAAGCAACCCTCGAATCCTTCGACGCGGAGCTTCGACCTCGGCTCGTCGCGATCTCGATTCAGAACGCGCCCTCGGCGGTTCGAAAATCGTTGAAAGATCTCGATCTGGATTATTTCGACCCGTACCTCGATCCCGGTGGAAAGGCGACGGAGCGCTGGGGCGTGACCGGAGGCGTGCCCGTCGTCCTGGTCCTCGACCAGGAAGGCCAGATTCGCCACCGCAGCTCGGGGTGGAATGATCGACGCGATCCCGGTCTAGTGCGCATGAAAGTCGCAAAGGCGGCCGGAGCCCGAGTTCCCATGCTGCTCGAACCCAAGGGCTATAGCGGCAATGATGTCTGCGGCGTCTGCCACGAACAAGAACACGCCGCATGGCAGTTCACCGCGCATTCGACCGCATTCAGTACCCTGGTGGCGCATGCCGCCGACCGCCGGACCGACTGTGTCGGCTGCCATGTGGTTGGTTTTGAAGAAACTGGCGGTTTTGATTTTCGACGCCAGCCAGCCCACCTTGAAAATGTTGGGTGCGAGTCCTGCCACGGTCGCGGCGGTCCACACCTCACACCGAATTTCGTCCCGCGCGACGCGGCGGGGCAGCATGATTACCAGCATGTTTGCTCGACCTGTCACAACCCCAAACATTCGCTCGGGTTCGACTACGCCGAGTTCCAGCCACGCGTCTCACATCGCAAGATCGTCTCGCTCTCGGATACCGAACGCGCGGACCTGTTAGGAGGATCCGGACCCATCCGAAATCTACTTCCGACCTCCGCGGACTACGTGGGATCCAATGCCTGCCAGGGCTGTCATCAAGCCGAGTTCGCGACCTGGGAGACGAGCCCTCACGGACATTCCGTCCGGACCCTTGAACGGTCCGGAAAATCCAATGAAACCGAATGCCTGACCTGCCACACGACGGCCTTTGGAAAGCCCGGCGGATTCCCGGCAACGGCGAAGGTCGCGGATCACGCTGACCTCGCCCGAGTCGGATGCGAGTCATGTCACGGCCCGGGTGGCGACCACATCGGAGAAACGGCCAAGCGCGTTGGAACCATCCTCTCCCTCGGCGACAAATGCGATTCCTGCGTGATCCTCAAGGTCTGCGGCGACTGTCACGACGAAGCCAACGATTCAGGCTTCCAATTCAAGATCGACGAACGAATCGATGCACAAAGACACGGTACGATCGATTCTGCGGCCACGCGCCTCGAGGGTGAGTCGGCGGATCGGGAGCGCCTGCGCGAAGCCTTCTCGCTGCTCGCTATGACTGAAGCGAGGTAGCGGCGTGTCGGGGACCGACAATACCGACAACACCGACAACACCGCTCGCCCCGCTAGCCCCGCCAGTACAGACAGCGGCGACACCACGCCCCAAGGCGAAGCGCGCACGCTCGTCGCTTCAGCGGGGGCACTGCTTCGGGAGTTGATGGAAGAAGGCGTTTCCGAATTCCCGAGAGCAGACTTGGCGCAGGCATCGCTTTCCGTTCCGCCTCGGTCTCCGTCAACAATGACCGCGGCACCTGCCGCCTCAAACACCGAGGCAACTCCGTCTCGACTGTCGCCCAGACCGGTCGATGCCGGCGCAGGCGCTGTCGGCGCGGCCACCACATCTTCGAGTGCCGGTACACGCCGCTCGACTCACGTCACCCGCGACAACGTCACCCCCGGAATCGAAGTCGTACCGTGGGGTGATCGACAGCCGGAGCTTGTGGACGTTCAAAACCATCTGGGCAACTGCACGCGATGCGCTCTCTCAAAGGGCCGAAGTCAAATCGTTTTCGGGACGGGCAACCCGAAGGCCGACTTGATGTTCATCGGCGAAGGCCCCGGCGAACAAGAAGATTCGACCGGCCTGCCCTTCGTGGGCCGTGCGGGCGAACTCCTCACGCAAATGATCGAAAAGGGCATCGGTATCCCGCGCAGCGAAGTCTATATCTGCAACATCGTAAAATGTCGCCCACCGCAGAACCGAAATCCCCTTCCCCCCGAAGTCAGCGCGTGCCGCCCCTTTCTCGATGGGCAGATTCGCGCCGTCGCACCCAAGGTCATCGTGACACTGGGCAAGCCCGCGGCCAGTCTCCTACTCGGTCGCGATGTCGCCATCACGCGGTTGCGTGGAACCTGGCAGAGCTACCAAGACATCCCTCTCATGCCGACGCTTCATCCAGCCTACGTGTTACGTCAGTACACGACCGAGACGCGCCGCGCAGTCTGGCAGGACTTGCAGGCCGCCATTGAACGCACTCGGCTATGACCGCCGCGACAACGATTCAATGCGGCATCGTCCTGCACCCGGCCAGCCACACGAAGTCCCCAGTGATGCATCGCGCCGCCTATCAATATCTGGGTATCGACGCGCAGTATGACGCCTACGATGTCCCGGCCGACGACCTCGCGAGCGCGGTCAAGGGTTTTCGAGATCAGGGTCTGCGACAATTTGCCGTCTCGATCCCGCACAAGGAAGCGATGCTGGCACTCGTCGACGAAGTCGAGCCGGTCGCACGCGAGATCGGCGCCATCAATACGGTCACCTTGACCGACGGTCGTCTCATCGGCACGAACACGGATTGGCTGGGAGCCCTTCGAGCCCTGGAGCGAGCCGGCACAGGCTCCGAAGGCAGCAAGAGCGACACGACCAAAATCGCCGTGGTACTCGGCGCGGGCGGCACGGCGCGGGCTCTCGTGTACGGGCTTCGTCAGCGCGGCTACGAAGTCTCCGTTCTCAATCGCACGCTCGCCCGCGCGGAGACGCTGGTACGAGATCTCGGCGCGGCCCATGCAGGCGAGCTCGACGAACTCACGGACCTCGAGCCCGAGATCATCGTCAACACGACGAGCGTCGGACTGAATGGGATGGTCTCGCCGGTTGTCGCGGACGCGATTCCGAAATCCGCGACCGTCCTGGACGTCGTGTATGCCCCGGAGCGCACTCAGCTCATCCTGGATGCCGAGGCCCGCGGTGCCAACGCAATCGGCGGAAAATGGATGCTCGTTTATCAGGCTGTGGAACAGTTGAGAATCTGGACGCGAGGTCTCGAAGAGCCGCCCAGCGACCGGGATCTCGACGGGGTGGTCGAAGTCATGGCGAAAGCCTTCGGCTAATCTCCTTCTCGCCCTTCCTCTACTCCTTCAAAACCATGTCGATGGTCATGACCGCTGCCATGCTCAGCTGAGGAACGGGGCTACCCGGGGCCACATTCTCCGAAATTTCCAGGACTATTGTTGCCTGCCGAGGTGAAGAGCTCTTCGCGACATTCGATGATGATGCTCCCATCATCGGGCGCGTAAACTGGGTCGCAGGCCGGCCCCGATCAAAGAAATTCGTCGATGAGCCGGCCATGTAACGGAAAACGCTGATGGAGATCCTCGGCCAAATTGATCTCGAAGTCATCAAAATCGAAGCCGGGCGCCACTGTGCAGCCCATCAAAGACCAGCCGCCCAAGGGTCGTGCCGCCTGTATGATGCCCGCTGGCACGACGGCCTGCGGAAGTTCGCCGACCAGGATGCGGGACCCAAGCGTGGTCACCTCGTGTCCATCCTCGCGAAGAAGATGAAGCTCGAGAGGCGCACCCGCATAGTGATGCCATTGTTCATCGGACTGGACTACGTGCCACGCACTGTGGGCGTCCTCGGGCAGGAGGAAGTAGAGCGAGGTTCCTGCGGCGCGCGTGCGTGTGCCCGCCTGAACTTGCTCGGGGGATCGGAAGATCTCGCGGTAAAAGCCGCCCTCAGGATGAGGTTGAAGGCGCAACGCCTCGATCACCTGCGCGGCTTCTGGACTCATCGGCATCGCAAATAATATTCGCTCAGGCAAAGCCGCGCAGCCAGTCCAGAAGACTCGCTGAAATCGACATTGGCGCTGGCGTTGATGCGGACGATGATTGCTTCGGTGAGACCGGAGCCATCACGACCGTCTATGCGTCGTATTTCCACTTCGCTTTATTCTTGTTGATGTCGTCGGTCGACGGAACAGCGACGTCCTCGCGCTCCGGAACTTCAAAGTCGTCACGCTCGTCGACGATCTTGGCATTCTGCGCCGTGTCTTCATCAAAAACGGTCGGGACCTGCTCATCTTCAAAGATGGCTTCCCAGGGACATTCCGGCTCACAAACACCACAGTTGATGCACTCTTCGGGATCGATATAGAGTTGATTCTCGTAACCGGCCGCATCGCCCTTTTGCTTGTGCTGGACAATGCAATCCACGGGGCAGACTTCGACGCATGCCATATCGACACAGTCGCGACACATTCGGGTAATCACCCAAGCCATTCGGAATCCCTCTTTCGATTTCTCTCAGTTTCACAGGCCGTCACAACAGCCATCCACAGTCATCTAGCCATCGGCAACAAGTTGTTCGAATCGCGAAGGCACGCCCAATTTCGCGATCGCCCCAAGCTCAAGCGAACCGACGAAACCAGAAACGTCTCGACTACTTGAGCTTGGTCTCTTTGTAGAGCACGTGCTTGCGCACGACAGGGTCATATTTCTTGAACTCGAGCTTGTTAGGCGTATTCGTGCGATTCTTCGAGGTCGTGTAGAAGTGACCTGTTCCCGCCGTCGACTCGAGTTTGATCTGTTCGCGTTTGCTCTTCGCCATGCTTGTTTGGTTCCTATCGCTGGTCTTAGAAGCGTTTGGATGCGATTAGCTGCTCATGCCCAGCGGCCCGGGATTCAGCGGCATTCGGCTCAGGACGGGTCCGGGACTAGATCGCCGCCTCGCGCGAACACGCGAATGCGCTGCCCATCTCGCTCTTCGACGCGAACGCGTGAAGGCTTGTTGTCCCCGGGATGCACGAGCATCACGTTCGATACATCCACATAACCTTCGGATTCCACGATGCCGCCTTCGCGCGCGCCGCTTCGGCCAGGGCGAAGATGTCGCTTCTGAAGCCGAACACCTTCCACGCGCACACGGCCGTTCTCGGCGTCGACAGCAATCACGCGGCCTTGCGCAGCCTTCGCCGCACCGGCACCACTTACGACCTGAACGAGGTCGCCTGTTCGAATCTTCTGCATCTTGGAATTGCCTCCGGCGGTACCCGATGACGCTACCGCCCGGATAGAGAGCGCCTATGTATCCGCTAAAGAAGGGCTTTCGTCAAGATCCCTTTGGGAAAAAGGTGTGATTTCCCCATTTGGATCACCGGATCCAAAGCGATTTCACCGGCGAGCGCGCGAGCGTCCTTAGGGTACCCTCGCGCCGCTAAAATTGAGAATGAGCCGGGGCAATCCTGGTCACATCCGGGGTTCAGCCGGAAACTATCGAGGCACCGGGCGTCAAGTCGCCAGAGGAATCAATGCGGAATTGGATCGTTGGAATCGCGCTCTTCACCATCGTCGGTGTCGCCGCCTGTAGTGCGCTGCTGCCGGACTGGATGACCATCAAGGGCCCGATTCTCAGCTCGATGTTCGGGGGCGGAATCGACGCGCCCAGCAATGCGACAGTCCAGAGCCGCTTCCATCTCGCCGAGGGTTTCGAGGTTCAACTCTTCGCCGAGGGCCTTCCCAACGCTCGCTTCATGCGGTTCAGCCCGGGCGGCGACCTGATCGTCAGCCAGCCTCGCGTCGGCCGCCTGGTCCATGTATTTCGCGATCTCGACGGCGACGGGCGCTCGGACGGCCACAAGATCCTGATCGAGAACCTCGATCGACCCCACGGCTTCGACTTCCGCGATCAACAGCTCTACATCGGCGAAGGCGGCGCAATCGCCCGGGTCGGCTTCCTCGAGACCGGTCCCGACAGCATCGCGGTGGCGGGCGAACCCACCCGCATCGTCGAGGGAATTCCGGAAGGCGGAAATCATTGGTCCCGCACGCTGCGCTTCGGCCCGGACGACAAGATCTATCTGAATGTTGGATCGAGCTGCAATGTCTGCGAAGAAGAGGATCCACGACGCGCGGCGATCCTGCGTTTCAATGTCGATGGTTCAGGCGCCGAGATCTACGCCTCGGGCCTGCGAAATTCCGTCGGTTTCGACTGGCAGCCGGGAACCGACCAGCTCTTCGCCACCGACAATGGCCGCGATCTCCTGGGTGATGACTACCCACCCTGTGAACTCAATCGCATCGAACGCGGCGGGTTCTACGGATTCCCGGTCGCCAACGGGAATCGCCGACCCGATCCCCACTTCGGCGAAGGCCAGTCCGATCGCATCGCAGCCTCGATTCCGCCCTCCCATTCATTCCAAGCCCACACCGCCCCCCTCGGCATGACTTTCGTGCGTCACCCCGATGCCGAAGAAAGCCTGCGTGGCGCGGCGCTCGTCGCCCTTCACGGATCTTGGAATCGCTCCGAACTCTCGGGTTATAAAGTCGTCTCACTGCATTGGGAGGCCAACGGCGAAATCGTCGAACGAGACTTCATGACCGGCTTTAATTTCAACGATGACGTCATCGGTCGCCCCGTCGACATCATCGAGGGACCCGACGGAAGCTTTTACCTCAGCGACGACTACGCCGGTGCCATCTACCGAATCGCACCGAAGGGCACACTCGCGGGTGGGCCGAACACCCAGCTCAGTCGCCCCGCAGCAGCCCCACTCTCGAATCCCCTCGCCGACCTCGATGCGGCGACGCTCGCAGATAAAACAGCTCGCGGTGCCACCCTGTTTGCAGGCAACGCTTGCGGAACCTGCCATCTTGCAGAGATCGCGGAAGCCGGAATGGTGGCGAAGCCGCTCGGCGGACTCGCCGCCAAATACACGATCGATTCGCTCAGCCATTTTCTATTGACGCCTACACCGCCGATGCCCGTCGTCGCACTCTCGCCGGACGACCGGCGTGCACTTTCGATCTACCTTCTATCGACTTACGCAAACTAACATCTAGACTGGCGGCTGATCCTACGCTCAGCAATGATGATGGGTCAGCACGCCGTCCGGACGACGCTCGGTGATAAGATTGCCGTCGTCTTCCAGGCAATCAAGCGCACCGATCAACATGAGCATCTGCGATCGCATCTCCTGGCCCGGTGCATAAGACGGAAATAACGCCTTCCAAATCTCGAAAGCCGTCACGTCCTGGCCCATCGCAGCCAGATGTCGCAACCCGCGATCGATCCGCTGGAGTCGAACCTCGTAGTGCAGGAGCGTGTCGCGAATGGCTCGCTCCGGCCGTCGACCCGTGAACTCCGCCTAGCCGAAACCTCTAACGCGCGGCTGCCGGGACGCCCGCGTCGGCCCATGGCGTCGCATCCACAACCTGAAGGCCCGAATCATCGGATGTGACAAGATGTCGCCCCATCACCGTCACGCGGTTTCGCTCACCAACATCAATTGTCTCTTCCACTCGTGTGAGCGATCGATTCAAAACTTGAAGACCGCGCGTGCCCACCAAGAAGACTCGACCACGAACGCGTGTTGCGTCGACGATATCCCCGACATCCCGTGTTAGGTGCTTGGCCAACGCCTTGGGCTTGGCGGGATTTCGAACATCGATGACGATGGCGCCACCCGGTCCCGTCACGATCGCAGCACCTTCGAGTACGCGCACGTTGTTCGGGCCAAAGGTCTTGCCCAGCTTCATCTGGGCAACCACGCGATTCTCAGCGAGTAGGTCTAGGGTCGAGAGATAGATCGACTCACCATCGACGAAGACGAGTGTGTCGCCCGCCGATGCAACGCTCTTCAGAACTCGACGCATAACGCGCCGGATCGTATTCGTCTCTAGATCCAGTATCTGCATGCCCTTGGCGCCAACGATGACGAGTTCATCGCCCAGGGAAGTCAGCGAAAGAACGCGGCCAATCTGTCCGCGCGTCCAGGTCTTCTCTGCGATGGGTCCGGTACCGGTGAAGCGAACGATCTCGAGGCCTTCTTCGCCATAGATCGCCACACGATCCCCGAGAATGCGAATCCCAGTCCACTTTTTATAGTCCTCTCCACGATGGTAGGCCGCGAGCCGAATCGGCTTCAGCGGATCCGCGAGCCCGAGCAGCTCGAAGTCGCCGTCCTCGAAGAGCACGACGACTCGATCGCCTACACCGTCGAGGTCAATGATCGCCCGCCCCAGCGGAAGCGCCGGGCGAATCGATCGGTTATTGCGCCAACGTGCAACCGGAACGAAGAACTCATCCCAAAATTTAGGTGACACCGCCGAGAAGAGAACGGATGTCCCAGGCACATGCGCCTTGTCCTCGACCCGAATGTTGAAGGTGCGCGATGCGATGACGACTCCGTCTGGCTTGTCCCGTAATACGATCGCCGTTTCGCCCAGCAGCGCCGGACGTGCGAGTTCGCCCGCGCTGACGTGGCGCCCGACTTCGCGCTCCACGTGGGACACTTCAAGCCGTGCCGCCGGATAGCGCGAAGCCTGGCCTGCCGGAATGACATCTGGAATCTCGACGAGCGAAATCCCAACGCGTTCCATCATTTCCTGGATGCGGTCGACCAATGCCTTTCGTACGCGATTCGCCTCGGGCGTTCCCCTCGCGATTTTGAGAACCAGACCAATCTGATCGAATTGGCCGGCGCGTTTCTCGGCCACCGCCTTCACCGTGCGCACAGCCTCCGCTGCAAAATCACTTTCCGCATAGCGCTCGGAAAAAGACGCAAGCAATGCTGCGTCACCGCCGAACCCGCTCGACTCAACATAGACGGCATTGCCCTCCGCACGGTTCGAGAATGCGCCCCCCGTGAAGCCGGCAAGAAATTCTCGGTAGGCAGCGGATGTCCCCTGTGCCCGAGCCATTTCAAAAGCCGGCTTTTCGAGTGCCGGGTGAAGCTGGACGATGAGATCGCTGCCCGGGAATTCATTCCGGAAGGCATCGAAGCCGGACAGGCTCGGGTTCCTCTTCAGCTTGTGAAAATCCAATCGCTCGCGGGCCTGGACCGCGTATTTCGAATCGCCGTGCTCGCGCATGAATCGGTAGTAGGCGGCCGGCGTGTCTTCTTCGAGCGTGGTTTTCCAGGCACCTCCAACGCAGCCCGAAAGCGCAAGGATCAGCGCGAGGAAGATCACGCGAGAGATCGAAGAAGAACAATTTGAGACACTGAGCCGTGTGCGGATCGGCATGGCGGACCTCCCTCAGTCGCTGCGGGATATGGACGCAACGGTGCTTAAAAGAGATCGGCCGAATCAGGGAATCTCTTTAGAGAGCCCGCGGGAATTTTGCAAAATTTACGCGACCCCGAGACTCGCTCAGCCTTCGAATTTGGCTTCCCGCTTTGCCCTGCGAGCCTGCATCATGGCGATGATCGGAGACGGCGCTGACGGGTGCCATTTGGTGTCTTTAGGCTCTTGGTGCCATCGGAAGGGGAGATGCTTGATCTGTCCCGGCTGACCAGCCTCCTCTGCGAAAGCTAGTGCGGCGACTAACACCTCTCGCTGCGTCGACGCATCGCCCACGTCGCCAAAGGGGCGACCGAAGGGATACTCGATTGCCGCGACACGCGGCATGCCCACGAGCCTCTGATACGGCCAGATCATGTTGAGCGTGACGGTCGAAATTCCGGCTTCTTCGATCTTCCTGGCGACCAGTCCCACGGACCGGCAACAATCCGGTCAGACCGGGGCGAGGAGAACCAGATCGACCTCCTCGTTTTTCACATTTTCTGCAATGGCCGGCGCCGTTTCATTTTCGAGGCGGCTCGAATCAGCCCCCTGAAATCCCATGATCGAATAGTGCGTCTCGGCCATCGAACCGACATGACCCTCCGCCACCAATCCGCGAAGCCGATCCAGTGGAAGGGCAACGTTCAAATCGCGCTGGATATAGCCTGTGTCGATATGAAGATGATTCACTTCGATGTTGTCCGAAGTCGCATCCGCACGGAGTCGCCGGAAACTCGAATCACCCCACGTCGGATTCTGTCGTTCGCATTCCATGTCGAAGGACCTGTCTCCCTTCATCGAAATTCCCGCAGTCGAGAGAAGCGCCACTTTGGCCTCCGCCAGAGGCTTGGTCATCGGGCTCCAGGGAATGGCCGCATGACTCGGCGTATCGGGGATCGACTTGCTGAGAATACCTTTGAGAAAACTGCCGGCGAAACGCCATGGGTCGACTGAGCCGCCTTCGCTGCCTTCGATCGAGCTGTCGCGCCCCGCTGATTCATTCGCCATGCTCTGTCTCCTGATGAAGCTTTCGGTCCCGGCAACTCGCCGGATCGACATTCCTGAATTCGCTTCGGATCTTATCAAAGATTGCCCCTCCCGAACTCGGGCAAAGGAGACTGACGATGGCCACCCCAGAAGAAAATCTGAAGTTCGCCGAACGCTAGATTCATATCCGACGCGGCCTCGACAACGGTCTCGACCGAACCGAGATCTCGGAGCTGATCATGCACATGGCGATCTACGGTGGCTTTCCCGTGGCAGTCGAAGGCATGGCGATCGCGAGAGCGGTGTTCGACGAGCGAGATGCGGCCGCGAACGAATCGTGAGATCGTCTTGATCCCACGATCTCATTGAGCCCGTGAATTCAACCCGGAGATTGACCCCATGAGCGAATCGAAATCCATCCAGCCCCAATGGCTGGACCTCGTCCAGGAAGAAATCGTCGATCCCGAACGTCGCATCATCGACACCCATCATCATCTCTGGGGAGTGGATGGCGCACTGCCCTATTGCCTCGATGATCTCTGGGCCGACACCGGAAGCGGGCATCGCGTCGAGCAGACCATCTTCATGGAGTGCGGCGCCGAATACAGATCCGAGGGACCAGACCATCTTCGCTCCCTCGGCGAAGTCGAGTTCATCGCAGGCGAAGCAGAAAAATCCGCTTCGAGTCCCGAAGCTAGCTCTCAAATTGTCGCCCTCGTATCGCATATCGACCTGATGCTAGGCGACGCGATCGAGGAACTCGTCCACCTCCACGAAGACAAGAGCCAAGGCCTCTTTCGCGGAGTTCGCCATGCCGGTGCGAGCGCGAAGAAGGAAGACGGTCTGATGCTGACGGGCCGTGCAAGACCCGACCTCTACTCCCGAAAAGAATTTCGTGATGGCATCAAGCGACTCGGCCGGCTCGGACATACCTACGACACATGGCACTACCACTATCAGATCCAGGACTTCATCGGCCTGGCCCGGGCAGTCCCAGACACGCAATTCGTTCTCGATCACTTTGGGACGCCGCTGGGTGTCGGGCCCTGGGCCGACAAGCGAGAAGAAGTTCATGCGCAGTGGAAGAAAGACATTGCGGAGCTCGCGCGATGCGAAAACGTCGTGGCCAAACTCGGAGGCCTGGCGATGCCCGACAATGGATTCGGCTGGATGGGCCGCGAGACACCACCGACCTCGGATGAGTTCGTCACGGCGCAGCGCCGCTACTATCTTCATACGATCGATTGCTTCGGACCAGACCGATGCATGTTCGAAAGCAATTTCCCCGTCGACAAGATGTCGATCTCCTATCCCGTCCTCTGGAACGGAATGAAGAAGATCGTTCAGGACCTTTCAGAAGACGAAAAGGACGCCCTCTTCTCGGGAACGGCAACGCGCATCTACAGACTTTGAGCGCGGAACATGCCGGGGGGCCGTCAAGACGGAAATACGCCTCGTATTCGTCCTCACTCGATTGAGTAGCCCGGCTGATATTTGAGTCGTCTGCCGGCCGTCCAACCCGCATCGACGGGATAGTCCGCACCCGTGCATGAAAGACTCTCGTCCGAGGCGAGAAAGAGGATCATGCGTGCGATATCGCGAATGATCTCGATTCCCGGGCGCTCTCGATTATACGGAATCACGCCGTGCGTGAAGGCAATCGTGTCCATGGGATCCATGTTCTCCGGAACGAATTCTTTTCGCATCCCCGGACCGCCCGCTTCCGGACAAACGACATTCACCCGAATGCCCATCTGCCCCAGCTCGATCGCCGAGACTCGCGTAAGCCCGCGTAGAGCCCACTTCGTTGGCGCATAGGCGGCAAGACCGTTCTTGACCGTGAGGCCATCGACAGACGCCACGTTGACGATCGACCCACCGCCCGCGGCATGCATCGCGGAAGCCACCGCTTTTGTTCCGAGAAAAGGGCCGAGCGCATTCACGCGCCAGAGTCGCTCGACATCTGCTGCACTCGTTTCAACGAGTGACTGGATATGAAGAAGCCCAGCATTGTTCACAAGCACGGTTGGCGCACCGAAATGGGTTTGGGTCGTAACGATCGTCTCCGCCCAACTCGCCTCATCGGTTACATCAAGGCGACAGAAATGCGCAGCGTCCTCCAGATCCTCGGCCACCGCCCTGCCCTCGTCTTCGAGCACATCGGCAATCACGACGCGAGCACCTTCCTCGACAAATAGCCGAGCCGTCTGTTCGCCAGTTCCACGAGCCGCACCCGTAATGATGGCCACTTTTCCTTCGAGTCGAGAAGACATAAACACTCCATTTGGACCGTAAGCGATCAAAAAAATTCGGGCTGATTGGACGTTAGAAGTTCACTCGATCGAGCGCGAGCACGCCGGACCATCAATGCGCGCGCTTCGATGGTAAGCACCCCGCAGCGCCGGCCTGGACAGTGGAACCCCAATGGCCGCTCGATCAAGAGAAAGACGGGATCGAGGTCTATACGAGACCAGTGGCTGGCTCGAAAATCAAAGAATCCAAGGGCGTCACAGGCGTCGATTCCGGGATCGACAACATCCTCGCGCTGCTTCGCGATTCGAATCGATTCAAGACGTGGTTTCCGAACACCTCGGAGTCGAAACTGCTTGCCCGTAAGGGCGACATGTCGTATCCGTATTTCGTGATGGCAAAGCGTTGGCCGATGGCGGATCGCGACATGAAGACCAACGGCGCCTTCACCATGCATCTGGAACCCGGCGGAGGCATCCCGCAATGGATGATCAATCTCCGCATCGTGGCGCCCCCCTTCGAAGCCTTGACGAATCTCCAAACGACGGTCGCAAGCTCCGGGGCCAACTAGGCCTTGGGTGGGCGGAAGCCAGAATCGATCGCGTTCTATGGCTCGCTCATGCAGGGACTGGGGGGCATGAGCGAACTGGGAGTGGGCGATGGCCTCCTCTACGTGAGCCCCGCGGTCATCCCCGGCGAACTCTTCGATCTCGGCTCCTATCCAGGGCTCAGACATGGGAGCATTCAGAGTGGCGGGAGCGGCGAGGTGGGCCAGGTGATTGGTGAACTCTATTCGATCGTCGACGGGGGGGTGCTCGCGCGCCTCGATGAGTTCGAAGCAGTGGTCGAGAACCAGCCCATGGAGTCCTTGTATCTGCGCGAACAAATTCGGCTCGTCGCGCCCAATAACGTCGAGGCCTGGGTCTATTTCTACAATCGGGTGCCGAACCGCCGCCTACGCATCCCAAGCGGGAACTGGCGCGCCCACCGGGGGGAACGCTCCGACGGCTAGTCCGATTCCCCTGCGCGCGAGCTGCGATGGGTTGCAATCGGCAAGTTTGTGCCGAGACTCCGAGTAGCCGGCGGCGCTTCGATTCGGTGAGAACTCACAAGGAGGATTTGAGTATGGGATTTCTGATTCGAATGGCCATCACGGCGGCCGGACTCTGGGCGGCTTCGATGCTCGTCGATGGGATCACTGTGCAGGATGGCGCGACGCTCGTCTGGGCGGCCCTCGTTCTCGGAGTCGTGAATGCAATCGTTCGGCCGATCGCCATCGTCCTAACACTCCCGATTACACTTCTCTCTCTCGGTCTTTTCTTGTGGGTGATCAACGCCGGAATGATCGGCCTCGCCGCCTGGTTCCTCGACGGTTTCCAGATCGCAGGTTTCGGATCCGCCCTTCTCGGCGCGATCGTCGTCAGCCTGACCGGCTGGATCGGCAACGGCTTCATCGGCGAACGCGGCCGCTACGAAGTCGTCAGGGTGACAAGGGGCTGAGTCTTTACATCGCCTAACGCAGGTAACCGAGGAAGTCGGGCTGGCGTTCGATCATGGCGTCAATCATGGGCTCGATCGCCTTGGTCTGGTCCACCGTGGGATCGACGAGTAGTGCCTGGGCGACGAGATCACGAGACTGATCGATGATCGCCTGTGCTGTCAGATCGTGGACCGCCACCTGATTCGTCAACAGGCCCGCGAATCCCTGCGGCATCGCGTCGAGACGAATTCCCTCCACGCCCTTACGATCGATCCAGGCAGGTACTTCGACCACCATAAAATCGGGCAACTGCGAAATGAATCCCCTGTTCGGCAAGTTGACTGCGGCCTCTTCGTAACGATCATCGGTCAACATCGCTTCGATGATCTTCACCAGCCGCTCGCTTCGTGTCGATTTGATCTTGGGATCACCGCGCAGAGTCCACTTCTTGTAGTACGTGTAGAAATCGAGGACGGCTTGATGATCCGCAGCATCAGGTGCCCACTGCAGATATTCGCCGATATGGCTGTCGGTGGTGATCGGAAGGCAATGAAAGCGTTCGAGCAATACACGAAATGCGCCGCGCTCTGCCCACGGGCTCACACCACTTCTCCATTCCGCTTCACTTTCGACCGTCCCACCGGCATCCGCGGCGAACAGGCGCCTCATCACGCTTCCCATATCCGGTACACGTTCAAAATAGTCCGCCGCCTTCGCGAGGATTTCGGGATAGGCGTCCTTGCCCGAGTCCTTGAATCTCGCCTCGACCAACACGCTGAAATGATTGAGCCCACCCGCGCGAAACGAGAGTGCTCGGATTGGAACGTCGAGGATGGCGGGCAGATGCTCATAGAGTGAAGCGATCTCATGGCAAAGTCCAACGAACTTGAGGTCCGGGAAGGCGCGATGGACCGTCGTACAGATCCGGCTCATGGGATTGCTGTAGTTGAAAATCCAGGCTTCGGGACAAATCCGCTCGATGTCAGCGCAGATCTCGAGAATCGGGGGCACTATTCGAAGCGAATGGAAGAGCCCGCCCGGACCGCCGTTCTCTCCAAAGGTCTGCTTGAAGCCGAATTGCCTCGGCACACTCTGATCCAGTTCCCAGAGCGCGAAGCGGTCTCCCACCTCGATCGCGATGACACAGTAGTCGGCCCCGAGCAGCGCCTCCTCTCGCGACAGCGTCGCGACGAGCTGAATGCCGAGTCCACGGGCATCGATGAATTCCTGGCCCGCGCGGCTTACCCGTTCGAGAGCCTTCGAATTGATGTCGTGTAATACGATTTCGCAATCCGACAAGACCGCGCTCTGAAAAAAATCGCCGAGCATGTCGAATCCGAATTGGGCGCTGCCCGCGCCGATGAGTACGATTCTTGTCGCCATGAGCTGCTCCTCGTGAGTGGGCCGGGACGGTGGTCGCAATCGCTTCCCACCGCCGATACCGTAGGCTAGATCGACTCATCGTCTACTCCCAGGAAAAATCGATGCCTCCAGCTCGCCCCTCAATCCGCAGCCTGATCCAACGCTCGACCCACGCGCTCGGCGTGCTCGGCGATGTCGGCATCCTATCCCCAAGATTTCTGATCTCGATGGCGCGTGGCATTCACGAAACTGGACTCAGCGCGGCATCCGGCATCTTTGGCGGGCGCTTCTTCCGCGACGCCGAACCGGCGATCATCGACGATTCGGGCACGACAAGCTTTGCGCAACTCCGCACACGAACCCTATCGATCGCCCAGGGACTCCGTGCCGCAGGCGTTGGTCCCGGACATAACGTCGGCATTCTCGCGCGCAATCACAGAGGGTTCGTCGAAGCGACATCGGCCGCAGCAATTCTCGGCGCAGACTCCCTCTATCTCAATACCGGATTTGCTGGTCCCCAACTCGCGGACGTACTCGAGCGCGAAGGCGCCGGCACGCTGATCTACGACGAAGAATTCACGGAAATCGCGGATCAGGGCGCAAACAAGCTGCAGCGCTTCCTCTCCTGGTGCGACGGGGACCCAGTCGTTCCGACGCTGGACCATCTCGCGCGCGAAAATGCGCCCGAAGCACCGCCGCGACCGGACAAGCTTGGTCGTTCGACGATCCTCACATCCGGTACGACCGGAACACCTAAAGGTGCCAATCGATCCGGGGCGGGTTCGGACCCCACGACCGCAATCGGCTTCCTCGAAAGAATGCCCTACCGCGTCGGCGAGACGATGCTCATCTGTGCGCCGACCTTTCACGCCTGGGGACTAGTGAACTTTGGAATGGCGAGTCTCTTCGCCAATACGATCGTCTTCCAGCGTCGCTTCGACCCGGAACGCGTACTTCAGGACATCGAGAAACATCGAGTCGGCGCCATGGCCGTCGTGCCCGTGATGCTGAATCGCATTCTCGCCCTCGACCCCGCCATCATTGCCAAATACGACACGTCCTCGCTTCGCATCGTCGGCTGTAGCGGCTCGGCCCTACCCGGCGAACTCGCCTTGCGATGGATGGACACCTTCGGCGACAATCTGCATAACATGTATGGATCAACAGAAGTCTCGGTCACATCGATCGCGCTGCCGGCCGAACTTCGAGCAGCCCCGGGCACAGCCGGTCGGCCCCCCCTCGGAACGACGGTTCGAATCTACGACGACAACGACCGACCCGTCCCGAATGGAACGACCGGGCGAGTCTTCGTCGGCAACTCACTCCAATTCGAAGGCTACACCGGTGGCGGAACGAAGAAGATGCTCGACGGCTTGATGTCGATCGGCGATGTCGGTCACTTCGATGAAAACGGGCTTCTCTTCGTCGAAGGCCGGGATGACGACATGATCGTTTCCGGAGGAGAGAACGTCTTTCCCTCCGAAGTGGAAGATCTTCTATCGGACCACCCGGCGTTGCTCGAAGCGGCAGTCATCGGCGCCACCGACGAAACCTTCGGTCAGCGCCTGATCGCTTTCGTCGTTCTCAATCCCGGTGCACGGTTCAGCGAAGATGAAGCCAAGGAGCATGTCAAAAGTCATCTTGCGCGACACAAGGTTCCGCGCGATGTCGTCTTCCTCGATGAGATCCCGAGAAATGCATCGGGCAAGGTCCTAAAGCGGGTCCTACGCGAAATGAACGACAGCGAGCCAACAGATGACCCACGCTGATTGGTTCCAGACCCCGGCCGGGATTGGTCTTGGGTTCGCCGCAATCAACTTCGCGGGCTTCGTTCTTACCATCGATGAATAGTCCAAATCTCGATCGCCCCAGCCTCTCGACAAACCTAGACTAAATCCAGACTAGGCCTATACAACCAGGAGCCCAATCCATGTACGACGAACTCAGACAAGTCCAAGCAGAACTGACGGGCCCAGGCGCGCCTTTCGAGGTCGCCGAAGTCGAAGTTCGCGGCGTTCGCGTCAAAACCTATGCAAGCGCTCCAAACTCTCTGCGAGAAATCTGGCTTGGCTCTGCCGCCCACGGCGACGCCGACTATCTCGTCTACGAAGACGAACACATGAGCTATGCACAGGCCCATCGTCAAGTGGCGCAGCTCGCACATTGGCTCGTCCAAAACGGCATCTGTCCCGGCGACCGCGTCGCGATCGCCATGCGAAATTATCCCGAATGGATGTTGGCCTACTGGGCAACGATCTCGGTGGGCGCCGCCGCAGTCGGTGTGAATGCTTGGTGGACCGCGCCCGAGCTGGCCTATGGCATGAACGACGCCAAGCCTAAAATTCTGATCTGCGATCACGAACGCCTACAGCGCATTCAGGCCATTCGATCCGAGATCCCCGAGTATCCGATCATTGGTGTTCGCGTCCCAGAACCCTTGCCGTTGGACGTGATCGACTGGGCAACCATCGTGGCTCCAGTCGGGGAGGAACCAAGCCTTCCGGAGATCGCGATCGATCCGGATGAAGACGCATGCATCTTCTATACATCGGGTACGACAGGGCGACCGAAAGGCGCACAGCTGACCCATCGGGGATGTGTCAACAATCTTCTGAGCCTCGCCTATTGGAATGTGGCTCAGGCGATGGCTATGCAGCGCGCGAGTGACGGAGCGCCGCCGGCTGCTCCCTCCCGAGACGCGAAGACTGGCCAACTGACTTCGCTGATCTGCACTCCCCTCTTTCATGTGACTGCCAACAATTGCATCGCCCAAGGGATGACCATGGCTGGGGGAAAGCTGGTGCACATGTACAAGTGGGAGGCTGGCCGAGCGCTCGAATTGATCGAACGCGAACGGGTCACCAACTTCAGCGGCGTCCCCACAATGGCGCGTGAGCTGATCGCTCATCCCGACTTTGCAAGTCGAGACACTTCGAGCTTGAATGCGTTAGGCGGTGGTGGGGCACAGCTCCAACCCGACCTCGTCTCGAAGATCGACAAGTCGGTGTCGACGGCTCGTCCCGGAACTGGATATGGAATGACCGAAACCTGCGGTGTGATCACCGCCAATTCCGCCGACTTTTTCGTCGACAAACCGGCGAGCTGCGGACCTGCGCTCCCGATCTTCGATACGAAATGCATCGATACGGATGGAAAGACCGTACCCACAGGCGAAGTTGGCGAGCTATGCGTGCGAGGGGCTCAGGTCATTCGCGGTTATCTCAACCGGGAAGAGGAAACGGCCGAATCCATTACAGATGGCTGGCTCCATACCGGCGACATCGCCAGAGTAGACGAAGACGGATTTATCTTCATCGTCGATCGAGCCAAGGACATGGTCTTGCGCGGCGGCGAGAACGTCTATTGCGCCGAAGTCGAATCCGCGCTCTTTGACCATCCACTGGTCACGGAATGCGCCGTCTTCGGCGTTCCCGACGATCGGCTGGGCGAAGAGGTCGCCGCGGTTCTCGTATTGAATCGCTATGAGGAGAACGCGGCCGATCTACTTCGCGCCCACTGCGCGACGCGTTTGGCCAAATACAAGATCCCTCGATACATCTGGATTGCGTCCGAGAAGCTCCCGCGCAATGCGAGCGGGAAATTTCTCAAGCGACAGCTTCGTGACGACTACGATCTGGCGGATGCTGTCTAGTGTTCGCTGCCCGCCGTTAGTCCCCAATACCTATGCCAATCGACTATCGCCGCGGAATCGCCTGGGCGCTCGCCTCCGTCGTGGCCAGCGCTGGCTTTGTCATCCCGTGGAAGCTCGCAAGTGCCCTGGGTTCACCGGCTACGAATACGCTGATCCTGCTGAGCGCCGGCGCTGTCTTTACGACCCTGCTCACGATCATTCAAAGGAAGGCGCTGCCTCGTTTCACGCGTTTCGATCTCATTATCGCGATGGCACTCGCTCTCTGCACGCTCGTCGGGAACTTATCGAGTGCCAACGCCATTGCAGTTCTTTCCCCCGCGGTCTTCACAGTCCTACAACGAAGTGAGTTGATCGTCGTCGCACTGCTCGCCTGGCCGATCATTGGCGAGCGAATCGACCGGCGCTTCTGGGTAGGCGCAGCCGTCGCGCTCGGAGGACTCATGCTGATTCAAAACCCATTCGCGGAACATGACCCCCGCTCCGCCGGAGCCGCATGGGCGGGCGTCTCTGTCATCTCTTTCGCGCTCATGACCGTCATCACGCGCAAGGTGGTGCATCAAATCGATGTCGTTTCCGTGAACGCCCTGCGACTCTGGTTTTCCCTTGCCTGTTGGTTTGCCTGGTGTGGACTGCCGAGCGATCTCATCGGAATCTCGATGCCGCAGATACTCTATATCGGCCTCGCTGGCTTTTTTGGCCCTTTCATGGCCCGGCTTTGTCTCATGAACTCAGCCAAATTCATCGAAGCACGCCTGACCACTCTCGTCACCCTGGCTGCGCCACCACTGACACTGATCGTCGCTTATATTCTGCTTTCCGACCTACCCAGCACGCGAGAGATCCAGGGTGGCATCCTGATGCTCACCGGAATCTCCATCCCCGTGATCAGCATGGTACTCCAGGCGAACCAAGTCAGAAAAAGTCAGGCCCCGCGTTCGTTACGGATTTCTCGGCGGAGGCACTCGAGCGCGCCGCAAGCCAAGAGCCCGTCAAGCGCGAGACCGCGGACACTCTGAGCCAAGAGGAACACGCCGAAGTCCGAAAGCTTCAGCAGCGCGACCAAGAAGTCCGGCGCCACGAACAAGCGCATAAGGCTGCTGCCGGAAAGCTCGCATCCGGCGCGCCCAGCTTCTCATACACACGTGGGCCCGACGGCAAGCAATACATCAGCGGCGGCGAGGTACAGATCGATGTCTCGGCGGTCGCCGGAGATCCGCAAGCCACGATTCAGAAGATGCGTCAGGTCCAGAGCGCAGCACGCGCGCCGGCGAGTCCAAGCGGTGCGGACCTCAAGGTCGCCGCCGCAGCAGCCAAACAAGAAGCCACAGCACGGGCTGAACTCCGGAAAGAAAACGCTGCAGAGTCCAACGACCAGGCCCAAGAAGACGGAAGCGGCTCGACGCTCGAAGCTTCTTCTAGCTTCAGCGCGCGGGATGAATCTTCTGAGTCAGCGACCATTCATCGCCGGCACTCGAGACATCTGCCGGCGGCCTATCGACAACAGTCCGAACGCCGAAGCAGCGACCAGCTCAACCTCCTCGCCGAACTGGCTCGGCTGAGTAACCCTCCGAGCATGGTCATCACTTAGAGAAGAGCCCATCTCTCGGACCGAGCGGGCTCAGCGTATAGCCAAACTGGTAGCGACCTCCGCGAACCCGATACGGCGCAAGCGTATCCGGCCCGCAAGCGCCCGTCCCCACGCCTCTCTGCTTCAGATCCAGATAGAGGTGGAGATCCGGATCCATCTTCAACTCCGAGAGATGTTCCGCTTGTTCGAGGGAATCTTCGCTGTAGCGTCGCGCCGTAAACTCAAGAGGTCGCGAAGTCACCAAGCGAACACCCGCTCCATCCCCATTTCTCAGCGCGATCCTTCGCAACCCCGTCCTATTCCCCTCAGACTGCGGCCGAACATAGGCGTGAAAGAGTTCATCGACCCGAGCACGATGCTTCGCGACGAATGCGCCCGTCAACCGGTCGACGTAGTTCTCGTGGGGACCGAGCCCAAACCACTCCACTTGATCCAGCTCCGCAGGAAGCTGCCAATGAACGCCCACTCGAGGAAGGTCATCGAACTCGCGTGGCACTTGAATCTCATGCTCAAAACGCAGGCCGGCGCGGCCGGCGAAACATTTCTGTTTATGAACGATTCCAAGATCCGAACTCGCGCCATGCCACACCTCGTTCACAGAAAATAAGATCTCGCCCTGGTAACGGCGAATCGAAGAGGAACGAGAGGTCAGGGATAATTGATCCAGCCCCCAGGCCCGCCAGCGTGCGAGGGCCCCTTCGCCGTACATCCCATCGTTGTCCAGGGGCGCGCGCCAGAGCTGAAGCTGCGGGCCCTTTTGGAAGAGTGAGCGTTCATCGAAGTGGGCCGCCGAGATTTCATGCTCGACCCGATTGAATTTCACACGAAGAAGTCCGCCAGTTCGCTTTCTCGGATTCGCGACTTCTAGATCGACTTCAACGTCGACGACATCGCCATTTCGCTCCATGAACGGTCTGTCCGCTGAACGGGACCCCGAATGTCTGCGCCCTGATCGGCTCTTCGTAGTCCTTCTGGTCGGAAGCTTGATCGATAACTGCTCCCACGCGACTTCCTCTCCCCGCTCGACCCATGATTGAGCCCGCCTGGCAAAGAAGCGAAGCGTCAGGAAGGCTTCGTCTCCAGCATTTGCATCCAACTTGTCGCGCTGAAGCGCAAGAGAGATCGTCCGTGACTTGCCCGGCTCCAGATCCAAGCGGGGCAAGACCCCTTTTTGTAGGACCCGACCGTTCACGGCTAATTCGAATGTGCCGCGAAGCCAACTTAGCCGCGTAAAATCCATGCGGTTTGTAATTCGAACGCGGCCGCGACGAAGGTTGACGCCTGTTACATGAATCGGTTGCGCGATCTTCTTCCATTCAAAGAGGACGGGATGGGGTGTCGCGTCCGGACCGACCACACCATTGATACAGAAATTTCGATCATTGGGTTCATCTCCGAAATCGCCACCATAGGCCCAGTCGACGCGACCCTGGGAATCTTCACGAAGCAGCCCCTGGTCCTTCCAGTCCCAAATGAATCCACCCTGCAAGCCGGCGGTCGATTCAATAGCGGCCCAATAGTCGGCCAGGCTCCCATTGCTATTGCCCATGGCATGGGAGTACTCGCACATGATCATGGGACGCTCGTCCTGCGACTCCTTCGCCCACCGAACGATCTCATGGATCTCGGGATACATCGGTGCAACGATGTCCGAAGCGAGATCTCGCACGTAATAACCGCGCTCGGCGTCGCCCCCTGAAAACGCAAGCTTCATCCTTCGCGCACTGATCGCGCCTTCGTATTGTACGGGCCGCGAAGGATCGAGATGGCGGAGATGAGCGCGGGCCGCGTCATGAATGGGCGCGATTCCCGACTCATTACCCAATGACCATATGATGATGCTTGGATGATTGCGATCTCGACGCACCATTCGAATTACTCGATCGAGAATCGCATGTTCGTAGCGTGGATCGTTCGACAAAGACTGCAGAGAGGCATGCGACTCAACATTGGCCTCGTCGACGACATAGAGGCCAAACTCATCACAGAGTTCGTAGAAATACGGATCGTTCGGATAATGGGCCGTCCGAACCGCATTGAAATGGAAGCGCTTCATCAAAAGCACATCCGCTCGCATCCCCTCACGAGTCACGGCCTTTCCCCGCCGCTCGTCATGATCATGCCGATTCACGCCGCGAATCAAGACGGCGCGGCCATTGATTCGCAATTCTCGATCGGCGATCTCGACGCGACGAAAGCCCACCCGCATCGTCACCGTTTCACGCACTCGACCTTCTGCATCCACGAGGGACACAATCAATCGATAGAGGGTTGGAGACTCCGAGGACCACGGCTTGGCCTTCGCAACCGTGGATTCCAATTGCGCAACATGACCTTCGAAGGTGAATGCACGAAGCGCCCAGAGGGGATGCGGGATCGGAACCGGCGCCGACAAGGGTCGACGCAGAAGGGAACGCCCGGTTGGACCGAGCAGTTCGGCCTCGACCCGCCAGCCCTCCTCCTGATCGGAACGAAAGGCCACCTCTGCTTTCACGTCGAGATGGGAGAGCTCCTGCGCGGGATCCCAATCTCCGACGACGGTGACATCGGATAGGTAGGTCGGCCCCGTCGCGTAGAGAAAGACTTCGCGATGGAGCCCCGCCATCCACCAATGATCTTGATCTTCGAGATGACTCGCATCGGACCATCGAATGACCGTCGCTGACAGCGCATTTGATCCAGGCTGGAGGTGATCGGTCACATCGAATTCCGCGGGCAGGCGAGAGTCCTTGCTCATGCCGACGAAGACACCATTGATGTGGACGAAAAGAACACTCTCTGCTCCACCAAAATGCAGCACGACCCGGCGCCCGGACCATGCCTTGGGGAGGTCGAATACTCGACGATAAACGCCGGTCGGATTCTCGTCCGGAACCCCCGGCGGCGTGTCCGCGAAGGGCATCTGAACATTCGTGTAATGAGGACGATCGAAACCCTGGAGCGGCCAGTTTCCGGGAACCGCAATCGACGCCCACCCCGAATCATCCAGATCCGCGCCGACCGCCTCCCCCGGAACGTCTTCGGGTCGTGAGAAGAATGCAAAGGACCAATCGCCCGACAACGACCGATACCACGGGGATCGCTCGCGATCTCCGCTCACGGCCGACTCTAGATCCGGAAATGGAATCAGCGAATTTCGAGACGGCAGCCGATGCAGCCCCAAAACTTCCGGATCTTGCCAGGCAGCGCCGAGGGGCAAACTGCGAAGAAGCGAATCTGTCGAGGACACGGGGCTCATGGTTCGATGAGCCTACCCCAGTCACGCCGGACATGGACGGGCAACACGGGGTTAGACGACGCTGGTACCGCAAGATGGACGTGTTGTAAATACGTCGGGCGTGATCTGCGTTGCGGATTGATAGTTCGCGGAGACGGTCGAAGCGATCTCCTCTGCCTTCGCAGTCTGAACCAGCGCGATCGCGCATCCGCCGAATCCACCACCGGTCATTCGTGCACCCAAGCAGCCCGGCTGTGCCCGGCTTAGTTCGACCATCAAATTCAATTCACGGGTCGAGACCTGAAAGTCGTCGCGCAGACTCGTATGGCTCGCGTCCATGAGCCGCCCCAAGTCGGCCGCTTCTGCACTTCGCATCGCCTCGGCGGCCGCAAGAACGCGTTCGTTTTCAAACACCACATGTCGAGCACATTGCAGACTGCGAGCATCGAGCGATTCCGTACGGCTTCGCACATCAAATTCCTCGACCGACAGGTCACGTAAATGCGAAACGCCAAAGAAGGCCGCGGCCGTCTCACAACTCGCCCGACGATCCGCATACCCAGACGTTCGATGGTCATGCCTCGTCTTCGTATTCATGACGAGCACGATCGTGTTCGGCGGTAAGGCAATCGACTCGCTCGACAAGTCCCGACAATCCAGCAGGAGCGCCGCCCCCTCCCGCCCATTCGCACAGATCACCTGATCCATGATGCCCGTCTTCGCACCGATCCAATCGTTCTCGACACGCTGCCCTATTCGAGCCATCGCCGTCCCGTCGAAAGGAAAACCCGAGAGCTCTGAGAACACGAGCCCGGCCGCCATCTCCACCGCGGCGGAGGATGAGAGTCCGGAAGAGATTGGAATGTCGCTGCACATCACGCCCTCCCAACCGACGAGTGCATGACCTGCATCCTGTAGAAACTTCGCCATGCCCTTCAAGTATTCCGACCAGCCGGAATCACTGTTCGGAAAATCGTCCAATGCGAAATCACAAGGATCCGACTGTTGCGACGAGTGGACGCGAACACGGCGATCCTCTCGCGAACGAACGGCGATCCAGACCGCGCGATCGATTGCCATCGGAAGGACGTAACCGTCGTTGTAGTCGGTGTGTTCGCCAATCAAGTTGACACGCCCGGGCGAGCGCACGACGAGATCCGGCCAGGACCCATACCGGTCGTAGAATTCCTTCCGGACTTCATGCTTCAAGTTCATGCCAGCCTCGGCTCCTATTGCAGTATATTGCCAACTCGCCGGTCGATCCTCTACGTCCTACCCCCAACGCCGAATGCCGAGGGATATCGCCATCCGCGCAAGGAGAGTGCCAATGCTAGTCGAAGGCCAATGCCATTGCGGCGCAATTCGGTTCAAAGCCGACGTCAACCCGAAACGCGTCGGAATCTGCCACTGTTCGGATTGCCAAACCTTCTCCGGTGGCCCCTTTCGGACGAGCGTCATGGTCCCCGCCGAGAAATTCCGACTCCTCGAAGGATCGCCCCGGAAATACGAAAAGACAGCGGAGAGCGGAACGACCCGAGCCCTGCATTTCTGCGATCAATGTGGCACGCACGTCTGGGGTGCGGCGCCCGGCGACGATGCTCCCGCCTATAGTGTTCGCGTCGGAACCTTGAAGCAACGATTGGAGCTTCCGCCTGTCGCGCAAGTCTGGTCTCGATCAAGGCTGCCGTGGATCGATCAGTTATCTGATCTGCACACGATAGAAACCCAATAACGAATCCGAAGTCGATGGGCGCCCTCAGGCTTTCTTCAGGAATTGCGCCTTCAGCATGATGGCCATTCCATCGACCTTACAATCGACTTCGTGATCTCCGTCGACGATCCGAATGTGCTTGATCTTGGTGCCCGCCTTGAGGGTGATGCCGCCGCCCTTCACCTTGAGATCCTTGATCAGCGTCACCGAATCTCCATCTGCGAGAACATTTCCATTCGAGTCCTTCACCACGATCGCGCCTGCATCGACTAGATCGGTCGTCGATCTGGCCCATTCATGGCCACAGGTCACGCACTCGAATTGTTCTTCGGATTCGAGAATGTCATTCATCGTGCAGATCGGGCAGGCCGTCGCGTCATCCATGCTTCTTGTTTAGCAGCCTTGCCAGTCATTTCCGCAACCGTCGATAGGCGCGTTCGATGGACTGGGATTTCTCGTGAGCCAACTTCTGAAGCTCGACCCCGAGGTGAGCGACCTTGTCCGGGTGGTATTCCATCATTCTGGCTCGATACGCTGTTCGAATCTGATCCGGCGAGGAGGAAGACGGGATACCCAGTATCTCGTAGGGATCGAAAATGTCTGACGAACTCGGCGAAGGAGGGCCCGATGACTCTTCCCGAGCAGAACCCGAATTGGAATTCGAAGTCGTACCCGCCGATGCGTGCGCTGCTCCGGTCGCGAAAACATTTCGGATTTCGGCTCGATACCGCCAGCCTAGCCAGGCAAAGATAAGCAGGTCGTCGACGCGTCCCGCGAGGCCGAGTAGGTCGGGAATGAGATCCCAGGGAAGCACGAAATACAAAACAGCCGCGAGGATCAGCCACTTCATCCACTTCTTTGAATCGCCTTGCTCGACCATCTCGAGACCGTAGCAGTGCAATCCATCCCACCCGAAGGCGGAATCACGAAGATCTCGTCTATCGTCCGGGCTATGACCCCAAACAGAAATCTCAGACTGTCCGTTGTCGAACAGTCGCCTCTTCGCAAGGGCGGTTCCGGACAAGACGCCCTCCAAGAAACAATCGAACTCGCGCGCGTCGCCGACGTCCTTGGCTACGAGAGGTTCTGGGTTGCCGAACACCACAACATTCAGAGCATCGCAAGCACCAGTCCCGAGATCATGATTGGACAGATCGGCGCGGCCACCACGCGGATCCGAATTGGAAGCGGTGGCGTGATGCTGCCCCACTACAGTGCGTTCAAGGTGGCGGAAAATTTCCGCATGCTCGAAACGCTCTTTCCCGGGCGAATCGATCTGGGACTGGGACGAGCACCGGGGGGAGATCAGCGAACCGCCGCCGCCCTCGCCTACCCGTCCGCCCCCATCGACGTGCGCGCCTATCCCGAACAGGTCGACGACCTGATCGGCTTCCTCGGCGACCGCCTCCCCGACGATCATCCCTTCAAGGATCTTCGTGCTGGCGCCCCAACAGTCGGAATCCCCGAAGTCTGGCTACTCGGATCCGGCATCGACTCCGCCCGATTAGCCGCCCACCGCGGCTTGCCCTTCAGCTTTGCGCATTTCTTCGGTCAGGCCAGCCAGGGCCCCGCGATCGTCGCCCACTACCGGGAAGAGTTTCGCCCATCACGAGAATGCGGAGAACCCAAGGTCCATATCGCCGTTCAAGTCATGTGTTCGGACACGCAAGAGGAAGCGGAATGGCACGCTTCGAGTCTACGGCTCGGCCGAATCCAAATGGCCCGCAACGAGAAGCGCGAAGGCATCGTCTCTCCCGAAGAAGCCTCGGAGCATGTCTTCACACCTGAGGAACTGCGCTTCCTCGAGAGTTCGGGAATGCGCGGAACAACCGGGGACCTCGCCCATGTGGTCGCGGAACTTGACGATCTTTCCCAGCAATACGCCGCAGATCATTTCGGCATCGTCACGATTTGTTACGACTTCAAGGCGCGCCTGCATTCCTATGAGCTCCTGGCCGAGGCCTATCTGAGTGGAGAGAGCGAGACGGCCGAGGCCATTGCGTCTCAATCCCTCCCTCCATCCGCTGAACCGTCGAAGAGCGAATGAAGCGCCAAACACGAAGCCCATTAGGCAGGGCGTCGGAGGGTTGTGCGCAAGTTCCCACGATCGCCACTACAGAAGGCGAACCACTCGCTATAGCATCCGAGCGACCCACCGATACGGCAATCATAATGCACGATTTGAATCGACCGCCGCGATCACGGATCGCAATGACCATTCTCTTGATCGCCGTCACCACGTTTGCCGGCTGCGCTCACAACGCGAGCCCGCGCCGCGGCCGCGCCGTCGCGGCAGTCACAGTCACCGACTCAAGCGAACACCGATCGCTCGGAGATGCCGCCGCTCGTCAAGCGCGGTCGATGGTTGGCACGTCCTATCACTACGGCGGCTCGACGCCTTCCTCGGGTTTCGATTGCAGCGGACTCGTCGTCTATAGCTTCGGGCGAGCCGGCCAACCCGGGTTGCCGCATTCCGTCGCACGACTCGATGATCTTGCTCGACCGATCTCGATCGAGAAGCTCGAAGCCGGGGATCTTCTTTTCTTTCGCTTACAAGGCCGCAAGAACGCCCATGTCGGCATATACCTCGGCGATCGACGCTTCGTACATTCACCCTCGAGCGGGAAGAAAGTCGAAGTCGTCTCCTTCGATCATGTCTATTGGGGGCCACGCATCAAACGAGCCGGACGACTCATCAAGAACCACTAGGCCTGACGTCGCAAGAAAGCGACGCCCCCCTTGCCCGAACGCGTGAAATCGATTCCGAGCCGCGCCGCACCCTGCGGAACGTCGTGGAGCTGTCCTAGAGTTCGCCACTGCGAACCACGACGAACGATCCAGACGAGGTGCATGCTCATGAAGCGCGTACTCATTTCCGGACTGTTGGCCGCGGGCCTCTGCTCCTTGGCAGCCTGCTCTCATGACATGAAAGCCTCGTCCGGTCCGAGCGCGGCGGCAATCGATGCGTCTAATTCCGAAACCGCCGAATCCATTCATAAACGCGCGTTCGTTCTCGATGCCCACGCCGACATCGAAATCCCTGGGCACGAATCTCGCTACGTCGGGCCCGACGGTCTGTCCAAGGTCTCGCCGAAAAAAATGCGGGCCGGTGGTGTCGATGCGGTGATCATGGCTGTCGCGGTGAATCCGGGACCGCGAAACGAAGCGGGTTATGCGATAGCGCGCGCGAAAGCAGATGAAGAGCTCGCTGCGGTTCTCGCGATGACCAATGACCCCAACAACAATCTGGTCCTAGCGCTCTCAGCCGACGACCTCCTCGAGGCTCAGGCAGAGGGCAAGGGGGCGCTGATTCTAGGCTTTCAGAATGCGCGTAGTCTCGGCCGAGACATCTCCGGCTTGGATGAATTCCACGCCGCGGGAGTCCGGGTCTTCGCCCTCACGCATATGGGGCATAACGATTTTGCAGACTCCTCGCGCCCTCTTTTCATCGGCGAACTTGGTACCCACGAGCCCGAGGAAGAACACGGCGGATTGTCCGAGCTAGGCGTCCAAGCCATCCATCGAATCAACGCACTCGGAGGTCTGATCGACATTTCACAACTCTCGAAAGCGGCAGCAATGCAGGTCTTGTCGCTGACCACGGCACCCGTGATCGCCAGCCACTCAAATATTCGACAGCTCACCGATGTCAGCCGGAATCTATCCGACGAAGAAATCGACAAGATCGGAGAGAATGGCGGCGTGATTCATATTGCCCCCTTCAAGGCGTATCTCTTCGACTCTTCCGATGAGGCCGTAATCGAACAGATTCGCGCCGCACGAAAGATCGCCGGGATTCAAGAGGACTACTACTACCCCTTCGAACTCTACTGGGAGATCGAAGACACGACCGTCCAGATGACGTTCCTTCGAAGCGTCAGCGGACTGATGGACTCCGTCGATGTCGATGTCATGATCGATCACATCGACTACGTCGTGAAGCGAATCGGCATCGATCACGTCGGTATAGGCACCGACTTCAATCACGGCAGCGGAATCGATGGCTTCCAGGACGCGAGCGAAGCCCTCAATGTGACCCGACGCCTATTGGCGCGGGGCTATCAGCGAGAAGACATTGAGAAGATCTGGGGAGGCAATTTCCTGAGGGTCTTCCGAGCGGCGCAATCTTTGGCTGAGTAGGCGGGATCCAAGCCTGCCTGTCCGGCATTCCGCCGCTCGTTCTATCGCCACTAGGCAAGCGGCTCGCCCACCCACAATTCCGGCGTAGTATCGAAGGTGTCGTCTCCGCTCGTCAGAAAGATCGTCCCCTCCGAAACGGTCATCGACCAGCGGATCTGGCGCTCGACGTTCAAAGCGAGCTGAGCAATGAACTCATCATCGATCCAAGCCACATCGAGGTTATCCGGAATCTTCATGTCGTCGAGATGTTGAATGCGCCAGCGTCGCGCGCCCTCCCCGAATACGAAGAGCCGACATCGCCCCGACTGCCGAGAGGCCTTGATCAGCCGTTTGCCATCGGGTTGCCCGACTTCGACCCACTCCGCGACACGCCCGTCGCCCTCTCGACGCCAAAGATCGGGCTCATCCGTCGCCGACACACCGCGACCAAACTCGAGCCCATCCGTATAGCGCAGACCAAAGACCAGAATTCGCATCAGCATGCGCTCGATCGTCTCCGACGGGTGACACGCCACGGTCAATTGTCGTTCGACGTAGACGTCGCGGTCGACATGGGAGAGCTCGAGCTGGACCCGGTAGATCGTTGCGCTTCTGGCCATGGGCGCGACCTTGGCGCACTTCGTCACATCCGGTCAAGAGCAATTAACCGGGCACCAGTACTCCACCCGCAGTTTCGCCGCCTTCTTGAATCCAACCCGCGCCGACACTCGGGTCACCCCCCGCCACGGCGCCCCCGTTGAGATCCAGGTCATGGGCCGCGGGACCCCCGACGTCCTCGATGCCCGTAACGTCAGTCAAACCGGCGTCGGCATCTACGTCGCCCACGATTTCGCCGGATGCGACCTCGACGAAACAGTCGAACTCGTCATCACACTTCCCTACGAACGTCCCTTCCTCAACCAAGGCACGATCAAGCATCAAACAGAAGGCGCCAGAGAAGGTCATCATTTCGGCGTGCACTTCAGCGATCTCCCGGCAGATCACCTCGAAAACATCCAAAACTACGTTCAATCGCTCACTCGGGCCTAACATCCTGGATCGATCTCGGGACTCAGCGATTGCCTGCTACGGCATCCCGGCGGCGGCGAAGCCGGAATATTCTCTCTACGACTGTATATCCGCTTCCCCAAGCTTCGCTTCCACACTGCGCACCTTGTCTTCCATACTTTGGCGGCGATCCGTGCGGGTGCCGACCTTGATCGTAGTGGAAATCCGTGGCGCGCCCATTTCATGCACGGCCCCATGACAACGCTTGATGGCTGCGAAGACATCGTCCCACTCGCCTTCAATATTGGTTCCGTTCGCGTGCAGGCGTATTTCGAGGCCGGCCTCCGCCAGGACGCGTTCACAAGCCGCGATATACGTCGACAGTGAGACCCCTACGCCCAGCGGCACAATACATAGATCTACGATGACGTTCATTTGGTCTCCTTTGACCAGATCTGACTCCAAGGTCGAGGCAGAACGAAGCACGAGCGGAAGCGTGGCCACGGAGTAGCCCAGACGTCGACGTCGTCCCGATGTCTGAATGTTGCGGACGGGCTGCACTCGCACGTTTCATTTCGCCCCTTCCGAGGCCGCCCACTGATGAGTAGACTTGGCCAAGGCATCAGCGCCCCGCTTCGGAAGGATCTTGCTTCATGCTCATGTACTCCGCCAATGGCCCCGTGTCGGGCATTCGTTGGCCGGCATCGATGCTCCTCCTCTTGATCATGGGACTGCTCACGCCTTTAACCTCCATGGCAGAAGATCGCGAGATCGACTCGCGCCCCTCGATCCTGATCGTGGTCATGGACACCGTGCGCCGGGACGCCGTATCCGCGTACGGAGGCGTGGCCGACACCACACCCAACTTCGACCGTCTGGCCGAGAAAGGCGTGCGCTACACGCGCGCCTTTTCGAGCGCGCCATGGACCGTGCCCTCGCACGCGTCACTCTTCACCGGTCGGACCGCCGACCAACACCGTCTTTCCATGCCGGGGGTCAACCGCCTGCCGCTGGAATTTGAAACCCTCGCCGAACAGCTCAGCGAGGCGGGCTACGAAACCGCCGCCTTCGCCGAGAACATCACCGTCAGTGACGCCTTCGATCTCTTGCGCGGATTCGATGTACGCGAATCCAGTGGACTCGCCGTAGTCGATGACTACATCCAAGTAAACACATTGGAGGCTTCGGAAGCCTTTCAATCCTGGATCGCCGGGCGCGACACGAGTCGACCTTTCTTTGCATTCGTAAACGTCATGGATGCCCATACCCCGTATCCAGTTCATGACGAGAATCCCTGGGTTCCCGAGAGCGCTTCGAAGCATCTCGTCACCGATCGACCTCTCAAATCTCATACACTTCTCTGTGGTGCCCTCCCGCCAAAGGACCAGCTCGGCGTCTTACGGGGCCTCTACCTCGGAGGCGTTCACGACGCCGACCGAAAGCTGGGAGAGGTCGTCGCCGCCGCCCGCGATTCACTCGGGGGCCAGCGACTGATCACGCTCGTAACTTCCGACCATGGCGAACTCTTTGGCGAGGACCACCTCCTCGGACACGAATTCAGCGTCAACCATCACCTGCTCGCCATCCCACTCGTCGTGAGCGGACTCAAGTCGCTGAAACCCACCGTCATCAAAGCACCGGTCGGACTCGTCGATGTCATGCCCACGATTCTTGAATGGGTGGGCATCGATCGACCTGCGGACCTCCCGGGCCGCCTGCTCCCAATGGACGCTACGCAGGCGGAGGCCGCTCCCGCTCGCACATTCTTCTCCTCCTACACCGATCAGTTCAGCTCGGTCCCCGAAAAGTGGGAAGGGAAGGCCTATTCGATCGACAAAGACCTAGTCAGACAGTTCTGCGTCAAGTCGAATCGAGTCTTCGGGGCAATGGCATCGCTCATCCGATACCCCTTCAAGTACGTCTGGTACGAACGCTATGCGCCTTCGCTCTACGATCTCAGTTGGGACCCCAATGAAAGATCGGATCAACTGAAATACAAGAGCGATCTCGCCGAATCCTTTGCCGCCGAAATGAAGAAGCGTGTCGAGGCGTCGCGCATTACTGAACCAGCGCCCGAAGGCTCGGAGATGTCAGAGGAAGCGCTCAAGAGGCTGAAAGAATTGGGGTACGTGCATTAGAGGTGGGGCTTTCTTGGCAAGCCCAAAGATTGGATACCAGCCGTTTAGTTAGGGATTTCGCTTGACTCTCAAGCTGCTTCCCTCTGCTGTTTTTCCCATTGTTCAAAAAACAATTCGGGCGAACGCCGGCTGAGCCACCCATGGGGTCGCTCCACAATGCATTCGTAAAGTCAATGCTCGAGAACCTCTCGATCTTGGCTGCACTAAAATTTGGCTAGATCCTGGTCTACCCTCGGCGATTCTGATTCCAACGAGGAGATCGTGCCATGCCGAATGCGATGACGCAGCTCATGCGAGAGTCCTGGGATCGCGATGGCTATTTTATGCTGCCGGGTTTCGCCGCGCCGGCCGTTCTCGAAGCGATGGAGATGCGCGTCGTCGAACTCGTTCGACAAGCTGCCGCCGGCGAGCCGATCGGTGACGCCTATGTCATGAAGGAGCAAAGGCTCGCGGCAACGGCGATCGAGCCCGAAGACCAACTCTCAAAACTATTTCGCATCCATCGCGACGAGAAGCTCTTTCGCGAATTCGTGTTGGATGAGAATCTGCTTGATCTCTGTGAAGACCTGCTCGGTCCCGACATCGATTGTTTCCTTTCACAATTCATCGCCAAGCGTCCCGGGGCCCTCGGTCAGCCCTGGCATCAGGACTCCTTCTATTTCCCATTTGATCGCTCACCCCAGGTGGGGCTGTGGCTAGCCGTTAGCGAAGCGCACATAGACAACGGGCCTCTCTGGGTCGTACCAGGCTCGCACGTCGAGCCCGTCCATGAGGTCGTTCGAGACTCCCGCCCTGAATCATCTTATGGCTATGTGGAGATCGTCGACTACGACACTTCCTCCGAGGTTCCCGTCCTGATGCAACCCGGGGACCTGCTGGTTTTTCATAGCCATCTCTTTCATCGCTCGACCGACAACGCGTCGGAAGTCTCGCGCCTGGCGATGGTCTATCACCTGGCTTCCGCGGGGACCGTCGACGAGAGCATGCAGCGGTGGGGATTCACTCCACCTAACACGGACTGGATGCCAGTCCGACGTCACGGCGGAATTGGACTCGACGAATGAACAAACACGAACTCAACCACACCTTCGAATGGGAAAACCATCGAGGCCCCTTCCGGCTGCTCGACGAGGAGCAGGCTCGACAATATGACGAGCAGGGATTTCTGGTCTTTGAGGATGTATTCGATCGGGAAACGATCGAGGCATTGATAGAAGAACTCGATCCCATTGAGCGGGATCTCGAGAAGATGATCGAGGAGCATTTTGGAGGAAAGATATTCATCACCCGCTCGGGCGAAATCACTTTCACTCCCCACACCGTCCTTCGCTCACCGAAGGCAAGGGAAATCACGAGGAGCCCGTTCTTTTGCGATCTGGTTCATGACCTGCTCGGTGACGACGTCCGACTCTATTGGGATCAGGCAGTGTATAAGAAGCCCGGCACTGCCGATATCTTCCCATGGCATCAGGACAACGGATACTCCTACGTCGAGCCGCAGCAATACCTGACCTGTTGGTTGGCATTAACCGATGCGGATGAGGAGAACGGCTGTCCGATCGTCCTTCCCGGATTCCATCGCGAAGGCACATGGGCTCACGAGACAACGGATCTGGGCTTTGACTGCGGAGCGAACCCGACCGAACACGAGGCCATCGCCGCCCCTGTTCGCGCTGGCAGCCTGGTCGCCTTTTCTTCTCTGACCCCGCACAAAACCGGACCTAACATGACGATGGACCGAATTCGCAAGACCTATATCATTCAGTTCGCACCCGACGGAGCCGAAGTCCTGAAGCAGGAGGGCACCGAAATCACCCGCATCCCCTGCGACGCCGCTGATCGGCAATATCCGATCCTCGTCGGGGGCCAGCCAGCGTCTGACCGGGGAACCGCATGACCGCATGACCGCGAACTCATAACCGCAGCGTAGTGAGTCACTAATGATCTAACCGATCCTGCCGGGGATCCAGGCAGGCGCACAATCCCTTGTACGTCTCCAATCAAGCCTCTGTATCCAGACAACAATAGTCGACGCAGACAGGATCGCGTGGGAGATCGGGAATAGGCTTGCTTCCATGCAGCATGCTCGTCCCATGTCCCCAGTCTTCGCAAAAGAAGATCTGCAACTCCAACCTCCCTCCGACCGTGACCGAACTCTTCATCGCATACGGCTACCGTAAGACCACGATCGACGAGGCGACCGAACATTCATGGCCAGCCGAACGGCTGCGCAAGTGTGCCGGCATTCTGATGAATCTGATCTTCGGCGCGGTCCGCGGCGGAGGGATGCTGCAAAGCGACATGCGCTCGACGAATTCGCCCGCGAGCTGGCCGACGTGATCGTCGACGGCGTCTTGAGTGGTCCGGGATCGGCCGTCGAGTTCCAAAAGTGACACGAGGGTTGAGGTTCGGAGGCGCACTCAAGCGCTTCGCAGGACACCTAACTTGGCAAGCTCCGGCAAAGCGTGGTGCAGAAGGCTGGGGGAGCCCGGCGCTCCGTCAACCAGCCCCCACCAAGCCCCTCTCCCCCAGCGTCCATGCGCTAGGCTCCACTCAAACACTGAAGAGGCTTTCCAACATGATTTTATTGAATCCCCACGATCTAGGCCACGAAAGCGACGACGAACGCACCCGTGAACTGATGCGCGAGACCGTCGAGTTCTTCGAAGCCAAAGGAAAGCGACGGCTACTCGAGGACTACTACGACCGCGGCTGGTACGCCGACTTCCTCGAGTTCGCCAAAGACAACCGATTGCTCGCCACGATGTGCACGCCTGAGGGCGAAGGCGCTGACGATACCGGCGACGTGCGTTGGGACACCTGGCGCGTCTGCCAATTCGCCGAGATCCTGGGCTTCTACGGCCTGCAATATTGGTACACCTGGCAGGTCTCGGTACTCGGACTCGGGCCGATCTGGATGAGTGCCAACGAAGCTGTCCGCAAGCGCGCTACCCAGGCACTGGAGGATGGCGGCATCTTCGCCTTCGGCCTCTCCGAAAAGACGCACGGCGCCGACATCTACTCGACCGACATGGTGCTCACTAAAGACGGCGACGGCTGGAAGGCCAACGGCAGCAAGTACTACATCGGAAACGGCAACGAAGCCGCGATCGTATCAACGTTCGGCCGCCTCGACGGAGGCAACGAGTATGTGTTCTTTGCCTCCGATCCAAAGCACGAGAACTATCACCTCGTGAAAAATGTCGTTGCCAGCCAGAACTACGTATCTGAGTTCGAGCTACGCGACTACCCGGTCAGCGAAAAGGACATCCTACACCGCGGCCGCGACGCCTGGAACGCGGCGCTCAACACCGTGAACATCGGCAAGTACAACCTCGGCTGGGCCTCGATCGGCATTTGCACCCACGCGCTCTACGAGGCGATCACGCATGCGAACAATCGGGTGCTCTACGGCAATCCGGTCACCGACATGTCGCATGTGCGTAACATGTTTGTCGACGCCTACTGCCGGCTCGTGTCGATGAAGCTCTTCGCTCTTCGCGCCGCGGACTACATGCGCAGTGCCTCGCGCGAAGACCGCCGTTACCTGCTTTTCAACCCGATGGTGAAGATGAAGGTCACCACGCAGGGCGAAGACGTGATCAATTCGATGTGGGATGCCATCGCGGCCAAGGGCTTCGAGAAGGATACCTACTTCAGCCAGGCTGCCGTCGACATTCGTGCGTTGCCGAAGCTCGAGGGTACGGTGCATGTGAACATCGCTCTGATCGTGAAGTTCATGGCGAACTACTTCTTCAACCCGGGCGAGTTCCCCGAAGTCGAACGCCAGGACCAACCGCACAACGACGACTTCCTGTTCGACCAGGGGGGAGCCGGCGGCCTTGGCCAGATCCAGTTTCACGACTACCGAAAGACCTTTGACGAGTTCGCCCGTATCCCCAACGTCGCGCTCTTCGCCGAACAGGCCGATGCCTTTCGCGAGCTGCTGGCCAGCGACCCGCCCGGCCCCGATCAGATGAAGGACGTCGACTTCCTGCTCGCCGGCGGTAACCTGTTCGCAATGGTCGTCTACGCCCAGCTGATCCTCGAGAACGCCAAGGTCTACGAAGTCGACGATGATCTGGTCGGCCAGATCTTCGACTTCATGATCCGCGACACCGCGCAACACGCACTCGCCCTCTCGCTCCAGGCCAGCAGCACCGAGAAGCAGATGGCCCAATGCCGGGAAATGATGCGCAAACCGATTGCCGATCCGGCCCGCTACGGACGCGTCTGGGAGAGCGTTCGGGAGCTCGACGGCGCCTACGAGATGAAGCCCTAGGCGCCGGTTGTTTAGCCGGCGACGTATCCTGGCGTTCGACACGCTCCGCGTTCAGAGCGCCGTTCACGCGAATCGGGCCGCTCAATCAACGAGTCGAATGCTTGTCGGCCCGACGAGCCGTGCAGCGCGCGCTCTGCTTCTTGCTCTCGGACCTTTTGCATGAGTGGCGCAGAATTGCCATCCTCGATTCCACTGCGAGAATCCAGTCGTCGCGACGAAATTCCCCCTCTTCCTCCTCCCCCAATCCGGCCAGTGCCCGCATCGCGCTGCTATGCCGCCTACAGCGCTGCACTCCTGGTCGGCGTCGCCACTTGGGTCATGCTCGAGAATCAAGGAACTTTGGAGGAGCCACTCTGGCTCGGCCTCGCCGTCACATGCACGGCCACTGCCGTGATCTGGATTTTCTCGATCGCCAGTGACAACTCCTCGATCTACGATCCGTACTGGGTGATCGCACCACCGTTTCTTGCGCTCGCAATGAAGGCAGCGGATGGCGACGGGCTGTTCGGTGCCTGGAGCAGTCGACAGATCTGCATCATGGTCGTCTTCGCGCTCTGGGCAACCCGATACCACACGATGTATTCCTGGACTGGGTGGAGAACCGGGCTGGTTCACGAAGACTGGCGCTACGAGGCGATGCGCAGCGCCCCAGTGCCCTATTGGCTGAACTCGATTCTCGGGATGCATCTTTTCCCGACTGTCCTCGTCTACTTCGCTTTCGCGCCGGCCGCTCTCGCCCTCGCCAACCCGCCGACTAGCCATGCACCGCTTGGCATCTGGGACGCCCTCGGCATGACTGGCGCGCTCGCCGCCGTCGCGATCGAGCTCGTGTCGGACGAGCAGCTCCGCAAATACCGTGACTCGGAAACCTACGCGAACGGGGGTGCCATGCGCGAAGGCCTGTGGAAGTTTTCCCGCCACCCGAACTACTTCGGCGAAGTCCTGTTCTGGATCTCGATGATTCCATTTGCCATGTCGGCAGGACTGATGAGCGACCACGCGGGCCTCGTGCTCGGGGGACCGATCATCATGGCGCTCTTCTTCAGGTTCAGCTCTTGGTTGATGGATGTCCGATCGCTCGAGCGTCGCCCGGAATTCCAAAATGTCATCGATGAAGTGAGTGCGATGATGCCTTGGCTTCCTCGCAAGGGCTGAAACTCCGCGCCGCATTCTGTCGAACGTACGGAGGCGGCGGCATGGTGGCTCGACGTCCGACCGACAACAATAGGCAGCGGGTAAAGACCCTGAACCGGGCCGAGTCCACGCGTTGAATAGAATCCGGAGTCGATCACAATAGACGGTGCAATCCTCACCCGCATACCGTACCGAGGCGGCGCGCCGAGTTCTCTTGGCCGAGACATTCCCGGATGAGCCGTGAAGCGTCGCCCAGTGATGAACGATCACGTCGCCGGGTTCGGCGTCGAAGTAGACCACGTTGAAATCCTCTTCGTGCCCCTCGATCACGGGCATCGCATCGAGACCGTCATGAGACATGCCTTCGAACTCGGGAAAGGACTCCGTCCGCGAGACGAAATCGCTCGGGATGAAGGTCTTGCCCCAGCGGTGACTCCCTCGGACGTATCCCATAGCCCCATTCTCCCGGTCGACCCGGTCCACGGGAACCCAACACACGGCGACCTTTTCGCCCTGTAACAGGAAATACGGCTTGTCCTGGTGAAAGGGCGTTCGAACTCGCGATCCCGGTTCCTTCAGAAAGAGCTGATCGGAATAGAAGTTGACCTTCCCGCTCCGTGTCAGCCTCGCAACGACCTCGGGAAGTGGCCCATCCGTGTTATGGCTGCGCATCTTGTCCGACCAGATCGAAACATCGGTCTCAATGATGGCGCGCCCGCTCATTGCGGCCGCCGAATCGCCGTCCGCGGACACATCGATCCCCGGTCTCACCTTTGTCGCGAGCTCCGCTAGCAGAACGACGTCCATTCGCGCACCTTCGTCACTCTGGCCCGCCATCAGAATTTCGCCGGAAAGTGAAACGTCTCGCGCGAACACCTCGTCGAGCGCGCTGCGAAGCGTGTCGACCCAGGCCCCCGGATAGACGCCGCGCAGGTGAACGACACCGTCACGCTCGTAGGCTTCGACTTCGGCGTCGGTGATAGGGCGGGAGAGTGCGGGGGCGGGCGTCATGGGGCGGGCCTTTCTGGTTGTCAGTTTCACGATCAGCCTACGCGCGAAGACCCCCGAATGTGGTTGCCGGGAGTAGTGCCGACGACTACGGCTCCGTCCACACCACCGGAAACTCGACGGAATCGAGTTCGTCGCCGTCCTCTAGCGCGGCACTGGTTGTGGAATCGGGAGGGGCGGCCGCCTTGAAGCGATATCGCATGTCGTCCCCCCCGTAGCGAATGGCAGCGGCGCGGCGGGAGCGCGTGGCGCTGGTATTTCCGGTTGAGCCGTGGGCCGTACGGTAGTGGTGAACGATCACGTCGCCCGGTTCGGCCTCGCAGTAGACGACACCAAAGCCCGATTCGTCAGACTCGATATCGGGTAGGACCTTTCCCTCGGAGCCAGGAATCGGCTCGTTGCTGATCACAAGATTGGGTCGGCATGTCTCCCATCGATGCGAGCCCGGGACGTATCCCATTACGCCGTTCTCGACGTCGACCCGTTCGGCCGGAATCCAGAAAGACGCGCACTGTTCTCCTTCTGCATGGAAGTAGGGCTCGTCCTGATGAAAGGCCGTGCGGATCCGTGATCCGGGTTCCTTCTTGAACATTTGGTCGATCATCAGAGTGATTTTCTTGGCGCGAAAAAGCTGCGCTGCGATCGCCGGTAAAGCCGAGTCACGGCAGAGTCGCGCGATCTCGGGGACCCTGCGATGGTTGTCGGAGCTGATCCACGTCCGCCCCTTGGGCTTGGCGCCATCGTCTCCATCCAAGAGCGGCTTTGCCCCCGTCGTCTTGAGCAGCTGTCCGGCGAATGACACGATGTCGACGTTTGCGAGTGTCTCAAAGACGAAGTACCTGTGGCTGATGAATCCGGATCGAATGAGCCAAGAGCGATGGGAAGGGTTTGCTTCGCTTCGCGAT
>DUCN01000079.1 GCA_012959805.1 Myxococcales bacterium | reverse complement strand
CGCATGGAGCTCATAGCGGTAAGACGCCATACGAAGCACTACGGGAGAAGCTATCCTAGTGAATAACGTCCGACTTGATGTCTAATATCACACTCCGGGCGGACGACGATCGGTATACTGTCGGATTCCAGAAGGGGAAAGTTGATGGCGACAGTTTCGGTCTCGACGAAACGTTTGGGGAACCGGGCCTTCGGACTTGCGATGGCAGTGGTCTTCGGCGCAATCGGTGGGATCGGTTGGCTCCTGCTCGGTCGGGTTTTGGAATGGGCGTTCGGGATTTCCGGTTTTCTAGTGGTCGCCGCATTGTTGGTGCCAGGCCTGTTGATGCCCGCAAACCGGATTTGGACACTGTTTGGGCAATGCATCGGAATCGTCAGCAATCACCTTCTTCTGGGTGCGTTCTTCTATCTACTGATCACGCCGATCGGCTTGGTGCTGAGGCTCTTTCGGCGAGACTTGTTCCCGAAGCATCCCGACGCCTCTGCGAAATCCTATTGGACGCCGGTCGGGCGCAAGGCGACACCCGAAACCTACGCCGATATGTTCTAGACTGGCGAGGGGGTCTCCTGTGTTCGAGCTGATGGGTCAACTTTTCAAATTCATGAAGGTCTATCGGAAATTCTGGTTGGCTCCGATCATGTTTGGCTTGATCGCCCTCGGCGTGCTCTTGGTTGCAGCGCAGAGCTCGGTCTTCGCGCCCCTGATCTACGCGCTCTTCTAGCCGGATAGCCAAATTAAGCACTTCGAATGAATATTCTAGGAATCTCTGCCTTCTATCACGACAGCGCGGCCTGCTTGGTCCGGGATGGCGAGATCGTTGCCGCGGCCCAGGAAGAGCGTTTCACTCGCCGGAAGAACGACGCCGACTTTCCGATCCGCTCGGTGGAGTATTGCCTCGATGAGGCTGGTCTCGATCTCACGGACATCGATCACATCGGCTTTTACGACAAGCCACTGCTCACATTCGATCGACTGCTTGAGACCTATATCGGGTTTGCGCCCGACGGGTTTCGCTCCTTCGTGGCTTCGGTCCCCATTTGGGTGACGGAGAAGGTTTTCCAGAAGAACCTGATCTTGAAAGCACTGAACGGACTCGGTCGTGGGGTCGTCGAGCGAGAGAACGTTCACTTTGGTTTTCATCATCATTCGCACGCGGCGAGTGCATTTTATCCTTCGCCGTTCGAGAACGCAGCGGTGTTGGTGATGGACGGCGTTGGCGAGTGGGCAACGACGACCACCGCGGTTGGCAGCGGCACAAAACTCGATCTACTGCAGGAGATCCGATTCCCGCACTCGCTTGGACTCCTCTATTCGGCGTTCACATACTATCTGGGCTTCAAGGTCAATGATGGCGAGTACAAAGTCATGGGTCTGGCGCCGTATGGCGAACCGAAATACGTACGCGAGATCCGAGAACACCTGATCGACATAAAGGACGACGGCTCCTTCGCGCTCGATATGGACTACTTCGCCTATTGCACTGGCCTCACCATGACGAATGAGCGCTTTGACCGCCTCTTCGGCGCGTCGCGACGCGATCCGGCCGAACCCTTGACCCAGCGCCATATGGATCTCGCGCGATCCGTTCAGGTGGTGAGCGAAGAAATCATCCTTCGGATCTGCCAAACGATTCATGCCGAGACCGGGCAGAAGAATCTTTGTCTCGCGGGAGGCGTGGCACTGAATTGTGTCGCCAACGGGCGGATTCTGCGGGAAGGTCCCTTCGAGCGAATTTGGGTCCAGCCTGCGGCGGGCGATGCGGGGGGCGCGCTCGGGGTCTCGCTCTCGATCAGTCATGATCTGGCCGCCGTACCCCGGACATTGGACCCGGACCGAATGGATGGCATGGCCGGCTCCTATCTTGGACCGAAATTCGAAGAAAGTTCTGTGCGGGAGGCGTTGGCCGCCTACGCCCCTGTCTATCACTGCTTGTCGCACGAAGATTTGTGTCCGACTGTGGCTGGAATCCTGGCGGATGAGAAGATCGTGGGTTGGTTCCAGGGACGTATGGAGTTTGGCCCGCGCTCTCTCGGTAGCCGATCGATTCTGGCGGACCCACGCTCCGAAAATATGCAGCGTGCGCTCAATCTCAAGATCAAATATCGAGAGAGCTTTCGACCCTTTGCCCCGGCAGTCTTGCGCGAGGACGTGCATGACTATTTCGATATGGATGGCGACAGCCCGTACATGCTGTTCGTTGCCGACGTGAGAGAGAGTCGGCGTCGCGCGCTCTCTTCGTTGGAGGAGAGCCTAGAGGGAATCGACAAATTGTCTGCGGTGCGCAGTGATGTGCCTGCGATCACTCATGTGGACGGCTCGGCGCGAGTTCAAACGGTGCACGCCGAGACAAATCAAAGATTCTATGCCTTGCTGTCTGAGTTCAAGGCTCGTGAACACCAGCTTCAACGTCCGGGACGAGCCGATCGTGTGCACGCCGGGCGATGCCTATCGATGTTTCATGGCGACCGAAATGGACCTGCTGGTGATCGGAAATCTCGTGTTCTACAAGGAGGAGCAATAGTGTCCGGTGACGGAGCTTCGAACGCGTCACGTCCGATCTTTTCTGAACGGATTCTGGCGACCTTGAAATCGCCGGGCGGCGACGATAACGATCAGCTCGAGATGGTCGAAGACGGCTTGCGATCGCGTATCAGCGGTCAGACCTTTCCCTACGTCGACGGCGTTCCCTCGCTATTCGCCGTGGATGGAAAGAGTGAGGACATACGCCAGCGCGTGCAGGATTTCTACGAAGAGAATCCTTTCCCAAGCTACGACGGCCTCGAAGAATTTGGAGAACTTGTCAGCAAGGGACGACAGAATCCCTTTACCAGTGAGCTTCTCAAGGGCATCGGGTACAACAAGCTCGTGCTTGAATGTGGCTGTGGAACCGGCCAGCTGAGTCATTTTCTCCAACTCAACAACAATCACGTGCTGGGCATCGATATGACGCTCAACAGTCTTGGGCTCGCCCTCGAGCACAAACGGCGTAACGAATTGTCTCGAAGTGCCTTTGCGCAGATGAATATCTTCGATTTGGCGATTAAGGACGGCAGCTTCGATGTCGTCATTTCCCATGGAGTGTTGCATCACACTGCCGACGCTCGGCGGGCTTTCTCGTGCATCACACGGAAGGTCAAGCCCGGAGGAATCGTGATCGTGGGCCTGTATAACTCTTACGCACGAATCATGACGTGGATGCGTTCGAAACTCGTTGGAGTACTCGGCGATCGCATCGACTATGTCGTGCGCAATCGCATACAGGATGAGCGCAAGGCGCAGATCTGGATTCAAGACCAATATTTCAATCCGCACGAGACGTGGCATTCGATCGGTGAGGTGCTGCGCTGGTTCGAGGAGGACGGAATCGAATTCTTGAATTGCTATCCGCGCATACTCGATAGCAGCGGTGAGGATGATCCCGATTTCTTCGGCGCGAGCGATTCGGGCACACCCTATCAACGGGCAATGACTCAGCTTTCGTGGCTCGGGACGATCGCCCGTGAGGGCAGCCTCTTCGACATGATCGGGCGCAGGAAGGAATAGGCTGGGATATGGCCGAAACAGATTCAGAAGAAGGGCGTGTCAAGGTCGGCGGGGCCGTCGCGGTCGCCGTCGTTAGTCTGATGCTCGTGATGGCATTGGTCGAGGCGGTGAGTCGAGTTCTGCTTCCGAACCTCTATTTCGTGTGGCCGCCGAACTTCAGCATGGTCTTCGACGCAGAATCAAATATCGGCGGTGTCGATTTTCCGAGTCAACTCACAACCAATATTCACGGGATGCGCGGAGATCCACTTAGCGATTCGTACGCCTACCGCGTCTTGGCTGTCGGTGGCAGCACGACCATCTGCGTCTATCTCGACGATGAAAGTGCGTGGCCGCAAAGGGTGCAGCATCGACTCAACGAAGTGCTTGGTGCCGGGAAGGTTTGGGTTGGAAATGCCGGGCGGCCCGGCCACATGACCACGGAGCATGTCCTACAGGTTGAAGCGCTGCTATCCCAACATCCCGAGATTGACGCGGTCATGCTGCTGATTGGAATCAATGATCTGATTCGTCATCTTCCAAAGGCTCGAGATCCGAATCGAAAAGAGCCTCCGCAAGATCCCCAGCGCGCCCTGAGAATGGCGTTCAGCTTCTACCCGGGTTGGGATGACGAGACACCCTGGTATCGGCGAAACATCGTTGCAAGGGTCTGGGAGATGAGTAATTGGCATCCGTGGGGCCGCGGTGACCCCAAACAGTTGCGGCCGGAGGACGCCAAAGGAGAGTTCGTCGCCATGATGCGCGAATACCGTCAGCACGGGGCCGAGTTCCTTCCCGATCTACCGGATCTCGCGTCCGGCCTTTCGGCGTACAACGATCGCGTACATCAGATCATAGACATTGCGCAGCGTGCAGACGTCGATGTTATTTTGATGACGCAACCCGTCCTATGGCGTCCGGGCTTGAGCACGGCCGACCGCAAACTACTCTGGGGTGGCGGGCCTCCGCTTGGCCGATTTCGAAATGGTGCCACCTACTACTCCGCCGAGGCGTTGGATCGTGGGATGGCACTCTACAACAACAAGCTGTTGGAAATTTGCGCATCCCGGGAAATTCAATGCCTGGATCTGGATGCGGCCATCCCCCGTACAGCGAAGATCTTCTATGACGACGCCCACTTCACAGACTATGGCTCGGACCGGGTATCGGAAGTCGTCGCCGAACATCTACTGAAGCGCGAGGCGCTCAGACAGGGAATCGCTCGGGCGCGCTGACGTTCATTTGATTCAACTCCCCGACGCGTGCTTCGCCATTCCGGCCTCACTCTTGTCGCGCCGTATTCGGAGCCGGGTTGCCGAATTCCTGGCTGTCGATCCATTCGGTGAGTTTCTCGATATTCTGCAACAGGTGCCGCATCTGAGGATCGTCCCGCTGTTCGAGCTCCGTAGCGACGTCCACACGTCTCCGTTCCAGGGCCCAGCCGAGTCCAGCCAAAACGATCTTCCGATCTTCCGCCGAAATCGCCTGGACTGCATGAGATAGATCTGAAGTCTCTTCGTGCTCGTGAACGTGCCGCATGCCCCACCCAATGCCTCGTAAAATATCGCCGCGTTCGGGATCGGTCGCGACATGGTTCGCAACATCGATCGCATCCCCGATGTCACGGCTGTATTTGTTGTAGAGGAGTCGCCCCCAGACGACGTATCCCCCGCGCAACGTGAGGGGTGTGCCGGCCTCGACGTGGACGATCGCGAAGGAAAGTGTCGCCACCGCCAGCGAAGTTAATGCGGTCGCGAAACCGACGGCCGTCCATCGAGCGATGAGACCTCCAGAGTCGAGTCCGCGTGCTGCGGAAGCGGCGATTGGCAGGATGAGAAAAACGGCCAGAGGGGCAATCAGCCGGTACACGATTGGACTCGGATCGCTGTCGAAGTTGAAACGACTGAGCATGAGCGCCGCAGAGAAGATGATCGCGCATACGAGGAAGACAAATTCTCTTCGCGCGCCAATATCGGCCGGCGCTCTTCTCGTTCGGACGATCCGGAGCGCGCGGACCATGGCCGCAGTAAGTGCGATCGTCGTGGGTCCCCAAACGCCGCCGAAAATGGCGAAGGCCGGCCATGGTCTCGACAGGTCACCGCCTGGATCGAGTAGGCCTTGCGTCGGTGTATTCAGCAGGAGATCGACGGCCCGAGTTCCCAGACTCTGACTACGCCAGAAATCCGCCGATGGTCGCGCGCCAAACACTTCGAAAATTCGATCGAGGCCGGCAAAGTCATTGGCGAAGTTGTACGCGAGCCATGGAGCCATTCCGAGAAGGAATCCGAGAGCTGCAATCAGTAAGCACGAAACTCTCGGAAGGTTCGCGAGAAAGGGCCAGGCCACGACGCATGCAACCACGTATATTCCGGCGGTGGGGGCGAACCAGATAGCGAGACCGCTGGCGACTCCAAATCCGAGCCACGCTCGAGGCCCCGTCCAAAGCCCCTCCATCAGTGCAAGGAAAATTCCCAGGACGCAGAGTGACAACAACGCAGATTCCGAATGAAAACCCATTGCCACAACGCCCCAGAATGCAACGAGGGGAGGGCCCACAACAAAGATCATCCCCGACAGGAGCGCCACTAAGCGCCCGAAGAAGAGGTGCCCTAGGAAGTAGAGCGCAACTAGCGTGGATCCCGAAAAACCAAGAGCCACGAGTTTCAAGGCGACGAATGGATGGATGCCGATCGCTCCAAGGGCCGCGGCCAGGACGATGACGACGAGCGAACCACCTTGGTATTGATCAGCCTGGTATTCGGAGAGCGGAACGTTTGCGCCTGCGGTCCCGAGTTGCTCAACGGCGGCCCATCGATAGGCCTCCTCCCAGTAGGATGAAGACTCAGGGCTGGTCGCAATCCACAAGAACCTCGATGCGAGGAAGATCGCCAGAAGCGTCAGGCATACGCAAGTATCTTGAAGGGTCCATTTTGGAAAAGATCCTTCGGGCGGCTCGTATCGCATCGAGATCATTTCCGTTTGGATCCTATCAATTCTGTTGAAGCGATAAAGGTTCGGTCGAGGTCGTTCGGGGACCAATTTCGCCTCTCGACCCTATTGTGCGTCATATACTGGCAAAATGTCATTCGGAAAATGCTGTCGCTCCTTCTCCGCTCACGCCGCTCTTTTCGCCTTTCTCCTGGTCATATCGGCCCCGGGCATGGTCTGACTTCATCCCGTCGCCCATGACTGTCACGGACACACGTTTTGTTGATGGCGCGATTTCTACAGAGACGGACGAGTGGAAGCTCGTGTTCGACGATCGATTCAATGGAGGCATCCATCAGTGGTACGACCTCACTGCGGATCCAAGTGAGACGGACAACCTCACGACCGAGTCGTCAGGTGGCTTCTATAATACGGGTACACTTTTCGACTACGACGTCTATCTCGGTTTTGGCTTCGATGCGATCGAGTTCATGACGACGATTGGAACAAACGTGAATGCCGGGGAATAGGAAAAACAAGCAGCGTTTTCTGCACCACCGATAGTAGGTGTTCTGACAAGTAGGCCCGAAGGGGCCCGTTCCGGGCCCGTCTACATTGGTCAGCGAGGTGTTCATGTCGATCCGCAGGCTTTCTCCGACCGAAGTGATGCCGCCCAGCCCGTTGAGATTTGTGATGTTGGCCCCCGTACCTGAACATTTCCAATAACCCTGCTACAACTAACGGCGTCGACCTCAGCCTGCGTCGTCAGGCTGAGGAAAGGGCAATTCTGGGCCGATGCGCTGGTCGCTGTGGACAGCGTCAGCAGCGCTGTGAGAATAAAACCAGAGACTAGACTTCGGCGCGTCACGAATGATCCCCTTCTGTTCGCATTCCCTGCAGCATGACACGAGTATGCGAACTTGATGCGGCTATTCCACTTATCTGACGAGCGCAGCCCTGCTCGCCTAGGGTTCGATAAGCCGGGGGCGATCCAGGCCCAGAAATGTCCACGAGTGTTCCGAGCGAAGCAGGGGCGACCCCGAGCGCCATCGCAGGCGACTCAGCGCCTCATCGTGCGCCGCAATGCACGTCGTTCCGCAGCCACCTCAGCGTCGAGCTGAGCGTGCAACGTCGGCATAATATGGCGGTAGAGAACGCGGCGGTGCCGCGTCCGTCGGCCTACGAGAAAGCGGCAGTTCTATTTCTACCGCTGATCGCGGGGGTGTTGACGTGGTGTCTGTGGCAGGTCATGGGCCGTTCATTCGGCACCTAACGAAGATGAATCCCCGATTTGGGTTCGACTCACAGATCGCCCCCAGGCGAGCCGATTCACCGGCGCGAGCATCAAGACGCGCCCGGGGTCGAGGCCGCCGCCCGTCCCTCGTCCTTCGACGGCCCGCCGATGCAGCTCGGATCCGGATCCGCTCTACCGTCCGAGTTGGGGTCGCTGACGCCCGGCGGACAAGTGACGTCGCAGCTTCCGTGGATGGACTGGCCCCCGTCGAAGTCGACCATTCCGTCGCCATCATTGTCGGTGCCATCGGCGCAGGGGAAGGACGCGGCGCGCAATCGCGCAACGGCGATGTCTCCGCGCTTTCGCGTGCCCTTTTGATTGACGTGGACGTTCACGGGCTGAAATTCATCCTCGGAGAATTCGCTGAAGAAATCCATCAGCTGTCCGGGGCCGAAGGTCTCCGCGATCAGCGCGTTGGTGTCTTCGACGGAGTTCGCTGGCGTCGACGGGTGGAAGCGTGGTGGCACGGTGGCAAACCAGATTGCCATGTTTGCGGCACCCGACATGGCATCGAGCTCCCGCATGGCGCTGACGATCTGCGCCGGCGTCCTGCGGATGACATCGTTCGTTCCAAAGGCGAGGATCGCCAGATCCGCGTCGGCATCGATTGCCATCTCGAGGAGCGCGTAAGCGTCGTTGTCGTTGTTGGGCTCGTCGGTCATCGTGGCGCCGATACGCGGAAAGTTCGTGACCTTGAACTCCGGGTGCCAGACTGCGTCGCGCAGGACTTTACACCATGTGCCGGGATGCAGGGTGAAGTTCGGAAAGGTGTTCGAGTCGCCGACACAGGCCAGGTGGCGGATGTGGTCTCCGTTCAGGTCGGGAACCATGACTGTGTCGTTGATGTTCGAGATCACCTGGAACTCGTTCGCCGCATCGTCGGTCGCCAGGAACGTGAGCCACGGGTCCGCCGCCCCCCGACCGCGTGCGATGATCTTCCCGTTCGCCGGGAACCCTCCCATCTGTTTCGACAGCGGCACATGTCCAACGTCCCTGCCAGCCTCGAAGGCGCCTCCGAAGACGATGTTTGCAGGGTCGCTGACATCGAAGAAGTAGCTCTCTTCAGAATCTGCGTTTTCCTTCGTCCCGATGAGCAGAGTTTTCGAGGCCTCGCTGTGAGCGATTGTCAGAGCTTCCTCGGGCGTATCGTACGAGGCGATCAGGGGTGTGGGCAGCGAGAGGTCGAGCACCATCAGCTCCATGGACGGGTGGCCCGTCGCCAGGTAGGCGATGTTCCCGCTGATCGCGAGATCGTTGACGTCGAACCCAACCTCGAAGGACCAGTCGGTCAGGGTCGGTTCGTGCGGATCGCTGGCGTCGATCGCGACCAGCTCAGCCAGACCACTCTCGGCCATTCCGAGGTAGACGGTGTCACCGGCGACGTCCATCGAAAGAATCCGATAGGTGTCGCTGATGTCGACGGATCCGACGAGCTGTGGCTGCCCGGCGGCCACGCTCGGAAGCAAGAGCAGCAGCCAGGTAAGGAATCGCATTATCACCTCCGGTCGGCGTTGGTGCATGAGTTGGTACATGAATAGGCACGTGGCGGCAGATCTCTCCTATGCTCATACTGAGCGCTCGCATCCCCTTGCTCCGCAGCCTTTCGATACCACTTCACCGCTTCTGCATAGTTCTCCGCGACGCCATAACCGTTTGCGTACATCACCCCCAAGTTATTCTGAGCGTCTGCATCCCCTTGCTCTGCCGCTTCACGAATTTCCTTGATTTGTGCAGTATCCAAATCCTGAGCCGAAACCACCGACACCGACATAAACAGAACCGCGACCATCATCGCGCCACTCAACAATCTTCGTGTTCCAACCAGAAGTGATGATGTCTTCATCATGTGTGTGCCCGTGTTCCCTTCATGCTGCTATTTCTGAACCGCGCCCATAAAAAAAGAGCGACACCCCTAATCTCGAGTATCACCCCCTGTCTCCTCTGAGAAGAACTAAGTGTTAGAGCCTAAACCGTCTCTCAGAAATTGTCCCGCGCTATTTTCCCCCGCCCTTTACTGCCCGCAGAGATGTCTTTTTTGCTCGCCATCCGTGTTATGTGAAAGCGATCTTGCGAAAGCCGTTGGGCATTCACACTCCGCCGGAAACAGGAAGCGAAAATTGGTTTTAGCTACACTCACAGGTCGCGTAGGTAAAGTCTTATCTGGGCTGCGGGACCCAGCCGGGATGAAATGTACGAATCGATCGGGCAGTAGTATTTCGAATATTGCTGGCATACAGTGGTTGCCATGAAAACCTTTTTGCTCGGGTTCGCGTATTTTCTCATCTGGACGACACCTGTACAGGTAGGCTTCGTGCTGTGGGTGTTATGGGACATTGTGGCAACCGATTACAGCCTGCTGTCTTTAAGCATGGGGGAGTTCCTGCAGGACAACCTCCTGTTTCTCCACACCTGGGTCTACTCGTGGTTTTGGAATGCCTGGCTTGATTTTTGGTGGCAGTTTCCCGCGATCATTATGACCACCTTGAAACTGCTTATTAACACCTGGCTGGGTTTTTGGTTGTTGCCGATCGCCAGGGAAATGGATTAGGCATCACGCCAGTTGGGCGCGCGCTTCTCTAAAAATGCCTTCGGCCCTTCCTGGGCGTCTTCCGTCACCGCCACCGTACAGAAATCTTCCACAGCGTCTGCCACGGCTTGCCGGTATCCGCAGCTGCGCAGTCAGCTCGGTCACGACGAATAGCACCAGCAGCAACGACCACAGCAGCACCGTCCTCGTCATCAAGGCTGAAAGCGTTGTTGGTTCCGTTTTCTCATGAGAAAGCGACCAGAACGCCAGATGACCATTTTTCTACCCCAGTAAAGAAGTCCCCCTCCAAAGACTCCTCGCTCCGCCTGGTGCAATTTCGCTTCCCTTGTCTCTTGTTTTGGTCGACAATGGAGCGTGTAGAGCGAACGCACGAACACACAAGGCATCAGGTGTGACCAAAAGACCCAATTCCATTCTCGCGATTATCGCATGTGCCTTCTTAGGTGGCATGGGTGCTGCTGCGACGACGGCTGCTGCGCAGGCACTCGAGAAGATTGCGTTCACCTCCAACGGCGATCAAGTCATCTGTTGCAGCAACTACTACGAGATCTATGTGATGGATGCCGATGGCTCCAATCAGACAAGGCTCACGAACAATGCTCAAAGTCAATATTCGGTCTACTCCGAGTCGCCTCCGGCCCGTTCCGGGCCCCTTCGGGCCTACTTGTCAGAACACCTACTATCGGTGGTGCAGAAAACGCAGCTTGTTTTTCCTATTCCCCGAGCGGAAACCCGTAAGTCGGCCCAGGCGGCAGCTCGCGAACCCGCCCAGAAGTTCGTGAGTTATTTCGACTTCTAGGATCGGCTCCGCGAGAACGGCATTTTCCGGGGCGGTGGTCGGGGACATCCTGGGCTACGAATACGGGGTGAGCGAGCGACCTATCCTCTGCCGATCCGGGGGTCCCGGGAGCCCCGCTGGGGGATGCTGCGGCGCCCTTGTCCTGGTGGCGGCCCTGGCGATCCTGATCCCGGGCCCGGCCCGCGCCGAGTACGCCCCGGGTATCAACACCCGCACCCTCACCCACGACGCCGCGGTTCGGGATTACGACGTCTATGCCCCGGTGGGCTACCCGGGCGCTCAGCCCGTGGCCCTGGTCGTCGACATCCATGGTTTCGGGTCCGACAAGATAGGGCACCGTGGGATCTCGGGCTGGACGGCGAAGGCCGAGACCGAGGGGTTCCTCGTGGCGCACCCCAACGGGCTCCTCAACGCCTGGAACGCCGGAGTCTGTTGCGGGGTGGCGGTGACGAACGCCGTCGACGATGTCGGATTCCTGCGCGCCATGGTGGAAGCGATCGTCGCCGAGGGTTCGCTGGATCCGTCCCGGATCTACGTCACGGGCTTGTCCAATGGCGGGGCGATGAGCCACCGACTCGCGTGCGAGGCCGCGGACTTGTTCGCCGCCGCGGCCCCGATGGCGTTTCCCGTTCCGTACAGCGACTTCGCCAGCCAGTGTCAACCGGCGCGCCCGATTCCCGTGCTCGCCTTCATGGGCCTCAGCGACATCGTGATCCCCTACGAGAACGGATTCTTCGGCGGGGCGCAGCCGAGCCTCGCGGCCTGGCGGAGCAAGAACGCTTGCGGGGTCGGCCCCCTGGAAGTTCAGGAAGTCTACGGCGGCAGCGACTGCCAGCTGGATACCAGCTGCGCCGAGGGAGTCGAGGTGGGGCTGTGCAGCGTTCGCGGCTCGGCGTTGGCTCCGCCCTTCGCCATGTACAGCGGGCACATCCTCTATTTCAACGACGATGGCATGGTGCTCCCGGACCGGGCCTGGACTTTCTTCGACGCCATCGCCGTTCCCGAGCCCGGCGTCGCGAGCCTCTCGATGGCCGCGCTCCTTACCGTGGGCGTGCTGCGCGCGTGCACCCGAAAGCGGCAGAACCGGGAAGGCTGACGGCGCGGGCTCAGGGCCAACGGATGGCCGAGAGAAATATGAAATCCGTGTTCGGCGCCACGCGGGTGACAATTCCAATCGTAGTAGGATTGATCTTTAGTTCCCTCTTGGGTCCGGTTCTTGGAATTGCCGCGGGAATCGTATGCAGGTTGGCGTCGCGGTTTACTGCTGTTCCTCTAATCGGCGTACTTTCGATTCTTGATATGAGGAGGGCTCGCGCAGCAGGACTATCTGTCGCTGAAGTCCAGGCGTGGATGGAAGCCAATCCTCCCGACGCCACGACTAGTCCCAGCCGACCGCAGGACGCGTCGGCTGTCGGGACTCATCGCCGTACTGGGCTTACCGAGATGGAGTTAGATGATATTCGTCGGAGTGTCAGCAACATTGATTTTGCTCGCGTAGCGGCTGCGCCAAGCGGAATGGATCCCTGGGAAGCGAGAATTTGGGGAACTCTCGATGAACTTGCTCGGGATGCGTGCGAACCAAGGGTAGCGCCGAAAGTGGGGCGAGATTTGAGAACCCTGCTGCAGTGGCTAGGCGTTGACAACTACGAAGAACTAACCGACGAGCATAGGTACAGGTGGCTCGACGCCCATCGCCTGTACCTCCTTGGGAATAGGAAAAACAAGCAGCGTTTTCTGCACCACCGATAGTAGGTGTTCTGACAAGTAGGCCCGAAGGGGCCCGTTCCGGGCTGCACCTTCGAATCCATGAGAGAGAACGATGACATGCTAGGCCCCCTCGACATCATGTTCGAAGACGGCACCAAGGGATTCATCTTCAAAGGCACGAATGGTCGTTGGTGGGATGTGTTGACCAGTGATGAACTTGCCCGGTACCAGAAGCGCGCGAGTGAGTGCTTGCCTCCTGAGGCCATTGAGTGGCTCGAACACGGCCGGAGCGCCGGTTGAGCTCTTGGTCCCAAGAGGCACTGGTTGAGCGTCCCCACTCCTCAACGAAAGCTCAAGGTAAACGGAATTCTCACGCTGAGAACCACAGCCCAGTCGCCTTTCACAACGGGCGTGTATGCCCCCATTCGAAGCGTGATTGACATCTGACTACTTACCGGCGGTGCTGAAAACGCAGCTTAAACTTCCTACACGCGTCCAGCTCTATTCGAGGGGCTCAATCCACGGTCGTGAGGGGAGGCGGGCCGGTTGCGGCGGCGCCCCTGCACGGGAGCTTTGCGTGCGGCGGGTTCAATCGGCGAGACGGGTCGCCCGCATTCACCAACGAAGCGAAGCGCCTCACCTCTTTGGCGCACTACAACTGCACTCGCAGCTAGTTAACAAGCCTAAGGTCACCTGGCTTCCAGGTCTTATCGAACCACGGCTCCAATGGGCCATACAGGCGAAGCAGCACGCTATAACCCTTACCCGGAATCGTCTGTACCCAATTCTTCTCATGGCCCTCGGGCGGCTTCGGACCAAACCACACAGTCGCTGCCCCATCGGCGTCTACCACCAGGCCGGGCGAGTTGCTGTCGAGACCACCCGTCTTCTGATCGGTTTCAAGAATTGAACGCGTTTGACCGTCGTAGACCATGAACGACCAGAAGTTGTTGATCGGGATTGGACCGGGGAGCGTCACCGTGTAGTTCTTCCCGCCGTCCAGGTAGTCTCCCTTGGAGTCATGGGCCGCGAGTTCATAGACCGAGCCTTGCCCCACCGTCGGCTGCGACATTGCCGGTGTGATTCCAGTAGCGTAATAGTGAAACATTACTCTGTCATCCAGGACGAGTTCGCCGCGATTGAGAAATTCGTGACTCCCCCCAGCCAGAGGCGAGAACCACTGGCGATCCGGGTAGAAGTAGACCTCCCTGTTGCGAGGCCGAAACAGGATTGAGCGCGATGCAGCGTTGGCGATCGCTGCCGCTTCCTTCAAGATCGCCTTCATCCGTGCGTCGGGTTCGAAGGGCTCACCCTTCTTGATGCCAATCGACGCTGCCAGACCGACGATCTCGGGATTGAAGGCGTCGGCGGGCTCATACTGAATGACTGCGTTCAGCTCATCGAAGTAGCTCTCGTCGTTCGCATGAATCGTATTGTACTGCTTGTCCGTGAGATTGAAGAACTTCTGTTTTGGAGTGTTCTTGGATTTGGCAAGCGGATACATATGGAAGCCCGCCTTGAAGGCATCAACTGCTGCCTGTATGTCCCCATCTCGAACGAAGACACGCATCAATAGCCAGTGCCGGTAGGTCTTCGTTCTCACGACGTGATGCCCGTCTGGAATCGCGCCCTCGTAGCCCGGTCCAACGATTAGGTACTTACCGCCAAGTCCCTTGTCGGGTCCGGTGAGTCCGATATCGGAAACATGAAGGAAGAACGCATCGTCAATGATGCCGAGGACGGGCGTGTCGAGTTCGATCACCACCGGGCCATTCTTCACGTCGATCTCGGCCGTCGCATAGGGCGTTGTGGTCTGAGGCGTCAACCAGAGTGATCTGGCATTCATCAACCCCTCGGTGATGCCAACGTCATTTGGCTTCATTCCGATCTTCGCGTGTCCATCGAGCAACGCGTATAGGGATGTTGCTCCCATCGCGTTCATAAATAGATTGACCGCTCGGGAGGTATCCAAAAAATGGAGTGACTTCTCGACCGTCGAGTCGCTTGGGAATCCGTCCCTGAATTCTAATTCGCCCAGATACTCGGTATCGACCTCATCCGCTGTAATCAGCGACTGAGGGACCTTCGCTTTGTACGTCGGGTCGGCCGTAGCCAGTGGCGCTGCCACCACTGCAGCGAGGAAGAGCACCACAACACTCTCGAATCGTATGGTCACCAGCGTTTCCTCCTACTTTCAATTCTATTTGACTGGCCCCGATGGGAGTCAGGGCCGATGGACTACTCGACCCGCTTGATATCCTGCAATGGGTACGTCTCATCGAAATACGCCTTCGTCGGCCCATAGAATCGCAAGTAGGCGAACCAACTTTCTCCTGCGTTGGTCTGGAGCCAGTTTCCCTTCGCCACGCCCTCAGGCAAGGTCGCGGCAAAATGCAGGGTCGCCGATCCGTCGGCATCAGTCTTCACGCCGGTGCGAGAGCTAGCGGCGGGTATGCCAGTTTCATTGAGGATTAGCGTGCGAGTGTTGACGTCGTAGACCACGATCGACCAAAATAACTTGGCTGGAGGGTTCGCTGGCATGGTCAGGCTGTAGTGCTGACCGCCAGCCAGGGGTTCTCCATCGCTGTCCTTGTAGCCGGTGCGGTATTGCTGGCCGATGCCGGGTTGCTCGATGTAGTAGGCCTTGCCTCGGCTCACAGCTTCCCACGTAAACGATGCCCGGCGATAAAGTTGATCGAAGTATTCGTCGCGATCATCGAATGCCACGACCATCAACTGATCCCAGTGCGTTCCCTTGTAGAACTCCGAATTCGCGAATCGTTCGCCCGTGAATGTGTTGGCTTTGGCCATGGCTTCGCCGACGACGGCCGCCTGCTTGAGAATTCTGCGCTGCCGTTGCGTCGGCTTGAAGGGCTGGCCTTTTCTGATGCCAAGCGACTCCAGCATGGCCAGCATAAACCGGTCGCGTTCGGGGAACACTTCGCGATCCATGATCGTCTTTAGGCTCTCCCAATACGCCATGCCATGCGGCTGCCATTGGCCCCAGGACACATCGTCGCCGATCACCAGCAGCTCCAAGGTGGGTGGATTCTCTCGCTTCGCGTACGAATAGGTTCTGATCTTGCGTAGCATCGCGTCCGCTTCGGCGGGATCGGGCTGTAACGCTCGAATTCCCAGAAAGACGACGTTCGTGTGATTCCGCACGATCGTGAACTCGGATTCATCGGCGTCGACAGGCTTTTCCATACCGGGCGCAAGGATCAGGAACTTGACCCCCTTCCCCGCATCGGGCCCTGAAACGCCGAAGTCCATCACCGCCCGCTGCCACATGTCATTAATGACTCCGGCAGAGGGCCCCGCCGGCACCTCGAAAACCAATGGACCCGTGCGGTTCAAATCCGCAAATGCGACGGCGTACGGCGTCGTGGCATTGGCCGTCAAAATCCCCTGCTTCGACAGCACGGTCTTTAGCTGGACGATCTGCCCATCTTGGGCGTTGAACGTCTCCTCATGCGCGATCAACCATTCCGCGTAGCTTACGAGCGGCACCGCCCAGAGGTAAGCTTGAGTGGCGCGCTGGAAGTCCATTTCATCGAAGAGCACGTCCACCGTTTCGGCCGTGGGATAGCCACCAGCAAAGCCGCCCTCCGTAAACTCCAGCTCACCTATCCGAGTATCGACAACGTTCGGAGACGTGCGCCCGTAAGAGCGAAACTCGTCCACCGACAGACCATCTGCGATCTGGTCGGCAGGCGTCTTACTCGCAACGGTGCTGCAACCTGACAGCGCCGTGATCGAGAGCGCAATCGCCAGGCCGAACAGACCAATACGCGTCGTCTTCATCACAGAATATTCCTGATTTTGCTGGGTTGACACTACTTTGAGCGACATGTCTATTGAAGCATCTCTACTATACAATCGAAATGCAGCCAGACCACTAAATGCGTGACTGGCTGCACAACGTAGTGGAGCACGAGACGAGATTCGAACTGGCGTCCGCGTCGTCGTCAAACATACTGTGCGTGTCGGCCAATACCTACGAAACTGTTCGCTCATTGCTCTCAGTTTCGCCCCCGGAGCGGCCCGGATCGACCCAACCGCCTGTGAATCCGTGTGAATTTGTATCCTGCTATAGGAGTCGGGATACTGAAACCCAGCTTGAACGCCTTACCCCCAGCCAGCTTCCCATCGAGCGACTACTTCGGATCTCCGGCAAGAGATGACGCGACTTCAATCAGTTCTACCTACTCGTGTAATGACGAACGAAAGTTCCTCAGCCGAGGCGCGGCCGGATGGGTCTCGATCCACCGTGACAGCGTTGTGGAGGCTTTATTCCAATAGCCTTCCGAAGCCAGCGGGAATAGGAAAAACGGTGCTTCAGGCTTTCGTGTGGGTTGGATCCGACAGCCCGCCAACACATGGTCTTGTCTCGCCGGGGCGGTAGTTTGCCTTGCGATCGCGATCCACTC
>DUCN01000078.1 GCA_012959805.1 Myxococcales bacterium | reverse complement strand
GGCCTCTCATCGTCTTCATGAAGGACAGTTTTCAAGTCAGTGAACGTCGAGCATGCCGCGTCTTACCGCTGGCTCGCGCTAGGACCTTGTGCCCTTCGCGGTTCGGGTGTGGATCGAAGAGATCCACCCACAAGTCTTGCTCGTCGCGCCCCTCAAAATACGAAAGGCTCTCGAGGACCATGAGCCCGCGCTCCCTCTCGGCGCCCGCCACGTGGTCGTAGATTTATGCTGTTAGGCGCGGGAAAGGACCGGCCCTAAGGCATATCCAGAGCCAATCGAGGCATGAGCGCCTCTATGGCGAGTGCTCTCCCCGACGGGTCCACTTGAGGCACATGCCCCCCTAGTCGCTTGTTCGTTCCTTCGGGATATCCACCACCGAGTTGTACGCCTCACCGCCCGCCTCGATCACGTTTTCCCCGCTCTTTCGAGCCGCGTTATATGATTCATCGTAGGTTTCGGCCGAATGTTCGACGTTCTTCTCGAGTTCGTTCGCGACGCCTTCGACCCCGCCGCGCGCATCGATTGCCTGCTCCGCTGCTCCAGCGTCACCTGCTGCCTGCGAAATCCCTCCAGCTCTCGCTGCCCTGGCCAGCTCACTTGCTTCCTGTTTGACGGCTTCCGTCAGGAGGGCCGTTTCGGCCGCCAGCGCATCTCGGCCGCTTCGGATAGCGTCGGTCAGTTCGCGGGCCTCCTCGTCGAGAGCATGCCCCATACGATGGCCGATTGCGGCAACCCGTTGGTTCGCCTCCGCTTGGGCGGCCGCTCCCTCGCGAGTGTCATCGGCCAGTGCACGGGCACGTTGGACGATGGCATCCTCAGCTTGTGCGCCGAGCTGCTCAGCCTTCTCTGCAGCTGCATGCACGATGTCGTCGTCGCTGCACGCTGTGGCAACAGTGAAGATCGCCAATAAGGCCACTGAGAAGAAAGTACGCATAGTCAAGATGTTCGTCATGATGAGTCTCCATTTGGACGTAAATCGACCGGTAATCTACAGGAATGTTCCGCTGACGGCTCGCCGCGCGCTGCAATAAGACGATCGTCGATTCCGATCAAATTGCCGCGGGCCGGCCGGAAGCCGGATCTAAGTAGGTTGCAGCTCAACTAAAGCCTCATTTTGCGTCTGAGCAAACGGGTTCGATCCCCGTTGGGGGACGCCACCAGGACGATTCGAGCACAGCGCCTTCGCGGTCGTTTTGCGCTTTCTTCCTCGGCGTACGGGAGTACGCCTTCATCGTCGTTTGCTGCGAGGACCACTAATACACCGCACTCGAATCGCCCTGGACGTTGGGTTTGATGACAGTCACTGCTGTGGGCTTTCGTTCGGTCTGGGGTGGCGCCTGCGGCGCGACGTTAGGCCTGGGGTTGTTCGAGGGATTTGATTCGGCCGGAGACGCGGTCCAGGAATGCGGCGAGGGTGGGGCGTTCGGCGATGGCTTCGGCGAAAACGGGAATCGGGCCGCCCTTCAAGATGACCAGCATCGCGTAGGCGGAGAGGTCGGCGATGCTAGGTTCGTCGGAATGGAAGAAGGGTCGGTCTCGTAGGAAGCTCACGAGGTCGTCCATTCGGTCCTGGAGTTCACGGATGATCTCGAGTTCACGGAGGTCGGCTCGAGATTTCGGCGTGTGGCCGAGGGTCCGGCCAATCTGACCCTTGATCCGGCTGAAGAGCGAATCGTCGAGCGGAATCTCGTCGCCTGGCTATGGATAGCGCGCGGTTCTCCAGCGGTTCCAGGACCAGGTGAACGAGTCGTCGGACCATTCGGCAAGGTGGCGCTGGGCTTCCGCGATTCGAGGGTCTCCTGAAAACAGTGGTGGGTTCGGATGAAGTTCGTCGAGCCACTTCACGATTTTGATCGAATCAGATTTGCGGCGACCGTCGATCTCCAGAACCGGAAGGGTTCGTGCGATTGGGCTCCAGCGCTGAACATCTTCCGGCTCCTCGGAGACGACGCGCGCGAAGGGCATCCCCTTGAGTGCGAGCGCCGCGGCGACCTTCTCCGTGTAGGAGTTCAGTGCCTGGGTATAGAGCCTGATTGGATCTTGGCTACTCACTCCTTTAGTTTCTGTCATATCACCCACCGGTGCCTCGGCTCGGGAAGAGCTCGTCGATGATGGCCAGGGCGTCGGGTGGAATTTCGAAGCCCGAGCACTTCGCATTATCATCGAGTTGCTCGACTCGGGTCGCGCCGATGATCACGCTGCTGACATTGCGTTTGCGCAGGCACCAGGACAGTGCGAGCTGTGCCATGGAGATGCCGAGGTCATGGGCGATCGGTCGCAGGCGATCGACGCGCGCGAGAACTTCTCTGTCGAGGTAACGGGCCATCCAGCGATTTCGTTCAGGGTCTCCGGCGCGACTCTGATCTGGAATGACTCCACCACTGTATTTTCCGGTCAGGGCGCCCTGTGCGAGAGGGCTGAAGACAATCTGTCCAAGGCCCAGGCTCTCACTCGTCGGCAGAACCGAGTCTTCAATTTCTCGGCGAAGCATCGAGTAGCTCGGTTGATTCGAAATGGGTCGATAGCCGCCGTATCGGTCGGCGAGCGCGCAGGCCTCCTCGATTTGTTCCGCCGTCCACATAGACACGCCCCAGTACAGAATCTTGCCCTGACGAACCAGGTCCTCGTAGGCGCGCACGGTTTCTTCCACGGGGACATCGGGATCTGCGCGATGACATTGATGGAGGTCGAGGTACGACGTCTTCAACCGGCGAAGCGAGCCCTCAACGCTCTCGAATATGTGTTTGCGAGACAGTCCTCGGTCATTGGGATGCTCGGAGATCGGGAAGAAGGCTTTGCTGGCCAGGACGATCTGGTGGCGAGGCAAACCCTGAAGGCTTTCGCCCAGCGCTCGCTCTGCTTCACCCTGCGCGTAGACGTCCGCAGTGTCGAAGAAGTTGATGCCGAGATCGAAGGCGCGACGTACGAGCTGGTCGGTTTGGGCGAAGTCGACTCTCGAGCCGAGGGTGAGCCAGGACCCCAGGGAGACTTCGCTGACCTGAAGGCCGCTGCGACCCAATGCACGTGTTCGCATGAGTCCGAATCTAGCAGGTTGAGTGGGCAGCATCTGTCCCGGTTCGCGGTAGACTTCGCCGCCGTGTTGCATTTGACTAGAATGACCTCGACGGACTGGCTGCCCCGGGTGAGAGAGCATCTCGACGAGGTACTGCTCGACCATGCCCACTGCGAGAAGAAGGCCGCGGGCGCCGCGATCAAATTGCTTTTCTCTTATCCCCACCATCGGTTCTTGCAGGAGCCCCTGGCCGAACTCGCTCGTGATGAACTGGATCACTTTCAGCAGATTCTGGCGCTCCTCGATCAGCGCGGTGTGCGGTACGAGTCACTTCGCCCCAGTCCCTATGGAATCGCGCTGCATGGATTGGTTCGCCGGGAAGAGCCGGATCGGCTGATGGATCTCTTGCTGATTTCGGCGCTGATCGAAGCGCGCAGCTGCGAACGGTTTCAGATCTTGGCGGACGGACTCGAGGAAAAAGAGCTTGCGCAGCTCTATCAGAGTCTTTTGGTTTCCGAGGCGCGGCATCATGGGGTTTATGTTGAGCTGGCCAGCCAGCTCTGCGAACGGGAGTCGGTCGATGATCGATTACGCGAACTCGCAATGGCCGAGGCGGAAATCATTTCGAAACCTTGTGATTGGGTGAGGCTTCATGCCGGTTAAAGACTCCATCCTGATTAAAGACTTCACAAAGGCGAGTGGGCTGCGCATTGGCGTCGATGAGAGCGAGCCGTGTCGCGACCGAGTGGGTGAGAGCGAGTTCGCGTGGATCGATGCGTCGGCGGGTGAGGGAACAACGCCCGGCGCGCTGCCCCTGGTGTTGATTCATGGATTCACGGGACATCGAGATGATTTTGTCGAGGTGATCCCGGGTTTGGCGCAGAAGCGGCGGGTGTTGGTGCCGGATCTGCGTGGGCATGGTGATTCTGAAGCGACTCCGGGCCCTTATGGCTGGGGTTTCGAGCAGATGGTCAAAGATCTCGTCGATTGGCTCGATCATCTTGGAATCGAGCGCTGCGATCTCTTCGGACACTCCATGGGTGGCATGCTGACGCTTCGTTTCGCACTGGCACATCCGGAGCGCATTCGATCTCTCATCTTCATGTGCACGGCTCCAGAATTGCCCGAAACCCTCAGCCGTTCCAATTTCGAGATCGGTGCGAAAATTGCGGAGGCGCGAGGCATCGACGGGCTGCAGGAATTGATGGAGAAAGCCGCGCGAAAGAACTGCTCCGAATCGATCGCCGGTTGGGGCGAAAGCTACTGGCTTCACCATCGCAGACGACTTCGCGCGATGACGCCGGCGAGCTTTCGCGGCGCGGGTGAAGGCTTCTTTGATTCGGGCTCCCTGGTCGATCGACTGAAGGAGATTGAGGCACCGACCCTCGTACTCGTGGGTGAACATGATACGGATTTTTCGCCCGGCGCAGATCTCTTTGAACAGCACATTCCCAATGTTACGTGTCGAAGGCTCCCCGACGCGGAGCATCATCCACATCAAGAAAATCAACCCGCCTGGCGCGAGGTCGTCGAACAACATTTCGACAACCTGCGTTAGGTCTCCACAGGGCTGGCGCAAACAACCGGCCGTTTAGGAACGATTCCATGAGTGCGCAAGCGCGTGAAGTTCAAGTGAAGACGTCGAAGGGCGAGACGATGGGCGGCTACCTAGCCTTGCCCGAAGGCGATGGCCCGCATCCTGCGGTGTTGGTCTTCATGGAAATCTTCGGTGTCAACGATCATATCCAGGATGTCACTCGTCGAGTCGCACAAGAAGGCTATGTGGCGCTTGCTCCCGACTATTTTCATCGCACAGGAGCGGGCATGCAGCTCGCCTACGACGATGCGGGAATGGCCGCGGGGATGGAGCAACTTAATCAGCTGGTTGCGGATCAGATGATCAGCGATGCGAGAGATGCAATCGCCTATCTGCGCGGGCGAGATGATGTGCTGGGCGACCGGCTCGGTGCCATGGGATTCTGTATCGGTGGACACATGGCGTATCTCACCGCCTGCGAGACGGATGTGGTTGCGTCGGCCGCCTACTATGGCGGGGGTATTTCAGCGGCAGAGGGGCCCGGCGGTGCCGTATCGACGGTGACACGAACACCGAAGATCGGTGGGAAGATCCATTGCTATTTCGGTGGGAAGGATGCATTGATCCCGCAGCAGCGCGTCGAAGAAATCCGCAACGCGCTCGAGAGCTCTGGCATCGCACACGAGGTGCATGTCTACAGCAAGGCCGATCACGGATTCCATTGTGATCAGCGTCCGACGTATCACGAAGCTTCCGCCAAGGATGCGTGGCGGCGGACGTTTGAGCTTTTCGGGAGCACGCTGCGCGCCTAACGGCGAATCGCGCAAGGCACGCACATTGGGCGTTCGGTGATCGGGTTATTCGGCGAACCGGCTTAGTGGAGAATCTTCCGCAAGGCGTCGAGTAGATAATCGACCGTCTCGGTTCGGGCATTTTCGCCCATCAGCCCGATGCGCCAGATCTGGCCGGTGAGGGGGCCGAGGCCGGCGCCGACTTCAATGCCGAACTCGCTGAGCAGCCGTGTTCGGACGGCGGCCTCACCGGTTCCGTTGATCCGGTCGGGGAGGCGAACCGAGGTCAACATCGGCAGTCGGTCTGCCGCGTCGACCAGCGGTTTGAAGCCGAGAGGCTCGAGGCCTTCGATGAGATGCCGTGCCGCTTGCGAGTGTCGTTCGAAACGAGCTTCGAGTCCTTCTTCGAGTGCGCGGTCCACGCCGGCGGCGAGACCAAAAATCGCGGTGATCGGGGCCGTGTGATGGTAGACGCGCTTTGCCCCGGAGAAATAACCGGCTAGTAGAGAGAGATCGAGAAACCAACTCTGCACCGGTGACTTTCTCGACTGGACGAGTTCAATCGCTCGATCCGAGAAGGAAACTGGGGAGAGTCCGGGCGGGCAAGAAAGGCATTTCTGCGACCCGCTATAGGCGGCGTCGATCCCCCACTCATCGAGTTTCACCGGACGCCCAGCCAGCGACGTCACGCAATCGAGTACGACCATCGCATCAACCTCTTTCGCCGCCGAAACGATTCCCTCCACCGGCTGACAAACGCCTGTGGAAGTCTCCGCATGAACGAAGGAGACCACTTTCGGTCGCACCCGCGCGATGGCGTCCGACATCTGTGAATCGGAGAGGCGAGTGCCCCAGGTGGCTTCGACGGTTGTGACCTCGGCACCCGCGCGACGTGCGACCTCCGCCATGCGAACCCCGAAGACGCCATTGACGCCGACGACAATGGGATCGCCGCGTTCCAAAAGGTTGAAGAGGGCGGCTTCCATCCCCGCGCTGCCCGTCGCCGAGAGTGGAAGTGTCATCGCATTAGAAGTCCCGAAGAGCGTCCGCAGTCCGTCCTTCAATCGATCCAGCAAGGCGATGAAATCGGGATCGAGATGGCCGATGAGGGGTTGGCTCATGGCCTCCAGGACGCTCGGGTGAGCATTCGAAGGTCCGGGACCAAGAAGAAGTCGATCGGGGAGCGGCCTGAGTATTGTCATCGCGGCAGATTAGCGGGCCGTTTTTCAATTGCGTGATCGGAATGGGGTGACCGGATTGGAACTGGTTGACAGGCTCGGCACCCGGCCGTAATTTTGCGTCGAAGACCCCCCAGGGAGTTTGGCGGCCGGCGAGTCGAGGCGGCCAGACCGGAAGTCCAACACGTCGATGAACCATCCGGCGGCATGCGGTTCAGAACCTCAAATGATGCCGCTTCGAGTCTGGATCGAGGGTCGCAAACGCGGGTAATCGTTCGCGCTCTCGGGATTCCAGGATAGGGGGTATTTCAGCATGTTCGGTACAAGATGGATCATCGGCTTGGGTGCTTTACTGGTGGCCGGGATCGCTTTGTACCTGGTACTAGTGGGGGCCGATCAGCCAAGTTCGGAGACGCTGATGGAAATTTCCCAGCCGGCACTCGACGATATCGACGCGAAGTCACGATCCACCATGCGCGATCTGCTTCGCGAGGCTGGACGAGAGGAATAGGGAACAACGGCTATGGCTTGGCAATGGCGAACCCGAGAGGGCTTCGAAGAAGAAGAGCGCAAGAGCTTGGCTCCCTGGGCGGCCTGCTCCGGGGACTCCGCGGGCCGACTTGTTTCCGAGCCGCCGCATGCCTACCGAAGCGCATTCCAGCGCGATCGAGACCGAATCGTGCATGCGCGGGCTTTTCGGCGGCTCGAATTCAAGACCCAGGTCTTCGTTCATATCGAGAATGATCATTATCGCAACCGATTGACCCATACGATCGAAGGCGCGCAGATTGCGCGAACCATCGCCCGCGCCCTACGTCTGTGTGAGGACCTCGCCGAAGCCATCGTGCTCGCTCACGATCTCGGCCACACGCCCTTCGGACATGCCGGAGAAGCCGTTCTGTCCAAATGCATGCAGGACGATGGCGGTTTCGACCACAATCGTCAGAGTCTGCGGATCGTCGACCTGCTTGAGGATCGATACCCTGATTGGAACGGGCTGAACCTCACGTCGGAAACGAGAGAAGGCATTCTCAAGCATGGATGCCATTGGCCCCACCCGGTCGAACTGCCCCCCATCTACGCTCAGCGCTCGCTCGAGGCCCAGGTGGCTGACTCAGCGGACGAAATCGCCTATCTGCATCACGACCTCGATGATGGATTGCGGTCTGGCGTGTTGTCGATCGAGTCGGTGGACGAGATGTCGCTGTGGAAGACGGCGCAGCAGCGGCGGCGACCTATTTCGGAGGGAACTTCGCCCGACGTGGTGAGGGCGCAGACAATCGCGGCGCTAGGCGATACTCTCATCGGCGATCTGATTGCCGAAACCAGCCGAAGACTCGATCTCGACCCGCCTGGCTCCCTAGCTGAGCTGCGTAGTCGCCCGGATTCGCTGGTTGGTTTCTCCACAGAAATCGATCTTTCAAAACGCGAGTTGAAGAGTTTTCTCTCGCAAAACTTCTACCATCATCCGCACGTGCTCCGGCGAACCCGGAAGGCCGAGTGGATCGTGGGAGACCTGTTTCGAACCTACTTGGATGACCCGACTCTCTTGCCCAGCAACGTTCGTGCGCGGTTTGGGCGAGAAGGACTCCCGCGGGCCATCTCGGACTACATTGCAGGGATGACGGACCGGTTTGCGATGGACGAGCACAAACGATTGCTCGATCCACACGCGCCCTCCTGATGAACTGTCTGCGGATGAATTGAGAATCAACCCATGAGCCTGCCTGAGAGCCTCGAACGTGCCGCCTGTCAGCTGTCTGAATTGGCGGATCAAATTCGCCCCGCGAACGGCGATCCTCATCGTCTACTGGATGAGCTTTCCCCCGAGGATGCCGGCCAGTTACTCGTCTGGATTCTGACGGAAGAACCCGAGGCCGCCACCGAGTTGATCGAGGGTTGGAGCCAGTCGGATCCCGGCGCGAAGATCGTGCTCGGAATTTCGGATGCGGGAATTCCCAAACTGCCTCGAAAGGCGCTTCGCCGTGCGCGCCACCGCCTCCATTCGCAGGGCATTGTGGCCGACGAGAATTCGAGTCCAGTCGCCGACGTCGAATCGTCCGCGCCGACACCGACTCGACGCTTCAACCAAGCGAATGATCGTTTCGAAGCGGCACATGTTTCGACGCCCGATTTTCGCGGCGCACGCGTGGGGTATCTCGTCGAAAGTCACCCGAGCGGTGGGGCACGTCTTTTCGAAATTCGCTTCGACGAAGGACGTGGCATCCTCGATTTCAAGATCTACAACGCCGGCCGCACCAAGGTACGCGGCTTCCTTCGCAGTTTGACCGGGGGCAAGCAACAGCGGCTTTTCGACGTCGACCGCGATGCGCTGCGTGCGCTGGTCCGTCGCGCCAGTCTGGCCCAACCTATCGATCGTCCTCTGCCCTCGGCGTTTGTTGAATGGCGTCGCCGTCTTTTTGCGGAAGATCTCGAGAAGCAGTCGACGCCTGGAGATTTGGTCCGCGAGTCATTGGCCGATGATGCGCAGTCGATCGATTCTTCCCAGGCGCTCGAGGAGACATTGAAGGAAGTCCGGGCCGGGAGTCTGGGTCCGTGGCCTCCGAGAACCGCGTGGGTTGGTGAGTGGATGGAAAAGGGGCGAGCCGATACCGATGATCTTGATGCGGGGCCGCGGGCGAACGCGATTGAGGTATGGCTCGGCCTGGCGACGGAAGCCCTCACGAAAGAAACCGATCTGGAATTGCTGTCTCGTCATCTGGATGAGTTGGCTTGGATTCGCTGGCGTTCGGATGCGTTGCCCGGAGCACTCGCGCTCTTGGCAGTGTCGGATGTCTTGGGAAAGAGTGACGAGGCGGCGGCACAGATGAGTCGAGCCCGAGTGGACGGGCTCTTCCAGTCCTTTCTAGCCGAGTTGCGTGTCGTCGAGGAAGATGGTTTGGCGCCGAGTGATTCGCCCGACGCATCGGGCTCGGTATCGGCGACGGAATAACCAGCGAGGAGACAGAATTCATGTTGCTCTCGCAGAATCGAAGTTGGCGCGTGACACGCGCCAAGGCCGCGACGGAAGTGGTGGTCTATTTGGAAAAAGAAGACTTGCCAGAAGATTGGCGGGACTTCAAAGATTTTCGACTGGAGATTCCAGTCGATCGATGGAATCGCGTGGTCAAGCATGTGCGCAACGATCGAAAGTTATTCGGCGGCGTTGTGCTCGAATTCGCGAATCAAGAACAACAGCTATCGGCCGTATTGAGTCATGACCGTTTGCTCGGAGACTTGCAGCACGTCATTCAAGACGCGACGTCCATGCTCGTCGAGAGCGGCGCTCTGGCATTGACGGTGGTGGATGTAGGCCCGGAGTAGAACCGGAGGAGTCCGGAGCCAGACTGCAATTGTGGTCCGGCAATCGGAAGTTCGGTTCGAATCGCCCAAGATTGGGCGCCCTGGGTTTGGCTGAAACAGAATCGGTTGTTCAAATCGCCCCGCGCCTGCGCGCGGCCGCGAGTGTGCAGCCAGGAGAGATAACGAGATGATGAAGCGCTTTTCAAGAAGACATCGCGGTGGCAGCGACAAACCCAAGAGTTCGATCGAAGTGACGGAATGGCTTCCTAAACTACTTGAGCAGGGAATCGTCGAGGCAAAATCCCTCGACAGTTGGTCTGACCCGGGCATTCCGTCGTCAGTCGCAGCGATCGGCCGCGGCGAAAAAGCGGACGGCACGGCGCTCATCGTGTCCTTCTCTCCGAAGTCTGCAACCGAAGCGCTGCTTGCAGGATTGTCGGCTGCCGCGTACGCGGTTGAAAAGGATCAATTCGCAGGTCAAGTCATCGTCGTTTCCCCGAATTGGGATTCAGCGGCTCGTCGGCTGCTCAGTTTGTTAGGTCGGACCGCCTATGCCCTCGAATGCATAGCCAGTCCGACCTTGGGGGCCGGTCGAAGTGTCGTTCAATCCGAACCGCCGCTGCGTGTTCTGGCCGCAAGTGCGGGGCAACTGGCTTCGCGTTTATCGGCAGCGGCCGCCCGTGCTGATTTTCGTCGTGCGGCGCTGGCGCTCGAAGGCCTTGCGGCAAAGCATGGCGGTTCCGTGCGTGTCGGACTCGAACGGATCGAGTTGGTCGTGTTGGCGAGGCGTGTCGCCGAGCTTCGCGTGAAAGACGGTGCTGCCGTTCTCGAAACCCAGATCGGAGGTCGTTCCACAACCTCGCTGGCGGGAACGGAACTGGCCGGTGCGTTTGATGGCCTCGAAGGTCAGATCCGACGTCGATTGAATGATCGGAAGGTTCGTGATGGAGAAGAAGGCCTGCGCGGCCGAGTCATCGCCGAGCTGAGTCGCGGTGCGGAACTCCGTGCGCTTTGTCCCTGGCCCAGTCCCGGCACAGATCTCGACGTGATTGATGGGGTGGGCCTCAATGCCGAGGGCGATGCCGTCGTTGTTGCGATTAGGGAAGAGGTCGAGTGGACCTCGCTGGCAGCGATTATCGCTGAGATGGGTCCACTTGCGACGCTGCTGCCAACGCTCTTTGCCGAGAATGCGCCGCCGATCCGACTCGCCGAGCCACGGCTCCTGCTCGTCGCCGAGCGTTTTGGCGACGGTATCGAGCGAGCGCTGGCCGCCTTCACTTTGCCTTACGAACTTCGCAAGGTTTCCGATGGCGTCGGCGCCGGTTTGGATGTGGTTTCCAGCGGTGATGGTGCACAGGCTCGGCCTTCCGCTCGTCGCGGTCGCCGACGCGGTGGACGCGGGCGAACCGGGGGATCTGAGGAAGCGAAAGCAGAGGGATCGCCGCGTGGTCCGGCCGCCGAAGTGTCCGAGGGGAGCGGAGAGTCTCGAACATCGCGTTCTTCGAAGTTGGACGGCCAATCCACGGGCGAGGGATCTACGGATGCAGAGGAGAGTGGGCGAGGTCGTAGTCGGCGTCGCCGCCGGCCGCGGGGTGAGCGCAGCGACGCGTCGGAGGAGGCAGTTGCCGAGACCTCTTCGGGACGTGATCGGGACAGCGGAAGTGGTAGAGCACGTGCGGAGCGTGGACCGCGCAAAGGCGCGACGGGCGCACCGCGATTCGAAGAAGTTTCCTTGATGGATCTCGAAGACGGTTCTGGTCGCAGCGAGCGATCGAGTCGGTTGGATCGACCGGGTGACGATGATCCTGACGAGCCTCGACCCGACGGATCGGGTGGACGGGATCGCAGTCGTCGGGGCGGTCGGCGAGGGCGTCGCGGTGGGCGAGGGGATGCGAGTCGCGGTGGAAATGGAAATGGGGGGGACGGTGAGGGTCGATCAGGATCCGACGGACCGACCGCGCAGGAGGTATCCGCGCCCGAGGAAGCGGACCCCGACGCCGTTGCTGAGGAAGATCTGGTCGATGCCGATGATCTGTCCGAAATCCTGGCCCGCCTAGCGGATGAAACTTCTACGTTCGACGGTTCGGATTCATCAGATGAAAGCTATGAGGACGCCGAAGAAATTGATGAGGACGATGTCCAATCGGCCCGACGTCGCGATCGTGATTCCCGGCGTCGGTCGCAGGGGGAAGATTCGGGGGACAGTGATCGCGTTGGCCGGGGTCGCGCGGCCATCCTTGTGCACGGGGATCGAGATTCCCTTCTTTCCGCTGTCCTGCTTGCTCGCGACATTCGTCAGCTCGAGGGATTATGGATATATCCGCAAGCAGAACTGATGACGTTCTTTCGAAGCATCGCCACCGATCTGCGCGATGACACACCTATTTTCGTGATCGGCTTTGCGCCATCACCGGCGCGCGACGTGATTCAGGCCTCGGCGCTCTATCGTGGTCGATTGCAATGGTTCGGTCGACAAGCGTGGCCGCCCGAGGATCTCGTTGCGCTTCGCGAAGCGCTTGGTTCAAAATCCGTTCATGGCGGCGAAGGGATCGACAGTTTGCTCCCTCTCGTGCTTGAAACCTGTACGCGACGCAGTCGCTTCTCCGACAAATTGGTGGATCTGGCGACCGGCCGTTTCACGCAGCACGACTTCGAACGTTGGGGTCGACTCTGGCGCTGGCGAGCGGAGGAGATCGCGAACAAGTCTGGCGATATTCGCGGCGACATAGCAGACTTGCTCGCGGGTCGTCCAAGCGATCTGGCCAAAGAGGCCGCATTAGTCGAGATTCCTCCGGTGCCACCGGAAGTCACCTGGGTGGCGGGCAGGGATTTTCCTCTCGTCCATTTCGGAGGCCACGTCATGGTCGTGGTCGATGTGGATGAGGATCTCGATATTCAGCTCTGCGCGCGAATCGCTCGCGAACGCTATTCCGCGACATTGTCGTTGGCTCATCAGACCGAGGAGGCCACCTTCGTGTTTGCGGGGGACGAGATCGGTGGCAAGCGAGCGCTTGACTATCTGGCCGTTGCGGACCATCTCGCCAACAAACTCGAATGGGTAGAATCACGTTCGGATGGGGATCATGTTTCGCGCTTCCATGTTCGGGAGCTCGAACGATATCCAGAACGACAGGAAGAGATCATCGGTGAAATCGCGATGGGTCGATCTCTTCTCGAGCGGTGAGCTCCAGGGCGTCGTCAGACGATCGATCCGTAACCGATAGTACATCGGAGCCGGTGGCCTCGGTGATGGAAATCTTCGCCTCCGCCCAGGGCGAAGGTCCCGAGGTTGGCCGCTCGACTGTCTTCGTTCGCTTCGGAGGCTGTGATCTCCGCTGCCGATGGTGCGACTCTCCGTCGAGCTGGCGAGAGAGTGCGACGTGTCGGATCGAAACAAGTCCCGGTGTGGAGCAGTTTTCCGAGCGCCCCAATCCACTGCCAATTTCGCAGGTGGCCGATCTCGCCATTGCGCTCGCACCGCAGAAGTCGACATGGATCAGCTTGACCGGAGGTGAGCCTCTGCTTCAGCCCGAGGCCGTTTCGAGTTTGGCAAGAATCCTGTCGGATCGGAGTCGGCGTGTTTATCTGGAGACGCATGGATTGCATGCTGAGGCTCTGGCGAGTTGTGTCAATTGGGTCGAGCTTGTATCGATGGACTGGAAACTGACAAGCGATGTCCGCTGGGGGCCAGGCAAGACTTCGAATCGAAATCACGAATTCCATGACGCGCACGAAGAGTTTCTGCGGGTCGCTATGCGCGCGGGTGGGGTTTACGTGAAAGTGGTTGTCACACCGAACACGCTCGACGATGAGATTGATGAGATGATCGGGCGCATCGTTTCGGTTTCGGCAAATATTCCGCTCGTGCTCCAGCCCGTCACTCCGACGGGTGGTGTGGAGCGGATGCCCGAGCCCGAACAGCTGCTCGGCTGGCTCACGCGTGCCGAGAAGCGGCTATCGAATGTGCGCCTGATTCCCCAGACGCATCCCATCTACGGCGTTCTTTAGGATCGACAACTGAGATGCCAGCGGAGCCGATGGCTTTGATCCGAAACGCTCAGCCAGGTACGACTCCGTAATGATCTGAAAGGCCCGACCGCCCGCGGCCGAAATTTTCTGGCTGACCGCCTCGGCGAAGCCCCGCGCGGAATCGGATTTCGATCTCTTGATTCCCCGCCGACCCAGTAGAGCCAGGGCATCGCGGTACGGCTTTGGCATGTCACCGTCGCCGGTCCGACGGACTCGGATCCATAGAGCCGAGACCAATCCAACGAGCAAGATCACGCCGAGGACTGGCTTCGTGTTTTCGTCGATGAAGAGGTCGTACGAGGGAGCGCCCGAGTTTGTGCTCGTGTTGTGGAGTGCGACATCGCTGCTTGTCTTATTGGTCTGCCAGCGAAGCCAAAGTCCGCGTAGGGCGCCGATCTGATCGACACTGTCGAAGTCGACCACACGTTGAAACCACCAGAGTTCCAGGGCGCCGCCGAGTTGGCCGACTCGCGTCCACCACGACTGAGCCTGTGCGGCGCGCAGGCGACGGTCGGGTGGAGTTGGATCGAAGCGGACCCAGCCCGCCTGCTCGAAATGAACTTCGACCCAGGCATGAGCGTCGGCCTGGGTGACTTCGATGAAGCCCCCGACTTCGTTGACCACGCCCCCGGCAAAGCCGTTGACGAGTCGACTGGAGAGTCCCTGGGTGCGGGCCATCGCGACCATGGCGCTCGCGAAGAATTCGCAGTGGCCTTCCAATTCACCGAGGATGAAGGCCTCGACAGGCGTTGTCTCTCGATCCCCGAGCAGTGGTGGCGCATCCGTGTAGCGACCATTTAGTCTGAGGCTTTCCTGAATCTGCACGGCGCGATCGAAATCGTTGTCCGCGCCGGCCACCAGGGATTCGGTCAAGAGTCGAATCCGATCGTCGAGGTGCGGGAGCCGTCGGTAGCGGTCTGCGAGCCGTGATCCGCCAGGATGCATTTCGAAGGGCGGTTGGGATCGATCTCGTCGCAGGGCCTCCGGATCGCGCGCTTCACCTTCTGTCCAGATCGTGTACCGAACTCGTTCGTCGCCACGGCCCGGAAGATAGAGGCCGCCGTTTCGGTCGCGTTCGAGATGTTGGAATGAGCCAACGATTTTCTGGACCTGGCCCGGAACAAACAACACGCCGGCCTTCACGGGCTCGCGAATGATGCGCTGCACGATCAAGGGAGCCGCACCCGCCGAGTCGCCGGGCCGCCGTGAACGTTCTGGGCGTAATTCGATTCCGAAGCGACCGACGCCGCTCAATCGTCTGCGCTTGGCGACGCGTTCCGAAGTCGAAATGGACCAGGTCTTGCCGTCGAATTCGTCAAAGGCCAGTCCGCGCCAATAGGCCCGACCCGGTGCGGGCAGCCTTCCTTCGAGACCCTCCACGCGTAGCACGACTGAATGATCCATTCGGATCTTCCCGATGTCTCCGAGAGTAAGGCGATCCGAAAAACCGGAAAGCGCCATGCCCGGCCGCGAACCGCCCCGAAGCATATTGGTCTTGAGCCTTGGGAAGAGCACGAAGATCACGACAGCCAGAAGTAGGCAGAGGGTCGTGGCCCGGATGGTCATTCGACGAAGATCTGGTGCGAGGATGGTGGAGACCGCGGCGGGGTCGCCGGCCTCGGCGGCCTCCATGGAAAGCGTATGAACGAGCAGCGTCCAGGTGACGGTCATAAGAAAGATCAGGACGAGCGGCGAGAAGAAGACACTGTCGGTGAGGTTCGATGCGAGGATGACCTGAAAGAGTCCCAGTGCGACGAGTACGAATTCGGATTTTCGGGGGCGAGCATCGAGGAGTTGGAGTCCCTGGGAGAGAGCGGTGAAATACGCAAGAGAGATCGCGGCCGGGTTTCCGTCGAGGGCCGATCGAATCGTGATGGTCGTGATCCCGGCCATCAAGACGTTGAGCCAGAGGGCACTCTTGAATAGCGCGGGAGGATGATGCCGAACCAAGTAGCTCACGAGAAACGTGATGCTTTGGAGGCCAATCATCCAGACGGGGATCTGATCGGTGAGCCAGAGCGCCCCACTCGCAACCAATGACATGAGCCAGGCGGCGGCCGGGCGAGGTCCGGCAACTCGCGAGCGAAATTCATGGCGGCTCATGCCGGGCTCTGGGCTTCGGGTTCGGCATCGAGTCGCGCGAGGAAGGTCAAGAGGTCGGCGCGATGGGCGAGCCCGGAGCCCGAACGGTAGTACACGGTTGGTGTTATGAGGCCAACTCGAATTCCGGCATCGAGATGAGTGACGATCTCCGAGGCCGCGCGTTCGATTCGCTCTTCGACAACGCTCGCATGGCTCTGGCTCGGCCAATCCAGATGCACTTCGAGCTCCCGATGAGAAATGGCTTCCCCTTCACCGACGAGAAGTCTTCCCGCCCGAAGTGTGCTGCGCCAATGAATGCGTCGGCGGGAATCCCCCGTGACGAAATCTCGCACGCCGGCGATTTCATCCCCGTCAGGAGAGAGGGTGGTTCCCCGATCAGACTCGCTGCGCTGCGAAGAGCGATCGGATTGGATCGCGACACGACTCAGACACGGATAGACGATGCCGGTTTCGGCGCAGTCCAGCAGACGCGATTTCACGAAAAGACCAAAGGGAAATCGCGTCGAGACGCGGAAGCCCGAGAAATGACAATCGCCGCGAAGCTTTGGCTCGAAGAGGTAGCTGCCAGCGACTCGAGACTGTGCCGGAATGCAAAGCGCAAACACCCGGCCTGCGACTTCAAAGCCGTTACTCGAATCGATCTGGTCTTCGATGGTGATGGCGAAAGACGCATTTCTTCGCAGCGTATTGCGAATGCTGAGGACGACGCGATTGGGATGGCCCGCGAAGACTTCGCGGGGAAGGGAACGCTCGATCTGGATGCCACGCAGCGAGGTTTCCGAAAGTATGCCCGACAACACCAGAAACGACAGCATCAGAGCCAGAACGAGATAGAGAAGGTTGTTTCCTGTATTCAGCGCGGCGAAGCCGACGCCGAAGATGATGCCCATGAAACACCAGCCCGCACGCGTGGCTCGGAGACTTCTTGGCGCCGACAGCCATGATCGGACCTTCGTTAGGCGGACGACGCCCGAGCCGCGGACTGCCCCGACGTCACGCACTAGAGAGGAATTGCCACTCGATCGAGGATTTCACTGACGATCCATCGCGACTCATCCGCATCCGAGCGCCCGCCTCCACTGGGATCGATGAGGACGCGATGGGCCAGGACATCAACCGCGAGATCTCGAATGTCTTCTGGAATGCAGTAGTCGCGTCCGTCGATCAGAGCGCTTGCTTGTGCTGCGCGACGCAGGCATAGCGCGCCTCGAGTGGATGCCCCGAGTGCGAGTCCATCATGAACTCGCGTCGCGTCGATCAGATTCAGCAGATAGGCGACGAGCGATTCTTCGACCTTGACGTTTTCGACCACCGCCTGAATTCCCCGAAGAGCTTCGAGGCTGAGAACGCTTTTCAGAGAGTCGAGCTGATGGGCGCCCGAGTTTTCGGAAAGCACACGGCTTTCGTGTTCACGATCGGGGTAACCGATCGACAGGCGAATCAAGAAACGATCGAGCTGGCTCTCTGGCAGCGGATGGGTTCCATGATGTTCGAGCGGATTCTGTGTGGCGACGACGAAGAAGGGATCGGGCAGCTCGTGGCTCACGCCATCGACGCTGACCGTATTCTCGCTCATCGCCTCGAGTAGGGCAGACTGGGTCTTCGGACTCGCGCGATTGATTTCGTCGGCGAGGACGAGGTGGCCGAAGAGGGGACCCGGCATGAATCGGAACTCGAGATTCGGACCCGGCTGATGTTGATCGGGAACGGAGATGCCAGTCAGGTCACTGGGAAGGAGGTCGCTTGTAAATTGGATGCGCCGAAAGTCCGCGTCAATCGTACGGGCCAATGCCGCGGCCAACGTTGTCTTGCCGACACCGGGCACATCCTCGATCAAAAGATGTCCGCGAGCGAACAGGCAGATGACGGCCTTGCGAACGACGGAAGATTTTCCGAGCAGTGCACGCTCGACTTCGGTGATCAGATCAGTGGCCGCTGTTGCGGATTCTTGTGCAGTCCAGACTTTTTCCGGGCTTGGATCCATCTCGCGGCGTACTCCCAGGGCACGTAGGCTGACCCATCATTTCGGCTGCAGGGACCCTTGCCATGAGGCGATGAGGCCACGCCGTCCTTTGGCCGAGCTCAACCTGCGTAACGAGAGACACAAATGGATATTAGGTCGATGAAGCTCATCTCGGGCGGCAAGTCTGATGTCATTGGACGGCAGCGAATGAGAAAGATTCACGGTGACGCGGAAATTCGTCCCGGTCAGGACCGGGAAACGTCCACATCGAAGCGTCTAGAAGCTGTGCTAGTCGGGGAAGATCGAGGATTCGATCCGCGACACCATGCGGACGACGGGTTCGGATTTGCTCTTTACATCCCTGATCTGGGCTGCCGGGTTCTCCGTCTTCGCCTTCAGTGAGATGACCAACATTCGCGTCTCTGGATTGCTCTCGTCTTTTGCAGCACCGATTGCGTTTCTCGCTGATATTCTGGTCGGACGGGCCCTACTTTCTCTGGTCGAGGGATTTAGGCACCCGGTCAGGTTCGTTGCGAGCGTTGCTCGAGGAGTCGAGGCTGGCTGAGTCTCGGACGACTGTGCGTGCGAATCATGCCAGGCAGTGTGCTACTACCGTTCGTTACGCGACGATGGAGGGGATTCATGAAGGCGCTCATCTTTGATACCGAAACCACAGGCATGGTCGAGTTTCGCAAGACACCCGAGGATCCAAGCCAGCCGGATCTGATTCAACTCGGCATGCTGATGATCGAGACAGACGATTGGAAGCCGCGTGCGAGGCATTCGCTTCTTGTGCAGCTGGCCGAGGGTGTTCGAATCGATCCGGGTGCGCGTGAAGCGCACGGCATCAGTGAAGAGGACTGCGCGCGATACGGCATCGCGCCGATGGTCGCCTGCTCGCTCTTCAATCAAGTCTGCATGCAGGCCGACATCATTGTCGCGCATAACCTGTCTTTCGATGTGTCGATCATGAAGACGGCGCTCTTCAGACTCGGCAATAAGCCGCATCGATTCGACGGCCGGCAGATGGTCTGTACGAAGGAGACCTCGACGGACGTTCTGAAGCTTTCGGGAAAATACGGCTACAAATGGCCAACCCTGGCGGAAGCCTATCGCCACTACACGGGCAAGGAGATCGAGGGAGCGCACGACGCACTCGTCGATACCGAAGCCTGTCTGGAAGTTTTTCGTGGGCTGGTCCAAGGAGGTGTGGTCGAGCTGATCGGTCACTAACGGTGAATGCCGAGTCTGCCTAGCGCGTTCGATGCGCCGCCTCGGATGCACTCAAGTCGTAGAATTCCTCGGCAGAACGCTTGGTCTTTGCCCAGTGGGAAAGCCTTGCGATCATCGCCGAGAGATCGCCGCCGAGTGCGGCCAAGACCTTTTCATGCCTCGGTCCATCGTCTAGATAGGTTCCACGCAGAGCGAGACATGCGTCGGATAGTCGGGCATCGGTGGCCACGGCCATTGGGTCGTAGACCCTCAAGGGAAGAGCCGCGAGTTTTTCACGTGTACGCACTTCGATTTCGGATCGGCGGCGAACATGATCGGTCAATTCTTCAATTTCGAGTATCCGGCTTCGGAAACCGAGGATGACCGCGCTCATCGCATCGCGATCGGCGATCGCGTCGCGCACGGTTTGCGGGTCGGGAAGATCGATAAATCCTTCGGCGCGCCGCTGTTCGAAAAATTGAATCGCGGCGTGTTGACCGATGAACTGCGCAACACTTTCGTTGAAGTCGGCCTCATCTCGAAGAAAGGCCGTCGCGTGGACAAGTTCGTGAAGGACCGATTCGACAAGGTTTGCCGCGCCTCGTTCGAGCATCGGTGTTGTGATGGGATCGGCGAACCAACCCAGCGTCGAGTAGGCGCTGATGGCGCTCACGCAGACATCGAAGCCCTCGTCTGCGCGAAGGCGGGTCGCCTCAGCTTCCGCCCATTCTTGATCGAAGTAGCCCTTGTAGGGGAGCGATCCGACGATCGGAAACCAATGGGGGACCGCTTCGAGGGAGCCGGGTCGGGTTCGCACGAGCGTTGTCACGATGCGATCGCCGGGCCAATCGACGAAACTGGTGTATTGATCGTCTACGCGCAGTCCGAGTTCGCGGCCGAAAGAGCGAATCGATTCCACCAGCCCGAGGAGATCCCGGACTGACTTCGAGTAGGCGGGGTCAACGGCGGCTTCGGTAATCGGTTGACGTCGCCAAAGGAGCTTCAGCTGACCGGAGGCGAGGTGGCTGTAGTAGCAACCGCTCACATTGAGCGCAAAAAAGATCATAATCAGGCAAAGAAGGCGGGACTTCATGGCAGATGAATATCGACGATTCTGGACGACGTCGAGCGCTGCGATGGATCGAGAGTGTCTTTTGGCCGAAGCCTTCGAGGTCGGAGCGGAGGGCGCCGAGGAGGTCGAGGAGAACGGGACCTTCCGTGCCTGTATCTACGCATCGTCGAAGCGAATCGAAGCCCTTCACGAATCGCTTCGTGATGGCTTCTCGGCTGAGTCCCTGATCGGCCCCATCGAGCCCTTGCCCGAGGTCGACTGGAGCCAGGCCTGGAAGGAGGGGCTCGATGCGATCTCGATCTCCGAGCGACTCGTGATCAGGCCGCCCTTCGTAGCCACCGAACTCAGCCCAGGCCAGAAAGAGATCGTGATCGACCCCGGTCAGGCCTTTGGGATCGGAGGGCACGCCTCGACACGGCTCTGTCTCGAATGGATCGACGAACTCTACCGCTGCTCGGCGATGGAGCATGATCATGAAAGATTCGATCGCGTGCTCGATGTCGGGACCGGCAGTGGGGTGCTGGCTTTGGCGGCCGTTGCTCTCGGCGCGGACCGGGCACTGGGCTTCGATCTCGACGAGGTCGCGACTCGAGCAGCGAAAGAGGCCGCGATTCTGAACAAACTCAGCTCGAAAGCCCACTTCTTTACCGGTCCGATTTCGGTCGTGTGCGCGTCGGCTGAAAAGTTTCCTCTCGTCCTCGCCAATCTACTGAAACAAGAGATGCTTCCGATCGCTTCGGAAATTGCTTCTCTGCTCGACGAGAAAGGCCGACTGATTCTCGCGGGTCTGCTCGAGGAGGATGTCGCCGAAGTCAAAGCGCGTTTCGAGCAATCGGGGCTGATTGAGATCGGGCGTCGTGCCTTGCGCGATTCGACCGGGGAATGGATTGGCCTGTGTCTCGCTGCGGCTGCGGAATAGAACGATCAGGCGCGCTTCTCTTTTTCGAACCAATCGGTGTAGAGCTCTTCGAGAATGGACTCGAGTGTGATTTCGGGTTGCCATCCGGTCACCGTTCGCAATCGCGTCGCATCCCCGACCAGCCAGTCCGTGGGTCGGAATCGTTCGGGATCGCGTTTGATTCGCGGACGAATGCCACCCAGCGCAATCAGCTGATCAAGAATTTTCTGGATCGTTGACGAACGGCCGCTCGCAATATTGTAGGTGTCGGCGGGAACGGCTGGATCCAAGAGCAGCCGATAGGCGCAAAGGACATCGTCGACATGCAGGAAATCGCGAACACTTTCGAGGTTGCCGACCCGCATGATGGGATCCTGAAGTCCGAGAGCAATTCGGGCGACCTGGCGAGCGAAATTAGACGCGACGAAAGCATCGATCTGGCCGGCCCCCGTATGGTTGAATGCGCGCACGCGAACAACGTCCAACCCATTCTGGGCGGCGCGCTGTCCGAGCAGTTCCGCCGCCGCCTTGGTTCGGGCATAGGGCGAGCGGGGTCGAAGGGGCACGGATTCGTCAATGGGCTCGGCGGCCGAGGAGGTTGCGGAGTATTGATCCGCCGACCCGACCAGGAGGACCCGCGCTCGGGGGCAGCGGCGGGCGACGCCAGCCAACAGGTTTCGCGTCCCGACGAAATTCAGCTGGTAACAGAGGGCGGGCTTCTCCCAGGACAGAGCCACGTTGCTCATCGCGGCGAGATGGATGACAGCGTCTGGGGCGTACCGTGCGAGCGCGGCTTCGATGGCCGCGGGTTCCCGGACATCGACCTCACGATCAGCGCCGTGGGTTTCATGGCCGGTGTCCCGAAGGCTCTGCATGAGCCTTTGCCCGACGAATCCACCGGCCCCGGTGATGAAAATTCGCATGGCCCGAAACTGACAGATTGGATCGGGAACATCAACGCCTGTGGCCGAGCGGCGTCGGGCCCCGGGCGCGCTGACTCTTCCGTCCAGACTATTGACCGGAGGCCCGACGATGGGGACCATCGCTCCATGATTATTGGAGTCGCAGGTCGAAATGGTGCGGGCAAGGGGGAATTCGTCGAATTTCTCAGGTCGCGAAGCTATTCCGTGCTTTCGCTATCGGATGGAATTCGGCGGGAGTTGGTGGATCGGGGTCTGGACGAGACACGCGAACGCATGATCGAAGTCGGGCAGGAGATGCGACGACAGTCCGGCCCCGGCGCGCTGGCGCAGCGGCTCGCAAAGGAACTTCAGCCGGATCGCAACTACGCCATCGATTCGGTTCGACATCCAGTGGAGGTCGAGATCCTGCGCAACTGTGGTCAGGATTTTCATCTGATCTGGATCGACGCAAACATCGAGACCCGTTTTGCCCGGATGCAGAGTCGCGGCCGCAGCGGAGATCCGACGACGCTTGCAGAGCTGGAAACACTCGAGGCCAGGGAGCGCGGTAGCGACGATCCGAATGCTCAGCAGCTCGATGCCGTTCAAGAACTGGCCAGTATTACCCTGGCGAATGATTCGAGCATCGAAGAATTTCAGTCGGCGATCCAAACCTGGGTCGGAAAGAATCTCGCATTCTCACGCCCGGGTTGGGACGAGTATTTCATGGGGATCGCCCGGGTCGTCGCCTCGCGCAGCAACTGTGTGAAGCGGAAAGTGGCGGCGGTCGTCACCCTCGACAAACGAATTATTTCGACCGGCTACAACGGAACGCCGCGGGGCACGACCAATTGCAACGAAGGCGGATGTCCACGCTGTAATGATCTGGCCGTCGGAGGAACGCGTCTTGACGAGTGCCTTTGCTCGCACGGCGAAGAAAACGCAATCACCCAGGCCGCCTATCACGGCGTATCGCTGAAGGGTGGAACCATCTACACGACGTTCTCGCCCTGCCTGCTCTGCACTAAAATGATCATCAACGTGGGGCTGAACGAAGTCGTCTACCAGAGTGAATATCCGCTCGGGCAAGTTGCGCTCAACTTGTTGGCGGAAGCCGGGATCAAGACCCGCAAGAGCGACGTCGACTAACACGTCTCGAATTCAGCTGTGATTGGACTTTTCCGATCGTGACGTCACGCCGTGCATGTTGACTGGATGGATTGCCGTTTACGCATGCGCGGGAACTTCCCATGAGATGCGCCCGCATCCATGCTTCCCACGATACCGGGTCGAGTTTTGCTCAATTCGACCCCGACTTCAGCCGATTTGATCCTACGACGGATCTTTCGGACGTGGCAGGTGACCCGATCAGACCCGTCTAAATCCGGCGCGAACGCGCGATCCCTGACTTGATGCTTGATGAGGCTCAGATGCGACCGAAACCCACCCGTTTACTCGACCACCGTGAGTATCCGGTGCTCTATGTTGACGACGAGAAAGAGAACCTTCGTGTCTTCGAGATGACCTTTCGGCGCGACTTCACGATTCTGACCGCCGAGAGCGCGAAGGAGGGGCTCGAGCTTCTCTCGCAGCATCCGGTCGCCGTCGTGCTCTCAGGCCAGAAGATGCCCGGCATCGAAGGTGTCGAGTTCTTGCGCAGGGTCCGGGAACTCGATTCCCGTGCATTGCGAATTCTCGTGACCGCGTACGCTGATGCGAAAACCCTGGGTCAAGCCATCAACGACGGAAATATCTATCGCTATCTCGCGAAGCCCTGGGAACCCGACGACATGCGGCTCACGATCCAGCGAGCGATCGAGTCCTATGCACTCGAAGCGGAACGGGCCACATTGCTCGAAGAGTTGATGGTTCTCAATCGACTCTCACGAACGATCCATCGAGAGCTTGATCGCGAACGTCTCTACGACACGTTATTGCGCGCACTTCGGGACGAACTCGACTTCGATGGATGCTCACTATTACTCGCCGAATCCGATTCGCGGCCGCTGCGCTTCGTGGCCTGTGAGCCAAACGACGATGTGGCTGCGCATTTGAAGAAAATCGAATTCGATCCGTCGACGGCACCGATCTTTCTCGATCAGCTCAACAAGGGTGATTCGCAGATGTTGGTGGGAGATGACGCGGGCGAACTCGAGAAGCCGGTTCGCGCATGGCTGACCGAGGTTTCGGCGGAAGAGATTTTCGTCGTGCCTCTCGTTGGTAAGGAACGCATCATTGGCGCACTCGCCGTCGACAATCGTCGCGGTGGATCGCGTCTCGGCATCGATGGCCGAATGTTAGTCGAAGGGCTCGCTATACAGGCCGTCATTGCGATCGAAAATGCCCAGCTCGTGGATGATCTCCGACGTTCCCGAGCGGCCGTCTTGCGCGTCGACCGACTCGGCACGCTCGGCACCCTTGCGGCTGGTCTGGCTCATGAGATCAATAATCCCCTCGTTGCGCTGAATACTTTTCTGAGTCTGGCTCCCGAGAAACGCGACACGGACGATCCCAGCTTTTGGGGCGAGTACCACGAGCTCGCCTGTGGCGAACTCGATCGCATTCGAGGTCTGGTGGAATCGATGAGCCGCCTGGGTCGCGGCGGAGCATCGCCGGTCCTCAAGCAGGAGGTTGTCGATCTCGGCGACATTGCGCGCCAGGTCGTCCGCCTGCTGCATCGCGAAACCGAACACGCCGGAGTCAGAGTCGACCTACGGATCGCGGGGCCGATTCCGGCCGTCGCCGCCGTGCGAGACCAGATCCACCAAGTGGTTCTGAATCTCACCCTCAACGCGATCCAGGCCAGTCAGGACGGCGACAGGGTCGAGATCTGCGTCGAGAGCGATGGTCCTCTCGACGAGCCGACTGGCGTTCGAATCCGATTCCAGGACGTGGGCGAAGGCATTTCCGAAGAGAATCTAGAGCGAATCTTCGATCCTTTTTTTACGACCAAGGATCCCGATAAGGGAACCGGTCTGGGACTCATGATCTCTCATCAGATCATCGCCGATCACGGGGGCTCGATCGAAGTCGAGAGCCGGCCTGGAGAGGGCGCAACGTTCCATGTCCGGTTGCGGATTGGGAGTCTCGAGTCGGAGAGCGACACGAATCACGCTTGACGCTGGGGGCCGGATCCCAGAAAATCCCGCCGCCTGCTATCTCAAGCGGGCATCCAGGCTGGCGTGTCGCTGGCCACGGGGGATCGAGCGTGTTTATCAGTCTAAAACGACGGGCCATTTTTGAGGGCAGAGCCGCCGGTTTCGTCGGACAGGCGCCCTTGCCGGTCGTCGCGTCTGTTCTTCTCGCGCTCTCGCTCGGCTTCTCGGCGGCGCCGGTTCGAGCGGACGACAATCCGAAGCTCCTGGTCCTGCCGATCGTCGTGCACAGCGCCGAAGACCCCGAATATCTCCGCAATGGGCTGGCCGACATGCTGACCGCACGATTCTCGCGCATCGGTGCCCTCGACTTGCTGCATCCAGGAGATCCGAAGAGGGGAACGACCCAGCTCGAAAAGGCGCTCGTGCTCGGGCGAAAGGCGGGCGCCGACTTCGTTCTCTATGGATCGTTCACGCGCTTCGGCCAGGGCGCCAGCCTCGACGTCCAGTGTACGCCCACCGATGAAACCAAGAAGCGCGAGCCGCTTCGCGAAATATTTGTCCATTCCGGCAGCATCGGAGAAATCATCCCGGACCTCGACGAACTCGCCGGCAAGGTGAGCCGCTTCGCCAACGGCGAACTCGTTTATCCGGTTGGACCCGCATCGCCTGGTTTTACGGGCGGGGGCGGCGGCACCGAGGAACTGGTTCGGCGGATCGAAGCGCTTGAGGACGGGCTTGCCGCGTTGCTCGAATCTGCGGACGACTTCTCAGGCGATGAGTCGAGCGAGGAGCTGCGCTAGGCTGCGCGGCTCCCGAGCAGAGGCCAATGATTTGATAATGGGGCGGTGTAGCTCAGTCGGTTAGAGCGACGGCTTCATAAGCCGTAGGTCGGTGGTTCAAGTCCACTCACCGCTACCAAAACATGAAAAAATCCAGGTACTTGATTGGCCCCTGCGGGTGAAGTGGGTGACATAGACGACGTTGACGCGGGGGAGTTTTCCTAATGATAAAGACAATTCAAACCGCCGTGGTTTGGGGGATCGTCGCGCTAGCCGTGGCGTCCGCGTATACAAAACTACATCCCACCCCGCCGTCAGCTTTCGAACAATGCATGACGCTGGGACATGTCCAATGGCCGGACAAAGACGAACTGAAACTTAATCTTTAAGTGCAAGGGGTTGTCCAAATGAAGGGGGCTGAGGGCCGCCTCATGTGAAACCTGGAGGTGCCGCCTGATGTTGTAGGGGTGCCTCGGGGCGGTGGATTGAATAAACCCTGATATACAGAAGAAGAGTCGACACCACCCTTAAGGCCGGCACAGGTTGGACAGGAAGAGTTACCCCTTGATCAACTACATCGTAGACCTACGAAACCGGGGCAAGCTCAAAGTTCCCGAGGGAGCCGCGCGGCGGGGCCGCATGCCTCGCTTAGAGCATGTCTCGGAAGGCGTATTCCAGGGAGTTGTCATACTACGGCGTTATCGGACGTGCTCCCGAAGAGGCGGCTGATAACACCTATCCTCCTGCTCGCAAAGATGCTGAGAACGGTCAGCAGCGCGATCCCGGCGCTGAGGCTCGAGGCCGCCTCGGGCACAACTACTACGGTCGACTCGAGTGTCACCGTGACGACAGGGTTCGTCGCCGTAGCCTGCGCGCTCCCACGCGTTCCGGAACTGGCGGCTCCCAGGAACGTCGTGATCGAGATCGGGACGAGATCGAGGTCCTCCCCGGAGAGATTGACGGTCGCCGACCAGCCCGAAGTCGTCATGGGAATGCTCTCGGGGATGTCGTCGACGACCCAGGTCACACCTGCGAAGGTCTGACCGGTTCCCGAAGAGCTCGTACTCCCCTCCTGACTAAAGTGGACCGTCGAGATCATCCATCCCGGTGGCGCCTCAATGAAAAAGCTGATGGTATCCATGACTTGGCGGGGTGCGACCGTGCCCGACGCCGCGTTGCAGCTTCCGTTCTGGACGCCAATCTGCAGCTGGTTCGGATTGGCGACGTTCGGCACCGAGTCCAGTGCGCTGTAGCATTTATCAGGGACCGCGTCGTTGATGTCGATGAAGTTCGCGACCTGGCCGGCGGCTGAGCTTGCGACGCCGAGCACAGCAAGCGCACCGGCGACAGCCCACCGCATCGAACAGGAGAGCCTCGCAGGCAGCTCCATCGAATCTGTGTACCGATATCTCCCAGAGGCCGAGGTTCGATGCGTACCTTGTGGTGCACAATGTCTCGTATTCCGCCTCTGCTTCGATTTTTGGGCCATCCATCGACCCAGCCGGATCTCGCACAGCATTCTTGTTTGCATCGTTCGCATCGCAAGGCCTCCTCAGTCGAGCGTTTCGCCGCAGGGCTCCCTCCGGCGGCTCTACTTGCACGAGGGGAATCGAACACCGGCCCGAAGTGGCGTGCGCACCCGTTCTGCCCCCGTTGCAGGGTCCAGGGAAACCGGCGCCAAGGCGCGACAACCTATAGTGCGCCCGCAACATGAAGGCTATCTGAGGCCGTGCACGGTGTTGTTGCGCTGCGTTGGAACAAAACGGGGGGAGTATGTCTGGATCGATACGTGACTAACTTATCGGTACTTTCCGGCCCGGGACGGGGCTGATGTATCTCGCCTGAGGGCTACTTGTCAGAACACCTACTATCGGTGGTGCAGAAAACGCAGCTTGTTTTTCCTATTCTCCTCAGCACCGGGCTCGAGTGGGACACTTCGAGCCTCCAAACGGCAGGCGTGATTCAGGTGATCCCCGAACCCTCCACCGCGCTCCTCCTCGGCCTCGGCCTAACCGGCCTTTCGTGGAAGGGACGCAGATCGCTGCGCTCGTGACTGGCTGCTAGCACCGACTAACGCCGTACCCAATCTATCCGCTGCGGGATCGACGTTCTCACCGTCCGCCGAGAATCTCGCGCAGTTGCTCCGAAGCCTGCTGTATCTCGTTTTCCCAGCGCAGGTTGATCGCTTCGCCCCCGCCTCCCGCGATCTCGTGCCGGTTCTGTGCGGGCCATTCGCGGTCCAGGACAAGCCGGATTGCCTGGACGTTCCCGCCCGCGGCCATGTCAATCAGCTTTCGTATGAGCTGCTCGCCTCGCGTCTGGCCTCCTTCGGTGGCAGCTCTTCGAGCTGCTTGCGCGCAGTCGCCGCGAAGCCATGCGGTCGCCCGTCTGGATTGCCTGACCGCCCAGGCTGGAAGCGTGTTACCACGCCGTAGGTGTTGCCCTTCGTGAACGCCATGCGTCCCCCTTTCCTGGCTTTGCCAGCAATGCTGACTATCGCCTGTTTCGTGCGTGTTACCAGGCGTCGTGCAAAGGCTTCCACGGGGCCTGCTGAAGTCGTTCCCTGTGTAGACACGGGGAAATGGATTAATCAGGTGGCTACGGAATCGAGCCTAACCGGTCTCATCACACCCGCTGCTCAGGCATAGGACGTGAAACCTCTTCGATGGGCTCTCTGTGGCCCCGGGTGTGCGCCTTTCTAGATACCTTTACTGTGTTAGTTCAATGACTTGCGCCCGATGGTGTGCGGTTCAAGTCCACTCACCGCTACCAGTTTAATCCCGCGCACTCACGAGCCTGCAGCAGTAGCCGAATTTTCCCGAATGAAGCGTCGTTGTTAAGGCTGGTCACGGCGTTGGTCGGCGACGAGTGCGAGATAGGACGTGCCCATCTCGTCATGGAGAGCGAATAGGAAAAAGCCGCTTCAATGCTTTTACAGCAGAACGGCTGCTTTATCCTTCACGGGAAGCTCAATTCGGGTCTAGATCTGGGTCTGCGTGAGCGGGCGCGATCAGGCGATCGTCGACGGCGTACAAAAGGCAGTCGTCGTCGATTCGACGATCCGCGCGGCGCAACTCGCAGGCCTCCATCGCGGCTTCAATTGCCGAGTCTTCGGTCAGATAACCGAAGGAGTAGCCGAGCACAAAGCGGCCACCGATGTCTCCGGCGATTGCAAGCGCCTTGTTCGGTTCGAACTCGAGAAAATGGGCCCACTCCGCTTCGAACTGCGTCCGCGCCTTGAACGCGACGCCCATGGATGTACCAGAGCTGCCGCATCCCGTCAGCATCGCGCTGGCACCCATGATCGACATGACCCACCAGATTTTCTTTCCAATCACCATCAGTGCGAAGTCCTCAAGCGAAAGCGGGCGTAGAGAGCCGCGTGGTCGGAGAGGGCGGTCCCGCGCCCGGTGAATTCCAGCGCCTCGCCTGCCGTCTCGACCTCGATCACGGTGCCTCCGCCTTCCCGGAACAAGATCACATCGCGCTCGCGCCAGATCGGTAGCTCGGGAGCAGCGCCTGAATCGCGCAGCCCGAGCCGATCACGAAACTCGAGTATCATTGTGCGATCCGCTGGGCGAATCATCGCAATGTTGAAATCCCCGGCGACAATAACCGCCCGTCCGTCCGACAACCGCTCGATGGCGTCGGCGAGCTGCCCGAGCTGTAAGCGGCGCGCGGCGAAGTCACCGGTGCTCGCGCCAGCTTCGAGATGCGTGTTGTAGACGTCCACTTCGGTGCCGTCGCCGGTGTGGACCGTCACTCGTTGATACCCCTTCGCGCTCCAGCAGTCCGCGGCGTATTTGATCCAGCCATGGCAGTCGGAGTAGGCCTCGCTGATCGAACTCTCCGGCACGCTGTGTTCCTTGTCGACGAAGATCGAGAGCCCCGCGCCGTAGGGGGGAGAGAACCTGGGAATGAAAACCAGGAACGGGAACGACACGATCTTTGCCAAGATGAGATCCGGGCGACTCCCGATGCCATTGCCGCGGTATCGGTTGGCAGTATTGGCGAACTGCTGTGCGAGCTCTCCGTGGTACTCGAAATCCTCTTGGACCAGAACGACATCGTAGGTATGGGTGAGCCAGCCGATGGTTGGCATACGGTCGCGCGGATCGTCTTTCGCAATCAGGCCGGAAATCCCATGAATGTTGTAGGTGAGGAGGGAGAGAACCTTGCCGTCGTCGCCTGCAGTAGCGCCGGTCTCGCCGGTTGCAGGGATTGACGCGAACCCAAATGCGAGGAGGCCGACAACCGCCACGAGTACTGCGGCGTTTTTCGCGGTATGGGGGTCGAGGAAATTCGTGGGGGTTGATACTTTAATGGCCATGGACCTCACCGTGTTTATTGAAATCGTATCGAGATGATAACGGCAGTGTTTCTGCGCTCAGGCGGTAGATAATTCTTGTCCGAAATGTTCTGCCGTCGTAGCCTCTTGCGAAGCGTGATTTCGATCCGGTCCCGCGCGTCGATCAGATTCTACCTGAATTTCTTGCAGGCGGTCGGAGTCCACCGACAGTCGGGCGTGTGAAACGAGCAATTGACTCAATCCAGTAGCGCTGTAGACCCCTGTGAAATTTCGTCTCTCCATGACGCTCCAGGCCATCCATTCACGGCGGCGCAGCGCGCTGTGATCTTCTCAGTGCTGGCTCTTTCTTTCATGCTGGGCTGTGCGCACCCGACCCAGACTCACGACTGGTCGCAATACGAGGGCCCGGGATCCGAGTACTTCCAGCAAGAGGAACTCGAGTTTCCGGACGTTACCGATCCGTTGGAGCCCTTCAACCGAAGCATGGACGCCGGCAATCGCTTCTTGCTTTCGTATGTACTGGACCCGCTGGCGACGACCTGGCGCGCCATGACTCCCGATTCGTTTCGGGCCAGTCTGGTGCGGGCCGCCCGGAACCTCGGATACCCGGTGCGCCTCGTGAACAACCTTCTCCAGGGCAAGCTTCGACCGGCAGGAGTCGAGACGGCGCGTTTCTTGACCAATACGACACTGGGTCTCGCGGGGCTTTTCGATCCGGCCAAAAGCTGGTGGGGGCTCCAACCCTTCGAGGAGGACATGGGTCAAACCTTCGCCCGATGGGGTTGGCGCAACAGCACATTCCTCACCCTGCCGTTCTGGGGTCCGAGCACCGTGCGCGACGGGCTGGGGACTATCGGCGACCTGCCGCTCGATCCCACCACCTACTTCTTTCTCGCCGGTCCGGTCAAGAGCTTCATTACCAGCGCTGACCAAGTCGAAAATGCCAAGCGTCTGATGAACACAAACTACGATGCGTATCACGCCATCCGCTACATCTGGGTGCTCAACCGCCGCGCTGCAATCATCGATCACGAGTCGTCCCTCGAACCTAGCTCGGCCAGTGAGACCCTCGAGACGATCTACTTCGAACACTTCGATGACTGGTTTCCCCGGCGCGCGCGCACCCGCCGGGTCGAGATTCCGAGCACCGGCCGCAAGCTCCCGTACCAGGTCTGGATGCAGCGGAAGCCGGCGCCGATGCTCTATCTGCTGCCCGGGCTCGGCGGCCACCGCGACAGTGCCAGCATGATCGCGTTGGCCGAGCTGGCGTACCTGCGCGGCTTCTCGGTGGCGGTGATCAGCAGCGCACTCAACTTCGAGTTCATGCTACAGGCCGCCACCAACGATATCCCAGGCTTTCCACCCGCCGACGCGCGGGACGTGCACGTCGCCCTCGACGCCGTCGACCGAGACCTCTCGCGACGTCATCCGGACAAGATCACGGCACGCGCGCTGATGGGCATCTCGATGGGCGCCTTTCACACCCTCTTCATTGCGGCAGCCGAAGATCAGCCTGCGGCGAATCTCGTCCAGTTCGATCGTTACGTAGCGCTGTATCCGCCGGTGCGTCTGCGCCACGGCATGGAGCAACTCGACGCCTTCTACAATGCGCCGCTCGTGTTTCCTGAGGAAGAGCGCGATGAGCGCGTCGTCGGGATTCTGCAAAAGGTGCTCCAGTCCTCGGGCGAACAGGATCTCCATCCCGGGACTCCGATTCCGTTGAGTCAGCTCGAATCCGAGTTCCTGATCGGTCTTGCCTTCCGCATGACCCTGCACGACATGATCTGGGTTAGTCAGATGCGAAACGACATGGGCGTGCTGAAGACGCCGCGCAGCCAGTTCCGGCGCTCGGGCGCATCCCGCGAGATTCTCGAGTTCTCGTTCATCGAGTACCTCTATGCATTCGCGTTGCCCTATTTCAGCGAGAACGATCCCGAGATCCGGTCGGTGGAAGATCTATTCGCTCGCGCCGACCTACACGACATTGCTCCGCTGCTTCGGGCCAACGCCAACAAGATTCGGGTCTTCGCCAACCAGAACGATTTTCTCATCACCTCCGAAGACGTGACCTGGCTGACGAACTTGCTCGGAGAGCAGCGCGCCATTTTCTATCCGGGAGGCGGGCACATGGGCAACCTCCACGTCAAAGAAGTTCAGAACGACGTGATGGATTCATTACAGGATCTGCTTTAAGGGGGAGCGGGAGTGCTAGTGACGAACAGGCTCAGCGGCTTTTACAATGCGAGGCACCGGGGCAACGGCTATCCTCTCGTGCGAACCCCCACCCCCTCTCGACCACGTTCCGGATCCGAAACCAGGGATTCTCGATTTCGCCCGTCTTGAGACCGAACTGTACGACGCTGTGTCTATCGAGCGACGGACCGAGTCTTAAGTCTAAATAGTGCCGTCGTCCCGCATCTCCTGCACCACGCGGAGCAATACGAGATTCTCCCGCCGAATCTCGCGCAGGCGCCCCACAGAATTCGATAGCAGCGCCGCGACGCGGAAGACGTTCTAGTTCGGAACGAACCAGTTGTAGAACGGCCAGATCGGGCTGAAGGAAATACCGTTGTCGGATGGCAAACACCTGCCGGCGACCCTCGCCTCGCGAGACGAGGACGTTCCTGTTGCGCCCATCGCGGTGGACGATCAGATGGGTGGATAGGTAGAACAAGCTGCTCAATCTTAAGTTCGAGACCGCAACAAGCTTCGTAGATGGGGCGCGAACGAGTGATCTTTTGGGAGATGGGGTTCTGGATTTGGAAGCGGCGGCGCTGACGCTTGCTTGGCAGATTCCTCGGGGTCACACCGTCGGACCATTTACGGGTCTAACACGCGAACTAGGGGCACAGCGATCCAAGTGGGTGCAGCCAATGCGTCACTCACTTTCCTAGAATGGCTTGACGATCGCTTGTAAAGAGCATCGTGTTCGAGTCGAGCGCCCCGATCGAAGCGGTCCATTCAATCGTAGAGCCCGATCGGCTTGCGTAGAGCGTTATTCGACTCCCCATCGCATCCGAAACCGGCTGGTGACTACCAAGCGAGGGCTTGTTCAGCGCTCATTGCGGCAGCGTAACAACCACAACTACAAAACCGTTCGCCGGGACGTTCACGGGAACACGGCGCACGTCATCGATGCCTTTGACGCGTACTTCGACCTCGTGAGCCCCGGGCTGAACCGGCGAGCGCGAGATCGAAATTCGATCCGGTAAGAAGGTCCAGCTTCGAGTATCCGGTTTGTCGAGCGCTACGAGTGAGGCTTCGGCGAACAGGGCGCCGAGCAGGCCGATGATCGCGCCTCCGTCACCTGCCTGATTCCCAGCCGCCCGGATCCCCTCGGCGGCCACCGCCCGAGTGATCATGCGCGACACGGCCGAGCCGATGATCCTTGGCTTTATCAATTCGTACTCGCTGCGTATCTCTCTGCCGAGTGAACTCACAAGTTCGAGAGGCACGGCCGCGCCATCGACATAAACCGAAGCGTTTCTTGCGCGAGACTGTGATGCTGTTAGTTCGGGATACACGAGCACCTTCAAAACCGAACGCTCGAGAATCTTCGGATTCCCCGAGATATAGGCCCCCGCAATTCCAACAGCCGCGCCCAGCGGTATCCGCTCGGGAACCTTGTAAGGTACGCGACCCAAGGCCACGACTGTCAGGATCTCAGACGTCCGCCCACTCTTCACGCCCTCGGCCAGACCGGAAGCCGCCAGCAGCGACTGGATACGCGGCCCCCTATAGGGGTTAAGGCTCGCTAGCCGCGCGATCGGCTCAGCCAGACCAGTCAGTCCACCTGCCGCGAGCGCCTCCTCGTAGTAGCGAAGCGCGCGATTCCCCTCACCAAGCCACTCGAAAATAAACCCTGTTAGGTAGGCACCGTAATAGCTCGCCGCCTCGATTCCGACCGAGGCGAGCGTATCCCGCGCGTTGGTGAATCGTCGTGCCTCGACGGCAGCACCGGTCAGATCTCCGCTGGCGAGAAAGTTGAGCATATTGAGGGCATTCATGGAGAGCCGCTCGATGGGCGAAGCTTTGTACTGTGAGGCTGAACCGCTGTAGATGTACTCGCCGATCTGCCCGATTGCGTCGGTGGAGAGATCGATAATCTCAAGATTATTGTCTGCGTCCGAGAGATCGCGGGCCGAGAGCGCGTAGTCGCCGGTGGCTTGGAGCAGCACGCCCCGCTCGAGCGCGGCAAGACTTTGGTTGCCGGACCACTGGCTTGGGGAGTCCTCGACGGTAGCGACCCCCATGACCCGGTTAACTTGGTCAATCGCCTCGCTGTAGTCGCCCTGGTCGGCGGCCCGACGCGCTTCGCTAAGCCGCTCTGAATAGGTGGCGCAACCCGAGAACAACCACAGTGCCGCGAAACATAAGGCTACTAGCGCGAGACGCCGGCGATCGATGAGCAGGCGCTCACTCGCAAACCGCACACGCGTCCCGCACGACGACGCTCGAAGGGCGCGCGCGACCAACACTCGAGGTCTCTCAGCCCTTGATCGCTTTTGAGCGCGTCACTTCATTCTGGAACTCGATCAATCCGGTCTCCACTTCGACGACCTGAAGGAACAGACTGTATTGAACGCGCTTTTGCTTGTTGAAGGTCTCGTCGATCGACGTGATCTTGCCCGTGAAGAAATACTTCACACCGAGCTGCCGCCCCATCCGCTGTGCGGTCGCGGGGTCGTAGGTCGCTCCCTGTTGGACTCCGATCTCGCGAACTAACGCAGCCTGGCGTGCTCGATCCACCACGCGGACGTCGCCCGCATTGACGAGTGAGGTTTCGATCGAGGAGTTCAGCGTCAGCAGCTGGTCTTCGATGTGTTGAGAGGTCGCGTTCTGGATCGGCCAAATTGCGACCAACGGACGATCCCCCAGGCCCTTCACGGTCGCCTGCCAGAATCGCGATGTTTCGAGGACTTTCAGATAATCCGCAACGAGATAGTTAATATCCTCGCGGTCGAGTCGCACGCTCAGTGCAGGTCGGTCGAGATTAGGGTTATCTGTCCCCACCCCGCCACGCAGCGCCTGCTGGGTGCAGCCCGGGACAAGTCCCAACGCAACGAACGAAAATAGGATAATTACGGCCACACGCGTCGTTCCGCGAGGGCCCGATATCGAGAAAGACTTCATCCGAACATGCCTCCAATCAGGGAAAAGGGAAATAGAGCGATGTCGAGGGGAACGGTGAAAAGAAACAACGGCGCTTTGGCAGGTGACGCGATCGTTGAGGCCGCGAGGCTTCTCGATAATCCAAAGACATAGGCACCGTTGAACCAGCTCTTCTCCTCTGGTTCGCGCGGCTGATATTTAGGTTCGAGTCGACCTTCACAATTGGGTTGACAGTCGCCGGCTTGCGCGAGGACGAGCGTACGATTCCCATTCGGTTCTTCGGCCGCCGAAGACGGGCTCGGCGCGACGACCCCGCCGAGAGAACTCGTGATAAGGATCAGCGTAAGCGCGACGAGTCGGCGGTTCGCTTTTCTTGGCCTCAATACATTTTTTTTGTACATCTTTGTTTCTCCCTTCGACGGGTATCCGTCGAAGCTACGGTCCGAGACATTAGCGCCTTGCGGAGAAAACGCGCAGTGGGCCATCGTGGCAAAGCTCTCTCGCTTTTTCGAGGAAGCGGTAATCGTCCCCTCGCGGACGATGCTAGCACCGCAGGCCTGAGAACTCGCATCGGCGCATCTCATGGCAATAAAATCGAGGATGTCCTGGTCACACCGAAAAAGTCTCGAAAATATTCGACCGTCAGATCGCATTGGATCTGTCGGTCGTGAAAATATTTCGGACAGAAACCGCTCTTCGCCAAGAGGCAGTTTTGGGTTTCGGCCTAAGCCGCCTTCTGGGTCAGATACTCCTTCTTCCTTCTTCCTTTGATCTTCGATCGCTCGGTCAGCACTTCGTACTGCCGCCCGAAGTAGACGTCGGCCGGCGTCACGTTGTCGATCGCTTCGTGATAGCGCTCGTTGTTGTCGTAAACGACGTTTTTCATCGTCCGGTGATAGCGCTCGATATTCCCCTGCGTCTGCCGGTGATACGGGGCGCCACGGGTATGCGCCATCCTCCATTTGCCCAGGTAGTCCCTGGGTTCGCCTGATAGATACGCCGAACCGTTGTCGCTTAACAGTCGCGGACGATGCTTCACCTTGACCTGATCGACACCGCTGCTCGCGAGCGCTTGATCGGGTGTCTGGGTGACATCGGTCGCACCCATTATCGGACTTAGCTTCCAGGGGATGATATTGCGCGAGAAGTCATCCAGAACGGTCGACGGGTAGTACCAACTCCAGTTGATGATCCGGAAGTACGTGAAGTCGGTTTGCCACATCTAGTGGACCCGTGTCGTCGGGTCCTTGAACGCATCGGATGCCGACATCAAGATGTAGGCCGGATTCGTGATGAGATCCGCTGCCTTCAGATCAGATAAACGCTCGATTCGGACACGCAGTAGCGCCTCTCGTCGGTGTAGCGGCAGGCCAGCTCTCGTAGTGAGAGATCAGTTCGCTCAAGTGCTAGGTCAAGTACTTGTCTTAGGACTTTCTCCGGGATCGCATTCCAACGGGATCGTCTCACGGGCTTCTTGTCGTTGAGCCTGTCGAAGCCGTCGTCGAGATGCCGCTGATACCAGCCGTAGAACATGTTTCCACGCAAGCCCAGTTGCCGCAGTCTCACTTGAACCGGCAGATCCGTCCCCTCGACCAGGCGGATGATCTCCCTTTTCTCGGAGGCCGTGCGTCTCACGAAGCATCCTCCTCGCCATGACCCATCAGACTTTTTTTGAGAACGGGATTCTTGAGCGTGATCTCGGCAACGACTTCCTTCAGCTTGCGATCCGGATTTTCTCTTTTGGCGAGAACTTCCTTCGGGTTCGGCGACGGATGTCGCGCACGACTGCTTCGGTGCACTGCTTGTTTTACTGGGACATGGGACACACCTCGGGGTCCTCCGGACCCCGAGGTGTGTCTCCAAGCCTATGACCTCTGAATGTTCGAATTCTGCTGACGGGAAACAAACCAGTGTGGTGCTTTGTCGCCAAGCGACGAAGATTGTCTCTCTGAGGCCGAACCCAAGGCCTGATCGTCGCCCGTTTTTATCGACTATACGTCTGTGGGCATGGCTCGTTCGAACGTCCTGCGCGAGAATCCGCAACAAAACAATAGGCGAGAAAGCGAACCGGAAACCCGGTGGAGTTTTTCAGTCGCGAGGCTCCCCCCCATGCCATCGAGAACTGTCGAGCGAGCGTTGCGATTCAGGCGCCTACGCCCGGGTTTGGCCGTTGTGCTGGGGAGCGCGTTATGGCTCCTGGCGTGCGGGAGCGAAACGCCCGTAGTCGAGCGGTTCGACGGCTACGTCAAGGTTGGAATTCTTCACTCTCGGACCGGCACTATGGCGATTTCCGAGAACACCGTCGCTGAGGCCGAGTTGCTTGCGATTCATGAGATCAATGCGGCCGGCGGGCTCAGAATCCAGGGCCAGCGACTGGCCATCGTTGCGATTGAAGAGGACGGAGCTTCGGATTGGCCGACGTTTGCCCGGCGGGCAGAAAAGTTGATCGAGCAGGACAAAGTGGCCGTAGTGTTTGGCGGTTGGACCTCTGCCAGCCGGAAGGCGATGCTGCCCGTCTTCGAAGAGAAGGATCACCTTCTCTTCTACCCCATCCAGTACGAGGGGCAAGAGTGTTCACGCAACGTGTTCTACGCGGGGGCCACACCCAATCAGCAGATCGAGCCCGCGCTGGATTGGCTATTCGAGAACCGGGGCAAGACGCTCTTCCTGGTAGGCTCCGACTATGTCTATCCGCGTACCGCCAATTCGATCATCAACGCGAAGGCGGCCGGGAGCGGAGCTAAGATCGTTGGCGAAGTCTATTTACCTCTGGGCAGCAACGATGTCGCGCCCGTTGTGGAGGCGATTCGAAAGGCCTTTCCGCGAGGCGGTATCGTGCTCAATACCCTCAATGGAGACAGCAACGTTTACTTCTTCCAGAAGCTGAAGGAAGCGGGAATCGATCAGGAGCACGGTTTCACGATTCTCAGCTTTTCGGTCGCCGAGGAAGAAGTGGTGGCGATCGGGCCCAAGTATCTCGAGGGCACCTATGCAGTCTGGAACTTCTTTCATAGTGTGGATACCGATGCAGCTCGATCCTTCGCCGAAGCCTTCACGCAGATGCACGGCGTTCATCGCGTTATCAGCGACCCGGCCGAATCGGCGTACGTGATGGTCAATGTATGGGCGTTGGCGGCGGAGAAGGCCGGGACCACCGAAGTTTCGCAGGTGAGGGATGCGCTGATCGGCGTCGCATTCGAAGGCCCGGCTGGCGCGGTTGAGGTCCACGAGAACCATCACCTGTCGAAAAAGGCTTTGATTGGCCAAGTGCTTCGCGATGGAACCTTCGAGATCTTGGAGAACAAGGGGGTGATCGAGCCCCTACCCTGGAGCCCCCTGTTGGCGGAGAGCCGCGGCTACCGCTGCGATTGGAGTCTGGATCGCCCGGACGCCGGAAAGTTCAAGCAGTAGATCGCTTTTCTATGGATAAAGACCTGCAGAAAAAGAGATATCGCTTTCGAATGAAGCGCACCGATGAATTTCGGCCGGTTCGGGGTCTCGTCACCGGTGCGCGCCTTTGCGTGCTCCTTCTCGCGGTGGTTCTGGCGGGTTTTTCCTGCTTCCAGCGAGAACTCGACACGGACCTGCGGGAAGAAACCGCGTTGCTGCTCGAACGCGACCGCGAGTCCATCGTGCCCCTTCCCTCGACGAAGGAGTTCGCCGAGGACGCCTTGATTGTTTATGCGGGCATCCTTGTCGACAAGGTTTACGAACTCTCGTTGGTTTCGAGGACGTTCTCGGCCGATGGGTATATCTGGCTCGAATGGCCGTCCTCCGTACACGATCTCATGGAGAAAAACGGCATCGAGCCCAGAGATATTGTGCGCCTCGCGAATCGGGTTGAAATCTGGGACTCGCTCTTCGAACCGGTGACGGCAGAGCCCAGGATGCTCTCAGGCGGCCGATACTACCAGCGTTATCGATTTTCGAGTCGCTTCTACGATGATGAGATCGAGTTCCGCACGGATCCATTTGGCGAGGTCAATCTTCCGGTGATCGTTGAAGTGGCGGCGCCCTCTATGTCAGACAAATACGCGGAAGTTCTCCTGCTCCCGCATCATCACGCCAATGGCTTTATGGGCCGTTCGGGAAGCTTGAGCGGGTATCGCCTGAACAGTTCCTCCTTCGAGCCCTACCTGCATCGCTATTCGAGTCGGTTTGGCTCCTGGTACCACCCGACGTTCAGCCAGATGCGATTGGAGATGGTTTATCAGGCGGATTATTGGAGCGCCTTTGTCAATTGGGTTTTCCCCCTGCTGATCATCATGGCCGTTGTTTTACTTTCGCCGTCGGTGGCTGGATCCCTAGGCGATGTGCGCCTTGCCATTCCCTCCACGGCGTTGCTGACACTCATTTTCCTTCAGCAGTCCTATCACGACGAACTTCCGCCATTGCCCTACCTGACATTTCTGGATGAACTTTTCGCTGTGGGCTACGCGATCGCTCTTGGCCTGTTCGGACTCTTCACTTGGGGAACGAACGCCTATGCCCAAGCCGAAGACAAAGACAAGAGCGCGGTCGCCCGGCGTATCGACCGCGCCGACCTGGTTTTCCAGTTGATCTCGGTGTTGATTTTTGTCGGGGTCGGAGTAGGAGCCTGGGTTCGTAGCTAGGAGCCTGACCCAAGATTCGCCTTAAATTCCGGTGATCTGTTCCTCTGAAAAGCGTGTGCGCTTCATCCTTGCTTCCCGTCGCCTTCGAATTTTCCGCCTTCCCGTACGTGAACGCGCAATCCATCTGCGAGCATGGATGGCAAGGACCGCCCGTCACGCCGTTCGAGTGCGAACACCTCTACGTCAGCGCCAGTATCTCGCAGTACGCGTGTGACCGCCGCTACCGGTCCGGCGGCGCCACCACCAAGCACAGAGTCAATGGCGTAGGCGATTTTCATGACGGATCCATTAGGGTTAAGAGTACAAGGCTCAACTGCATAGATCCATCTTTCAGAAGGCACGCAAGCGTCCCGGCGAGACTGATGAGTCTACCGAGATGGCTTCTCGATCACTTGATCGAACAGTCGGCCAACGAGAGCTGCTGGGCCAGTGCGTCGATCGTTCCAGCCCTCAGGTTCCTACGTATGCAGCGATGACGACGAGAATTCAATAGCCGACCGAGCGCGACCGGTAATGACTCGACCATGAAGCTGCGACCTCTCATCTCCTGCGAGACGCGTTCGCGATCAGTGAGTCGCGGATCCCGCTCTGCTTCACCCGTCAAAAAGGGGAAAGAGTTTTGCCAAGATTTCTTGAACGGCCTCGAGTTCCTTGCTTCTCTGCCACATCACAAACACATAAATGGCCCCAGCAAGCGTGGTTGATGTTCCCGGCGCAATCCATCACGACGAATCTCTGATCGTGAAGCTCTGCGCGCCGACCGGTTGAAGGCCCGGCGCTGCTTGGCCTATTACTTCTTGGCCTATCGCTTCTTGCCGACGCCCGGCACGAGCATGCCCACGCGTTGGCGGTATTCGCTGTAATCAGCACCGAGGCTTTCAATCAGATCCTTCTCTTCGTAGCGAATGCCAATGAGAATGTAGACCGTCATACCCATCGCAAAGAGAAGGCGCCCCTGGCTCATGTCCGGCGTGGCCCAGAATGCCAGCAGAAATCCGGTGTAGATCGGGTGGCGAACGAGTTTGTAAAACAATGGATTCCGAAAGCTGGTTTCGGGAATGTCGGCGCGCCGCATGTCGGCCCAGATCTGGCGAAGCCCAAAGAGTTCGAAATGATTAATCAGAAAAGTCGATATCAAGACGATGGCCCACCCCAGGGCAGACACGACGTGCAGCAATACCCCCAGGCTCTCGCTGTCCACCGACCATACAGCCGCCGGCAATGGACGCCAGAACACATAGAGCAGAGACAGGGCAACCGAGGTCATCGCCACATACAAGCTGCGCTCGATCGCCGCCGGCCATAGGCGAGTGAGGGCGGCCTTGAATCCGGGACGCGCCATGACGCTGTGTTGAAGACCAAAGAGCAGAAGCAGTGCGAGATTGATCGTTGCGGCGAGCGCGGCAGGTGACGCAGATGTAGCTGGCCCGGAATCAATGCTGCGTGGCACGAAGACGTTGGCGACAAAACCAATCAAATAGAGAAAGCTCGAGAAGAAGAAAACGTATGCGAACAAACCAAAAATGAAGCGGATAAGACGACCCATGACTGACTCCTTTTCGCTGGATAATGAAGAGTGATCTTGCTCCGCAAAAGCGGACAAGTTGATTACGCCGCTTCGGCTTGATTGATTTCCTCGAAATTCGCTGGGCTAATGTTCCCGATGGTCGAGTGCCTTCGGATCCGATTGTAGAACACCTCGATGTGTTCGCTGATCGCTTCGCGAACGGTCTCACGATCGAGCCACGGCCGTCGCGTCGATAGATCAACTCGTTCTTTAGCATTCCGAAGAAGCTCTCGGCAACTGCGTTATCCCAACAGTTTCCGCTTCGACTCATGCTGTATTCGATTCCGTTTTCTTGGGCTTGCCAGAGCGCTATCACGAAGCGATCCAAAACGTCACGCCCGCCGATGTCTACTTCGGCAGGCAGTACGAAGTACTGAGCAAACGATCGAAGATCAAACGAAGAACGATGGATCGAAGGAAGAAAGAGTACCTGGATCAGAAAGCGGCTTAGGCCGAAACCTAAAACTGTCTCTTAGCGAAGAGCGGTCCTTGTCCGAAATATTTTGACGACCTACAATGAATAATCCAATCGAAAGAAACGCAACGAACACCGGCCAGGGGTCTCCTGCGGGCACAGAATAAACCTGCTCGAATTCATAGAGTTCCAAGACGTTGGCGTGCATCGTCTGTGTTGTGGAAAATGTCCCTCCAGTGCCTGAGCCTGAGGCCTCCAAGGTCAATGCGGTGTTCGCCGTGTGGACCCAGCGTTTCCAAGTAAAGAGCGCATCGCCCCATGGCAAATTGGTGACATTCACAGTCAGCGGAATGATGGCCGAGGTATGGCTGTTATTCGGGCACGTGGTCTGAGACGTGTCGTAGTAACTGACGAGGAGATTCACCCGCCGCGCGTCCCCGGAGCGGCCTGCCATTATCCGGAAGTCGACATCGGCCGTAACAACATGATCGCCGCTCACCACGAGTCGCTCGGGTGTCTCCATAACGAGCTTCGCGTAGGCCTCCAGTCCCACGCCGGGTGCCTTTGGCTGGAGAGCAGCGTTCCAGATCTGTGATCGAGCTGAATAGAGGTGCGACATCACCAGGTTGTGATCACTATTCGCCGGATGCATGCCAGCCATCGCAATCAGCGCGCCGGCTACAAACGCGCCGCCCGGCACAGTGTTGCCGTTGCCTCCGGTAAGCGAACATCCAATCCGGCGATTCCACTCTGAGTTGACGATGGGCGTGTCGACTGGCAGGTGGTCCACAAGGGCAAAGAAATCTTCCCAGCTGCGGTCAGTTTGGTGTTGATGGATGCTGATTTCCATGTCTCTTGGTTGGTCGGCGTAGAGGTGGGCGCTCACGAAATCGACAGGCACAGCATGGGTCTCGATGTAGTTCCAGAAATCGTGCGGTAAGGGATTTAAAGTCAAGGGCCTGTTAATGCTCGGCCCCAGTTTGATGTCGGGAAGAGCGGCCTTTACCGCGATGTAGGTTGCTTCGTAGAGTTCGGCCGCCTCGGTTCCTGTGCCGCTCCAGAAATCGGGCTCGTAGAACTCGTTCCAGACTTCGACATATTCAATGTCGTAGAAGAATCCATTATCCCAGCCTTGGGTGAAGTGCATCAAGATCCGTTTTGCAACTTCCCCGAACACCTGGAAATCGTCAGGCACCATTGTGGTATTCAGATTAGGATCGCACGGGGCGTTGGGAGTGCCATTTTTCGACTGGCCGATTCGGATGAAAGGCTGAGAACCCACGGCGACGATCTGCGCGACGGCCTCATCCGCACGCTCCCAGTGGTAGTTGTTTTCATCAATAGGGTTATGCCCCGCGTAGTTGGGATAGTGCTCCCAGATGAGATTTAAATCTGTTTCTGCCCCACCGTGGGTTCGGACCTGTGGGATCGATAATTCCTGAAACGTGGCTGAATGATCGGCGGGCTGAAAGTTTTGGCACGGGGGCTCACGGATCGATTGGCTGCTGATGATCGGACCATTGGTCACGCCATGTATCGCAGGCACGATTCCATCTACGGTCGCGGCGTCGATCGTGATGATTTCAGCCTCAGCCATTTGGAGCGGTAGCAATAGGAGAATGATCAGGCAGAGGCGCGCGCCTTGTCTCTGCGAATGAGGCACTGGATTGAGCTCCGAGCAGCCTTCATTTGCATTTGTGCCGTGTCTCACATCGGGTTCCAAGTTGTAAGGATCAAGTGCCTCTCCTTGAATGACCGGTCTCGAATGAAATTGTACGTCGGCAAAATAGCCTGGACACCGGACGGCTCTTGCTAAGAGACAGCTTCCAGTTTCGGTCTAAGCCGCTTTCCCCGGAAGGGGCCACGTAGCTCCGGCGGGGGCCTAGTTGTCGTAATGCCTACTATCGGTGGTGCGGAAAACGCTGCTTGTTTTTCCTATTCCCTCCTTCCAAGATGCGATTGCGACGGGCCTCGCATTCAGAATGTCACGCCAAGTAGACGCCGCGGACTGCGACGCCGAAGGTCGCCTCACGGCCGAAATGCGTCCCTTCTACATGTGAGGAGGAAATCCGTTGCCGCCGGCGTTGAAGAACGACGGACCCATGCTCATCGAACTCTCCGACGGAGCGAAGATGGGCTGGGCCTCTATGGAGACGCGCTCTGTCATGCTCGTGCAACCCATGGTGGGGATGCGTGTTCAGAGCTTTGCAGCGACGATCGAATTGGGGCGCAAGACGAACCTTCGCCGATACTGGGTGTTCAATGTTGATACGGGAGAGCTCCTGCTGTCGAACGAGGTCGTCGAACTCGCGCTTCATCTGGGCGAGCGCCGTGCGATCAAGATCCCAGACGAAATTCGCGCGAACATGACGTCGGAGCTCCGCGAGGACCTGCGCTAGGCGCGCGCCGCGGTACTGCTACAACGGACAAGTGGCGGCCAATGAAGATTGTGTGATCGTGGCCAACGACATAACGACCTCGCCCATTGATGTCCAAGAGTTGGTTCCGATGGTCGAGGAGATCAAAACAACGACGGGTCGCAAGCCTGACATAGTCGTCGCAGACGCTGGTTATCTGAGTGAACAGAATTTGAAGTCGATGCGGAAGAAACGTCAACGCTGCTTGGTGGCGGTCCGCGGAAGGGAGCGAACGAAGTGGCCTCGGGGTTCCGAGACGCAACGCATGCACCGCCTACTCCGTTTGCCTTGGGCGAAGAAAATCTACCGGACCCGCAAGACCCAAGGCGAGCGACCCGTCGCCGAGATCAAACATACGATGCGTTTTAGGCGCTTCGCCACGCGAGGGCGAGCCAATATTCGGGGCGAGTGGGACTTGGTGTGTGCTGCGGCGAATGCCCTCACACTCTACAGAGCGGCGATGACATAAAGAGGCGATTCAGAGAACCCACGCCCAGTCCAGACGCCCGCGTTGCTCGTCCGTTCACAAAACCCCGATCGCGGACCCGATCGGACCCGATCAGAGTCAGCCCAGCCACCTCAGAGTCGGAATTTGGAGCGAGTCTTGAGTCAGGCTCCTAGGCCCCGCCCGGGGCAACGTGGCCTTTTCCGTACCCAAACGTCGGAAAAACGTCGGTTGGATCAGCTTGACTCGCTGAAACTCAACTGAAACGATTACCGCGTGATCGGGAAGCTGGCATGGGATGTGCATTAAGTGGGTGATAAAGGAGAATTACCCATGCAGCAAGAGAGCCTTGAATATTTTGAATCACCGGATCTAGCCTGGGGTGCCCATCCCGACCCCGCTGAACTGGCCGCCTTGGAGGACATCCAGCGCGAAGGGTGGTTCGACATGGACGAACCCGTCATCACTAGTTTGCTCGAGCTCGTCGAAGCAGTTTCTTCGGTAAGCGATACCGAGGCCGAAGTCGTGGCGACCGTTGCCCATATGCTCGAATCGGGGAGTGTGGCTCTCTTGACTGGAGAGTCGCTCATTTCGCTCCCTCTCCACTGAGTCAAGGGCCGATGCGGTTTCTGAACATGTGACCCTGCACGAAAAAATGGACTCAATCGAGGACGCTACTGGCCGGCCCCGCGATACTGGGTCCAGTCTCTGAGTTAGCCTTTTTGAAAGGCAAAAGGAGACGAGATTCGGAACGACCTGTTAGGCCGCTGCAGAGTCGGGGTATGTCTGGGGGAGACACGTTGGATCGTATACATGGAAATTAGATGAAACAGCTGCTTAAGGGCCGCAGCGCGTAGCACTCACCGCTACCAATTCACATATTTGCTTTCCGCAAACTAAACAGATCTCAGTCGCGAAGAGCAGTCGGTTCGAACCAGATCGGCGATGTCATCGCGCGTTCCTGGATCGCCGCCTGGACGAGGTCGCTTGGTTTAACGCCGAGTCGATTGGCATCCCAGGTACTCCATCGACAAGTCGGGATCTGCAGAACCCGGATATAATAAAACGCGCGCTGCTTGGGATCGAAGGACGGATCACGCCACCACGCTCGCAGCGCACGCGCACCCACCGATTGATCCGGTGTGCAGGACGCGAGGTCGGGTTCCCGTGCACTTTTCGAACACCGATAGGGCGTGACATTCGGTGTACTGCCATCGGCGCAACCAACATCGAACACGCGTTCGTGAGCAACGCCGTCTTCCGTCCAGCCTTTGATCACTTGAACGCGTTCTAGATTGGCCCCGAGTGGATCTTTGAGTGCCGTGACCAGGAACGTCGGCGAGACGGTCGCGTCCGAGTCGGAGTGAGCGGCTTCCGTGTGGAGTGTCCCGCCCATAGGCACCCCGCGCGTATACCCGACGCGGCTGATTTCGGACTCCAATTCATCAGGCGTAAAATCCCAGCCGGCAAAGACCCGTACGCGAATTCGGGGACCCGAAGTCGAAAAGGCTTCGCGACGCCGAAGTGCATCAAAGAGATCGCCGCGGGTGTTGGCGTCCGACCAGATCCCAGCGAGCCCTGCCGCGCTCCAATAGAGCCAAATCCTTGGTTCGCGGTCCCCTCCGCCATTCCGGGAAGCCCGCATGGCGAGTCGGCGCGCCGGGGTCGGGTCGCCGTCTCCGATCTTCCCGGTGTAATTCGATTCTTCGAAGGGGCTCGACGCGTTGTGCCCGTCGGTCGATCCAATCATGCCGAGGCGGTAGGGGTTCACGCCGACTTTGGCCTTGTCGCGTAGAAGCAAACCGGTCTTGAGGGCATCTCGGACATAACTTCCTTCGGGCTTGCTCGACAGTGACGGTTTAAGGGTGCGCCAGGGCACCATCTCGAAAGCGGCCCATTCATCTTCGGGCGAGAGGACGGGGAGTGTCTCAGACTGTCCCTTGATTTGAAGGACTTCGACGATCGGTTCGTTTCGCGCGCGCTGTTCGGCCCAGGCCCGGTCGAGTGGGCTTCCGTCTGTCTTTGTGCGAGCAAACATCAGCCCATTACTGCCGTTGCTGTTATGCGGGATGGCCAAGAGGTCATCGCCGCTTCGGCGAACGACATCCATCCACTTCCATAAGTCTTCCGGGTTTTGTGAATCCATGGAAGAGAAGGGACGTAGCGGGACATCCGAGCCGCGAAAGAGTACGTTGCGATGAAGGTTTTGGTACACGGGATTCGACGTGTATTCGTAGCCGACAAAGGCGGTGAATTCGCCCGGCCGATTGTTGCGATTGGCCAGGTCGACGAGTTCTTGCCAGGCGGGGGCAACGACGGCGTCCGTTGCCAAAGCGGGGATGGCCTGACGAGCGGCGAACGACGAATTGATTGTCTTCCAAGCTTGGATTGAGGTGGTGCCGTCCTGCCGAAACCAGGACTGCATGAGCGGCAGGGCATGCAGCGGATGCCGAAGCGCCGACGTGGCCTGGATGACGCCGAGGTATTCGGCATGATCGGTGAGCGCCATGAAGTCCAGGGGCGGTCCGTCGAGTTGGATCTTCCTGCCACTGATGTGTGGGATGCTCTCGCCGCGTGCGTATCGATAGGCGTCCTCGGGCTCAGCGCGAACACCCGCAGCATACGCATCAAGAGACCAGCTCGAATGGATGTGGAGATCGCCAAAAAAAACCTGTCGATCCTGGGGTGATTTTTCGGGATTCGGATTTAGGGCTTCACTGTGTGACGGACGCCGGTCTTTTTCTTCGGTGCAGCCGGAGAAGCTGAGGGTCAGCACAAGAGCGAGCAAGATCGATTGCGACGTCGCGGATAGCGGGATCGGCATGTTATTCGCCAGGCGTCCGCTCTCGTTGTCAGGCATTTGAGTAGACCGCGCCGCCATCGACCTTCAAGATTGTGCCCGTTGTGTATCGGGATGCGTCGCTGGCCAGATAAAGGGCGGCGCCAACAATCTCATCCGGTGCCCCCCCTCGGCCGAGCGGGGTCGTTCGGTTGATTTGGTCGATCGCGGCTTCGGGCCAGGCCTTGGAGATGTCCGTCATGAATGCACCGGGCATGATGCAGTTAACCCGGACCTTCGGTGCGAAGGCTCGGGCGAAGCTCTTGACGAGATTGTGCAGTCCCGCCTTCGCAGCGCCATAGGGGATCTCGGCGGGCGAGGGCTGCGCCGCGGCGACGCTGCTCACACCGATGATCGATCCACCCTCTGCGTTCATCATGGACCGGCCGAGCACGGCGGTGAGCCGGAAGGCGCCCTTTAGATTGACGTCCATGACCTTGTCGTAGAGCGCTTCGCTGACCTCGGTGATATCGGAGTAGAGGGGAGACATGCCAGCGTTGTTCACCAGAATGTCTACTCGGCCGAAATGATCCAGGGCACGTTTGGCGAGCGCATCGCATTCGTCCCAATTCCCAACATGACAGCCCACTGCAAGTGCTCGTTGTCCCGTTTCACGCTCGACTTCGTCGGCCAGTTCTCGGCAAGCTTCTTTCTTGCGACTGGCGATGACGACGTCCGCACCCACCGCGGCAAAAGCCTTGACCATCTCGCGGCCAAGGCCTCGGCTACCGCCGGTGACGAGCGCGACCTTGCCGTCGAGTCGAAAGAGCGATGTGGGGTCCGCGGTTGAAGGTGAGGGTGAGGTCGGTGGGGGCGTCATGCCGGAGCGTCCTTTTCTGGGTCCAGGTCTCTCGCGAGCAGATGTTTTTGAACCTTACCGCTCGCGGTTCGTGGGAGTTCAGCTTCCACGATGATCTCACGAGGCTGTTTGAATCGAGCCAGCTTCGTCTCCAACCATTCTAGGAGATGGGAGGGCTCAGTGGTTGCATCCGGCCGGAGAACGAGATGGGCACGGCCGATCTCGCCCCATTTCGAATCAGCAATCGGGACCACCGCGGCTTCTTCGACGTCGGGATGTCCGACGAGGGCGGCTTCGACTTCCGCGGGATAGACGTTCTCGCCCCCCGAGATGTACATCTCGTGAGAACGTCCGACCAGGGTGATTTCGAAGTCTTCGTCTCGTGTCGCCAGGTCTCCTGTGCGGACCCATCCGTCGCGGAGCGTTTCAGCGGTGGCCTCGGGACGCCGCCAGTAGCCGAGCATGGTGATCGGTCCGTGGACGACGATTTCACCCACGACGCCGACCGAGACGTCACGCCATTGCGCGACTGCTTCTTCGATCGTTTCGGCCGCAATCAAGCGCAACTTGGCATGTCGCACCGGGCGTCCGACGCTCGCATACTTGTTGGCCATGTCTGTATCGCCATCGCCATCGCCATCGGCGCTCGGACCGTCATGCGACCGCACGCAGGTGAGGATCGATGTCTCGGTTTGTCCATAGCCCTGTCGAAGCTCGAGCCCATGGTCTCGAAAAGCGCGAATCAGCTCTGAAGCTGCTGAGGCGCCCGCCGTGAAGGCAAAGCGAAGACTGCTTGGAAGCGCCGTGATCGGATCACCTTGGTCGAGCGCTTCGAGTAGGCGCTGATGCATTGTGGGCACGCCGCCGTAATAGGTCACGGCTTCCGATTCGATCGCTTTCCAAACCCTCTGCGCTGAAAACCCCTCTTGAATGATCAGACCCGCCCCCTTGAAGATCGCGGGTAGGGCCAGAATCTGTAGACCTAACGAATGAAAGAGGGGCGCCACGACGAGCACGCGGTCACTGGCTTTAATCCCGAAATATTCTTCCGCATTAAGACTGTTGTAGAGCGCCTTTCGGTGTGGGAGCAGCGCGCCCTTCGGCTTGCCCGTCGTTCCCGACGTGTACATGAGAATCATGGGATCATCGGGCCGAACGGGATGAATCCTGGATGTCCCCGGGCTGGAAGCCAGCGCGACTTCATATGGATCCGGTTCCGTTTTCGATCCGGCATCCGGCGTGCCCTCTGCGAATCCGACTTCCAGAACCATCGGGTCGCGCCCGCTCGCGAGGCGGCGCGCCCGGTTGGCCGCATCCCTCCAACGGCGTTCGACCATGAGAATGGACGGTGTGGCATCGTCGAGTTGGAACGCCACCTCTGCAGCGGTGAGCCGGGCATTGATCGGGAGCACGATGGCCCCGAGTCGTGCGGCGGCAAAGACCGCTTCCAGCAGGACGCCGCGGTTGCCGAGCCAGAGCGCGACGCGATCGCCCGGTCCCACACCCTCCGCTTCGAGCCAAGCGGCGAGTCTTCGAATACGATCTTCCGCAGTGGCGTAGTCACAGCGTCGATCGGCATCGACCCAGGCCAGTGAGCCGGGTCGCTCGTCCGCCCAACGTGCAATCCACCCGCCGGCGTTGTGATCGGCAGCGGGTGCGTCGAGTGCTGGGGTGGTTTTCATCACGGCCGCCGAGAGTACCTGCGCGGCCTGCCGCCGCCAGAGCATTTGCGGGTGGTCTCGATGGATGCTTCGGCGCGATTCGGTGCCCAACTCCATTTCACGCCTGTCTCGCGTTATCCTATGGGTATGTTGGAGCGAAACTTCCAGGGCGGGCTCGAGGAGCTCGGCGTTACGGACGGTCGAATTCTGGTCGCAGTCTCCGGTGGTCGAGACTCTATGGTCTTGCTCGATCTACTCCATCGCTGCATGCCGGCGCTTGGCCTTCGCGGGGTCGTCGGCCACGTCAATCATGGCCTCCGCGGTCGCGAATCCGATGCGGACGAGGCGCACACGCGGGAGGTCGCGCAGAGGCTTGAGATGCCCCTCCTGTCTCGACGAATCGATCCCGAGGCAGTGCGGCGAACGGGACCCAGCCGGGAGAGGCCGACCCTTGAGGAGGCGTCGCGTAATCTTCGCCGAGAGGCATTGACCGTGATGGCCGAGGAGGGCGGCTGCGATTGGATCGCGACAGCGCATCACGCGGGCGATCAGGCGGAGACGGTCCTGCTTCGTCTGTTGCGCGGGACCAGCCCGGACGGACTTCGGGCGATGACCGCGCAGAGCCGGGATGGTCGCTGGCTGAAACCTCTCTTACGAGTCCCGCCGGAGGCGATCCAGGATTGGGCGAGTACCCGGGACGTCCAATGGCGCGAGGATGCCTCCAATCAGGACCCGCGTTTTGCACGCAATCGTCTCCGGCTCGAATGGATTCCGAAGCTTTCAGAAACATTTAACCCTCAGCTTCTAAGGGCGTTGAGTGATTTTGCCGAAGCACAAGGGCGGGATCTCGAATGGATCGAGGGACTTGTCGAGGAAGCGAGCAAGGAGTGGTTCGAGATTGGTGATGCCGGGATCCGCTTTGCACTCGATGGCTGGGAGAGTCTCCCGGAAGCCCTGGCGAGACGACTCGTCCGCCGCGCTCTCATCGAAGTGGGTCTGGCACGCGACATCACTCGCACACATCTGCTCCGCGTACTCGACTTTTTGCGCCGCGGCCGAAGCGCGCCTCGCAACAAGCGCCTGGAACTACCTGGGGGGTTTTCGATTCGGCGGCACGATGAATGTTTCGAACTCGCGGCGACCACAGGGGCAAAGGGGTTCGATCGGCATGAAAATGCTAGGGTACATCGGCGAAATTGAACGGATTTTCGGTGTTTTGGATCGTCCGGGGCAGGCATCGGACTGCGGTTCGAGGGCCGGAGAGAGAACCTCTTACGGCGAGGCAGAGTCAGAGAGAAGTCAGACAGGGTTAGACAGAGTCGACTCTCGCCGGCCGGCAGGCGGCCTTCGAGCCACTGGTGGGCTTGGATCCGCCAGCGGGCTGGGGCGAGAAAAACGAGTGTCACGACTGGACTTGGGGTCGCGCGCGCACACAGTACGACATAGTAGAAATTTCCGGATCGAGATGTCCGGCGAGATCACTCTTCGAAACTGGCGTCAGAGCTTTCGAAGAGACATCTGGAACCACCGGAGCCAATGAAACGCGCCCGCGAATTTGGTGAATGGAGCATCGTGTGAATCAGCAGTTCTACAAAAATCTGGCCCTCTGGGTCGTCATCCTCGTTGTGATGCTTCTGCTCTTCACGACGCTCAAACAGAGCGATGCTGCGCCGCCGAACGTCGCATTCAGCGAGTTCATGGACAGTGTGGCTCTGGGCGAAGTCGAGTCGGTCACGATCGAAGAAGGCCATATCAAGGGCAAGTACACAGATGGCCGCGAGTTCACGACCTACACGGCTCCCACCGCGATCACCAATGAATTTCTCGCGGACTTCAATGAACGCCATATCCAGACTGAGCTAAAACCCCGAGACGAAGGCAGCTTCTGGCGTCAGATCTTGATCATGTGGTTCCCGCTCGTTCTCTTTATCGGACTCTGGATCTTCTTCATGCGACAGATGCAGGGCGGCAGCGGTAAGGCCATGAGCTTCGGCAAATCGAAAGCCCGCCTGATGACTGAGAACCAGACGTCGGTTTCGTTCAAGGACGTGGCGGGCATCGAGGAATCCAAAACCGAACTCGAAGAAATCGTCGAGTTCCTCCGAGAACCCAAGAAATTCACGCGACTCGGCGGCCGGATTCCAAAGGGCGTGTTGCTCGTTGGCCCACCGGGTACGGGGAAAACTCTTCTTGCAAGGGCTGTCGCTGGTGAAGCGGACGTTCCCTTCTTTTCGATCTCGGGCAGTGATTTTGTGGAAATGTTCGTCGGCGTGGGCGCCTCCCGCGTGCGCGACCTTTTTCAGCAGGGCAAGAAGCAGGCGCCCTGCATCATCTTTATCGATGAAATCGACGCCGTCGGTCGTCATCGCGGCGCCGGCATGGGCGGGGGACACGACGAGCGTGAGCAGACGCTGAACCAGTTGCTGGTCGAAATGGATGGATTCGAGAGTAACGAGGGCGTCATCCTGATCGCGGCCACCAATCGGCCCGATGTGCTGGACCCTGCGCTGTTGCGCCCGGGACGCTTCGATCGTCAAGTGGTCGTGCCGCGACCGGATCTGCGTGGACGTCTCGAGATTCTCAAAATCCATACGCGTCGGGTCCCGCTCGCGGACGATGTCGATCTTGAAGTGCAGGCTCGGGGAACCCCCGGCATGGTTGGCGCGGATCTGCAGAACCTGGTGAACGAAGCGGCCCTTTTGGCGGCCAGGCGCGATGGGACTCGCGTCAGTCATCAGGATTTCGAGGATGCCAAGGACAAGGTTCTGATGGGGTCCGAGCGCCGCAGCATGATCATGTCGGATGAGGACAAGAGGACGACGGCGTTTCACGAGGCGGGCCATGCGCTGGTCGCGCTGCTCACGCCCGAAGAATCCGATCCGGTGCACAAGGTCACGATCATTCCGCGAGGCATGGCGCTGGGACTGACCCAGACGCTGCCGGTCGAGGATCGACTCAACTACACGCAAAAACAGATCTATGCGGTCATTCGGTATGCGATGGGTGGACGCGCTGCCGAAGACATTGTGTTTGGTCATTTCTCGACGGGTGCCAGCAATGATCTGCAACAGGCGACGGACTGGGCGCGACGAATGGTGACGGAATACGGAATGAGCGAGGGGCTCGGTCCGGTGTCGTATTCGACCTCGGGATCCGAAGTATTCCTGGGTCGAGATCTTGCCGGCCGCAAGGACTACAGCGAGCAGAAAGCGCGGGAGATCGATGACGAGATCGCGATGATCCTCACCGCGAAATACGAGGAAGCGCGGCAGCTTCTGCTGGACAATCGGGATTTGCTGAATCGCGTGACGGACGCGCTTCTCGAACGGGAGACCCTGGAAGGTTCAGACCTCGCAGCTCTTTTGCGAGGCGAAGTACTCCCCGACCCGAAGCCCGCGGAAGAGGAGAAGACATCCAATTCGCGGGGAAATCATGGTGAACGTGATGAAGACTCGGATCGAGCCGATAATAAATCGGGCGGGGGAATTCCCGACCCGGAACCGATGCCAAGCTAGGCGACAGTATCGGCGGTTCGAAGAATTGGAATCGAGGGAGCTCGATCGTGGGGAGAGAGCATAAGTGATCACAGTGTTGTGGAATTTCGGGGCGGATCTAGTGGAGTTTTTCAACTCTCGCTTCGACCCCTTTCGCGACACCGTTGACATATTGTTGGTGACAGCGGGAATTTATTGGCTTCTCCTGTTGATTCGCGGGACACGCGCGATCCAGATCCTGGTGGGTCTGATTGTCTTGATCGCATTGTCTCTTGCGTCGGAACTCTTTCAGCTCGCCGCACTCGGCATGATCCTCGAACGCTTCCTCGGTTCGGCCGTCTTGATCATCGTCATTCTCTTCCAAAACGATATTCGACGCGCCTTGGCGCGGGTCGGCCGTGGATTCTTCCCGTCGTTCTCAGCGGAGCAAGAGACCCAGGTCGTCGAGGAGATCGTGCGCACCGCCGGCGACCTGTCCCAGCGTCGCCATGGTGCACTGATCGTGCTCGAGCGAGAAAGCAACCTGGGTGATCAGATCGAGGCCGGTGTTCCCGTCGATGCGCAGATCTCGAAAGAACTACTGACCAGTATTTTTCAGCCATCTTCGCCGATGCATGACGGTGCCGTCTTGATTCAGGAAGGTCGGATTTCTTCCGCCGGCTGCATCCTGCCTTTGACCCTTCGTACGGATCTGCCCGAAGGGCTCGGTACGCGTCATCGTGCGGCTGTTGGAATCACAGAGGAGACGGATGCCCTCGTTGTGGTGGTGTCCGAGGAAACAGCAAAGATCTCCGTTGTTCTCGGCGGGCAAATGCTTCGCGAACTCGATGCACCACGCCTTCGCGTCTTGTTGCGAGACATCCTGAGCGGTGAGCGCAAGGAATTGCCGGATGCTTCGGAGATTACGCGCGGGCTAGAAATCGCCGAGACCAATAACACTTCAGGCAAAGAAGGCGAGCAGGCCACGGCCAGCTGAGCATCGGCCGAGTGGCCGGAGAAGAGGGAGCAGCCGGCCATGGCGTCGCGTTTTGAAAATCTGCGTCCGGGCGTGCTGGTGCTTGCATTGGCCATCAGCATTTTTATCTGGGCGGTGGCCCAGGGAACCTCGAGTATTCAAGAGTCCTTTGATGTGCCCGTCGAGCTAGTCGGCATCGAAGAAGGGCTCGTCGTGACGGACCAGAATTCCGACGCGATCAATGTTCGTCTGCGAGGCAGCCGCGCTTCGCTGCGAAACCTCGATCGCGAGCAAATGAAGTATCGCGTCGACGCCAGCGGCGGAAAGCCCGGTGTGGCGGTCTACGAAATCGACGTCGAGACCATCGAGCATCCAACCGGGACGACCTTCGCCGGGTACTCACCATCGCGAATTCAGGTGCGCTTCGAGAAGCGGGGTCGTAAAGCCGTCAGCGTTCGCGCAGAAGTAGAGGGAGTGCCCGCGCCCGGCTTTCATGTAGCGGGCGTCGTGATCGAGCCCGAGAGGGTTTGGCTCGAAGGGGCTCGGAGTCAGGTGATGCGGCTCAATGAAGTGGTGACTGAAGCCATCGACATTGCCGGACTGGCTGCGAATGCGAAGCAAGAGGTTCGTCTGGTGCTCGGTGGCGGCACGGTCTGGGCCGAAGACACCAGTCCGCTTCAAGTTGAAGTGTTGATCGAGGCCGACCCGCTCCCTGAGCCTGTCTTGAACTTGGACGATCCGGAATCAGCGGAGGAGCGGGGATGAGCGGCGAGGCTCAGAGGAAACTATTTGGCACCGACGGAGTCCGCGGGATCGCGAACGTCCATCCGATGACGCCGGAGATCGCGCTCGCTTTGGGGCGTGCAATTGCACACGTCTTTCGAGATCAAGAAAGCGGGCGCAAGCAGATCTTGATCGGCAAGGACACGCGGCTTTCCGGCTATATGTTTGAAGACGCTTTGGCTGCTGGAATCTGTTCGATGGGGGTGAACGTCATCCAGGTAGGGCCTGTGCCGACACCCGCATTGGCCTTTCTGACTCGAGACATGCGATGTAATGCCGGCGTGATGATCACCGCCAGTCATAACGACTACCAAGACAATGGGATCAAGTTCTTCGCGGCGAACGGATTCAAGCTGCCCGATGCCGAGGAGATTCGCATTGAGCAGTTGATCGAGTCCGGAGAAGTGGCCAAGACGAGTGTGGCACCGGATGAGATCGGTCAGGCCGAACGAATTGAAGACGCCCGCGGCCGCTACATCGTGTACTTGAAAAATACGTTTCCACGTGAACAGACCCTGCGCGGGATGCGGATCGTGATCGACTGCGCCAATGGGGCAGGATACCGGGTCGGGCCGACTGTTCTGCGCGAGCTCGGCGCAGAAGTTTTTGAACTCGGTTGTGAGCCCAACGGGCGTAATATCAATCAGGGCTGCGGTTCGCTTTATCCCGAGCGGGCGGCCGAGATGGTTCGCGAACTTCGCGCAGATATCGGCATCGCCCTCGATGGCGATGCGGATCGCGTGATCGTGGTCGATGAGCTTGGCAAGACTCTGGACGGCGACATGTTGATGTGGTTGTGTGCCCGGGATATGCAGGCGCGCGGCGTGCTCGCGAATAATACGGTTGTCGCGACGGTCATGAGCAATCTCGGTCTCGAGATCGCTCTCGCGTCGATCGACGTCGAGATGATCAGGACGTCGGTCGGCGATCGTTATGTCGTTGAAGAAATGCGCAAGGGCGGACATAACCTGGGTGGCGAACAGTCGGGGCATATTCTCTTCTTGGATGACTCGACGACGGGCGACGGAATCATGTCGGCGCTGCAAGTGCTGGCGTTGATGGCGCGAAGCGGCAAGAAACTCTCGGATCTCAATCACGGTTTCGAACGGCTCCCGCAGGTCATGGTGAATGTTGCCGTTGGTGCGAAGCATCCTCTCGATGAGCTGCCGACTTTTCAAGCCGCGGTCCGCGACGTCGAGCAGGAACTCGGCTCTGAGGGGCGCATTCTCGTGCGGTATTCGGGAACGGAGCTAAAGGCCCGCGTGATGGTTGAAGGTCGCGATGCGACGCGAGTGGAGTCCCTTGCGGAGGGGTTGGCCGAAACGCTCAAGCGCGCTCTGGCCGACGCGGGCTGAGCCATGCAGATCGTTCTTTCGATGGACAGCTGGGCGGCCTTGCGAGACTTTGCGGCGGGCGATCGCAGCGAAATGGGTGCCGCGGCTGCGCTGGCTGAGCTTGCGGGCGTCGATTGCCTACGTCTTTCGATCAATGAAGACCTCGTCCCGGTTCGAGAGGTGGACGTCGATGAGTTGCGTCGGGCCGCACGCTTTTTTGAACTGCGCATGCCCATTTCGCAAACCCTGTTGAAGATACCGCTCGAAGCACGACCTGATCGCGTCGTACTCGTTGGTGATCATCGCGACGCTCTTGGATCTTCGTCGCCGGTAGACGCGCGAGTCGCAGGCCCCGGACTCGGTGTCGTTTTGCGATCGCTTCGAGAAGCCGGCATCGAGGTGAGCGTTCGGATTGCCCCGGAAGTCGATGCGATCCGAGCGGTCCACGCGCAGGGTGTTTCCGATGTCGAGTTATTCACCGGATACCTGGTGGATCTGCCAGAAGCGGAACGCCGTGGCGCACTGGTCATGCTCGGAGATACGGCTCGGCTGGCCAGCAAGCTGCGCTTGGGAATCGCCGTGGCGGGCGGGCTGGACGAACGAAGCGTGGGTGAAGTACTCGAGGCCGCACCGTCGGTCGAACGCGTCGTGTTTGGTCGTAGCCTGGCGCGTCGTGCATTGCTCGTGGGGCTGGACCGCGCTGTTCGGGACTTCCGGGACCGAATGCATGTCTGAGCGAGTACGGTCGGTTTCCGGATCGCCGCGTAGGGTCCGCGTCCGCTAGTCTCGTCACACTTCTTTTCGAGCGCCAGTACCCGTCGAGGTCGGTTGTCGACCCGAGCGAGCAATCATGGAGCGGCGATGGATCAGGGTGCAGCCGAGGACACGTCTGGACTGGCTTCGTTAACGAAACATCGAAGCGGTGTCTGGCCGCTCGTTTCCGGGGCCGAGATGCAGGCGCTCGATCGTCTGACAATCGATGGACATGGAATTTCCGGGCAACTCTTGATGGAAAATGCAGGGCGGTCACTGATGCGTCCCGTTCTGGAACTGCATGCGTCCTCGCTGCGTCGCGAGGGAATGATTCGAATTTTCTGCGGTGCGGGCAATAACGGTGGCGACGGATTCGTCTTGGCGCGCACGCTATTTTCGGAAGGCATCCGGGCGGAAACGATCTTGATCGGAGATGCCGCGAGCTTGCCCCACGATGCGGCGCTGAACTGGGCGAGGCTTGATGAGATCGGTGCGAGTCGTCACGTGGTCGATCCACTCGACGATGGTTTTGATTGGGCGTCGCTTCTTTCGCACACCAGCGTGGCCGTCGACGCTCTCTTTGGAATCGGTCTAACGCGCGAGATTCGCGGTGGTTTCGCTCGGCTCGTGGAGTCGCTCTGTGAGGAGCGGAGGGCCGGTCTGCGGATCCTTTCCGTGGATATTCCGTCGGGCATCGATGCTTCGACCGGCGGGGTTCTGGGAATTGCAGTCCGGGCGGATCGAACGCTGACCATTTCACTTCCCAAGCTGGGTCTGGCGCTCGAGCCGGGCCGGTCCCACGCCGGTGAAATTGAAGTGACCCGAATCGGCATTGACGATCCCGATCCGGAGCGGTTGCCGCGGACGGAGTTGTGGAATGTTCGAGCCGCCGCGAGGGTATTCCCCGAGCGCCGCCGCGATGGACACAAGGGCGTCTTCGGGCGCGTCTTGGCGATCGCGGGTTCGAAGGGACTGATGGGCGCCGGCGCACTTTGTGCGCGGGCAAGTCTGCGGGCCGGGTCGGGACTCGTCACGCTGGCCCACCCGGTAGGCGTAACCGATGAGAATGCTTCTCTGTTGGACGAAGTCATGACGGTCGAAGCTGCGGTGACTGAGGCGGGTGGCTTCGCCCGCGCAGCCGAGAAGGATCTCGTGGAATGGGCGGCGACCCGGGACGTGGTGGCTCTCGGGCCGGGGCTGGGTCGCGGACCTGAAACAGGGGATTTGGTCGTACGATTGCTCCGCACACTTGATCAACCGATCGTCCTTGACGCAGACGGCTTGTACCCAATGGGCGATGACCTGACAGTGCTTCGCGATCGCGCGGCGATGGGCAGTACAGCCAAGACGATTCTGACGCCGCATCCCGGTGAAGCGGCACGACTTCTGGGCGTTGAGGCCATTGACATCAATGCCGACCGCTTGGCTTCCGCGCGCGGTTTGGCAGAGCGCTCCCAGTCAGTGGTCATCCTGAAGGGGGCGGGAACCGTGGTGGCCGAGCCCGAAGGGCGGGCTTTGATTATTCCGACTGGAGGTCCAGCACTCGCTTCGGGGGGAACCGGTGACGTGTTGACGGGAATCGTGGCCGCGCTGCTGGGCTCTGGATGTCCGGCATTCCAGGCCGCCGCGCTTGCGGCCTGGTGGCATGGTTCGAGTGCGGATCGGCTCGATCAAGGTCGAGCCGGCTTTGGTGTATTGGCCAGCGAGATCGCAGATGGGTTGCCGGACTGCGCGACCGAAATGATTAGGCAACTGGATTCGAACGACGCTTCGTTTTATGGCTCAATCCACGGAAAGGCGGATCCAGATGCAGACCTGGTTCTTCGATTCCCCGGATCCTGAATACACATCGGCTTGCGCCGTGGCGCTCGGTCAGTCAATTGGCTCTGAGGGGTTGGTGATTGCACTGGTCGGCCCGTTGGGTGCTGGAAAAACCGTCTTCGTGAAGGGCCTCGCCGAGGGGCTGGGCGTAGATGCCCGGCTCGTGTCGAGCCCGACCTTTGTGATCGCCCAGCAGTATGTGCTTCCCAGCGGTCCCGAAACTCTTCATCATGTGGATCTCTATCGTTTGGAATCATCGGGCGAACTCGAGCCGTTGGCTTTCGATGACATGCTCGGGAGGGGCCAGGTGTTGGCTGTGGAATGGGCCGATCGATTTCCAGAGATCCTGGGGAAACGACTCCTTCGAATCGAGTTCGAAGGTCCGTCTCCGGCAGAAGAGGATGCAGCGCGGGAGGGCGTCCAGTGGCGTGGTCGAAGAGCCCGTGTCACCGCGCAGGGTGAGGATGCAGAGTCCGTTCTCGGGGACTGGGCCGAGCGCGTCGAATCATGGACGAGTTCCTTGGGCGGCAGCGGCGGAGGTCGTCGATCGAGTACGGACGCAGGGCTGCTGCTCATGCTGCTCATTGGCCTGGTCGGCCTCTTCGCATCCCAGTTTGATATCCATCCGGCGCGGCCTGCGTGCGAAGCGCTCGTGACACAATCGTCAGATGTGTTGGGAACGCTGAGTGCTGGATGTTGGGATGATGTGCAGAGTGCGTCACAGCCCCTGACTGGGATTGGACGTCTGCTCGCTGGCGACCGGATCGATTTGAATCAAGCGTCGGCGTCGCTGCTGGAAACGCTTCCCCAGATCGGGGCCGCTCGAGCCACCGCGATCATCCGCGCCAGAGAGAGTCGCCCGCACGGTCGGTTCTCCGATGTCGAGGATCTGACATCCATTAGGGGGATCGGCCCGAAAACCCTCATGCGAATCGAGCGCTGGCTCTATGTTTCGGCTTCGGTGGCCGAGGCTTCAACGCGATCGGCATTAGGCGGCCTAACGACTTCAAGGCGAGGAGTTGGGACTGAGCATTCCATTTCCGAGGAGCATCCTGGAACGGGGGACCAACGCAATGGCTAGGCCTTCGGAGGGATCGCAGCCCGCGCTTGTTGTGAAGAGTGCACATGCCGCAGAAGCCGTGGTGACGGTGGAGCCTCCGCGCGGAATCATCGAGCGCTTACAATGGTCGTGGGCCTGGCTCTCGAAAGAACTCTGGATTGACGACCCAAATGCATCGCTTCCGACGCGCGCGCTGCGTGCGGCGGTGCAGTTGATCGCGCTGACTGTGCGTGGTTTTCAGAATGATCAGATCCTGTTGCGGGCAAGTGCGCTCACTTATGTGACCGCACTCTCCATCATTCCGATGCTCGGTGTCGTCATTTCGGTTCTCGGTGTGGTCGGAGGAGACGAGACCATCGTCAATTTTGCGATCGAACAACTGACGACGGTGGCGCCCGAAGCGCGCGCGACCGTGCTGGGCTATGCGTCGCGTCTTGATTTTGCCAGTTTTGGAACGGTGGGCGGCGCAGTCGTTTTAGGGACGGCAATATTTGCTCTTCGTCATCTCGAACAAACGCTCAACAAAATCTGGGGCGTGGCTCGAAGCCGGAGTTGGGCGCGTCGTTTTTCCGATTATCTGGTTGTGATGGTGGTCGCGCCGATTTCGATTGGCGTCGCCGTGAGTCTGGCGACAACGCTTCAGAGTGGATCCATCGTGGAGACTCTGCTGCGCTATCCGCTCTTCGCCCAGATCTACGGACTCGGCCTCTCTCAGGTTCCCGTATTCGTACTCTTCTTGGGATTCACCTTTCTGTTTTGGTTCTTCCCCAATACGACGGTTCGAGTTCGCGCAGCCGCTTTGGGTGGAGCGGTATCGGCGATTCTGTTTTCGATGGCGCGCACGATCTACGTCGATTTCCAGGTCGGTGCGGCGACCTATCAGGCGGTGTTCGGGGCCTTATCAGCGGTGCCCCTCATTCTGGCCTGGCTCTACGTGTGTTGGGCCGTGGTTCTGCTCGGTGCAGAGGTGGCGTTTGCGGCACAGAACCTGGGTTTCGCTCGGCGCGAGATGCGAAGCGGCGAGGCCACTCCGGCGGAGCGGGAGGCGATCGCGGTCGAAATTGGTGTCGCGATCGTCAGATCCTTTCAGGCTCAGCTTCCACCTCCCACTGCGGAATGTCTAGCGGACACTCTCGACGAGCCGGTTCGCCTGGTTCGGCGCTTGGCCGCAGAATTAGAACGCGCCGAAATGGTGCGCAGCGTCCTGGGGGGTGAAGGAAGCGAAGCGGAAGAGGTCCGCTATGTCCCGGCGAGACCCCCCGCGGATCTGACAGTGGGCGAACTTCTTCTGGCGGTGCGAGGGGTAACCTTTGATTCGGTTTCGTCTGAGCGCCGCTCGCACAAACGCGACGATGTGGTTGCCGACGCCTTGGACCAAATGGAGGCCGCTTGGCGGGAAGTGGCGGATCAGACCTCTCTTGAAGATCTGGCCCGCAGCAGCATTGCGACGCCACCCGAAGCCAGCGCTTGAATCCGAGCCGCCCCGGGCTACGGTGCGCGCATCCCGCCAGCCATTCGCTGAGCGAAAGTCTTGAAAGAAGCACCGCATGAGAATCTATCTCGATCACAACGCGACGACGCCGCTGCGCCCCGAAGTGGTGGAGGCCATGAGCCGGGCTTTACGCGATCAGTTTGGCAATCCATCGAGTGTGTACGCCGAGGGGGCGAGCGCTCGAGCCCGCATCGAAGTCGCGCGAGGGCAGGTGGCGAGCCTGGTCGGCGTCGAAGCCGGGAATATCCGCTTTACGGGTGGCGCGACCGAGTCGAATAATACTGTGCTCTTCGGCTGCCTTGCATCCGGGGATCATGTGGTCACGACCGAGGTCGAGCATCCCTCTGTGGTGGCACCGCTCGCCGTATTGGAGGAGCAGGGCGTTTCGGTTTCGCGAATCAAGCCGGATCAGGATGGTTGTGTTGATGCCGCGGAGATGGCGGACGCGATCAATGACCAGACGAAATTACTCACCATGATCTGGGCGAATAACGAAACCGGATCTATACAACCGGTCCAGGCCGTCGCCGAAGCCTGCCGAGACCGGGGTGTTCTCATGCATGTCGATGCGACGCAAGTGATCGGAAAGAGCTCGGTCGATCTCGCCCAGACGCCGATCGACTTTCTCTCCTCGTCAGCGCATAAGCTTGGAGGCCCGAAGGGCGTGGGCGCTCTGGTGAGCTGCGGTGACACGGTCGTGCCTGCTTTCCTTCATGGCGGCGGACAAGAAAAAGGTTTGCGAGGGGGAACGGAAAACGTCGCGAGCATCGTTGGCTATGGCGTGGCCTGTGAATTGTCGGCGGCCGAGGGGCCGGAGCGAATGGAGCACAGCGGCAAGCTTCGCGAACGTTTGTGGCACGGCATCCAAGCGCAGGTCGAGTCCGTACGTTGGAACGGTGGGCCGGAGAAGACGCTCTGCAACACGCTGAACATCGAGTTCAAGGGCGTGGCCGGAGAGGTCTTGCTCCAGGCGCTGGATCTCGAGGGCGTCGCCGCGTCGGCGGGTGCAGCCTGTCATTCGGGGTCGATCGAGCCGTCAGCCGTCCTGCTGGCGATGGGTCGTTCTGCAGACGAAGCGCGAGCAAGCCTACGTTTCTCGATCGGTTGGGGCGTGGATGAGGAGCAGATCGATCGCGCGATTGAGTTGCTGGGTGAACTCGTTCCGCGAGTTCGACAGGCGGAAGCGCCGTGAATACTCGAAGTGTTGCCACGTGGCGAATGATCATGTCGGAAGAATTCTTGAATGGCTGATCGCGTCGTCGTTGCGATGTCGGGCGGAGTCGATTCGTCGGTGGCGGCCGCCATGCTTGCGGAATCGGGCTGTGAGACGATCGGCGTGACCATGAGACTTTCCGAAGGCGGGTCGCGCTGTTGCTCTCTCGAAGATGCCGATGATGCGCGACGCGTTGCGGAACGTTTGGGGATTCGATTCTTCGTCGCCAATTATGCCGAGGCCTTCGGTCGTGAGGTCATTGAAGAATTCGCCGACAGCTATCTGGCGGGACGCACTCCGATTCCCTGCGTAGACTGCAACAAAAAATTCAAGTTCGATCACCTGTTGGAACGCGCGAAGGCGTTCGGCGCTGAACGCGTGGCGACGGGTCATTATGCGCGCATCACGCTCGATGAGGAGACGGGGCAGGCGCGCCTGTTTCGAGCGGTGGATCGGCAGAAGGATCAATCTTATTTTCTTTTCCAATTGGACCAGGAACAACTTCGCAGATCCGTATTCCCGATTGGCGGGATGACCAAGAGCGATGTTCGGGAGCGTGCGCGGTCTCTGGGACTCACGACGGCGGACAAGCCCGAGAGTCAGGAAATCTGTTTCGTACCCGATGGTGACTACGCAAAGGTTGTCGAGATGCTTCGGCCCGAGGCTTCGATGCTGCAGGGCGACATCGTTGATCTGGATGGACGCGTCCTGGGGCAGCATCCTGGGATTCATCATTTCACCATCGGGCAGCGCCATGGCCTCGGGATCTCATCGGATCGACGTCTCTACGTGACAAAGTTGGACCCGCGCGAGCGCAAGGTCTTCGTCGGGGATGCGACGGACCTCGACTGCGGGGGCACGCGAGTCGAAGCCATGAGCTGGATTTCGGGGGAGGTGCCAGCCAGCACGATCCGGGTGCGAGTCCAGGTGCGACATCGCCATACGGCTGCATTGGCCGATGTCGATGCGAAGTCGGGAGACCAGGCCATCGTTCGTTTCGATGAACCCGTCCGTGCGGTGGCCCCCGGACAGGCAGCGGTCTTCTACGACGCAGATCGCGATGATGAGGTCCTCGGTGGTGGCTGGATTGCTGAGGGAATTCGGTGAGCGAATCCTGGGTGAGGGAAGGCGGCTGCGAAGAGGATGAGCGTCCTGTCGCCCTCGAGCGATTCGAGGTTGCGCTCGGCGCTGCGTTCAAGAACACGGGGCTGCTCGAAGATGCGCTGCGACATTCTTCTTTTGCCCACGAAAACAGGCAGCGGGGTGATACTTCATTCGCCAATAACGAACGCCTGGAATTCCTAGGGGACGCTGTGTTGGGGCTCGCGGTCGCGCAGGCTTTGTATCGGGCGCATCCCGATTGGCGGGAGGGCGAATTGAGTCGTGCGCTGCACTCCCTGGTCGAGGGACGCTCACTGACGCGACTGGCCCAGCGCCTGGAGCTGGGCCCGCTGATTCGATTGGGTCGGACGGAGGAACAGTCCGGGGGACTGGAGAAGCCTTCGATCCTGGCCGATGCCATGGAGGCCGTGATCGGAGCAATTTTTCTCGATCGTGGCCTGGAGGCGGTGGTTCATTTCGTGGAGTTGGCTTTCGGGAAGGCACTCGAAGCCGATGCGCCGATTGTCGAGCGCGACCCGAAAACGGAGTTCCAGGAGCGAGTCATGTCGGCGGTCGGAGAATTTCCGACCTACCGCGTCGTTGCAGACAGTCAGGTGGAAGGCGACGATCAGCGCTTCACGGCGGAAGTCCAAGTGCGGGGGGAGGCGCTGGCCCGAGGCATCGGCCGGACCAAGCGAGCGGCGGAGCGGCTGGCCGCCCAGGAGGCCCTCACCGATTGGTCGGCCGAGTCGGCGGCGGGAGAGAGTGGCGGGCATGTCGAAGTCTGAACCAGCGAGTGGAACGACCCCGTCGGCACCGACCGAAGGGTCGACTGAGTCTTCCGCTACAGATTTTCGAGCCGGCTTCGTCGGCCTGCTCGGTCCGCCGAATGCCGGGAAGTCCTCGCTGCTCAATCGGATCCTTGGTGAGCGGCTCGCCATCGTTAGCGCGAAGCCCCAGACAACGAGAAGTCGAATTCTCGGAATCCTTCCGCGCGAAAATGCCCAGCTTCTCTTTCTCGACACGCCCGGCCGGCACGTGAGCCCGAAGAAACTCAACGAGGCGCTGAACAAGGTCGTCGAAGAAGTGGCGCGGGATTGTGATGTCGCCTGCTTGCTGGTCGATCGGACTGAGGGATGGACCGACGTCCACGATGAACTCGCCGGGTCCCTGATCGCAATGCGACGTCCGACCGTGATCGTTGGAACGAAATGTGATCTTCCGCGAGCCCAGGGAAAGGACTGGCCGATCGAAGCCGCACCGGAGCAGTGGCCCGCGTGTACGGTCTCGTCCTTGACCGGGGAGGGCGTCACGGCTCTGCTAGCGATGATCGTCGAGGCGCTGCCGGCTTCCCCTCCGCTGTACGGAGAGGACGAGCTCACCGATCGCCCGATGCGTTGGCTGTGCGCGGAGATGATTCGCGAGAGCGTCTTTGAGATGCTCGACAAAGAATTGCCGTACTCGATGGCGGTCGAGGTGCTTCGCTATGACGAATCGAATCCGAAAATGTTGAAGATCGGTGCCAACTTACTCGTTGAACGCGATTCTCAGAAGCGAATCGTGGTTGGCCGTGGCGGCAGTATGGTTAAGAACATTGGCATTCGGTCGCGCAAATCCATCGAAGCCTGGGTGGGCTGCCGTGTGCATCTGGAGCTCTTCGTGAAGGTCGATCCGACCTGGCTCAAGAACGGGCGCCGGATTCAGGAACTCGGATACCAGTGAACTGAGGGTCCGCCGCGATGGCGTCGAAATTCTCTTGGCGGCCAATGTCTCGGATGAGCCCTCCGGGGGCACCGGACCCAATCAAGTACTGCGCCGGAAAGGCCGAATCGATTAAGCAGTTGACGTGAACTGGCAAAGGGAGGCATCTTCGCCGCCATGTGGGCCATTGCAGAAGTCTGTCACCGAACGGGGTTGAGCCCCCGAACCATCCGGTACTACGAGGAGATCGGGTTGCTCCCGGGTGTCCGTCGTCGTGAAAGCGGGCGGCGCGTCTACGGAGGGGATGATCTTGAGCGGCTCGGCTTCATCAATCGACTGAAATCCCTTGGTCTTTCGCTCGCGGAGATTCGGGATCTGAACGCCGTCTACGGCATTGGTGGCTCGACCCAGGCCATGCTTTCGAGGCTGCAAGATCTTCTGGGTGCCCACCTCGACGATGTGGATCGGCGGATGGGTGAACTGAGCGATCTACGCGACGAATTGGTTCGCTACCGCGACCACGTCGAGGATCGAGCCGGCAGCGCTCTCGGACCGGATGCCAAGCCGGTTCAGGACAGGCGCGAGGCGCAATTGGCGGTCGCCTCGATCACACCCGCCGAACCGACAACATCGAGTCTTTCGACGGAGAAAGAAAACCAATGAACCAGGTGGAAAATCATCGCGAGGAACAAGATCGTCCCCCTGTTCGAGTCGTGACGGCCGCGTCGCTTTTCGACGGCCACGATGCCGCGATCAATATCATGCGTCGACTCCTACAGGCCCGTGGCGCGGAGGTGATTCATCTCGGTCACGATCGCGGTGTCGAGGAGGTCGTCGAAGCAATCGTCGAAGAAGCCGCCGACGCGGTTGCTATTTCTTCCTATCAAGGCGGGCATATCGAGTATTTCGAGTATTTGGTCAGGCGTCTTGCTGAAGAAGGCCTGCCTCATGTTCGCGTTTACGGAGGAGGCGGTGGAACCATCACGCCAGGTGAGATCGTGGCACTTCACCGTGCGGGTGTCTCGCGTATCTTTAGCCCAGAGGACGGTCGAAAGATGGGCCTCGAGGGCATGATCGGCAGCATCGTCGACGAATGCCTGGAAGCCCGGCGCAGATTCGAGGCCGATCCCCTAGCAGGACTCGAACTCGCCGTCGAATGCTTGGATCCTGACCACCCGGCGGAGATCGCCCGTCTGATCAGCTTCTTCGAGAATCACGCCGAGGCGCACAAAGAGAAAGCCACTGCCATCCGGAAGGCGCTCTCAGCTTCTTCAAGCCGAGAAGCGCCCGTCATTGGCTTTACGGGAACTGGTGGTGCGGGGAAGTCGAGCGTGGTCGACGAACTCGTTATGCGTTTACGTCGGGCAGCTCCGAAGCTTCGAATAGCACTCTTACTGGTCGATCCGACTCGGCGGCGCAGTGGCGGCGCTCTGCTAGGCGACCGCATTCGAATGAATGCCATCGGCGGCGAACAGGTCTTCGTTCGTTCCATGGCGACGCGTCGTGCCAATGTCTCTCTGGCCGCCGCGGTGGGCGACGGACTTCACGTGTTGCGATCGGCGGGCTTTGATTTGGTGCTTCTCGAGACCGCCGGCATTGGGCAGAGCGATTCGGAGATCGTTGACCAGGTCGATCTCTCGATCTACGTCATGACACCGGATTACGGTGCACCGTCGCAGCTCGAGAAAATCGACATGATCGATTTTGCGGATATGATCGTTCTGAATAAATTTGATCGTCGCGGCTCTCTCGATTCTCTTCGGGACATCCGCAAACAGTGGCGACGCAATCGAAAGGCGATGGCGGTCGCGGACGAAGACGTCCCCGTTTTTCCGACGATCGCGCGCAACTGGAACGATCCAGGGACGGACCGTTTGGCGGAGGCGCTCGAACGGCGACTCGTCAAACTCGGACTGGCCGAAGCACTTTTGAGCGTCACAGCGGTGCGATCCTCAGCCCATTCGCCGGGAGCGGCACCCGAACTGGATGAGATGTCCCCGAGTGATTCGAGGTTTGCCAAGGAGAATCTCGGCCGCGCGGCTGGATCCTCGGCCCTGGTTCCGGCTTCCCGACAGCGCTACCTGGCGGAGATCGTCGAGTCGCTGCGAAGCTATCGGTCCCGTGTTGAAGCCTCTGCCGAAGAGGCGGCTCTCGCGGACGGCTATGCGCGGATCTTGTCCAAGCGCGGTGATCGGATGGCGATTCCGCTCGGTCCGCTCGAGGAAGGGGGGGCTTCTGAGGACGTGAGCCTTCGTGAGGGGTACCGGAACGCGGCGTCTGCCGTCGATCCAGCCCTGGCCAAACAGCTTCATGCCTGGCCCGAAACCAAGAAGTCCTATGCGGGGGAAACCCAGACCTATGGCAGCCGGGACCGCTCCGTCGAAGTCGAGAATTTCGTCTCATCGCTTTCGGGAACGCAAATCCCCGTTGTCGCTCTGCCGCGAAACAGGGACTGGGGCGAGCTGGTCCGTTATTTCGGACTCGAAAATCTCCCGGGTCGATTCCCTTTTACGGCAGGCGTCTTCCCTTTCAAGCGTAAGGGAGAAGACCCGACGCGAATGTTTGCCGGTGAGGGCGGACCCGAACGAACGAATCGCCGCTTCCATTACTTGAGTTCGGGCCAGCCGGCTGCGCGCCTATCGACGGCCTTTGACAGTGTGACCCTGTATGGCAGCGACCCCGCCGAGGCCCCCGATATTTTCGGCAAGGTCGGAAATTCCGGTGTTTCAGTTTGCACACTCGACGATGCCAAAAAACTCTATTCCGGTTTCGATCTGGCGGCGGCGACGACCTCCGTTTCGCTGACGATCAACGGTCCGGCACCGACGGTTCTGGCTTTCTTTCTCAATGCTGCGATCGACCAGAGAGTCGAACGGTATCTTGCCGAACGCGGAGAACTCGACGAAGTGCGTGCGAAGACAGAGGCGTCATTGCGTGACCGCGGCCTGTCATTGCCCGTTTACAAGGGCGAGCGCGCGCCCGATCACGACGGATTGGGGTTGGGTCTACTTGGGATTCCCGGGGATCAGGTCGTCCCCGCCGATGTGTACCGGCGAATTCGTGAGGAGGTCCTGCAAACTGTCCGAGGAACCGTCCAGGCCGACATCCTAAAAGAAGATCAGGCACAGAATACCTGCATCTTCTCGACGGAATTCTCCCTAAAAATGCAGGGCGATATCCAGCAGACTTTCTGCCGTGAGGGCATTCGGAATTTTTACTCTATTTCGATCTCCGGCTACCACATGGCCGAAGCCGGGGCGAATCCGATTACCCAGTTGGCCTTTACGCTCGCCAACGGATTTACCTTTTGCGAATATTTTCTCGCAAGAGGGATGACCGTCGACGAGTTCGCGCCCAATTTTTCATTCTTCTTTAGCAACGGACTCGATGCCGAATACTCGGTCTTAGGTCGCGTGGCTCGGCGCATCTGGGCCGTCGCGATGTCCGAGCGATACGGAGCGAGCGAGAGAAGCCAGAAGCTGAAATACCACATTCAGACCTCCGGCCGGTCTCTGCACGCGCAGGAAATGGACTTCAATGATATCCGGACAACGCTTCAGGCACTGACTGCACTGCAAGATTCTTGTAACAGCCTGCATACGAACGCCTATGACGAAGCCGTGACGACGCCAACCGAAGCCTCGGTTCGACGGGCACTCGCCATCCAGCTGATCATCAATCGAGAAGCCGGACTCATGCGCAACGAGAATTCTGTTCAGGGCGCTTTCGTCATCGAAGAACTCACCGATCTCGTCGAAGAAGCCGTTATGCAGGAATTCGAACGATTGAGTGAACGCGGTGGTGTGCTGGGTGCGATGGAGACTCTGTATCAGCGCGGCCGCATTCAGGACGAGAGCATGGATTACGAAAAACTCAAGCATTCGGGTGAACTCGAAATCATTGGAGTGAACAGTTTTCTCGCCGAGACCGATGAGTCTTCGATCGTCGCAGAGCAGAATTTGATTCGATCCTCGGAGGAGGAGAGGCGAGCGCAACTGGATTCGCTGGCTGATTTTCATGCGCGCTGGACGCAGGATGTCGAGGGCGCTCTCGATGAATTGAAGCAGGCGGCGCTCGCCGGAGAAAACCTCTTCGATGTGTTGCTCGAGACCGTGAAGGTGGCGAGTCTTGGGCAGATCAGTGAGGCGCTCTTTGAAGTGGGTGGGCGGTATCGGCGTGCGGTTTAGACGGCGATTGGTTTTCCGGGACTGCTAGACTTGCCGCCCGAAAAGTTGGACCGTCGCTGGCTCTGCACGGAGAGCAGGTGCGCGCAGAACGGAACGAGAGGAAGAGGATCGATGGCAAATTCATCCAAGAATCAGAACGCGAATTGGGAAGCTGCGGCAGCCGATCTCCCCAAATGGAGAGAGCTGGCCGAAAAAGAACTGCGCGGTCGTGCGACCGAAGACCTGACGATCAAGAGCGCCGATGGCTTGCCAATTCGCCCACTTTACACCGCGGCCGATCTCGAAGGCCTCGAACTCACAGACACGCTGCCCGGAGTCTTTCCCTTTCTGCGCGGCCCACGCGCCACGATGTACGCGAATCGACCGTGGACGCTTCGTCAGTACGCGGGTTTCTCAACCGCGGAAGAATCGAATGCCTTCTACAAGGCAAACCTAGCCGGGGGGCAACAGGGATTGTCCGTGGCTTTCGATCTGGCCACTCACCGTGGTTACGACTCCGATCATCCTCGCGTTTCAGGTGACGTCGGCAAGGCGGGTGTGGCCATTGACTCTGTCGAGGACATGAAGATCCTGTTTGACGGGATTCCGCTGGGCGAAGTGACGGTTTCGATGACTATGAACGGCGCCGTCATTCCGATTTTGGCTTCATTCATCGTAGCGGGCGAAGAGCAGGGCGTTCCGCGTGCCGAGCTCGCCGGCACGATCCAGAACGACATCCTCAAAGAGTTCATGGTTCGCAACACCTATATTTATCCGCCCACGCCGAGCATGCGACTGGTGGCGGACATCATCGAATATACGGCAAAGGAAATGCCGAAATTCAATTCGATTTCGATCTCCGGCTATCACATGCAGGAAGCTGGTGCGACGACGGTTCAGGAGTTGGCATTCACGATCGCGGACGGGCTCGAGTATGCGCGTGCGGCGATGTCCAAGGGGATGGATGTCGACGAGTTCGCCGGACGTCTGTCTTTCTTCTGGTGCATTGGCATGAATTTCTATCTCGAGATCGCCAAGATGCGCGCGGCTCGTCGGATCTGGGCTGAACGAATGCAGAAAGAATTTGCTCCGAAGAATGCCCGATCACTGATGCTGCGAACTCACTGCCAAACCTCCGGCGCCAGCCTCACCGAACAAGATCCGATGAATAACGTGATCCGCACAACGATCGAAGCTATGGCGGCCGTGTTTGGCGGAACACAGTCCTTGCATACCAATGGCTATGACGAAGCGGTTAGTCTTCCCACCGATACAGCGGCACGTATTGCCCGCAATACGCAGCTGATCTTGCAAGAAGAATCGGGGATTCCCGCTGTCGTGGATCCATGGGGCGGCTCGTATTTCATGGAGTCACTGACGGAGAGTGTCTATCAGGCCGCCAATGAATTAATCGATGAAGTCGAGGCGCTCGGTGGAATGACACAGGCTATCGAAGAGGGTATGCCGAAGCTCAAGATCGAGGAATCAGCGACGCGGCGGCAGGCACGAGTGGATAGCGGAGAGGATGTCATTGTCGGCGTCAACAAATACCGCCTCGACCAGGAGGCCCAGCTTGAGGTTCGCGACATCGACAATTCAGCAGTGCGCGATTCCCAGATTCGCCGACTCGAAGAGATTCGGGCAAGCCGTGATACGGCGGCGGTGGAAAAGGCGCTTGCGACCATGACCGAGCTTGCGGAGAGTGGCGAGGGCAACCTGCTCGAAGCTGCGATCGAGGCCGCACGCGTTCGGGCGACGGTCGGCGAAATCTCTGACGCAATGGAAAAGACCTATTCTCGGCATCGTGCGGATATTCGATCCGTTTCCGGCGTGTATCGATCGATGTACCGAGATGAAGAGGCCTTCGCAAAGGTGACGAAGTCCGTCGAAGACTTTGGGACCGAGACCGGGCGTCGTCCCCGCATGTTGGTGGTGAAACTTGGACAGGATGGTCACGACCGGGGAATGAAAGTGATCGCAACCTCCTTCGCTGACCTTGGCTTCGACGTTGATATCGGTCCACTTTTCCAGACGCCTGCGGAAGCCGCTCAACAAGCCGTCGACAATGACGTTCACGTCGTCGGTGTGTCGAGTCAGGCCGCCGGGCACAAGACCCTTGTGCCCGAACTTGTTGCCGCCCTTCGAGAAGTCGGTGCATCGGATATCGCGGTCGTCGTGGGCGGCATCATTCCGCCACAGGACTACGATTTCCTGCGCGACCAAGGGGTCTCCGCGATTTTTGGTCCTGGGACACCGGTTCCTGATGCGGCGGCAGAGGTTCTGGAAGTCTTGCGTGCGTTGGCCGCATCTTGAGGGCGGCATGTCGAGGAAACACGATCGATGTCGCCCATACATGACGTCCAATTGCCTTCCTGATTTGAAGCAGCCGGAGATACGCCGTGGGTGACGAATCGAATAGCGGTGAGTCCAAGGAGATGAGTTCCGAAGGCAGTGGTCGGATCGATGCATCGGCCCGCGAAGTCGCACGATCGATCCGTCAGGGTGATCGTCGAGCGATGGCCCGGGCCATAACGCGGATCGAGAGCACGCTCGACCAAGATCGCTTGCGGGGCCAAGCTGTTCTCGAGGCACTCATCGCGGAAAGCGGCGATGCGATTCGTGTCGGAATCACGGGACCGCCCGGCGTCGGCAAGAGTACGTTCATTGAGGCGCTTGGATTGTACCTCGTCGAGAACGGTAAGCGCGTGGCGGTTCTGGCTGTCGATCCGAGCAGCCCCGTTTCCGGGGGCAGCATTCTGGGCGATAAGACTCGGATGGAACGACTCGCACTTTGTCCCGAGGCATTTATTCGTCCGTCGCCGTCGAGCGGCTCGCTAGGCGGCGTCGCCAATCGAACCCGAGAAGTCATGCTGTTATGTGAGGCCGCTGGCTACGATGTCGTTCTGATCGAAACGGTTGGGATCGGGCAGTCCGAGATCACGGTTTCCTCCATGGTCGACTTCTTCCTCGTTCTCTTACTGCCTGCCGGCGGCGACCAGCTTCAGGGGATCAAGAAGGGCGTGATCGAATTGGCCGATGCTCTGGTGGTGAACAAAGCAGATGGCGCAATGCAGTCCGTTGCCGAACGCACGCGCGCCGATTATGCGGGTGCGCTCGACCTGATTCGTTCGAGCGGTGATGCATGGCGAACACAGGCCATGTTGGCGAGTTCACTGGAGTCGAAGGGCATCGAGGAAGTCTGGCAGACGATCCTCAGGCATGCCGAACTGATGCGCGAGAGCGGAGAATTTGACGAGCGGCGCAAAGATCAATCCCGTGCGTGGCTGCACAAGCTCCTAGAAGAGGGCATCGATCACGTCTTTCGTCGACAGCCCGGCATGACCCTGTCGATCGCTCGCGAGGAGGAAGCGGTCGCCGCCCAGAAAACGACGCCCGCCGCCGCCGCCCGCTCGTTGTTGGCGGCCTTTCAGAAGGCAATCGACAAGCAAGTGTCCGGGTCAAACTCAGACTGATCGGCCCTGGGGGGCTCATTCGCGCCTTGATAAAGAACGCGTTCCCGCCGATGTGGGGAGGGCGCAGTGATAACGCGCTGTGGGAGCGGGGCGATGGTGCAGATCAACATGGGTAGCAAGGAGATCACCCTCAAGGTGGTCTATTACGGCCCGGCGCTCTCCGGCAAGACGAGCAATCTGCAGCGGCTTCATGAATTGATGGACCCAGCGACGCGCAGCCATATGCTGACCCTCGATACCAAGGACGACCGCACGCTCTATTTCGACTTTCTGCCGGTTGAGTTCGACACCGTTGGTGGTTTCTCGATCAAGATGAAGCTCTTTACAGTGCCTGGTCAGGTGATGCACAAGTCGACGCGCAAAATCGTATTAGCGGGTGCAGATGCGATTGCTTTCGTCGCCGACTCTCAGCGTTCGGCTGCAAGCGCGAATGCCTATTCCTGGCGCGATATGGAAGCCAATCTCAAGGCGCATCGGATCGATTTCGACAATCTTCCGAAGGTCGTCCAATTCAACAAGCGTGATATGCCGGACGTTAAGTCGCTGACCGAGATCAAAGAGCAATGGGGCGACACGCCAACCTTCCCGGCGGTCGCCACTCGCGGAGAGGGCATCCTCGAGACATTTCGTGAGCTGATGTGCGTGCTCTATCGCGGACTCGACGAGCGACATGATTTCTCTGCCAAATTTGCGGTGTCTGAAGAGGACTTTCTGAAGGGCGTGATGAAGAATTTCCGCCAACCGGGCTAGCTCGAGCGGACTGGCAGTCGCATCGCGGCTAAATCACGAGATTGACACCCCAGTCAACCATAGATATCGTTGTTGCCGATCACCCCCGGGTATTTCACTCGGAGCGCGCCCGCCGGAACCGTGCTCACGGTCCGTACGGAAGGTGAACTGCAATTCATGTCTGATACCCCTGGCAGTCAAGATATACCCCACGCCAAGATGCCGCTTGGCCACCTGACCCGAACTCGTGCCTCGACCGTAGAGCCGGCGCCGGGCGCCGGTCTGTCCAAGATCTCGGAAGCGATTGCGGATATTGCCGCAGGCAAAATGATCATTCTCGTCGATGATGAAGATCGCGAGAACGAGGGCGATCTTTGTATGGCCGCTGACAAGGTCACGCCGGAAGCAATCAACTTCATGGCCAAGTTTGGTCGCGGGCTGATCTGCCTGCCGCTCGACGAAGACCGTATGAATAGACTGCACTTGAACAAGATGGTTCCCGACTACGAGAACACGGCCTCCTTCGGGACGGCATTTACGATCTCGATCGAAGCGCGTGAAGGCGTTACCACCGGTATTTCTGCTGCCGATCGCGCACGCACGATCCAGGCCGCGGTGGCCGAGGATGCGAAGGCAACGGATATCGTTCGACCCGGTCATATCTTTCCAATCTGCGCGCGGCCGGGCGGGGTCCTTCGCCGCGTCGGGCAGACAGAAGGTTCTGTTGATCTGGCGCGACTCGCGGGATGTAAGCCGGCGGGTGTTATTTGCGAGATCATGAACGACGATGGCACGATGGCACGACTGCCTGATCTGGTGATCTTTGCCGAGGAGCATGATCTCAAGATCGTAACGATCAAGGACCTCGTCTCGTATAGACTGCGGACTGAACAATTGGTGCATCGATCGGCGATCGCAAAAATGCCGACTCGCTTCGGAGATTTCCAGGCCGTCGTCTTTGAAAACGATATCGATCACGTCGACCATATGGCGTTGGTCTACGGCGAGATCGATCCAGATGAGCCGATTTTGATTCGCGTTCACAGTGAATGTCTGACCGGGGATGCCTTTGGCTCGCTGCGCTGTGATTGTGGCGAACAGCTCGAGGCGGCGATGCACATGATCGCCAAGGAAGGCTCCGGGATCGTGCTCTACATGAGGCAAGAGGGCCGAGGCATCGGGCTGAAGAACAAGATCAAGGCCTATGAACTTCAGGACATGGAGGGCCTCGATACGGTGGAGGCCAACAATAAATTAGGTTTCGCCGCTGACTTGCGAGACTACGGCGTCGGCGCGCAGATCCTCGCTGATCTGGGCGTGCAGAAGATTCGAATCCTGACCAACAATCCCGGAAAGCGCGCGGGCATCAGCGGGTATGGTGTCGAGATCGTCGAGCGGATTCCGCTCGAGATCGAACCCAACGCGAATAACGTGGACTATCTGCGAACGAAGAAGGAAAAACTCGGTCACGTCCTGCGACTGATGTCCTGAAGAGCGTTTTCCGGTCGCATGGCGGTCGCGGAAGAACATTAGTCGGGACACTCTGAATGAAGCAGTACGAGTCCGAGTGGTAAGACCCAGCGCGTTGGCGACTTGGGATCTTGAAACACAGAACGAGAGGAAGACATGTTCAAGTCAGTAGAAGACGTCATTCAGCAATTGAGCGATCAGGATTATCTCTGTGATAAGCAGATCGCGACGGTTGTTTTTCTGGCACAGCAGCTCGATAAGCCCGTGCTCGTCGAAGGCCCCGCCGGAGTGGGGAAGACGGAACTGGCGAAGGTCGTTGCTGCAGCCCTGGGTCGGGAGATGATTCGTCTTCAATGCTACGAGGGGCTCGACGAAGCGAAGGCACTCTATGAGTGGGAGTATTCGAAGCAGCTTCTGTATACGCAGATCTTGAAGGACAAAGTTTCGGAGACGATCGCAGATGCTCAGAACCTGGCGGAGGCGGCGGACCGTGTCGGGGCTGAAGATTCAGTCTTTTTCTCGGAAAAGTTCATCGTGCCACGCCCGCTCATGCAGGCGATTTCCTCCGAGAAGCCCACACTATTATTGATCGACGAAGTGGATAAATCCGATCCGGAGTTCGAAGCCTTTCTGCTCGAGATCCTTTCGGATTTCCAGGTGACGATTCCCGAGATCGGAACGATCAAAGCGACGACACAACCGATTGTCATCCTCACATCGAATGATTCGCGGGAGTTGAGCGACGCTCTCAAGCGACGTTGTCTGCATCTGTGGATCGACTATCCCAACGAAGAACTCGAAGTTCGCATTCTCGATCGCAAGGTGCCGAATATCGACAAGCGGCTCGCTGAAGAAGTTGTCCAGCTGATGAATCGTATTCGGGAGCTCGATCTCAAGAAGACGCCTTCGATCTCGGAGACTATCGACTGGGCGCGTGCGCTTCTTGCACTGAATGCTGACGAACTCGAGGATCAGATCGTTGGCGACACGCTGAATGTGATCTTGAAATACGAGGGCGATGTTCAGAAGGCGCAGAACGAGCTGTCTAAACTCATCCAGAAGAAGACGGCCGAAGCAGCGGCGGAGAAGCCTCAGGCGGCGCCCGAGCAACCTGCCGCAAAGAAGGGAATCCTGCACTAATCATGCAGAAGAAGGTCATCGAATTTGTGAATTTGCTGCGCAAGAGCGGCATCCGCGTGTCTGTGGCGGAGGGGATCGATGCGTTCAACGCGCTTGACGAACTCTCCCTCGACGATCGCGATGTTTTTCGTGACGCCCTGCGATCGGCGATGGTGAAGCGCGGCGACGAGATCGCCACCTACGACGAACTCTTCGATCTCTTCTGGTCGGGGTACTATGACAATCTCAAGAGTGCCTTCGGCGACATGGAAGGCGATCTCGGCGAGATGGGGATCGATCTAGAACAACTCCTGGCCCAGCTCGCCGAAATGATGGAAAACATGGATGGCGATCTCAATCTAGGTGAACTCGCCAAGGCGATGCTGACGCAAAATCTTGCCGAACTCGAGAACATGATTCGGCAGGCCGCAGAACAGGCGGGGACCGAGCGCATCGAAAATATGCTTCAGGTCGGTTTCTTCAGTCGACGGACCACCGAGCAGCTCGGAATGGAGGGCGCGGCGCAGGAACTCGAGGCGCTGGCCGATCGCATGCGCGCTCAGGGCATGGGGGATGAGGCCATTGCCCAGATGCAGGAGCTCATCCGTAAACTGATGGAAACGGTCCGCCGATCGGTCCGAAATTTTACAGAGCGAGAGCTTCAACAACAGAACCACAATTACATGGAGAAGTTCCGTCGCGAGATGCTGACGGAGAAGAGCTTCTACCACCTGACGGAAGACGAGATTCTCCGCATGCGTGAGGTCGTCACGCGACTGGCCCAGCGCATCAAAAATATTCTTTCGATTCGCAAGAAGCGACTGAAGAAGGGCAAGCTCGATCTCCACCAGACGCTTCGTCGGAATATGGCACGCGGCGGGATTCCCTTCGAGGTGATCTATAAGACTCGCCGAAAGGAACGTCCGAAGCTCGTCATCATGTGTGATGTCTCGTCGTCTGTGGCCAATGTTTCACGATTCATGCTGCAATTCATGTACAGCCTGCAGGAAGCCTTCACGAAAATCCGCTGTTATGTCTTCGTGGCTGAACTCGGAGAAGTGACGGATGTTTTCCATGATGGAGATGTCAGCAGCGCAGTCGAAAAGGCGCTGGATGGCGGTGATGTCATCAACGTCTATACACGGAGCAATTTCGGCTTTGCGTTCCATGAGTTCTGGAAGAATCATCTGGCCGCGATCGACAACAAGACCACGGTCATCATCCTGGGCGACGCGCGCAACAACTACAACGACGCCCGTGCCTGGTGCGTTCGCGACATCCAAAACAAGGCCAAGAATCTGGTCTGGCTAAATCCTGAGAGTCCGAGCGCCTGGGGATTTGGCGACTCCGTAATGGATCGGTATATGCCCTACTGCGATGTCGTCGAGGAATGCCGAAACCTCCGGCAGCTCTCGAAGGTCGTGGATCAGATCGTTCTCTAGGAACCTCTATTATTCGAGAATCGTCGAGACAAGCGTCCAGCAGGGGCCGCAAGAGGAGCGATCCAATGGCATCGACATCATCTTTTGAGACTGCGACCGGACCGGATGTAGACGAAGAGGGCAGCCCGCCTACGTCTGGCCAGACGCGCGCGGCGAAGCTTTTCCCAAAGGTTTCCGACAAGGACGAGGCAGATCTCTCGCGGGTTCTCCTGCTTCATGTCGCTCTCGTTGCTGGCCTGCTCTCAGTATTTGCCGCCGCCGAGGCATGGGCGACGGTGTCCGGACTCGCGCTCGCCTCTGTACTCTCGATTGTGGACGGTTTGCTCGTCGGGGCGGCCGTGGCTGCACTTCTTCATGAGTGGGGCCATTTCCTGGGCGCGAGACTCGCAGGTGGTCACTCGCCCCTCAAGCCGATCGGAGGCTTCTTCCCGGTCTTCGATTTCGACTATCAGAAGAACGACGCCCGTGCTTTCGATTGGATGAGCATCGGCGGAAACGCCGGTGACATCGGCGTGGTCCTTCTCTTCTTCTTTGCGCTCCCGCTCACCACCGCGGGCACGACCGCCCTGGTCGCCGGCTCCTTCGGCTTCGCCGTCTTCGCGGCCGCTATCGAATTCCCCGTCATTCAGAAATCACGAGCCGGCATGCCTGCGACCGAAGCGCTCCTCACCATTCCCAGGGGCTTCACCCGCCGATACACCCGCTGGGGCATCGCCGCTGCGCTTGCTGCGTTCGCCATCCTCTAGCGATTTCCGGAAGCGCCTCGGCTGTTCGGCAATCCATCGACCGTCTATCCCCGAAAGCGCGTCGGCAACTTCGACGGCCAGAGAACCCCGATGGGTGAGCGCCTGCCCCCTTGCCGGTCAGCCAACGCGGCATACGACCATCAGCTTCCCGACATGCGACTGTGTGCATCGCCCCTGCCGGTAAAAAGCAAAACGCCCCGTCGGTTGCGGCCGACGGGGCGTTGGTCAGGGGGAGGGGCGGTGGACTCATCTAATGGGGGGTGAGAGGTTGGACATTTCCTAAGAAATGACCAATCCACCGCCACTCCGAAACCCTACGATTATTTGGCATTATGGCGGCCTACGGAGCGTTGTCAATCGCGTTTCGATGCGGCTCTGAAGGATTTATAGAAATGGTTCAAAAACAAGGGTTTTTGTGAGATTCCTAGAAAATGCCTCCATGTCGGGACGTGTGGGAAGAAGTCGGTGCGGCTGGCTGGGCCGGCTGCCCGATGATCGACTTGGAAGCGTCGCTCGGGTACTTTTGCCCGGCCCGGAGGTCGGCCGATTTAATTCATCCTCAGACACGGAATTCCCTTGAACAGCAAGCACTTCGCGATTCGCACCTACGGCTGCCAGATGAATGTCCACGACTCAGAAAAGGTGTCGACTCTGCTCGAAGACAGCGGGTTGATTGCCGCTGCGAGCGAGTCCGAGGCGGATGTGCTGGTGATTAATACGTGTTCGATTCGAGACAAGGCAGAGCATCAGCTCTACAGCGATCTGGGGCGACTGAGGGAATGGAAGGCTGAAAAGCCTGGCCGCATCGTCGGCGTCGGAGGCTGCGTCGCACAGCAAGTCGGTGACAAACTCCTGAGCCGGTTTTCACATCTCGACTTTGTGTTTGGCACCCACAATCTCCGGCGCGTCCCAGCGATGCTCGCCGGCGCCTTGGAAGGGAACCGTGCAGCCTGGGTCGCCGAGGACAAGAGCCAGGCGCGCTTCGACCTGCCGATGCGGAGACCCCAGGTGCCGACTGGAATTCGGCGTAAAGCCTTCGTCACCGTGATGGAAGGCTGCGATATGTTCTGCAGCTTCTGCATCGTGCCGTCGACGCGGGGCCGTGAGATCAGCCGGAGGGCGAGCGAGATCGAAGCCGAGGTGCATGCGCTGGTCGACTCCGGGATTCTCGAAATCACGCTCCTCGGGCAGACGGTGAATGCCTATGGGCGCCACGATGTGCGACGCGGGAACGCAGTGGCGGCGGGGACGATGCCCTTCGCCGAGCTTCTCACGCGGCTGAACGACATTCCGGGCCTCGAGCGGATTCGCTACACGAGCCCGCATCCACTCTTCTTTGACGACGATTTGATTCGGGCCCACCAGGAACTCGGAGGCCTCTGTCCGCACGTCCATCTGCCTGTGCAGAGTGGTTCGGACCGAATCCTGGAAGCCATGCGCCGCCGCTATACGCGGGACCACTATCTCGGGATCGTGGAGGGTTTGCGGCAGGCGCGGCCGGATCTCGCCCTGACCTCAGATCTCATCGTGGGCTTCCCGGGTGAGACCGATGCCGATTTTGAACAGACCCTAGACCTGGTTCGCGATGCCGGTTTGATCGATAGCTTCAGCTTCAAGTATTCGCCTCGGCCGGGCACAGCGGCTGCTGAAATGGGCGAAGAGATTCCCGCCGAATTGGCCCAGGAACGTTTGATGCGGCTGCAGGATTTACAGCGTGAGCAGACGCTCGCGTACCACCAGTCCCGCGTGGGCCAGGAGGCGCTGGTGCTCATCGACGGTGCTAGCCGGCATGGGGGAGGTCAGATTTCCGGCCGAGATCCTCATCATCGGGTGGTCAATCTGGATGCCGGGGCCGATCTCGGGCTTGAGCCGGGGACCATTGTGGCCGCCCGAATCCTCGAGGCGACCCCGCATTCACTGCTGGGGACGCCGCTCCTGCCCGCCGGCTGAGTTTCGTCGGAAAATTCGCCTCGTCCGAGGCGAAGGCCCCGCATTTCGCCTGATCCCTTATGAAGTCGAACTCACGCGCTGCCGATGAGACGGGACGTGTCGGCCGCATTTGCCGGTTGGTGGGACGCTCATTGCGAGTGTCTGGCCGAATCGTTGCGCGCTCGGCCAGCCGAGGGGTCATGAGCAAGGCGCGGATTCTCGCAGTGGACGATCAGCTCTATTTCCGCGAACTCACCGAGGGGTTCCTCGGCGATGCTGGATATGACGTCCAGACTGCGTCGTGCGGCGAAGAGGCACTGCACATCCTCGAGCGAGAGGACTTCGACGTCATCCTCACCGATCTCGTGATGCCGGGCATCGATGGCTCCGAGTTGGTTGGCAAGATCAAGGAACGGCGTCCCGACCAGGACGTGGTCATGGTGACGGGCGTCGTCGACGTGATAAATGCCGTCGATGCCATGAAGCAGGGCGCCGTCGACTACATCCTGAAGCCCTTCGATCAGGCGGCCCTTGTGGATTCGATCGAGAAGATCCTGAAACAGCGACGACTGCGCGATGAGCATGCGCGTCTGGTCGAGGAAAATCTCGAGTTCATGGGCGTGCTCTCGCTCTTCGAGCGCGCGGCCGGATTCTTCGGAACCCTCGCGGTCGAGCCCCTGGCCGAGCGATTGATGGAAGCGCTGTGTTTCGAGACCCGAGCGCAGTCCGGTGTGTTGTGGGCCACGGATAAACCGGGCGGGCGAACCCTTCAGCTCGTGGGCGCTCGTGGCCTGGTTCGCATCGATGGAGAGCCCAAGACCGTCGGTTTCGACGAATTCATCTCGGTCTGGTGTCCGGCTCTCAAGACAGCCAGGTCCGTTGTCACGACGATGCCCGAAGACGCGAATGCCGTAGAGGCGCTCTATGTACCACTGCGAATCGGGGACCTCACACTCGGCGTGGCACGGCTGACGGACAAGCTCGATGGCGAACGCTTTGCAGAATCGGACCTCGCCATGGCAGAGAAGGTCGGCGAACTCGGCGCAATCGCCCTGAATAACGCGATGCGCTTTCGAACACTCGAACGTCTTGCTCTGCGAGACCCGGAGACCCAGGCCTACACCCAGGCCTATTTCGAAGATGCGATTCGAAACGAGATTCAAAAGGCGAATCGTTTTTCCCACCGATTCTCGATCCTGCGCATTGAACTCGATACAAGCAACCATGCGGCGCCCGATTCTCTCGAGCTGGCGCGGACCGTCACCGGTGCGCTGCGAACGACGGATCTACTCGCCCTGAACGAAGCCGGCGTCTTCTTCGTATTGCTGCCTCAAACCGACGCACTTGGCGCGGGCATCCTGGCCGAACGAATTCGCAGGAGCTGGCTCGGGCTTAAGAAGGGGGAACGAGGGGAAGCCGTCACGACACTTCAGTCCGTCAGCGTTTCGTACCCCGCTGACGGAGGCCAGGTGGAATCCTTGATGACGCTCATCGAGTCGCGCGCCGCAGAGTCCCGGATCGGACTGCTCGCGACCCGCCCAGACCTTCTCGAGATCCGCGCCCTTGACCCGTTCTTTGATCGCTTGCTTGAGCAAGGGAATATCCAGCCCGTCGAAATTGAAGGCCAGGTTCTGCGCTTCGTACTCGAAGACGCCTTTCGTCGGCCAGGAGATCGAGGCGTTCTGATTATGTCTCCAGGCGCAACTTGGTTGGCGGAAGTCCTTGAAACGCTGCACGAAACCCGGGGCCGGGACACGCAGACGGAAATCGTCATGCTCGCTGATGGGACGGCGCGACAAGATAATCCGCAGCTGACTTGGATCTCGAAGTCATCGCTCGATAGTCGGCGGCCCTTTCTCGTGTACTACGGCGAGGGACCGGCATTCGCGATGATCGGATCCGCGATTCGCATCGAGGGAGCTGCGCCGGTCTTCCAGACGACGGACCGCAGCCTCGTCGAATACCTAGCCTTCGAGCTGCAGCGAGAGCTCGGAATCCTGATCTCGGTTTAGGCGCGGGGACGAAAGAAGAATGTCGAATCAACGCATCCTGATTGCAGACGGAGACATCAATCGCGGGCGGCGCGTCGCCGATGCGCTCGAAGTCGCTGGTCATGCGTGTCGCGTGGTCACCCAGGGAGCGGCGGGTCTCGAGGCCGCGCTGTCGGAACAGCCTAGCGTCATCGTTGCACAGGTTGAACTGCCGCTCGTCGATGCGCGGAAACTCGCCGAGATTTTACGTGCGAATCCGCGGACTCGAATGGTGCGATTTATCTTTTTGGGCGATCAGGCCAATCCCGGGGATGGGCGGATCCAGAGTCTTGGCGATGTGAGCGACTCGAATGTCGATTCGGACGCCGGAATTGACGAGATCCAGTCGGCGGTCGAAGAGTTATTGGATCGGCAGGCGCGGATCGAGCGCCTGGAGACGCGCGCGGATACCAAGCTCGACTTCGAAGGATCTCTCGGCGAGCTTAATCCTGCCGAACTCTTGCATATGTTGCATCAGCGGAATGCGAGCGGGCGACTAACGCTCACGCCCGAGCTCGACGATGGGGCCTCGCCCGACGGATTTGTGGTGCTCGTCGATGGCGAGATTGTGTCGGCGGCCACGGGATTTGTTTCCGCCGAGAAGGCTCTGTTCCGGATACTCGATTGGCGCTGCGGCGAGTTTCATTTCGAGCAAACTCGAATCGAGGGGGCGGTCGAGATTCGAACGGCTACGCGACGCGTTCTCGCCGAAGGGCTCCGACAACTCGAGGAGTGGAATCGACTGGCTCCCAGCCTGCCGCCTCTCGCTTCGCCCGTGACACTGCGAGTCGATCGAAGCGAGTTGCCGAGTCACGTCCATCCGCTGACACAGGAAGTGCTTGCGCTGCTCGAGGATGCCGATCGTGTCGGTGACATTGTCGACCAATGCAGCCAGCCCGACTATCAGGTTCTCCGAACCCTTCACACGCTGGCCGAACGTGAGATCATCGAATTTGGTCGCGCCCATGTCGTTCCGCTCCGACCCACGGGTCACGCCCTTTTCAATGAGGCCCAGTGTCGACGGTTACGCGGTTTTGGAGCGCCGCCGGGTGGCCGCGAGCCGGGCTCGGCGAGCGTCAAGTTACTAGTCGCCGCGGCAAGTCCCGAAGTGGCGGCGCTGTTTGGTGACCTGTTGCTGAAGGTGCCGGGTGTCGAACTGACATCCCAATTCGAGCGGGGTGGAGTCGGCCCCGAGGCCCTTGAGCAGATTGGTCGAATCGCCGTCGACGGTGATTTTGGAATTGACCTCATCCATTTACCCCGGGCGAGCAACGTGGAGCCCATTTGGACCTTCGCGAGTCATCGCGCCCTCGGAACCATCTTCTTGTTGGACGCGCGGGTCACTGCCAGTACCGCCGATCTTGCGCCGATGACCTCTAGCCTTTCACGCAGGGCTGGGGCGAGAACCTTTCACGTCGTGATGCTGGCACCCGGTGAACGGCTTTCGCCGGACGAGCTGCGCGACAACCTTTCGCTGATCGAGGAAGCAAGCCTCTTCCTCCTGCCGCTTGAGCCTGGGAAGGATCCGAGCTCTCTTTTGCGAAGTCTGTTCGCGAGGATCGTCCCATGAATCCAGATGATCTGAAACATTTCTCGCTGATGGCTGAATTCAGCGAGGAGGACCGTGAGGCGCTGGCCGAGATGCTCGAAGAGCGCGTGCTTCCCAATGGGAAGAGCGCTTTTCGGGAGGGCTCAGAGGCGGAAGGTCTGGTTCTGCTCGAGAAGGGTCGGCTCAAGCTGAAGAGTGGCCGTAGGGGGGGCGTGATCGGTTCGCTCCAGGCGCCGGAACATCTAGGCGCGGCCTCGCTTTTTGCGTTCGGCAAGCGCGAGGTGACCGCCCTAGCCGACGGTGCCTGCACGATCTGGGTGCTCCCGCGTTCGGGAATGGCTCGGCTGCTCAATGATGCGCCGCGGGCAGCGTATCGGCTTGCAGAGGCGACCGCCGGCGAGCTCGGCGGGCTCCTTCGAACGGGCACAGATCTACTTTCTGAGGCCGAATTGGAATAAGTTCGTGGCGGTCCCTGGCTGATCGGGCCGTTTGGTTGACCCCGTAACACGCCCCGATTATGCTCCGCCACCAACGGCCGGGAGACGACCCATCCGCTGGCCGTGAGGGGTTGATCGACCCGTTTCGGATGCTTTACAAGAGGTTGTTTTGGGGAGGCAGGGTATGGGCCAATCGGAGATTCGCGAAGGACTCACGTTCGACGATGTTCTCCTTGTGCCAGCATCCTCAGAAGTCCTGCCCGGCGACGTTGATCTCCGAACCCAACTGACCAGTGAGATCGAACTCAACACGCCGCTGATCGCTGCCGCCATGGATACGGTCACCGAACACGAAACCGCCATTTGTATGGCGCGTAACGGTGGCATCGGAATCGTCCACAAAAACCTCACGATCGCCGAGCAGGCGGCCGAGGTCGACAAAGTCAAACGCTCTGAATCGGGCATGATCGTCGATCCAATCACGATGCGACCCGAGCAGCCGATTCGCGAAGCGCTTGAGGTGATGAGTCGCTTTCGAATCTCTGGTGTGCCGGTCACCCGCGATGGGAAGGCGGTCGGAATACTGACCAACCGCGACCTGCGCTTCGTGAAAGACGTAAGCGCCGAGATCTCGACCGTGATGACGAGCGACAACCTCGTGACTGTTCCCCCTGGCACGACCATGGAGACGGCGCAGGATCTGCTTCACGAATATCGAATCGAGAAACTGCTCGTCGTGGATGACGCGGATCTCCTCTGCGGGCTGATTACGATCAAAGACATCGAGAAGACACAGCTCTACCCCGACGCCTGCAAGGATGACCTCGGAAGACTGCGATGCGGTGCCGCCATCGGAGTCGGAGCGGATCGCGTCGAGCGCGCGCAGGCGCTCGTCGATGCCGGTGTCGATCTCATCATCGTGGACACCGCACATGGTCATTCAGCGAACGTTCTTCAGTCAATTCGCGAGATCAAGAGCCATTTCCCCGAGATTCCCCTTGTGGGTGGCAACGTCGCAACAGCGGAGGGAACGGAAGCGCTGATCAAGTCTGGTGTCTCGGGAGTGAAGGTCGGTGTCGGTCCTGGGTCCGTTTGACGCATCGGGCTGCATCCGCCGCATGGGCACGTCCAGAGAAGAATTCATAGACATAACCGTTGTACTGCCATACACCCATGCTCCCCACGGGCTCGCCGTCGACTTCGGCGAGAAAGAATTCACAGTGTCCATCCGGATGCAGGGCCTGCCATAGAAACCCGAGAAAGTCCTGTCGTCGCCGTAGCGCGTCCCGAGTCGCTCCCAACCCTCCGTCAGCATGCGCCAGACTTTGCCCAGATCCTTTTCGTCG
>DUCN01000077.1 GCA_012959805.1 Myxococcales bacterium | reverse complement strand
CCCAATCTATAACTCATGATTGATCTCCAGTTTTTCGAAATATTAGAGTAATTTCACAGGCGTGCCCGAATGGTCCACATCAGCTGGCACAGTCACAGTTCTGCACCAATGTACAAACCCGGCCGGAAATAGGACATTCAAGCTGGGTTCTGGCACAACGGCCGAGCCTGGGCGTTATGCCAGAAGGCAGCTTGTATGTCCTATCCCCCCAAAAGGGCCTTCATGTAGGCTACCGGAGACCGATGCCCTCCATCATCCCGCGAATTCATCCCCTGCCAAACGGCGGCGATCTGGTCATCCGAGAGGCCACTCGCGAGGACGCCGCCGCGCTCTTGCCCCATGTGGAGGCGGTGAGTGGCGAAAGCCCCTTTCTCACCTTCGGGCCCGGCGAGTTCGAGCTGACCGTAGACCAGGAAGCGGACTTCTTGGCCCAGACTCGACAACGCTTCAGCGTCTGCGGAATTTTCTTTCGGCTTACGGTGTCCTGTAGCCATCCGGGTAGAACACCGCCGACCCGCACCCTCGTTTCGAAGCGTGCGAGTGTGCGGCCGTCTTCCATTTCATAAAGCTGCCAGTTTCCAGCGATGTGATCAACATCGTTCTTGAAGTCCGGGTCGAGGGACCAGCCAATGAAATTCTGATCACGATTCAGTTCGAACCGAAGCCGATAGGTGAGGCTTATGAACATGATGCGCAGTTCATGTTCCTCCAGCGAATGATTCGGGCCCTTGTCTATCGTACGGATGCGTTTCAACTCGGGCCGGTACTCATTCTGGCGATCTCCCTGGATCAGCAGGTGCCAGATTCGGTCGAGAGGCGGGTCGAAAATGACCAGCCCTTCGAACGTTCCGTCCTCGCCAGCATGTTCGACCAGAACAACGCCCGTCTTTTGAAGATTGGCGATCATGTTGGACGAAAAGCGAGACAACACGTCGTTGGCCGTCACATGGTTGGCCGTCACGTGGTTGGGCGTCACGTGGTTGGGCGTCACGTGGTTGGGCGTCACGTGGTTGGGCGTCACGTGGTCGGAGGTTCCGTGGTGCGCTCCGATGACTTCGCCAGCTAGAAACGTGATGGTCGAGAGAATTAGGACGATAGTTGATCGAGCCACTGGCGATCAGGATACGGCATGCGTTGCTAGTTCTCAAAGCTGGCTTGCGAAGACTGGGATTTGACTGGGACCTTTGAACTTCCTCTCCGCCTAGTCCTTGCGCCCCGCTCTCTCGCTCATCCAGCACCAGGATTCCAGGATCACCTTCATCGACTCCATGAGCTCTGAGAATTTTTCCTCGTCCCGAGCATTGAAGGGCTCATCGCCGTTCTTGTTGAGGATCTGGGCCGCCGCGAAAACCTCGCCCGCACGATTTCGCACCGGTAAGCAGAGCAGATTGCGAGTGCGATATCCGCTTTCACGGTCGACGCTCGGATCGAAGCGCGAATCGGCATAGACGTCGGCTACGGAGATTACTTTCCGGGACGAAATCGCCGCACCCACAATGCCATGATCGAGCGGAATCTTGATGGTAAATGGCTTGCCCTCTGCATCCCTGGACCCCTTGGACCACAGCTGATTCCTCTCCCGGTCGACGAGGAAAAGGCTTGCGCGATCCGCGTCCACGACTTCGGCGATCTTGGAAGTAAAGACCTCGAGTACCTGCTCGAGCATGCTCTCGAAGGCCTGGTTGCTGGCCAACTCGCTGACATCGAGGAGTTGTTGGGATTCCCGAGTCACGTCGTCGAGCAGGCTGAGAAAATCTTCTTCTCCCATCTCGGCCACTTGCCGCTGAAGCTCTCCCTTGCGGTTCTGTTCGGCGAGAATGGTCATCATCTGCCGCGTATTCGAAACCACGGCATCCGAGAATGAGGAGAGGTGACCGTCTTCGAGGTGAACGATCCGGTCGGCCACATCGAGAATTCGGTTGTCGTGCGTCACGAGAACGACCGAAACGCCCTTTTCTTTGGCGAGTCGGCGCATCAGATCGACGACATCGCGACCCGACTTCTTGTCGAGGGACGCCGTGGGCTCGTCGGCCAGGATCAGCTTGGGTTCGGAGACCAGGGCCCGGGCGATTGCGACTCGCTGCTTCTGGCCACCGGACATGCGGCCGGGATCCTCATCCACCTTGTCGCCGAGCCCAACGGCCTCGAGAGCGGCGATGGCTCGCTTTCGACGCTCCTTGCCGGAAAGGCTCGCATGAAGTTGAAGAGACATCTCGACGTTCTGCGTGGTCGAGAGACAACCGAGCAAATTGTGGAGTTGAAAGATATATCCGATATCGCGCCGCACCTCGGTAAGCGTTCGGGTATCCGCACCCCGCAATTCTCTTCCGAAGACGGAGACACTGCCCTCCTGGGCGGATCGCAGCGCTCCGATCAATGTGAGCAGGGTGGTCTTGCCGGAACCCGAGGGGCCCGTCAGGATCACGATCTCCCCCGCCTCGATTTCGCAGCTGATGCCGGTGAGTACCTGCTTGCGCATTTCGCCGGCCCCGAAAAAGTGATTGACGTTTGCAATTTTTACCGCGGCCGCCATCAGTAGATATCCGCCGGATCCAGGCTTCGAATCTTGCGCAGGGCGAAAGCGCCCGAGAGAACGCACATCAGAACGGTGAGAGTCAGAACGGAAGAGACGCGAATCGCATTCATCTGAAGGGGCAGGGAAGTTGCTGCTCCTGCGACGTCGTAGAGGAGAAGAGCCAGCAGGAAGCCCGGTAGAAAACCGAGCAGGGCCATCAGAATCGCCTCCTGGAAGACCAGTCCAAAGAGGTAGCTGTTCGAGTATCCCATGGCCTTCAGGGTCGCGTATTCCTGAAGATGATCCGAGACGTCGGCAAAAAGAATCTGGTAGACGATGATGCAGCCCACTGCCAGGCCGACGATGACCCCGAAATTGAAGACGTAGCCGATCGGTGTG
>DUCN01000076.1:9494-17639 GCA_012959805.1 Myxococcales bacterium | reverse complement strand
TGAGCAAAGTCGAGAGGAACCCCATGTAGGCCACGGACGCGTTCGTCCCCGTGGTGGCGACCAGAGTCTCATCGTCGGTCAGAATCAGATCGGGTTCGGAGGCACCCGTGCCGCCGTGGGTCCCGCCCGCATAGCGAACATCCATATAGAAGAGCGCCCTCGCGACATCCCCCTGGCGTTCGGCCCAGGTTTCCCAGATTCCCGTGGTGGTCCAATTGGACTGTCCGGGATAGATCCCGCTGCCGCCCCCGACGCCGCCATTGGCGACGGTGAGGCGCTCGGCGCAGCTCGCATCGCATTGTCCGTAAAGCTTGTTGCTCCGGGAACTGTTGTAACTCTCGTCCGAGAGAAAAAGATGGTGGCAGTCCGAGTAGGGATAGTTCTGGCTCCCATCGGTGGGGAAGCCGTAGGAACTGGGCCAGGTGTGCTCCCGGTTGTAGCCGCCGCCACCCCCACCGAATTTGGGAAAGCTCGCGTTCAAATAGACATCGAGGATCTCGGCGGTATTCCCCGAATTCTCGTCGGCCTGCTCGAGGATGTCCCAGGTGTCCGTCGCGGTGGACGTGTAGGGGAAGCGCTGGTGATCGTCGATGACTGCGTGCAGGGAAGCCCGAAGCACCTCAGCGTTTGAGGCGTTCACCGAATCGTAATAGCCCGGCACCGGACTGGCGCGAACCACTCCCGCAGACGCTAGGCCAAGGAGCAGTGCTCCGGCCGAGAGCGTCGCGGACCCGATTGCTCGGAAAGCGCGCGGGTGGAACTCAAATTCCGACGAAAATCGAGCGAAGTCCATAGACACGGGTACGGGGGACCGCTTCTCCCGCCCATATTCTACGCGCTTCAATCCTGAAAATATGAGAATTTTTTGTCTGCAGCGTTGCGCGGTGGGTGGGCTGCGACGAGGTCGCGCGCCACAGTTTCCATACGCCGGTGTGCGGCAAAGAGGCCGGGTGCCTACCCCCACAAGCGGTTAGCCACGCTCAGGAATCGCGTGCTCAAGAAAATTCCGACGGGTCATGGCGAGGAGGACGCTTCGTGAGACGAACGGCTTCGGAGAAGAGGGAGATCATCCGCCTGGTCGAGGGCCCATTGACTGGGAATGGGACATGTGGTCGTGCCGGCGCATGTCCCGGAAATCGTCAACAAGAACGTGACCGACTCGCCCACGCCAATGATATTCGGATTCCCCACTCCGACTCCATCTATTAGACCGAAGTCGAATGTGCCGAATCCATCGGCTGTTTGGCTCGTGATCACCGGGGTCCAACCGGCGAAGACATCGCCTTCCACGGAGTGTGTCGCCGTCGTCAAGGCGAGCCCGCTCACGACAGCCGAGGCATTCCAGTACAGCTCGGAAATACTGAACTCGTCCGGTGCGTCCAAGGTCGACGCAGGTGTTAGGTCTCGGCTGATGCCGTAGCGGTGACGAAGGGTAAGGAAATCCAAGCGGCGAGCGACGCTCGTAGACCGAGACTAGAGTCAATCAATTCGTCCCCTTCCCAAGGCTCATGACAATCGCGGCACCCAACCGAAACCCTTCACGAAGCTCACGAAGGTGCGATTTAGGAGCCGAACTTCCAAGCAACACGTCATGATGACGGATTTTTGCGTGGCAAAATCGAACACCTCGGCGAAATGTTTTCAACGGGTGCCCTGCGCATCGATGCGACGGATATCGCTCGCCCTGAGTCACGGAACGGGGCGATTCCGCATCGACCGAAACTGGGTTGTCATATCGCTATGTATAGGGGATGCCGAAAACGCTGTTTGAACTTCCTCTGCCGATTCGCCGGATGCCTTGCGTCGTCTCGAACCGAAACGGTAAGGCCCCCTCGAAGGGTCGCCGCCTGAATGCAACAATCCCTCGAATGCGCATTTCCATACTATCTGTCGCGCTCGCGGGGCTGCTCCTGAGTGCCGGCGCGTGCAGCAACGAAGCTGTGAAGGACCCGCCCTCGATCCTGCTGGTCGTCATCGACACCCTGCGCGCCGATGCGGCTTCGGCCTACGGCATCACCGAGGGAACAACGCCCGCCTTCGACGCGCTGGCCGCCACCGGGCAGCTCTACACCCGCGCCTACGCGCCCTCGCCCTGGACCCTGCCCTCGCACGCCTCACTCTTCACGGGCAGCCCCATCGATGACCACGGCGTTGGCCTGCACGGACAGGTCGTGCTGCCTGAGGATGTCACTACCCTGGCCGAGCGCCTCCGGGCCGCCGGCTACCAGACCGCCGCCTTCAGCGAAAACGCCCTGATCAGCCCAGTCTTCGGCTTCGAGCAGGGTTTCGAGCACTTCTCGGTGCGCACCGCCGAGGAGCAGATGGCCGCCAAGCAGAAGCTCGTGATCGACGTCGCCGACGAACTGGCGCGTTGGCTCGAGGCGCGCGATCCGGAACGTCCGTTCTTCGTCTTCATCAACCTCTACGACCCCCACGAACCCTACGTCGTACGCGCCGAGAACCCATTCCTACCCGCGAGTGCGACGACGGAGAATGTCCGTCAGCTCAAGGCCGGCCTGCGGACCTCGCATTTCATCTGTGAGCGGATCCCCCCCGCGCGCCAGCTCGAAATCTTGCACGGCCTCTACCTGGGCGAAGTCGCCTCGGCGGACCGAAAGCTGAAGGCCATCCTGACTCTGCTCGGCGATCAGTCCGCTTCGGGTCTGGTTACGGTGGTGACGTCGGACCACGGTGAGCACTTCGGCGAGCATGGCCTGCTGGACCACGAATTCAGCGTGCGCGACACGGTGCTGCGGATTCCGCTGGTCGTGCACGGCCCGGCACTCGGACCCGCCATCATCGAGCGGCCGGTGGAGTTGCGCGATGTCACCCGCTCGCTGCTCACCTGGGCCGGGGCCGATGCTTCTGGGATTGCGGCCGCCGGCCTGGCGGGCAACCAAGACGCTGCTCCGGATGCGCCCGCGAGCCTCTTCGCCCTCTACAGCGACACCCGGATGCGGCTCCCCCCGACCTTTGACTCGGCCTCCGCCCAGCAGGTGCGCGATTTCAAGCGCCAGGGCTGCAGCGCGACCGACCGGGTATTCGGCGACATGGTGGCGGTGACCCGCTACCCCTTCAAGCTCAACTGGTACGAGCGCTATCCCAGCGAACTCTTCGACTTGAGCCGGGATCCCGGTGAGCAAGCCCCCCAGCAGGCCCGCCACTTGGAAGTCTTCTCCATCCTCGAGCAGCAGGCTCGCCAGTTCGCCGCCCGTACCGGCCTGGCCGGCGGACAAGCCCAGGAACGACTATCCCCGGAAACCGAGGAAGCCCTGCGGGCCCTCGGCTATATCGACTGAGCCCACGTTATGTACGACCGCCGACAGCAACCGTCTCGAAGGGGTGCGAGGTCTCCGTTCGCGTGCTCGAAGCAGCGCATGCGCACGTCTTTCCGCAGAACGATGGCGTTGGTGCTCTAGGTCAACCAAAAGCGGAGACTAAACGGACACTAGATTGGGAGGACCCAGTCGATCAATGGATAGAGTGTGAGCGTCTTCACAGAATGCAGATTCCGTGTGCCGATAACGACTCCACGATGATGAGCGGCCGTGCCGCCTCTGTCGCCTTCATCGATTCGAGTGGGAGAACTAAGCATGGAATCGATCTATCTATGGCCCGAGCATCCGATTGGGTCGTTGGCTCTACTTTGGGTCGTCAGCGTGGTCTTCTTGTGGGCCGCGCGCGACGCCGCGCTCGAGCTTCTTGCGGCTCTGGGGGAAGGGATCACGCAGGGCCTCGCTTCACTGTCTGGGCACGTGCGTCAAAGAGCGGAAGAAATTCAGGTCCGTAGCGAAGAGGTTCTGTTGGCGGCTGGCACGCGAGACGCCCAGGGACGCTTGAATCGCGAGCTCGAACGCATCGACGCGGGCTTTTCAGAGCAATTGGGACAATATTCGAAGCTCCAGCTACGCCTCGATGAACGGTTGCTCGCCTTCGACCGTGACTATCAGAAATGCGGCATCTCGCCTCCCGATGTACCGGGCTGGTCAGCGGCGGTGGAGACCATTGCCGGGCTTCCCATGAACGGTGATTCCAATGTCCAGAAAATTCTCGAGGGAATCAAGAGATCGTCACAGGATGCCCAGCAAAAGGCCCTCTCTGCATACCGTGACGACACTGCGACGCGCCACAAGGTCCTGCGCAAGATGCTCCCCTGCTGGAAAGAGATCCGCGGCTTGCTCTCGGGCCTCAATGTCTCCGTCCATCACGCACTCGAGAGCACCGGTCAGATCAACGGCTTTATCGAAGACTATGTGAAGATCCGCGAAGACCGAGAAGAGTCAGCGCGAGCGCTCACCTACTCGGCATGGAAATTCTTCTTCGTCTCCATGTTGGTCCTCGGTGTCGCGCTTGGGGGGGCGTTCATTAATTTCCAACTGATCGCACTGCCCATGTCGGAGTTGGTTCCGGCAGGCGCCCGAGTCGGGAGCGTACCGGTGTCTACCGTATCCGCCCTCGTCCTGGTCTTGATGGAGGCCGCGCTCGGCATCTTCTTGATGGACATGTTAGGGATCACCGAACTCTTCCCTCGACTTGCCTCGATCCCGTTGGCTAAGCGACGTCTCATCCTGTGGCTCGCATTCTTTGGATTGCTCTTTCTGTCTGGGGTGGAGAGCTCTCTGGCGATCTTGCGCGAGCAGATTGTCGAAGCGGACGCAGTCCTCAAGCTCTCACTCGCAGGCGAGGACTTGAGGATCGTCGAAACCGCGAGCCAATCTTCAATCCCCATCATCGGCCAGGCCGTCCTGGGCTTCATTCTGCCCTGGATCCTGGCGTTGGTCGCGATCCCTCTGGAAATGCTCCTTGACTGCGGCCGGCATATCATGGCGACCCTCGCCGTTTGGTTCTTGCGCACGATGGGAGCGCTGATGATTGCAGGCGCTCATATCGCGCGCCACTCTACGCGCGTCATCAAGAGCCTATACGAAGTCTACATCTGTATCCCGCTGCGCGTCGAGAGGATGTTAGGCTACGGCGACGATGCTGAAATGAGCCGCCCACGCCGAACAGCCCAGCCGTCTACTAGCAATAGCCTCGCATGAAGGAGCGATCTTTGATGAATCGATTAAAGCGACTAGCAACTTCGTTGATCGGAGTCGGCTTGCCCCTGGCTGCACTGCTGTTGGCCGGGTGTGCGGATGGGCGACGATACGACCAGGCCATCTGCGTGCTCATCGACGTCTCAGGAACCTACGCGGATCAGCGCATGGAAGTGGTGCGAACAATCAAGCGAGAAGTGCTACCGAACATGATGCCCGGAGATACGCTCCTGGTTCTGCGAATTGATGCGCAGAGCTATGATCGCGAGAACGTCGAAGCGCTGCTGACCCTCGACGCTCGTCCTTCACGCGCAAACGCGCAGAAGCTCGCCCTCGCCCAGACCCTGGACCAGTTCGCCAAGGAGCCTCTTTCCGCCAAGCACACCGATATCCCTGGAGCCATGATGTTGGGCAGCGAGTATCTCCGCGAACTCGCCAGCGGAAGTCGCGTCATGCTCATCTTCAGCGATATGAAAGAAGATCTTGCGCCAGGGACCAAGCGTGAGATTCGAGCTGATGAGTTCGAGGAGATCGCCGTAATCGCATTGAATGTGAAGCGTCTCGAGCACGACAACGCGAACCCCGAGATTTTCCGCACACGCATGGACGACTGGGAGAAGCGCGTGCGGGCCTCAGGCGGTCACAGTTGGCAGGCAATCATGGACTCGCGCAAACTGCCCGAAACCCTTTCGAACCTACGCGAAGGAGAATCCCCCAGCACGCCCGTGAGCTGAACGTCCGTCGCGGGTGGCCCATGGCAGCGCGACGATCAGGGAGATGGCACTCGGATATCTGATACCCCGGGATCTGAAACACAGCTTGCCGTGCTGCCGGCCTGTGAAACGGGTCTCGGCAAGTTGGCAGTGGGGGAAGGCACAGGATCATTCCGGCGTTGCCAGGCGAGCTCACGGCCCTTCCCGTGAGAGTTCGTCCAGGCAAATGGCAGACGCCGCCTTCAGTCCGCAAACACGTCGGTTCCGGTGTCGGCGAGAATATAGAATCCGACCGCGATCATCACGATCGGCGCAATCCATTGGCCATAGCGTTCGATCCACTTGAAACGAGTGGCGTGTCTACCGAGAATACGCGCCAACCCGAACCAGACGAAGGTCATCGCGACGAATCCGCCCAGGATCACGTAATCGATCGCCATCTTGCTGTCCGCGAAGAGCGGGCCGAATACGAGGACCGTGTCGACCCCATTTGCAACTTGTGTCATCGCAATCGAGAGGGGGAACACGAGCCCGCCCGTAGGCAGGGCCTGCTGATTCGTCTCGGAATCGATCCGTCGGAGCACATAGAGTTCCCTCAATCCCATCAGCCCGATGCCGATCGGAATCACACCGAGCGAGCCGATCCAATCGCTGGGAATCAGGCTCGCAGCGGCCCCGAAGCTGAACGAAAGTGCGAGAACGGCAGACATCCCGAGCAGATATCCAACGAGAATCAGCCTCGGATGTCCGCGACGGGCGACGAGCAAGCTCGTCAGCAATGCGAGATTGTCGAAATTGGTGGCCGCAAATGACGCGGCAAGCAATCCTAATGCGGTCAGCGTTTCAAGGGACATGAACGAAATCTCGATTCAGATCTCGACTGTTCGACGAGGCCTCGACAGACCAAAGTATCGCAGAGAAGGCATTCGGAGCAAGAATCACATTCCATTTCGCGTCGGTGCCGGCCGCTGCTTGGGCGACCGAGTCGAATTCTGAAAACCCCGATCGGATTCCGCGCATGGAAATTGGTTTCGCCAACTCCGCCAAGGATGAAGTCGATGTTGGCGTCGTCTAATGCCGATAACTCCGTGAATAACCGCTGAAGCTATCGGGCACACTGTCGAAAGGACTCAATCGATTGAATCGAGAGCCCATGTTGCCTCCTTCTCGCCATGAAGATCAATCGTCTTCGATGGCGACTTCGTCTGCCTCGGTGAGAGTCTGTAGGGCGGCGGCGGATTTGTCTTTTACCTGAACGATGTCCCCGATCATGACGCCTCCGGGATCGCCGAAGAACTCCGCTTCAGTGCGAGATTGTTCGAGGTCATCGAAGTACAACGTGTCGTCGTCGAGGGGAATCGGTTGGTCGATGATCGAAAGGGTCGGTCCGTTCATGTCCATGTCGAGGGATGTCACTGGCCCTTCGAGCCTGACATCGTCTTCGTCGGTGTCGCGTTCGATCCGAATTGCAAGAACCGTCGACGAGTTCGGTCTCCATAGGCCTCGGATTTCGAGCCAATCGCCCGCTTCGATGTCGTCAAAGCCAAAGCTTTCGTCATTGTTTCGATCGTCTTCGATTCGAGTCTCACCATCCGCAGAAATCGTAACCCCGAGGATCACGATCGTTTGTTCCGCGAGATCGACGCTGGAAACCGCGGCTTTGATCTTGACATCTTCGGCTTCATCCTCATCTTCGACCGTATCGGCAAGCAGGACGCCATTTTCGAGTCGCCCTTCGACCTCCACTAGGGCGCCATCCGTAAGGACGAAGCCAGGTGGATCGAACACGGCCGCAGACGCATCGACGGGCGTACCGTTCACTTCGAAACTGGCATTCGACTCGAAATTGGAGACGAACCCCTCGATTTCGGCATCGTCGAAGCTTTCGTCGCCCAGACCCTGGATCTCCAACTCGATCTCATCCGCGTCCAGTTCATCGCCGGCGATCCGGAGCGTACCCTTCGCTTCGATGAAATCTCCATCGGTGAGCGCTTCTCGGGTCAGGTCGGAAAAGTCTGTCGAAGCGACGTAGTGGACGAGGATCGTGCCGATACTAAAGTCACCGCTTCCGTCTGGGTTCTTGTCCAGATTCAAGACGAGACCCCGCAGCTCTGCGTCTCTATTGTCCGGAAACATTCCCACGAGTCGAATTCGGGTCGCTCGAACGACGCCAATGTCGTCGATGAAGCCGCTCACTTCGACGACATCGTCGGCAAGCAATCCCGCGAAGGAAGCGCCGCCGTCGAAGGCGGTGGTCTCTTCGTTCATGATGATCAGCGTACCTAGAACCGAGAAGCTCTTCTCGAGCGCATCCAGAGGCGCATCAACAGGATCGTTCTCGATCGGTCCCTCGATTGTGTCGTCGAACACGATGTCTATGGCAGTTCCAGTCG
>DUCN01000076.1:0-9419 GCA_012959805.1 Myxococcales bacterium | reverse complement strand
TCTCGTTCGCGGGGACGCCGTCGATTTCAATCGTTGTTGAGCTGGTGAGATCCCATTCAACACCGTTGACGAAGACACTGCCAAACGAGGTCACGGCTCCCTGACTGATTCCAGTGCCACTCATGCCGCCATTGTCCGCAAGGCCCCCGCCGCCGCTGCACGCGAAGAAGAGCGCAGTTGACGCGAGAGCGATGAGCTTGCGGAGCTTCCCGACACGGGTAGGAAGCGACGCTCCGGACATCCATACGAATCCGAGTGGTGTTGACGGACGTGGCTTCGCAACGCTCGCAGGGAATTCAAAAGTCATCCACGTCGTCCTCGTAGTAGTAGATTCCAATCATGGCGCGGTGGCGATTGCCGTCGTCCCCTTCACCCTGAACGTCTCGATCGTGGAGGGACATATCGGTGTCGAGTTCTTCGAGAAGGTGCTGACCCTTGCGGGCAAGCAGCGCCTGAAGCCTGGTCAGGTAGTCGGCAGGTAGATTGTCGTAAGAGACTTTGCGCTGGAAGTAGGGCGTCTCGTTCTTCGTGTCGAGGTTGTGCTCTACGGAGGCGATGAGGTCCGCGACGTCCGTGCCGAGAATGGCGAACTTGGCCATCTCGTCTGCCTGTGGGATATAAGATCGTTGCACGAGTCTGAAATGACCATTCTTCATTTTACTGACCGCTCCGACGCGAATGAGTTCGTCGAGCACAGCTCGAGGCGTCATGTCGCCGCTGTGCTCTGCGACGAGCGAGGAAAAGCTCGGTTGCAGAATCGCGGCGGATGCGTTTTCGAATGGGAGTGAAGCGGGTCGTCCACGGCTATCTCGATACTTCTGATCGCCGACCCATGCGGAGACGACGCGGGCGGCTCGATTGACTTTGCGGCGAGGCTCGCCCTTTGCCGATGGGTCGTCACCCTGCATCAGCCGACTGGCTTCCTTTCGCGTCAGTCCGGTGAGGACGGCGACTCGCGAAATCGTGAGCTTCCTGCCCGGGACCCTGAATTCGCTCTCGGCGGATTCGACATAGGCGCGCTTCGCAAGCTCGGAGAATTGCCCAAAAGCGATTCCGCGCTTCAGCATCAGCCGTACGAGCGGGCGCAGTAGCGTGACGATGGTCGCCTCAAGGACGCTTTCAGTTGTTTGGGGCACTCCGGCGCTCCGATGTGTTCGTATCGAAATGTTCGCTGATGCTCAATATTGGGAATATTATCCCACTTTTCATCATGGATGTCATTGCTAATCGCCGAGAAATTTCGTCTTTGCCCTTTCGCGACACTGCGGTCGCCGCGAAGTTGCAGACCGGCTTCCAGCCAAATTCCGCTCTTGTCACTCCGTGTGGTTCGCTTGGCCGGATCTCTTCGATGACTCCTTCAATACCTGTCTCTCCTATTGCCGCCGGCTGACATTCACTTCGTGTCAAACGCCGATGTGAGAAAGGGCATAGCTGGATCGAACAAATTCAACCTTGGCGCGAGGCGACTTTTTCCTTTGTTTCGGTCGCTTGGCGAATGCCAATGTTTCGATTCTCTCGAGTAGTGTCTCTGTTCGTTCCTGCCATCCGATGTCTCGACCTCGGAAAAAGTGTGGAGCGATCCATAAACTCGCCGCTGCCGTGTAGAGATCGACGACCTGGGAATCGATCTCGGCCCGTGTGCTCCCATACCCCTCGAGCAAAAGCCGCGCTGCTTCCTTCGCGCGGTCGGCGGCGACTGTCTCACCGACTACGTCTCGCTCCAGGTGTGCGGTGAAGACACCAAGGTCTCGCATCGGGTCCCCCCAGCCCAGTTCATCGAGGTCGATAAGGGTCGCGTGATCTTCGGCGAGCACGACTTGCTTTGCATAGAAGTCGCCGTGGGTGATTTGCGCGGGCGTCGAGCAATCGGCCAGGCGAGAAGCGAGCACTTCAGAGACTCTTCGAACGCGCGGCGCGAGCTTTGGGAGCAGAAACGAGAGCGTCTCCGCGATCGCCAGGGTTCGTGCTGCATCCGTCACCGCATGGCTGGATTTGCGAGCCTTTTGCCGAAGGTGAAGCGATGCGATTGCAATTCCGGCTGCAGCGACTCCGTCGAGATCGCAGCCTGGATCCGTGATTCGATCCTGGAGGAGATCCCCGTCGACCCATCGATACGCGAGTGCTGCTCGCGAACTCGATTGGCCGATTCGCTCGATACTTTCGAGCTCCTGGCCCTTTTCGAGAGGGATTGCCGTTGTCTGTAGCGATTGAAAACCGGATCGCGTGTAGAGCTTGATGACCGCTTTCGGGACACCTTCGACTTCTACCGCCGCGACATAACTTTGCTCTGGCTTGTAGGCGAGTGTTCGAAGAGTGCCGTTCTGAAGATCGGGACATTCAGACAATGCGCGCCTGAGGAGGGCATGGCGGCAATCCGCATTCTGCGTCCACCCGAGAGACTCGATTCGTCCTTCATTTGGAAACACAAAAACTTCGAGACCCTGCTCGGGCCAGCAGAAAGCGCCCTCTCCGAGTGGACCCGACTCCCAGGATCGTCGTTGTGTTCGAGCCAGCCGTGCGGCAGCGTCGCGACCATGCGCGATCACATGAATCGGAATGACTCGTGAACCAATTTGACAGGAATAGACCGCGAGACACCGCGTCCTGGGCTCGTATCTCAGGTACTGCGGGACAACCGTCTCGATGGTCACGTCCGGCGCGATCATTCGCAGCATTTGTGCCGTGCGGTCGGCGTCGAGCAGCGTCGCCAGGCCGGTCAGTTCAGGGTCCCTTGAGACCATGCGCGCCTCAGCCGACCCGAGCATGGACCGATCCCGTCAGCGTTCGAGGAATGTTATTTGGAGCGTCAAATTCTTGAGCGAGTGCGTCGTAGACCGCCGAGGCGTTCTCGACGGCGACTCCGGTCATTGGCTCGTTCAGAAGTAGAACCGGCGCGCGGCTCTTCGCGATCGAGTGATCTCGTCGAATATGGCCGAGGCCCACGGTGTCGTGGGAATAGAAGGCGATTCGCATGGCTTGGATGTCCCCCCGAATTGATGCTCCGGTCTGAAATAGATATACCATATTTATGGGATTTTAATCCCATCTATTTCAAAAGGTCTGCGCGGCGTGGGCGCAAACGGCGGTTTCGTGAGTTGAATCAGGGTCTAGGAACGGCTCCGCCCCCAACCGCGAACACCACGCGTCGCAGCTTGCAGGGCATAGTCGGCGTAGTCGTAGTCACACCCCATGTGCAACATGAAGCGAATATGAACGAGAGCGCTCCGCTGAGTGCGTGGTGACTGAGTCCTGGGTCTGAGAGCATCGCGGACGAGATTCTGAGACGAGACAGGGTCTACGGCTGCTACCGCCTCCGCCCAATCGGGGATCCGGATGCTTGGGGATCGCAGTTGTGTGCTGTCGTCGGTTGATCGGAAAACCGTTGAGCGAGAGCATTACCCGCATTGAGAGACCGATATCGTGAAAATTGGAAACGGTGTCTGGAAGCTCGATGGAACGAGCCAACTCGCACATGTACTCGAGCAGCTCGTGGCGGAGCGGATACTCATTAACGTAAAGAGCGCCGCCGTCGTCGCACAGTACGACTCCAATCGCTACGAACCGATGCGCCCCAATAAGGATCATTTAACTGGCGCCGTTCTTTGGGTCAGCGTTGCTCGAGACATCAGCAAGGCGGGCGCAACCCGGGCTGAGGGCGACGCTTAACAACAGGTTCATCTAAGGATGCCACTTTAAGCCCACGGGAGATCCTGTGGATTCCCTATTTGCGCATCTTTGGGATCTAGCGACGGGGCTAGATTTCGTATGTTTATTTAGACATAGGGGGCCGATCATGGTTGCTAGAATGTACTGCTACGTTTCACTGGCCGTCTTTCTGATCGCGGCCTCGACGTCGGTGGCCCAGACCCCGAAGCTGCCCAAGTTTGACATCCCAACGGGTGCACCCTCGAGTCCGCTTTTCGGGGCTACGCCGTTCACGCAGCAGATGTACCGCTTCGAGGAGTTCGGCGCACAACCCTACCAGCCCAGCGTGTGCCCGACCTGCAGCCCGATGCCGGCGGCGCCCGACTGTCAGAGCGGACCCAGCGGTGGCGCGCTCGACGCCTACCTCGATGAGCCGATGAGTCCGCCTCCGACCGTCATGGCGAATGAGGATCTCCCCAACGCCTGGCACACGAGAATCGAGCAGTGCGTCCGCCCCCTGGCGACATCAACCATAGAGGGTCGCCCGGGCGGCGAGAACTTCGCACACCAGCGCTATGACGAGTTCTTTCCATCGATGTATTTCAAAACCATAACGGCAGGCGCGCGAATAAACGGCGGCGTGCGAGACGAGTACCAGCGGCATGGATATGCAAAAGGCGAATTTGGGCCCGATGGCTTGTACTACAACACGACAGGAAGAGCGGGTTTCGATGGCAGCACGACGGGAATCCCAGTCCGGTTTCACCCGTTGATGCCCGAGCAGGACCCGCTTGCCCTCTGGACCTTCGACGGAACCTTTCCACCCAAGATCCTGATGGCGCGCTATGGCCATCCGATTCTGTTTCGCCACTACAACGGGTTGCCGATCGATCCGGCTGCGAACTACGGCTTCGGACTCCACACCACCACGACGCACGAACACAACGGTCACAATCCCGCCGAGAGTGATGGCTACACCCAGGCGTTCTTCTTCCCTGGTCAGTACTTCGACTACCACTGGCCCATGATCCTGGCTGGGCATGACCACATCAACACCGACGCAAGCGATCCGAGGGCAGCAACTATCGACGACAATGGCAACGTACGCAGGATTCGGGGTGACTGGCGAGAGACCATGAGTACGCACTGGTTCCACGACCACATGCTCGACTACACGGCGCAGAACGTCTACAAGGGTCAAACAGCGATGATGAACTACTACAGCGCCATCGATCGCGGCAACGAGGCGATCGATTGCCACTACGCCGATCCTGAAAATCCGAACAACATGAACTTGTGCTTGCCCAGTGGAAGTGCTTCTGCCTGGGGCAATCGAGATTACGACGTAAATCTGATGGTAACCGATAAGGCCTGGGACCAGGACGGCCAACTCTTCTTCAATATCTTCAATCTTGATGGCTTTTTGGGTGACCGGATGACCGTCAACTACCAGTTCAAGCCTTATCTCAAGGTGCGCGCGCGGCGGTACCGTTTCCGAATTTTGAACGGCAGCGTTTCGCGCTATTTCAAGATCGCTTTGATCGATCAGAACGGAAATCGGGTGCCGCACCATATGATCGCAAATGACGGCAACGTCATGGAGCACGCGGTCCCGTTTCCGAATGCGGAGTCGGCCGACCTGCCGACCCAGGGGATCGCGGAGCGCTATGACATCATCGTGGACTTCAGCCAGTTTCAACCCGGTGACAAGCTCTACATGGTCAATCTGCTCGAACATCGAGATGGAAGGAGGCCCAAGGAAGCGATTCCCCTCCCGGATGTCGTATTCAATCAGTACTGCGAAGGCCCTCCAGATTTCGCAGCGGCAGACGCCTGCGACACGGCCGTCGGCAGATTCCTCGAATTTCGCGTGGTCGGGTACGCGGGCGTCGATACGAGCATGAATCCTGCCGATTACGTCGAAGGCAAGAAGAAGATGATTCCTCTCCCCTCCTTCACCGCGGAGGAACTCGCCAACGCTAAACACCGGAGCTTCACGTTCGGCCGGAGCAGCGGAACGGACACGGCGCCGTGGACCATCAAAACGGACGGCGGTCAGGGTTTAGGCATGGACCCAGCCCGGCTCTCGGCCGCGCCGGACGAGGGAACAGCCGAAATCTGGCGCATCAAAAACGCCAGTGGTGCCGCCCATCCGGTCCATATCCACTTCGAGGAGGGACAGATCCTCAAGCGAAACGGCCTGCCGCCACCCATCTGGGAGAAGTGGGCTCGCAAGGACATCTATCGAATTGGACCCATGCCCGACAGTGGCAATAGCGTCGAGGTTGCCATTCGCTTCAGAGAGTTCCTCGGTACCTACATGGAGCACTGCCACAATACCCAGCACGAGGATCACGCAATGATGTTGCGCTGGGACATCGAGAATCCGGGGCAGCTCAAGGTCATGCCCACACCGATGCCAAGCTGGGAGGGGGTTAGCTACATCGACACATTCACGCTCCCCACCTACAAGACGGGCGACCTGGATGAAGATGACGATGGGGTGAATGACGACCTCGATAACTGCCGCGAGCACGCGAACACGGATCAACTCGATTCTGACGGTGACGGCTACGGAAATCGGTGCGACCCGGATTACGACAACAACGGCATCGTCAATTTTGCGGATTTAAACCGCTTCGTACGGGCCTGGGGGAGCGTCAATCCCGATGTCGACTTGAACGACGATGGCATCATCAATTTCGGGGACTTCGTTGTTTTTGCCCACTACTTCTATCGCCCACCCGGACCCGGTGCAAAGTAATGACCGGCTTCAATGTTATGCGCGAAGAGTGGCGGTACGCAGCGGCTGGCCTGTTCGTCGCCGTAGCGGCCGCGATCGCTCTCTGCGGCTCTCCTGCGCAAGCAGCCAGCAAGGGGTCCCGGTGGCGGGTGGAATACTTCCCGAACGTACCCCTCGTCACCCAAGACGGAGAGGTCGTTCATTTCTACGACGACCTCATTAAAGACAAGGTCGTCGCAATCAATTTCATGTTTACAAGTTGCAACGACGTGTGCCCTGCTGAGACGGCGCGACTTCGCCAGGTCCAAGGCGAGCTAGGCGACCGCGTCGGCAACGACGTCTTCATATACTCAATCTCGATTGATCCTGAGAACGACACGCCGGCGGTTCTCAAACGCTACTCCGAGAAATTCAAGATCGGACCCGGCTGGCTCTTCCTCACGGGCAAAGCGGAGGACATCGCACTCCTTCAAAAGAAGCTCGGCCTGTTCATCGCGGATCTTCCCGACCCAGACGACCACAACGTGAATTTGATCGTCGGCAATGAAGCCACCGGGCGTTGGATGAAGCGCTCTCCCTACGACGATCCGAAGGTCCTCGCAGAGGTGATCGGTTCGTGGTTGCACAACTGGAAGGTTCCCAATAAGGGTGTTGCGCTTAATTACGAGAAAGCGCCGGCGTTTCCGAGACTGTCACGGGGCGCGTATCTGTTCCGCACGCGCTGCGTCTCTTGTCATGCACTGGGCTCCGACGGACCCTTGGGGCCAGACCTGCTGGGCGTGACCGAGAAGCGCGACCCGGTCTGGTTGGCGCGCTGGATCAAGGAGCCGGACCAAATGCTGGCGGAGAAGGACAGCATCGCGATCGGGCTCTTCGCCCGCTATGACGAACTCCCTATGCCCAACCTGAGTTTGAACGACGTCGACGTGGCCGCTCTTATTGATTACCTGGCATCTGCCAGGCGCAATGTCGATTCGGAAAACACCTCTGCGGTCCGTATGCTACCGACGACCGTTGAAACCGTCGCAGGTTCGCATCATGAGAATCATCGGAGACACGAGCAGACTCAATAAGAGTAGACAACCTCCTGTGGGGGGTTCGAGTGCGGTGTTGACGATCAGATCGCTGAGGAGAATTCGGCGCTCGCGGCTGCTTGGGGCTGGGGGCGCTTTTGTTCGTCTGTCTCCTGTTGACGCCCCCGCGGTTCGAGCTGTGCCCATCGTCTACATCGGCGGCTTCGTGGACATCGATGTGAAGCTCGGAGCCGTCGTCATAGTGTCTTCGTTTTGGGCGTGGCTCTGACGGGCGACAGCGTCGCCGTGACCGACGAAGAGCGACACATCAATGCTCGCTTCATCGATCCCGGCAGTCCTTGGCAGAACGGACATAACGAATCATTCAACGGCGTCTTTCGAGACGGATGTTTGAATCGCTGGCTCTTCGAGTCGGTCAGAGAATCTCGCGACGCAACGGAGCATTGGCTTTACGAATACAACTTTGAGCGACCCCATGGGTCGCTCAGCGGGCTTGCCAGCACCGTCCTCCAGGGGCCCCTCGGGGCTCGGGCGCTCTCCGCGGATCGACCACTCATCAGATGCCATGAACCGCTGCCAAATCCGTGCCTCGAACCTTCAAGTTGTATTCAGCCTGTTCCGATAGGTGACGGAGGGGAGAGGAACAGATCCTCGGGCAGGTCAAAGAGGCCTTTCTTCGAGCTCAAGCGAAGGAATTCGTTCAGCTCTAGAAGCTTCCACATTTCCGAATCGCTTTTTCCAGCTTCGGGTATCGGGTCCCAGCAAAGCGCGCGCCGACACTGGATGTTAGAAAAGAGGAGTTTGCGAAGGTGTTTATGAAGTCATTGTGGCCGGAGCCAAAGCGATTCGCGATGAGGATGCTCTTACTGATCGTGCTAGTCGTCATGTCCTATGTGTCGGATGCGGCTGCGCAGAATTCCGTTGGTCTCAGCCCAGGACAGAGCGAGACCATTGTGGGCGGTCTCGATGTCGCCCTGAACCTCGAAATTGATTTCATCGATCCGACCGTCGGGGGCGGAGTGGAAATTATCTATGACGCGACGCGACTCGAATTCGTCTCTTTCACGTTCACGGGAGACCCGGATTTCGGCCTAACGGGGCCTGTTGACGACGATCCGAATCAACCCCTCGAAATTGGCGCGGGTTGGTTTGTGCTGAGTCCACCCTTCGGCGTGACGGGTGTGCATACGATTGGGACGTTGCTGTTCCGGCCGATCGCGAGCGGATCTGCCATGGTCTCCACACGCGAGAGCGTAATAAATCCCGGGCGGTTCTACCCCGGCGGGGGGGGCGCAACTCCTTTGGCCGTTGTTTACAGTGGCGCGACAGTCAACGTCGGACCACCGGCGGTCGCCGTTCCCACTCTGGACGCGTATGGGCGCCTGATAGGCTGTGCGCTGCTTCTTTTATTGGTCATGAGGGTGCTGAGCCAGCGAGACATACTCGGCGGTTCACCACGCGGGATGCGGGAGTAAATGTCATGAGGACGCGAGTTTGGACAATTGGGCTGATGGGTTTTTTTCTGTGTGCGGGCTGTGGTCAGCAAGATTCGATCGTGCAGTCCGACGCCGCAATGGAGCAGGAAATCGCTGATGCTGGGGAGGCAACGCACGCAGATGTGGCGGTAGAGTCCGTCCAGGTGACCCAGCAGAAGTGGAGGCGTGAAGGGCTTACAGAGGATCAGGAGGCGGTCGTTCAGAAGGCGATCGAAGACGGGGTATACGACGCTAATGTCGGAATAAGCGTCTCGGGCCGTGCGGAACGGGATGCGTACTATGAGGCACGCGAGAGGGCGGCGCGCGAATTCGATATCCCAGCCGAGCGATAGGCGAAGGAAGTTTAGTCAGGATTCAGGGTTAGAGGAGCTGTCGATTGCCCGTAGCGTGCTAGTCGAAGGTTCCTATCCCTATGTAATAAGCATGGCAAGCCCAAGAAAACGGTACCAGCCGTTTAGTTAGGGATTTCGCTTGACCCTCAAGCTGCTTCCTTTTGCTGTT
>DUCN01000075.1:2130-2971 GCA_012959805.1 Myxococcales bacterium | reverse complement strand
CGTCCCCGACCATAAGCTTGACCCCGGCGGCACTGGCTTCGGGCAAAATTTCGAGCATGTGGTCGTAGTCTGCCCTCAGCCCAAGCACCATGGGATCGTTTTCGTTTCCGGATTCGCTGAGCTTTGCGATGATTGCTTTCGTAAGATAGAGACTTGGACAGACAAAGCTTCCGGCTTTCAGAAAGCCGTCGATGCATTCTCGATCCATCCTATCTGCGTGATCGAAGACGTCGACTCCCGCGTCGAGACACTTCATGATGGCTCGCTTGGCCGTGACGTGACAGCGAATCAGCTTCTGCCGATCATGGGTTGCCTCGACGGCCGCGCGAAGTTCGGCATCGGTCATCGAAATAAAGTCGGGACCGTGAAGCAGCGCGTGTCCACCATCCATGAAGATTTTTACGATCTCGGCGCCTTCGCGAATCTCCTGGCGAACGCCCTTGATGAATTCATCGACGCCGTCGCAGTAACGCTGCGCACCTTTGGCCCGGATGTCCCAGAACACGAACTCGGGTAGGTCGTTCGAGTCACCGGTCGTAATCAACCAGCGACCGCTTGCCATGATTCGCGGACCCGGTACGACACCGTCAGCGATGGCCATCTTGAGCTGGGCATCGAGGGCGTCACTTGTCGCCGCGCCGATCACGCTGGTGAATCCGTGGTCTAGCGCGAGTTTTGCCTGGGTGGCCGCCAACAACATCAAGTAGCCCGGCGGCTTCTCCAGGCCGACCGGAGGTGGATCGAAATCGAGGCCGCTATAGGAGCCGTGCCAATGGGCTTGCACCATTCCGGGCATTATCGAGGCGCCGTCGAGCGGGAATACCTTGTCGCCAGGCTGGCT
>DUCN01000075.1:0-2105 GCA_012959805.1 Myxococcales bacterium | reverse complement strand
GACGATCTGATCGCCTTCGACGGCGATCGTTTGCCCCGGCCTGGCCGGGTTTTCACCGTCGAGCAGGTTGGCCCCGGAAAACAGGATGCGACTCATGATCGACTCTCCCCATCACGCTCGCGGCACCGGAACTGCCGCGACGGGACCTTAAGCCCGCGTAGTTGCTCACGTATTCTCTCGCATGCGGCGGAATCACGCTATCGCGTGGGCTCTCATCGCCTGCCCTATCACACTATCTGATGCATATATCCACCGGAAGTCCCCAATTAAGCACCCGATTGGTGCAATAATCATCCAGGCAATGATCTGGGACGATGTCCGTTACTTCCTCGCTGTAGCCCGAGAGGGCTCGATTCGCCGCGCCGCGGTCGCCCTCGGTGTCAACCACTCCACGGTCTCGCGCCGAATTCGCCAACTCGAGGGTCGCTACGGCGCGCGCCTATTCGACCCTCTACCGAGTGGTTTCAGCCTGACGCCAGTCGGTGAAGATGTGCTCGAACTGGCTCGAGATATTGAGTTGGACATGTCGATGCTCGCCGAGCGCATGGCGGGTCGAGATGTTGAGATCAGCGGAAGCGTGCGTATCTCGATCGGAGACAACTTCGTGCCGAAGCTCGCCCCGCTCTTGGCCCGCATGCGCGCGACCTATCCGGGAATGCAGATTCAGGTGGCGGTCAGCAACCACGTCACCGATCTGGTGAATCGCGAAGCCGACATAGCGCTGCGCGTGAGCAACCTCGAGCCCGAACCGATGGCGGGGCAAAGGATTGCAACCATGGCGATGGCGGCGTACGCATCTCGTCGCTACTTGGCGCGCAACCGCGGGCTCTTGGAATTGAGCGCGTTCGATTGGATCGGCTGGGACGAAAGTTGGACCAACGAACATACTCGCTGGATGCAGCAAGCGATCCCAAAGCAAAACATCTCCTGTCGAGTCAACTCGCCAGCCGCGATGTATGAGATGACCCGTGCAGGCGCCGGGGTCGCGCACTTGCTCTGCTATGTCGGCGATGCCGATGCCGATCTAGTTCGCATCATTCCCGAGGTCTCGGAATTCAGCGCCGGGCTTTGGTTGCTGACGCATCCAGAGCTGAGAAATACGGCTCGGATCAGGGCGGCGATGGAGTTCATCGAACAAGATCTGGCCAAGGAGATCGATCGAATCGAGGGGCGTTCACCGGGACCCGCGAGGAGTCGACCGGCGCCCGATCCGCATATGCCGATTCGTTGAGTGATCTACCACACGATCCCTGAAACGCGCTAAACGTGAATTCTGGAGGATGCTCATGAAATCTCGACTCGGCGCCGCCTCGCCGGACCATTGGAGTGAACCGGTTCGCGAGATCCTTGACGGACTCCAGCCCGCCGCAGATGCCGCCACCGGTCAAGGTCCTCCAAATATCCTCTATACGATCGCCCACCATCCGGCGCTGCTTCCGTCGTTTCTAGGCTTTGCCGCGACGTTGGCAATGCGCGGGGTGCTGGAAAGGCGCGACTCTGAGCTATTGGCGCTGCGCACCTCGCTCAATTGTCGATCGGCCTTCGAGTGGGGACACCACGTCGAGTACGGACTCGCCGCCGGTATCGAGCCAAAGGAGTTGAGCGCCATCGCCAACGGGCCGGAAGAACCGAGCTGGTCGCGGCGAGATCGATTGCTATTGCGCGCTTGCGATGAACTCCACGCACACCAGCAAATTTCCGACCAAACCTACGATGCGTTGAGCGCCGAACTCAGCGAAGCCGAGATCGTCGAGCTCACCTTCGTGATCGGCAACTACACCATGCTCTCGATGGTGGCGAACGCCACGGGCGTGCCTCTCGAGGAACGCTTGCCGGCCATGCCCGAGAAGTCGACCTAGCGAGTTGCTCGGCGTCTGGGCCGCCTAGAACTTCCGGCGGTGGTACCAGCAGTTCTATCAAAGCTCGACAGCACACTAGTCCGACCAGATGGATGAGTCCCACTCTCCAGGCTTCGGAAAGCTTCAAGTCGGCTTGCCCCCCGCAGTCGAGGACACCGTCGGGCACGCGCACGAACGCCGACATACTCTCGAATGCACTGCCGTTGTGTAGAGTCAAATCGGGGAGTGCCTTCGCTCGTCGAAATG
>DUCN01000074.1:86693-89612 GCA_012959805.1 Myxococcales bacterium | reverse complement strand
CATCGCGATTGCAGGATCTCTACTCGGTTCGATGTGCACCGCAGATCATCGGGGTTCTCGTGGATTCGCTCTCCTGGAGCGAGACAGTGATCGAGACCGAACTGAATGGCGTGAGCGATAATCCAATTGTCGACATCGAGAGTGAGACGATTCTTCATGGGGGCAACTTCTATGGAGGTCATATTGGATTCGTCTGTGATTCCTTGAAAACGGCCGCAGCCAATGTGGCGTGTTTGCTGGATCGGCAAGTGATGTTGCTGTGTAATCCTGCGGAGAATGCTGGGCTTCCAGCCGACCTCGTTGGCGTCGAGGGGGCGGACGCATGCGTACACAACGGTTTCAAAGCGGCTTCGATCGCCGCGTCGAGTCTGACGGCCGAGGCAATGAAGCTGACGATGCCCGCAAGCGCTTTCAGTCGAAGTACGGAGCTGCATAATCAGGACAAGGTTCCGATGGCGACGATGGCGGCCCGAGATTTTTTGCGGGTGGTCGGGCTCAGTGAAGATGTCGCTGGGATTGCGCTGCTGGCGTCCTGTCAAGCTCTTGACCTTCGCAAGAGTTTGGGAGAGGGGAATGCTGCGGATCTTCATCGCGCGGTGCGGGAGGTCGTTCCGCGATTGGGAGCGGATCGACGGATGGACAACGATCATGCCGCCGTCGTTGATTTGATGCGATCGGATCGCCTGCCGCTAGGCGATACCCGCTTGGATGTTCGCCTCGATCTGGATCTCGCATGAACGAGGTTTCGCCGATTGTACGCGTCCGGGCGATCGTGCCCTTTCATGACTGCGACCCGCTGCAGGTTGTCTGGCACGGGCGCTACCTCGAATATTTCGAACTTGCTCGGACCGAGCTCTTTCAAGATCGCGGTGTCGATATTCCTCGAATTCGCGATCTCGGATTTCGAATGTATGTTGCTGATGCGCGCTGTCGCTACATGTTCCCCTTGACCTACGGTGACGAGATGGAGGTGACGGCGAAGGCCGTCGCGTGGAAGCCTATGCTTCGGATCGTCTACTCAATTCGAAACCTGACGAAATCGCGGCGAAGTGCTCGCGGTTTTACGGCATTGGCCACGACCGACTCGAGCGGTCGGCTTCTTCCAGAGACTCCGAATGCGATCATGGAACGAATTTTCATTTAGGATTCGAGGCGGCTTGTTGGCGCTCTGCTTCTTCGGTGTTGGCCTCGGGGCCGCCGCCGAGGCATTGGGGGCGGAGCCATCGGCGGTCCGGTCGGCGGACCGCCCATACCTCGAATTGTTGGCGGGATTTCGAGAGATATCAGCGCTTGAGGCACGTTTCGAAGAAGATAAATTTCTGGCAATCCTGGCGGCTCCCCTCCGCAGTCGCGGGCGACTCTATTTCTTACCTCCCTCGACTCTTCTGCGTCGTGTCGAAGAGCCCGATCGACAAGAGATTCTCATTCACGAAGGTCGGATCCATTTGAGTCATGGGGGAAAAACGCGGACGATCGACCTCGCCGCACGCGGAGAACTTCGTCCTCTCGTCGATTCGCTGATCTGGATCCTGACCGGGGATCTGGAATCCATCGAATCCTTCTATCGAGTGGGATACGAGGTTTTTGATTCGGAGACCGATCGGGCCGGCGGGAACCGGTGGCAGCTGACGCTCACTCCAAAGCGAGCGCCGCTGTCGAATCTACTTCAGGAATTGCGGGTTCGTGGAGAGCGTCACACAGTGGATACTCTCGAACTGATCGAAACTTCCGGTGATCGCACGCTTACGCGTATTCTGGACGCGAATGCACAACGCAAATTTGGCCCGGAGGAGAGACTCGATCTCTTCGGACTCGGTCCGGAATGAAGTGGCTCGAACCGGTGCTGGGGGGCCTGATTGTTACGGCCCTCGTCGTGTATGTCGTTGTCAATTTTCAAGTGACGACCGACATCAGTCAGTTTCTTCCGGACGTCGGTGACAGCGAAGTCGCGGTGTTGTCTCGGACACTCGCCGACAGCGAACTCAGCCGGACCATGGTCCTGGCGATCGAAGCGCCGGACCTGGAAACTGCTGTTCGCGCGAGTCGAGACTTTGAGGCGATTCTGCGAAGCGATGTTCGAGTATCTTCGCGCATCTCATTTTTGGAAGGTGGGCCACCCGAAGGGCTCGATCGGACGCTCTTCGAACTCTACGAGCCACGTCGACTCTCGTTCCTGGGTGTAAGTGAAGAGCAGGCCCGTCTACGTCTGAATGACGAGGGGCTTCGTTCCGCCGCACGCCATCTTCGAGCGGAATTGTCCGGACCTATGTCGCTGTTGGCATCGCGAGTTGCTCCCAGAGACCCCTTCCTCACGATTCCCCGCCTTTTCGAGGGACTGGAGCGCTCGCGGGCCAGCGATGTCGGCGTAGTGGACGGCCGTTTCATCGCCGCAGACCAGCGCACGGCCATTTTCTTTATTGGAACGCATGCGAGCGCCATGGACGCCCGGGCTCAGGCACCGCTTCTCGCCGGGATTCAAGATGCCTTCGACGAAGTGGAAGTCCGTTTTGAGCAACCCCTACGTCTGGACCAGAGCGGCCTGAATCGATTCGCGACCTGGGCGGCGGAAGCCATCGAGGCCGACATCAAGCGTGTGTCGATCGTCTCGTCTCTATTGTTAGGTGCACTCCTAATTCTGCTCTTTCGGAGCCTCCTATTCGTTGGGCTCGCAGCAATTCCAATTGGAATCGGGGTTCTGGCAGGTTGTGCAGCGGTGTTGGCAGTCTTCGGTCGTCTTCACGGAATCACGCTGGCCTTTGGGGTCTCTTTGATCGGAGTTTCGATCGACTACGTCGTGCATCTGTATTGCCACCATTGTGTGATTCGCCCCGCCGGTGGCGCGACCGCCTCGCTTCGCGCCATCATACGGCCGTTGGCAACAGGTGCAGTGACTACGGTTGTCGGATTTGCGGCGCTTTG
>DUCN01000074.1:85032-86683 GCA_012959805.1 Myxococcales bacterium | reverse complement strand
CCTCGCGTACCATGCCGGCTTGATCGAACATTTCCTGGGTCCAGTGAATTTCGATGCTGCGCCCGCCGGCAACCCCTTCCTCGGTAAATGGCGTGCGCCCGGCGGCGACCAGCACCGGCAAGTTGAGCCGGTTGCTGTTCGGGATCAGTTTGTGGCGCGAGTTGATCGCGGCTTTTCCTGGCTCATGCAGAGACGACGTTGGCTGGGGCTCGTACCTGTGGTCCTCATTGTGTTCATGGCGACTGTGTTGCCATCTGCGAAATGGAATTCCGATCTCGCGAGTCTGAACTACATGGATCAGGGCCTCCTTGAAGAAGATCGGCGCGTACAGCAACAAGTCTCGCTTTCCGAACAGATGCGACTCGTGGTGGCGTTGGGAGATGACGAGGCGGAAGCCCTGAATGTGAACGACGAAGTCGCCGTGCGGCTTCGGGAGTCGATCGCGGCGGGGGAGCTCGTGAACCAACGGAGCGTGGCGGCGCTGCTTCCAGGACCCCGGCTTCAGGAAGCGATTGCGGCGATCGCATTTGGCGACGCCTCGCTTCCGGACCGCTTGGCTCGTCTGTTCAGGGAAGAGGGGTTTGCCGAAGGCGCATTCGCAGACTTTCTGGAGTTCTTGGGCGGGCCGAGGCCGCTCCCTCTTACATTCGATGAATTGCTTGCGTCGTCTGCCGGCGCGCTGGTTCGAATATTCAGGGTCAGCTTGGGAGATCGCGTCGGATTCGTGACTTATCTCCAGGGGGTGCAGAACGAGGAAGCGATCGAAGCGCGGTTGGTGGATGTCCCCGGCGCGGTTTTTCTTCGTCAATCTGATCTATTCAATTCGGCGCAGCTCGACTATCAGAGGAGCACCGCCCAACTTCTGGGATGGGGACTGCTCGCGGTCTTCTGTCTGCTCGCGCTTCGCTACCGTGAGCCCAGGCGAACGCTAATCTCATTCCTACCCTCGCTGCTGGCGGCGGGTGTGACGATTTCCGTTTTGACATTGATGGGGCGAGGGCTCGATCTGGTTTCGTTGACTGCGCTTCTCTTCGTGGTGAGCATGGGCGTCGACTACAGCGTCTTTCTAGTGGATGCCTTCGATGATTCGAATCCGCAGAGTGTTGCGGCAGCGCTTGCCGGAGCGACGCTGGCCTGCTTTTCGACGGTCGTTACGTTCGGACTGCTGAGTCTTTCGGATCATCCGGTGCTTTCGAATCTGGGTCTGACGGCGGTCGTTGGCATCGTGAGTAGCCTGCTCTTGGCGCCAACGTCGCTTGCGCTTGCAAGCCCACGAAGGTGGGGCTGAAAATCGATGATGAACGCGTTCTTCATTCGTCGTTCTTCGTTGGTTGGGCTGGTCCTGGTGTTGTCGATGGTGTTGTTGGCGGGTTGCACCACCATGAAATGCCGAGGAGGCGTCGAGGGCGCGCGAGTGCCCGGGATTGAATCATCCCCGGAGCCGTCCGAAGCGCTTGAGTTGCTGCCGGTTTCGGCGCTTCGCGATGATCTTGTCTTACGTCAGCGGGTGACAATTAGATGGCTCGATGGCGAAGAGAGTTTTGAGGCTGTCCTGCAAAAGCGCGAGTCGGAGCTTTTGTTGCTTGGCCTCGGGCCGATGAACGTTGTTGGTTTCAGCCTGAGAGTCGACGAGGGGGGCGTGCATTTCGAA
>DUCN01000074.1:436-85004 GCA_012959805.1 Myxococcales bacterium | reverse complement strand
GACGCGATTTGCCATTGTCGCCTACGCGAATCATCGCGGACATTCAGCGGGTTTTCTATCCGTGGATCGATCAGGAAGCGGAATGTCGAGACTGTGAGCGACGGGGGGCATGGGGGCAGGTGCAGGTGATTGAACGGATTGGTTCCGAGGCCCTTGAAGAGCGTCGTTTTGAGAGAGTCGGCGTGGATGGTGGCTGGCAAATCGTGATCAGCTACCAAGATTGGATCCGGGACACGTCGATTCCCGGTCTCGCGACCCTGCGAAACGATGCGCTTGGTTATCAGTTGATTGTCGAAACGAAGAGCGTTGAGCTGATCGACTCTCAGTAGCGGTGGCTGGGCATTGCTAGGCCATGCCACCATTGACGGAAATAGTCTCCCCCGTTACGTAGCTCGCGGCGTCGGAGAGGAGAAATGAAACCACGCCCGCGACTTCTTCCGGCGTGCCGAAGCGCCGCATCGGGATCATGGCGCTCAGTTGTTCGGCCGGAAGGTCCTTTACCATGTCCGTTTCGATCAATCCCGGCGCGACGCAGTTTACGGTGATTTTGCGGCTGGCAAGCTCCAGCGACAATGCTCGAGTCGCGCCGATCAGGCCGGCCTTCGAAGCGCTGTAGTTCACCTGGCCGCGATTCCCAACCTGTCCTGCTACGGATGAGAGCACCACGATGCGTCCGCCTTGTCGTAGGCGAATCATCGGCAACGTCAGTGGTTTGAGAACGTTGTAGAAGCCGTCAAGGTTTGTGCGCAAGACGCGGTCCCAGGCCTCGCCTGTCATGCCGGGAAACGAAGCATCTGAGCTCACGCCCGCGTTACAGACGATTCCATAGAAGCCGCCGGAGTTGCGGACTATCTCTTCCACAGCTGCAAACGTTGCGTCGCGGTCTGCGATGTCAATCTGAACGGATCGGGCTTTGCCACCCTCGGCCTCGATTTTCTCGACGACCTCGAGCGCCTGGTCCGCGCGACTCTTAAAACTCAGTGTGACATCAAAGCCGTTGCGGGCCGCGTTGACAGCGATGGCCCGTCCGATTCCACGGCTTCCGCCCGTCACCAACACTCTGCGTGTCATGTGTCTATTTTCTCACTCCCTCGGTTTTCTGGTCTATTTGGCCGATCCAGCGCGCACTCTCCGCATCGATTTCCGAACCTCTTCGACGAACGCTTCGGGCTGTTCGAAGGCCGCGAAGTGGCCGCCCTTCTTAAGGACGTTGTGGTAGACGAGGTTCCCGTAGCGCGCTTCGCACCAACGCTTCGAGGCCTTGAAGATTTCGTGCGGGAACACGCTGACACCGACCGGGACCGTGACTTCCATCATGGGTGGCGAATTGAAGCTCTCCCAATAGAGACGCGCTGAGGACGCCCCGGTCGCGGGCAGCCAGTAGAGCATGATGTTGTCGAGCATTTCGTCGCGGGTGAGAGCGTTCTCGGGATGGCCGCTGCAGTCGGTCCAGCTCCAGAACTTTTCCAGGATCCAGGCGGCCTGGCCGGCCGGCGAATCGACGAGTCCATAGCCGAGGCTCTGGGGGCGGGTCGACTGTTGCTTCGAGTATCCGCTGTCGAGACTCGTGTAGTGCTCCATGCCGGCGAGGGCACTCTTTTCGAGCTCCGTGAGGTTGTCCATCGACTCGGGAGTCGGTGGAGCGATCGCCATGTTGAGGTGAATGCCGAGACAATGCTCCGGGTCCTGGGCAGCCAGTGACGTCGTGACCATCGAGCCCCAGTCGCCTCCTTGTGCCACGTATTTTTCGTAGCCCAGGCGTGCCATCAGCGCGGCCCAGGTCGCAGCGATCTTTTCGATTCCCCAGCCCGGCTCGGTCGGCTTGTCGGAGAAGCCGTATCCGGGCAGTGAGGGGCAGATGATGTCGAAGGCGTCTTCGGCCTGCCCGCCGTGGGCGACCGGATCCGAGAGTGGGCCGATCACTTTCTGGAATTCGACGATCGAGCCGGGCCAGCCATGGGTCATGATCATCGGTGTGGCCGTGCTCTCCGGGGACTTCACATGGATGAAGTGGATGTCGAGACCATTGAGATTCGTTTTGAACTGAGGGAAACGATTCAGTCGTTCCTCCCGCGCGCGCCAGTCATATTGATTTCCCCAGTAGTCACAGACTTCCCGGAGATAGGCCTCTGGCGTTCCCTGACTCCAATCATCAACGGTTTCCGCATCGGCCCAGCGGGTGTTCGCCAATCTCTGTTTCAGGTCGTCAAGTGCCTCGTCGGCGATCTTGATCTCGAAGGGAATAAGTTTACTCATGGCTCTGGTCTCCGTGTTTTCTGAAGCGCGGCGTCGGCTTCCTGGTCGATCGGGCGGACGAGATGATCGGAAAAGAAGGCCGCTGCGTAAAGGCCTGGCTGAAAAGGTTCTGCGCGGTGTGGTTTCGGTTCTCTATACTTTTCTGAACCTGGAATTTTGGAGAGAATCATGAGCGAAGCTTCATTCACGATGATCGAGGACGGGAAGGCTGCTCCGATCACTGTGTCCGTCGACGGCTCGGTTGTGCGTTTCGAAACCGCACCCGTCCTCTCCGCGCTGGGTTGGAACCAGAAACCCGAAGGGCTCTGCCAGGGCGACGTCTGCATTCCGATCAGCAATCGGCCCGAGCTGATCACCGAACAAGGCCTCGATCTGGTGGCGTTAGGCGATGTCCTTGGACGACCGGTCGCGATCGATGCGGCCGAATCCGTCGTCAGCATCGGCGCACCCACCGACGCGCATGGTGATGAACTCCTGGGTGGCCGCGCGCCCGATTTCACTTTGCCCGATTTAACCGGGAAGGAATTCTCGCTTTCCAGTTTCAAAGGGAAAAAAGTCCTACTCATCGCCTACGCATCCTGGTGAGGCTGCCGAGAAGATCTGCCCGTGTGGCAGGCGCTTTACGAAGAATTGGGTGACGAGGGATTTGTACCGATCACGATCGCTCTTGATGAATCAGCAGAAGCGGCCAAGCCGTATATCGAGAAGGCCGAGCCTACGCATCCGAGCCTGATCGACACCGAGCATGTCGTCGCGCATCGCTACGGGATGATCAATGTTCCCACCGTCGTCTGGATCGACGAAGAGGGGAGGGTCGTGCGACCGAATGCGGCCGAGTACGGAAGCGACATGTTTCTGCAGTTTCATGGTCGGGAATCCGGTCCCTTCCTCGAGGCCGTTCGCGCCTGGGTCAAGACCGGTGAAGTGGCAACGGATGAAATGGTGCCATCGACGATGCCACCGCCCACCGCGGACGAAGAGATGGCGCGGGCGGAATGGGCGATTGCCTGGTTCCTGCACCAGCGAGGCGACTCCGTCGCTGCGGCGCAGCATTTTGATCGGGCGGGTGAGCTGTCGCCGGACGATTGGACGATTCGCCGTGGTTCGATGCCGATTCGCGGACAGAATCCGATGGGGCCAGAGTTTTTTGAGCTGGCGAAGGACTGGGAGTCTCGGGGGAAGCTGGGTTACGCCGATATGGCTGCCCGGCGCAGGAGTGACTGATGTCCTCGACCACCACTGCTACCACCAAGAGCACCACCACCGGCTCGGATCTCCCCAGTCTCGATGAACTCGATGTGATCGGGCCTGACACCTACATGCAGAATGGTTATCCGTTTGATGCCTGGAAGCGTCTTCGGAAGGAATCCCCCATTCATTGGTTCGATGTACCCGGCGGTGTCGGGTTCTGGGCGGTGACACGTCGGGCAGATCTCGTCCGGATTTCCAAACAGCCCGATCTTTTCCAGAACGGTCCCCGATTGGCGGTTTTCGAAGAAGGGGCGCCCGTCGAGGGCGAGCGGAAATTCGTGCGTCAGCTTTTGAATATGGACCCGCCGGAGCACTCTGAATATCGCGGGACTGCCTCGAGTTGGTTCACGCCTCGAGCGATCGCGCGAAAGAGTGATGAAGTGCGTCGGATCGCGCGGGATTTGTTGAGTGAAATGGCGGGGGACGGTAAAGAGCGCGAGGGTGATTTCGTGCGCGATCTGGCGGTTCCGCTCACGCTCGGCGTACTCGCCGACATGTTAGGCGTTCCTCGCGAGGATTGGCCGAAAATGTTCGAGTGGACGAACCGTGTGGCGGGTTCAGCAGATCCGGAATTTCAAGCCGATGTCCCGGGCGCGTCGCAGATTCCCTTTGTTTCGATCGAAGAGACGCGCAACGAGCTCTTTGCGTATTTTGCGGAACTCGCCGCGGAGCGACGCAAGCATCCGCGAGACGACATTATCAGCGTTCTGGCGAACTCACAGATCGGCGGGGCACCGATGCCTCCGCTCGAGCTTCTTTCGTACTTTTTTGTGCTCGTCGTCGCCGGGAATGAAACGACTCGGAACTCGGCCAGCGGTGGGTTGCTCGCCCTGATCGAAAATCCGGATGAGTTCGCCAAATTGAAGGCGAATCCGGCACTTGTGAATCCTGCGGTCGAGGAAATCGTGCGCTGGACCAGTCCTGTGATCCAATTCTGCCGAACGGCTGTCCAGGATGTCGAGTTGCACGGGAAGAAGATTCGAAAGGGTGATGCGTTCTGCCTTTTCTATCCGTCCGCGAATCGGGATGAGGAAGTCTTTGCCGACCCGGATGTCTTTCGCATCGATCGCCGTCCGAATCCCCATGTCGGGTTCGGAATCGGTGAACATTTCTGTCTCGGGGCGAACCTTGCGAGGCTCGAACTGCGGGTCATCTTCGACGAATTGGCGAATCGACTCGATGAAGTCGAGCTCGCGGGCCCGTATGAGCGGATGCGATCAAGCTTTCTCGGCGGCGTGAAGCGAATGCCGATTCGTTATCGGCTTCGACCTAGCTGACTCGCCGAGCCGTAGATGCTTTTCGAACCGAGGCCCTGCATGAAGCCCTGCGCGAAGATCGGTTGCAGCATGCTGAAGCCGGCTGCGGTTCCCACGTACATTTTGGTCGGGTCGGCCCCGTGTTCGGCGCGAAGTGATTTCACCTTGGCACCGATTTCAGAGATCGCCTGGTCCCAGGAGATTCGCTCCCACCACCCGCCGATGCGCTTCTCCGGAAATTCAAGGCGATCCGGAGAGCCGTAGAGTTTGCGCTGGTTCAAGCCCTTTAGGCAGGCAAGCCACCCATCGACTCGTAAATTCGACAGAAAGTATCCCGGGTTTTGTCCCGCCGTCTACAGCGAAGCATGCTCGCAAGAGCACACTGGATTCTTGCGCCGTGCGGGGTGATTGTGCGCTCGATCTTTGCGTAGACTCTCGCGCTGGCCGCTGGAGGAAATCAGTTAGACCTGACTAGAAAACTGGAGAGCGAAAGATGCTTGGCTATACAACGATTGGTGTGACGGACATGGACCGCGCGGTCGCGTTTTACGACGCGCTTCTGGCCGAGATCGGCGGGAAGCAGGTCATGGGGATGGACCGAATCAAGTTCTACGGGGGTGAAGCGGGCGGCGCGATGCTCGCGCTCTGTATTCCCTACAACGAGAAAGAACAGAGTCATGGCAATGGAAACATGATCGCCATTCCCGGCGGCTCGCGAGAAGGCGTTGACAAGCTTTATGCCAAGGCCATTTCGCTGGGTGCGACTGACGATGGTGAACCCGGTGAGCGTACGCCTTATTTCTACGGTGCCTACGTTCGGGATCTCGATGGCAACAAGCTCTGTTTCTTTGAGATGAAGACAGGCTGATTCGTTTTTAGCGTGCACTCGGAAGGCGAAGTCGCTCTGCTAGATGTTGATGGAAGTGAGCGAGGCATCCTTCTTGATGACTGAGAGGTCCCGGCTGCCATAGCTGACTGACTATGCCCCGCTGGACCGCCTCACAAGCGGGAATGTCTTCTAGGTGAATCGAGTTCACGTTCTCGATCAACGATTCGCTGACTCCGGGGACCGCGCCTAACGATGGTGGTGCGAGGAGGTGAATTCGCAGATGAATATGATCATGTCGATCGATGTTCATCTCGTACCAGGCTGCGAAGGGCCCTCCGTCGAAGACGCTCAGTAGAAAGCTCGGAAAAATCTGAGTAACGATGAAGCCCGGCGAGTCGTTGATGCCAGGGTTCTCGAGGAGTGAGTACGCCCCATCGGTCTTCACTGCGTAGGTGCCTTTGGCCGGATTGGATTTCTGCAAGGTGCTTGTATGGATGCCGAGGTGGTGATACGACTCCATGAAGTTGTCCGCCATGACTTTCCAATTCCATGGCGAATCGAAGTCGAGTGTTCCCAGCGTGACCATTTTTTCGAGGTCATAGGATTCGAGACGATCGTCGAGTCCGCCTAGCATCTCAGCGACAGATTTGGACTGGGTTTCATTGGTGGAATTGTCGGTGCCGCTGAGGTTCACCATCAGAAAGCCCTGCCAAGACTCCGTTAGAAGCTCCCGGAGGCCGCACTCGGTGCGATCGAATTCCGGGCGATCGTCCATTAACGGCGCACCGCTAAGGGATCCGTCGAGTCCATAGGTCCAGCGGTGATAAGGGCAGACCAGGGATTTGGCGTTGCCGGTTCCGCTAGCGACCGTATGCGCTCGGTGGCGACAGACGTTCGAGAAGACGTGTAGACGCTCATCGTCGCTTCGAACGATGACGAGTGGCTCTCCAAAGAGATCGATCGCGAGGTAGTCGCCGACTTTCGGAAGCAAGTCCCAGCGAAGAATCGGATGCCAACCCGGGCGTAGGATATGTTCGAGTTCCAGCTCGAAGAAGGCCGAGTCGCGATAGCACGCTGCCGGTAGGGCCAGTCCCTTCGTCATGGATTGCTCTATTTCAGCCAGATACCGACTTCGCAGATCTATGCTCATGTTGAATCCATAGCACGACCGAACGACGGACGGGAGGGCCGGGTTAGCCGACGATATTGATGAGGCGTCCCGCAACGAGAATGATCTTCTTCGGCTGTCGCCCGTCGAGTGTCTTCAGGACGTTCTCGACGGTGAGTGCTTTCTGCTCTGCGTCTTTCTTGGACACATCCGAGGGCACTTCGATTTCGCCGCGTTTTTTTCCGTTCACTTGAACGATGAGCGTGATGGTTTCTTCGACGAGAAGACTTTCGTCCGCTTTGGGCCAGGGCTCGTGTGCGAGGGTGTCTTCGTGACCTAACAAAAGCCAGATTTCTTCTGAGAGGTGGGGGGCCATCGGCGCAAGAAGGAGCGTGAAAATTTCCGCGGACTCGCGAGGCAGAGGCGCGTCCTTCGTGATGTCCCGAGAGAAGACCATCAGCTTGGAGATTGCAGTGTTGAATCGCATGGCTTCGAGATCTTCGGTGACTCCGAGAATGGTCTGCGTCGTGAGTCGGCGCTGATCGTCGGTTCCGAGGCCGGCGACCGGTGCCTGAAATGTCTCCTGCTCGTCGTCTCCGACGTGGAAGAGTCGCCATGCGCGCTGAAGAAACCGATAGATGCCCTGGATTCCGTCCGTCGACCAGGGTGCGGCCTTTTCGAGTGGGCCGATGAACATTTCATAGAGCCGCATGGAGTCGGCGCCGTGCTTGCGGATGACGTCATCCGGATTGATGACGTTGCCCTTGCTCTTGGACATTTTCTCGACGACCCGTTCGAGTTCGAGTTCGGCGTCTTGTGGATGGATGGGCGCACCTTCGTCGTCATAAGCGACCTCGCCAAGCTGGATCCAGCGCGCCTTGAGTGCTCGTCCGTCCTCTTTGGCTACGGGGCCTTCGTCGGTTTCGCGGATGTCCTTGGATCGATAACGAGTGACGCTGTCCTTCCCTTCGTCGGCCAGGTCATCATCGTAATAGCGAAAGCTCTCGCCGAGGATCATTCCCTGGTTGACCAGCTTCTGGAAGGGTTCGCGGGTATGAACGAGTCCGAGATCGAAGAATACCTTGTGCCAGAACCGTGCATAAAGCAGATGCAGCACGGCATGTTCGGCGCCGCCGACATAGAGATCGACGGGCATCCAATAGTTTTCGGCTTCCGTCGACCAGGGCATTTCATCATTCATGGGATCCAGGAAGCGCAGGAAATACCAACAGCTTCCGGCCCACTGGGGCATCGTATTGGGATCGCGCAAGACGCGTCGACCCTCGGCGTCCGTCGTTTCGATCCAGTCTTTCACCCGCGTAAGTGGCGCTTCGAAATTCTCACCGCTCGGCTTGAAGTCGTCGAGTTCGGGGAGCACGAGAGGCAGGTCGGATTCGGGAACGAGCGCGATGGATCCATCTTCGTGATGGACGACGGGGAAGGGCTCGCCCCAATATCGCTGGCGGCTGAAGAGCCAATCCCGAAGTTTATAGGTGACCGTTCCCGCGCCTCTATTCTCAGATTCGAGCCATTCGATCATCTTGCTCTTGGCTGCATCGGTCTCGAGGCCGTCGAGAAAGTCTGATGCCGTCGCACAACCGCTTCCCGTCCAGGCGGCCTCCTCGACGTTGCCGCCCTCGACGACTTCTCGGATGGGGAGGCCGAATTTTTGTGCGAATTCCCAATCCCTTTGATCATGCCCGGGGACGGCCATGATCGCGCCCGTGCCGTATCCGGCGAGTACATAGTCGGCGACCCAGATCGGGATTTCTTCGCCATTAGTCGGATTGCGTGCGAAGGCGCCGGTGGCGACGCCGGTTTTTTCGCCGGAGTTGGACATGCGCGCGCGTTCGCTGCGTCGCGCGGCTCGATCGACATAGGCCTTCACTTCAGTCTGTTGATCGCTCGCGGTGATCGCTTCGACTAGGCCATGTTCGGGAGCGAGCACCATGTAGGTCGCACCGAAGAGCGTGTCTGGTCGAGTGGTGAAGACTTCGATCTCGATTCCCTCGTGGCCCAGAACCGGGAATCGGACGTGTGCGCCTTCGGATCGGCCAATCCAGTCGCGCTGCATTTTCTTGATGGGCTCGGGCCAGTCCAGGTCGTCGAGATCTTCGATCAGGCGATCCGCGTATTGGGTAATCCGCAGCATCCATTGTTTGAGGGGAAGTCGAACGACGGGATGGCCACCGACTTCACTCTTGCCGTCGATGACTTCTTCGTTGGCCAGGACGGTTCCGAGTTCCGGACACCAGTTGACTGGAACTTCGGCCTCATAGGCGAGACCGCGTTCGAATAATTTTCGGAAGATCCACTGCGTCCATCGGACATAACGTGCGTCGGTGGTATCGATCTCACGCGACCAGTCATAACTGAAGCCGAGAGATTTGATCTGTCGCCTGAAGTTTTCGATGTTGCGCTCGGTGGTGACACGCGGGTGGGTTCCGGTCTTGATCGCGTATTGTTCAGCGGGTAGACCGAAGGCGTCCCATCCCATCGGATGAAGAACGTTGAAGCCGCGCATGCGCTTGTAGCGAGCGATGATGTCGGTCGCGGTATAGCCCTCGGGATGACCGACATGGAGTCCGTCGCCGGACGGATAGGGAAACATGTCGAGCACGTAATATTTCGGGCGCGCGGGATCGATTTCGGCGCGGAAGGTCGCGTTCTGCTCCCAATACCGCTGCCACTTTTCTTCGAGACGAGTAGGGTCGTAGGCCATGGCCCGCAGAGAATGGGGCCGTCCATCGATTTCGTCAACGAATTCCGGCGATTGCGTGGTTTCTTGGTCGGTCTTTCCGGAGCCCCGCTATTGTTCGCTCATGGCGGACCAAACAGGCGAGATGACGGTCTTCGTGGTTTCCGATGGCACGGGAGACACGGGAAGTGCAGCGGTTCGCGCCGCGATGATTCAGTTTCGAAATCGCTGGCGATTGAGGGTCTTTCGCGATGCCCGCACGGTCTCCGAGGTCCGCCGAGTCATCGCGCAGGCCGAAGAAACCGGGGCGCTCGTCGTCTTCAGCCTCGTTGAAGGAGAGGTCGTCGAGGCGCTCTTGCACGAAGCCGAAGAGCGCCGTGTCGTCGCTGTGGATCTACTCGGACCGCTGATCATGCGCGTCGCCCAGCGTCTGCACGTCGAGCCGCGCCACCAGCCCGGTCTGCTGCACGGCTTTTCGGACGACTACTTCGACCGCGTCGAAGCCGTCGAATTCGCGGTTCGACATGACGATGGCGCCAATCTGAAAACGCTTCACGAAGCCGACATTGTCTTGACCGGCGTATCGAGAACTTCGAAAACGCCGCTCTCCATGTATCTGGCCCAGCGCGGCTACAAGACGGGCAACGTGCCTCTCATTCCGGGTCTCGATCCCCAGAAAGAATTGCTCGAACTGGACCCGAGTCGTGTATTCGGGCTGACGGTTGATCCGGCGACATTGCTTTCGGTCCGAACGGCCCGATTGCGATCCATGCGCGCTCCGTCTTCGACGGATTACACCGATCCGAATCAGGTTATGCTCGAACTCGATCGCGCTCGCAAGCTGTGTCGTCAGAAGGGTTGGCGCATGATCGATGTCAGCGGGCGTGCGGTCGAGGAGAATGCATCGAAGATCATCGATGCTCATGCCGCCGCATTTGGTGCGACGAATCGATAGGGTTTGGTTTGTTCGGACATGCGCGGGCGATTGCGTCGAGTCTACTTAGTCTTGGCCACGCGTGGATCCGCTCGTGCGAATAATCCGCGTCGGCCTCTTTCGGCAATGTCGGGTGACGTTCGTCGAGATATTTTGCCTGTATTCGGATTATTTGCCATTTCCGAGATCGTCCTCATCTTCGTTCGAAGAAGACGTTTCAACTGAGTCTGCGTGAATCCGATTCGACCATTCTCGTCACCATGATCCGCCGATCCAATGCACGGTAAACCCATGAAAATCGCCAGAATCAAGATCGATATGCGCCTAATGCATTTCGACATCGGAATGACTTCTTATGCCTGGACTCGACTGCTAGGTCCGTAGGGAAATAATCGGAGCAAGAGGTCCGGAATTGACCGGTACAGCTCGGAGATACGCCGAAATCGGTGCACCTTTCGATTCAGCTAGATTGCCTGCCCCGCCCCTGCGATTCTTCTGCGCAAATTGAGGACTGGCTGGGGAATCTGCTGGACTAGGGCTCCGACTACTATCCTGCCTCGTACTGTGTCGACGATCTCGAGCATCCTGGTGCTAGGCGTAGCCCGTCTATTCTCCGGCCTGTTGGAGGTTGTGGCCGGCGGGAGTCGGTCCTGTCTCGCGTTAGTCGGACTCCGTCGATTGGGTTGGGTCTTCCGAAAGAGTCGGGCATTGAGAGATGAAGGCCCAGGGTGTCCAGATTTCACAGCCGGCGCTTCGAGCACGACCCGAGACCTTGCGATCGGCACTCACAACGATCAGTTGTTGGGGACGCGCCGAGCGGCGCGCACGTCGAACGATCCAATCATCTGCGGATTCAACGTATACGCTATGGACGATGGGGCCGCGGCTGGCCACAGTGATGGGTCGGAGGATGGGCTCTGCCCAGACAGACCAGGCGGGTTGGGCGCCATCGAAGGCGACCCAGATCTCGTCTGGGCCATTCTTCCAGCCGCTGATGCGACGAAGTAGGCGTTCGCGTTCTTCGCGGCGCCACCAGCCATGATCGCGTTCTCTTCCGAGCAGGACCGCATGCAAGACATTGAACGCATCGACGAGAATGACTCGGGTTTCGGCCGCGCTTTCGATCGAAAGAGTCCCGGTCGAAATCTGTTTCTCGGCCGTTTCCGCGGTATCGGAGTCAGCTCGGGCGAACTCTGCGTCGATCATTGCTTCGAGCTCTGCGGCGCCAGGTCGGTCCATCGTTCTCTCTCGGCTCCCCACATTTCTCCGATCCGGAATTCGAACGCGACCGATTGGGTCGACTCGGTCGCGGGGGCATCGGCCAACATCGAAGCGTCGATCGGACTCGAAGACCAGACGGCCCGGGCGGCTTGGGCGTTTTGGGAGGCTTGATCGTACCCAGCCTGCACCGGCAAGGCGCCCTCGAGCTCGACGACGGCCCAACCCAATCCAAAGACGATCGTCGCCAGGAGCGTCACCGTCGCGTCGAGCCAGCTATCCGAGCGCCTCGCCCGGACCGAAATGCGATGCAACCCGGCCAAATCGGGTTGCGCGTCCCGCACCTCATGCCGGTTCGCGTTCCCGGTCTGCGCCGTGAATTCCAGCTGCCCTGTCTGTCCCGTTTGCCATTTGATCGACTCCATTGCCCCCCCCCGTGATATCGCCGTGATCGACTCCTAGGAGCATCGGCCGAGGTCGTGACAAGTCCGGTCATGTCGGGGAGCCCCCTCAGGCTCGGTTTCCTTGCGATCGGTCTCCGCTTGCCTTATCCAAGCTCTCAATGGCGAGAGAAGATCGAAACGAATCATCCGAAATCCGCCGGGTTGGCCTCGTCCAGATGCGCTGCGAGCCCGATCCGGATCGGAATTTGGGTCATGCCCAGGATGCGGTGGCCGATGCGGCGCGTCGCGGTGCCGATGTCGTGTGTCTGCCGGAACTCTTTCGGCGGCCCTATCTGTGTCAGAGCGAAGACCCGAGTCGGTTTGATTGGGCGGAGTCGATTCCTGGCCCCTCGACCGAGGCGCTTTCGAAACAGGTCTCGGATCTCGGAATTTCTCTTGTCGCATCTCTCTTTGAGCGACGTGCCGCTGGGCTCTATCACAACACGGCGGTCGTCTTGAATGCCCGGGGCGAGATCGCGGGGCGCTACCGGAAGATGCACATTCCGGATGACCCGCTCTACTACGAAAAATTCTATTTCACTCCCGGCGATCTCGGATTTCCGGTTCATTCGACCGAAGCGGGCTCGCTTGGTGTGTTGATCTGTTGGGACCAGTGGTTTCCGGAAGCGGCTCGTTCGATTGCACTCGCTGGAGCGGATATTCTCTTGATTCCGACGGCGATCGGTTGGCAATTCGATGAGAATCCGGCGATCGATGAGGCTCAGCGCGATGCATGGCGAACGATTCAGAGAGGCCATGCGATCGCGAACGGCCTCTTCGTCGTCGCGGTCAATCGCGTCGGCCATGAGACGCTCGAAGGGGCAGCGGACGCAGACGCAGTTTTAAATGGCGGAATTCGCTTCTTTGGTAGTTCCTTCGTTGTGGATCCATTTGGGCGAATCTTGGCGGAAGCGCCTGAGGATGAAGAGGCCGTACTGGTCGTTGAGTGCGATCTCGGACTGATCGAGCGCGTGAGGCGAGATTGGCCGTTTTTCAGGGATCGTCGAGTGGACGCCTACGACGGCTTGTCGGAACGCTTCTTGGATGATCGGGAAACAGGTTCGGAAACGGACTGATGCAAGAGCGCTCGAAGCCTGACGCCGACCCGCATTCAGGTCAGGATGATGCTAGGTGGGAGTCGAGGAGATGGCCCGCCGAATGGGAGCCACATCGCGCGACTTGGCTTTCGTGGCCACATAACATAGAGACATGGCCGGGAAGACTCAGTGCCGTCGAGGACGCGTTCGTCGAGATGGTGCGTGCCATCCTGCCAGGCGAGGGCGTCCGAATTCATGCTCAGGACGATGCGATGGGCGATCGAGTTCGTGACCGGCTTCGCGGGGCCGGGTGCGAGGATTTGGCGGACCTCGAGATCTATTGCGTGCCGACCGATGACGCCTGGATTCGTGATCACGGCGGGATCTTCGTTCTTGATCAGGCGGAGGAGGGGGGCTCCGTCTCGCGCCGACTTCTCGATTTCGAATTCAATGCCTGGGGCGGCAAATACCCATCTTGGGCGCTCGATGCGCGGGTAGCCGGGGAAATGGCCCGGAGGGCAGGTGTGGTATCGACCCGATCGCCGATCCTTTTCGAAGCGGGGTCGATCGACGGCGACGGCGCCGGGACGCTTCTCACGACGGAGTCCTGCCTTCTTAATCCCAATCGCGCGGGTCAGGCGGGCCAGCGCTCGCATGCTTCCGTCGAGGCCTTTCTCGCAGATTCTTTCGGCGCCCGGCGAGTCCTCTGGCTCGGTGACGGAATCCTTGGTGATGACACGGACGGACATGTCGACGACCTGACGCGCTTCGTCGGACCCGGGCGCGTGGTAACCGCGGTCTGCGGGGATTCGTCGGACGGAAATTACGCGGCATTGGCGGAGAATCGCCGCCGACTTGAGACCATGACCGACGCGGAGGGGAGGCGGCTCGAGGTCATCGCGCTGCCGATGCCCGACCCACTCTTTGGTCCCGACGGCCGACTGCCCGCCAGCTACTCGAATTTCTATTTTGCCAATCACGCGGTCCTGGTGCCTACCTTCGGCGTGGATCAGGACGCCGAGGCGCTGTCGATTCTTGAAGCGGCGGTTCCGGATCGACCGATTGTGCCGATTCCGTCTCAGGACCTCATTCTCGGGCTGGGTGCGGTGCATTGTCTCACTCAGCAGGAGCCGACCGCGCCCTCGAGCTGAGCTTCGAATGCCGCGACAGGCCTTGGACTTGCCCCGTTCCCTCGGGGCCGCCCCCGCTTTTACATCGAGCATTTTCGAGAACTGAGATGGATCCCCCGATCATCTTTCAATTGCCGAACACATCGGTTAAAACCCTGGGGCGTTGGGGATAAGGGGCCGCTCAAGGGTCACAAATAGACTGGCTCCTCGTTCTGCCACGGGTTTTGACTCCGGGCTTGCGAGCCGGTCCACACCCCTCGGATGACCAAAAGCGTTAGAAACCAAAGATAGGAAAGGGAAGTCGATGGATGTTTTCCGGCATGACATCGTCATCGTCGGCGGCGGCGGAGCGGGCTTACGTGCGGCAATCGAGGCCGCGGAAAAGAATCCGACCGCTTCGATCGCACTCGTCTCAAAAGTCTATCCGATGCGCAGCCACACCGTCTCCGCAGAAGGCGGCGCCGCGGCTATCGCGCGCGACGATGACAACCTCGAACTCCACGGCTACGACACGGTCAAGGGTTCGGACTTCCTCGGCGACCAGGACTGTATTCAGTACTTCGTAGAGCAAGCACCCAAGGAACTCGCACTCCTCGAAAACTGGGGATGCCCGTTCTCCCGAAACGAAGACGGCACGGTTGCGACGCGCGCCTTTGGCGGGATGACGACCAAGCGAACCTGGTATGCGGCCGACAAAATCGGCTTCCACATGCTGCATGCCCTCTTCCAGCATTCGATGCGTTTCAAGAACATCGTTCGCTATGACGAGTATTTCGTTTCGAAATTGCTCGTCGAAGACGGTGCCTGCCGCGGCGTTGCTGCCCTTGATATCCGGACCGGCGAATACTCGACGATCCTGGGTCGCGCGGTCATTCTCACGACCGGCGGTGGCGGCAAGATCTTCCCCTTTACGACGAACGGAACGATCAAGACCGGCGATGGAATGGCACTCGCCTATCGCGCAGGCGTCCCGCTCAAGGACATGGAATTCGTTCAGTACCACCCGACAGGACTTCCTGGAACGGGCATTCTGATTACGGAAGCGACCCGCGGAGAAGGCGGCTACCTGCGAAATTCGGAGGGTGACCGCTTCCTGGTCGAATACGACTACGGCGTTGGCAACAAGGCTGAACTGGGCCCACGCGACATGATCTCCCGAGCCATCGTTCAGGAGATCGAAGCGGGTCGCGGCCTTTCCGGTGCTTACGGTGACCATGTTCTTCTTGACCTTACCCATCTCGGTGAAGACAAGATCAACTCGCGTCTGCCCTTCGTGCGCGAACTGGCGAATGTCTATATCGGAGTCGATCCCGTCACGACGCCGATTCCGGTCCGTCCGGTTGTCCACTACATGATGGGTGGTGTCGATACGGACATTCATGGTGCGACGGAAATGCCCGGGCTCTATGCGGCTGGTGAAACCGCTTGTGTCTCGATCAATGGTGCCAACCGATTGGGCTCGAACTCTTTGACGGAATGTCTCGTCTTCGGAGCTGCGGCGGCCAACCATGCCATGGACTACGCCAACGGATCGGCCGAGGGCAACGAAGCATCGCTTCGCGCTCAGGCCGAAGAAGAAGCCGGTCGAGTCGAGAATCTTCGTGGCCGTAAGAAGGGTGGCGAACGCATCTCGGAAATTCGACGCGAATTGAACCTCGCGATGGAAGCCGGCTTTGGTGTCTACCGAGAACAAGCTTCTATGCAGGCGGGAGTCGGCGCGACTGCCCAACTCCGAGGACGAGTGGCGGATCTTCGACTCGAAGACGAGAGCAAGGTCTTCAACACCGAACTCATTACCGCCCTCGAACTCATGAACATGGTCGAAGTTGCGGAAGTGCTGGCGGTTTCCGCTCTGCATCGGAAAGAGTCCCGGGGCGCCCATACCTGCAAGGACTTCCCGACCCGAAACGATGAGGAATATCTCTATCACACCATCGCGCGCCATGATCCCGCCGGCCCCCGGCTTGGAAAGAAGGACGTCGTGCTTGGGAAATGGGTGCCAGAGGAGCGGAAGTACTAATGGTCGAGAAAACAATCATCATCACGCGCTTCGACCCCGATCGGGACGAGAAGCCGCGTAAACAGGAATACACCGTTCCGTGCGAGGACAGCTGGAAAGTCCTCGACGCGGTCAACTTCATCAAGGATGAGATCGACGCGACCGTCTCCCATCGATGGTCCTGTCGAATGGCCGTCTGTGGTTCGTGTGGGATGATGGTGAACGGCGAACCCAAGCTCACTTGTAAGACGGCGCTCAGCGATTACGACGATCGCGTCGACATCGAGCCTCTCGCTAACTTCCCCATCGTTCGAGATCTCGTCGTCGAACTCGACGGCTTCATGCACAAGTTCGAATCCGTCAAACCCTGGATCATTCGCGCCAAAGAACAAGCCGAGGACAAGGCCAGCCTACATCCAGAGAAGGACACGTTCGGCCAGTCCACCGAAGAACTCGGCAACTTCAAACAGTTCAGCATGTGCATCAACTGCATGCTTTGTTATTCGGCCTGCCCCGTGGTCGCCAACGAACCCGACTTCCTCGGCCCGGCAGCGATCGCCCTCGGCCATCGATACAACCTCGATAGTCGAGACGAGGGCGCCGAAGAGCGACACGATATCTTCCGCGGCGAAGGAACCGTCTTCAGCTGTTCTTATGCCAACGAATGTTCCGAAGTCTGCCCGAAGAACGTCGACCCGGCCGCCGCCATCAACCAAGCCAAGTTCGGCACCGTCATCGACTGGGCGAAGGGCCTCGTCCTTCCCCGAGGAGGAACGAAATAATGGCCGGCCCAGCCCATCCCGAAGCCATGGCTCCACCCACGCCCGGCCGAACTCGCGCCGCGCCGCCGCAAATGCCCTCTACTTGGTGGAGCGCTAAACGGATTCGTACGTATATCCTCTTCGACGCAACCGGAATCATCTACTTCCTGATCGCCTTCCTCGGCATCCGCCTCATTAATGCCCTCGGCGCCGGCCCCGAAGCCTGGGATGCCGCGATGGAGAGTCTGAAGAACCCGATCTACATCGCCTTCCATCTACTCACTCTTGTCTCCGTGATCTTCGTCGCCGTTCGCTTCTTCCGACTCTTTCCGAAGGCGCAGCCCCCCGCAATGGGCCCCATGAAGCCGCCGCCAGGCCCAATCATTCACGGCATGCTTTATGTCGTCTGGTTCGGCATCACAGCCTTCATGACCGCTGTTCTGGCAGGAGTAATCCTCTAATGCGCGCACTACTCCTCAAGATTGAACCGATTATCTGGCTCTTGTTTGGTCAAGGAATCTTGATCGGAACCATGCTTCTCACAGGCTGGGTTCTGGTTGTGGGCCTGCTCATACCAATGGGAATGGTCGACGCATCAGCACTTTCGTGGGACCGCGCGCACGGTCTGGCGACTTCATGGTTGTTCGGCGTTATCCCGGTTGGACAACTCCTTCTCGCTGCATTGCTCGTCCTCCCGCTATGGAAGGGCGCGCATCACGTCCGGTCCTTGCTGATTGATTTCGGCGGGGCAGAGCGCGATGGGGCAGTGGGGAGCTTGTTATATGGGGTTGCGGCCGTGGGCAGTGTGTTGGCGATTCTGGCGGTTGTGGGGCTTTGAGGTTGAGCCAAACCGAACCGGCCGAGAATTGAGCATCCTCGATCGCACTTGGAATTTCGATAAAGACTTGGGTGCCGCCTTCGTCCCTTGATTCGATCCAAATGTTTCCGCCGTAGTCTTCCATCGACCGTCTATATACCGGGAGTCCTAGCCCCGTACCCTTTCCAGCATCCTTTGATGTGAAGAACGGTTCAAATACTCGCTCTAGCAGCTCATTCCTAACCTAACGGCTGGTATCGACTCTTTGGGCTTGTCAGAGACAGCCTGGCAGTTTCTAGGAAAGTTGCTCTTGCGCCGTCTCGATCACCTGAATGAAGTTGGGCATTGGCGTATTCAAGCATTATCTGACACACGGCTGGTAGTTGAGTATCGATACTCTCCTGGGCTGCATCCAGTGCCCGTCGAAAGAAGACCTGGGCATCTGAAAATGCGAATCTTGACGCAGACAGACGGCCCGCGAGCAGAGCAAACCTTTTGACTTCGGCGGAACGAGGAATTGGTTTTGCGTTCTCGAGATGGTCCGAAATTCGAGCAGAGTTTGTATGTGAGTCTGTGCGCGAGATTAACATGCGCGCCAGCCGATCGTGTATTTCGCGACGCTTCGACGATTCGATAGTCTGATAGAGCGCTTCGCGAAGCATTGGGTGACAGAAGACGAAGCCAGAGCCGTTCTCGCGAATCAGCCAGGCCCTTCGGGCTGGCTCCAGTCGCGAAATCAGACTAACTGTTCCGATTCCTAGCAACTCCGACGTAGCAGCAATCGAAAAGGCAACGCCTTCAACGGAGGCCACCGCGAGGATCTTCCGAGTATCCGGTGCCAGATCCGAGAGCTGTCGAGAAAGGATTTCTCGTCCGTTTGCGGGAGGCTCAAGGCTTAGAGTTTTAGCAGGACCGATGTTTGAACGAGAATCAAGGTACCGAACTAGATGCGTTATGTAGAAAGGGTTGCCAGCCGTTCGTCGGCCTAGTTCCTTGCCGAATATACTTCTGTCGACATCTAGGGGGTTAATCATTACTGAGATGTCATCTGGCGTCAGCGGAGCAAGATCGATGCGAATGCTGTCGCGCACATCGGCTATGTCGGACAGCGCTTGAGCCGTAGCATCTAGGCTGGGTGAAGGTCGATGGGTCGCTAGTAGAACGACGGGATCGAATGTGAATTCTTGAGAAATCCATGACAACAGCGCCAAGCTGTCGAAATCTGTTCGGTGGATATCCTCAAATACTAAGAGGAGCGGATTTCCGTTCGAGATGTTCCGAATAGCCTCCGCCCATTGGGAGAAAACAGAGAACCGATCGAGCTTGGATGCTCGCGCGATCTTGGAGTCAATTGATCCGAGTATCTCCGGAAATGCGATGGCCAGCCGTTGTGAGGTTTCGATCAAAGGGCGATTTTTCGCCTCTGCTGATGAGAGAGCGTCGCGAAGAATCTGCGTCCATGGCCAAAAAGAGGGGGTGCCTTCGATGTTTGAGCATCGGACGGTGAATCTCTTTACCCGCGAAGGAACAGTCTTGAGGAACTCCGACAGAAGTCGAGTTTTCCCCATCCCGGCCTCTCCGCGAATGATGGCCAGACTACCGCTTGCTCGAGAAATTGACTTTTGAAGAATCCGACGAAGGATCGTCAGCTCAGAGCGCCGACCCGCAAATGGAAGCTCCTCAATCAAGGCATCGTTGTCTCGTCTATCTATCGGTGCGTACTGTACCTCTGCTATAAATCTGTATCCGCGCCCCCTTATGCAATCGACGAACGATGGATTGGCAGCGTCGTCGCCTAGAGCACGTCGAAGTTCTCGCACGCACGTTGGGATAGCGGCGGCGCTCAGAGCGGCGGACATCCACACTTCTTGTCTGAGTTGCTCTATGTCTACGACGCGATCGCGGTTCTGGATTAGGCAGATCAGAAGGTCGAGTGTTCGCTTTCCGATCGCCACTGTCGATCCGCGATATTTCAGTGTAAATAGATCAAGGTCCACCTCGAAATCGCCGAACTGAATACGTCGCATTACTCTGCCTCCTTGTTCTATATGGATTCATGCGCAGCGTTAGATAGTCACCCTCGGGTTTTAGAGTATGGTCGGAGAGTTCTGAGCGTCACCTCAGTCGTGATCGTTGGTTCCTTTGTAGTTGTGGTGCAGTCTGTGATCGGCGTTTCTTATGTGTGGGGTGCGTGCTCGATGTGGATGATTGCGCTCGATGATGCGTCGACCACCAATTCCCAGGTAGAGACCATCGATGTAATCAAGGCCCCAATCACATCCCGGGCATCCGATAAGACCAACTAACACGCTTTGCGTTGGCCGTGCATGAAGGAGTCGGCCCCGTTCCGAGAAGGTGTATCCACTCGGGGTTGGCGATGGGGATCGGTCTCCGATCGGGAATCCGTTCACGGCGATCTGGACTTCCTTGGGGCCGGTCTGCGTTCGGCGACCCTGGTCGGCGTGGGTCTCGACGCCGGCGAAGGCGGGTGGCCCACAAAGAATCAAGAGGGTGATCAGTAGAGTAGCTGCGCCAGCTCGTCGACCTCTGTGAAAGTCGGTTTTCGCTGCGCAGCTGATTGAGTGCTGAGGGTTTTGCGAGGACGGTCGCATGGTGGCCCTCCGGGGATAGTCTCTGGAGTCGTCTCCCGGTGGATCAGGCAGTTTTAGGAATGTGGCTTGGCTCATTTTGACTTCCTCCGGCCGCCGAGAGGCTTGATCTAGGGTGTAGCTAAAGCGATACGGATGGAAATATTCACTTCGGCTGCTGGCTTCCGCGTGCCTGTCGCGCCTGGTCCTCGTTATGATTGAAAGCCGCGTCCGCTCTCCCTCAGTTTGAGGGTTTTTCGCTCGCCCATCAGGAGATCACCATGAATTTTGGCTTTTCCGAGGAGCAGGATCTGCTTCGTGCAGAAGTTCGTAAATTCCTCGATCAGAATGCGCCGCTCACTCGAGTTCGAGAGGATGTTTGCTCCGAGTCGGGATTCGATTCGGCGCTTTGGGCTCGGATGGCCGAACTGGGTTGGGTCGGACTCTGTGTTCCGGAAGAACATGGTGGCGTCGGCCTCGATCTCGAAACCTTGCTCGTCGTTCTCGAAGAGACGGGGCGTTCGCTCTTTCCTTCGCCTCTGATTTCGACGGTCCTTGCGGCGAAGGCCATCGAGCGATTTGGTACTTCGAATCAACACGCACGCTGGCTGCCTGCTTTGGCCGATGGTTCAAGGGTCGGAACCTTCGCCTTTCTCGAACGAAGCGATTCGCTCGCACCGGAGGGGATAGAGACATTCGCTAAGCCCGATGGTGACGAATGGGTGCTGTCGGGCGAAAAACTATTTGTGACCGATGTGGGTTCGGCGAATTCATTCGTGGTCGCTGTGCGGACGGGGGCGGATCCCGAAGCGATCTCGTTAGTTGTGGTGGACGGGTCGGATAAAGGTGTTTCGGTCGAGCGCTTCGACGGGATGGACCTAACGAAGCGTGGGGGGCGTCTATCGCTTCGAGATGTTCGTGTGAGCATCGACTGCGTTCTGGGTGAGACGAACGGAGGTTGGCCTGCTGCGGAATGGTTGCTCGATCTCGGTGCGGCGCTGGTGACCGCCGAGGCGGTCGGTGCGGCCGAAGCGGCGCTTGAGATGACGACGAAATTTGCGAAGGAACGGATTCAGTTCGACGAGCCGATCGGGAAGTTTCAGGGTGTGAAGCATCCTCTGGCCGAGATCTATGTCGATGTCGAATCGTTTAGGTCGCTTGTCTACTACGCGGTCTGGGCATTGGATCAGGATGCCCCGGACGCAAGGATCGCTGTATCGCGGGCCAAGGCGTATTGCAGCGACGCGTTTCCGGCGGCCGGGATCATGGGCGTCCAGCTCCATGGCGGCGTCGGATATACGTGGGAATACGACATCCAGCTCTATCTGAAACGATCGAAATGGGTGCGTCCGACGTTCGGAGACGCGGATTACCACTATGAGCGAATTGCCAGTTTGGGAGGTCTCTAGTAATGGATTTCCAGCTTTCAGAGAAAGAAGAAGTGTTTCGCGACGAGGTTCGTGCGTTTCTGGATGAGAATCTACCGGAAGGTGCTCTGCGAACACCGGAGCTGATGGCGTCGTGGACCCGGAGAATTCGCGAGAAACGATGGGTTGGCTTCTCGTGGCCCGAAGAAGTCGGTGGTGGCGGAGGATCGATCATGCAGCAGGTCATCCTGAAAGATGAGATGGCGCGCCGCAAAGCCCCGGCACTCGGTTCGTGTTTCATGGGGCTTGCCTGGGTCGGGCCGTCGATCATTCAATACGGAACCGAAGAACAGAAACAGAAATATATTCCCGACATCCTCGACGGAAAATATCATTGGTGTACCGGTTATTCCGAGCCCGATTCAGGGTCAGACCTTGCGAGCTTGAAGTGTCGATGCGAACGAGAAGGCGACGAATACGTCGTGAATGGTCAAAAGATCTGGACCTCGATCGCGATGTGGTCGGAGATGATCATCCTTCTGGTGAGGACGCAGTCGAAGGTCGACGTTAAGCATGACGGCATAACATGCTTACTGGTTCGCATGGATACGCCTGGGATCGAGGTTCGGCCGATCAAGAACATGAGCGGCGGAGCGATCTTCGCCGAGGTTTTTTTCGACAATGTTCGGGTGCCCGTCGAGAATCGGCTCGGCGAAGAAGGGCAGGGTTGGCAGGTGACGATCTCGGCTCTGGCTTCTGAGAGATCGAGTATTGCTGAGGTTCATGGGCTGATTCGGAAGATCGAGGAAGTAAAGGATCTGGCGCAACGAACTAAACGCGGCGGTCGGAAGATGAGTGACGATCCTGGGATTCGCCGTCGAATCGCACAGGCCGATACGAAGATCGAAGCGATGCGGCTAAACGGCATGCGATTTCTGACGAAACAGCTACGTGGGGAGCCGCTGGGCTCGGAAACCTCCATCAACAAGCTTCATCGCGCGGATCTAGAGGTCGGACTAGGGGAGTTGGCCCTCGAAATCCTGGGGTCTGCGGGATCACTGATGAGTGGTGAGGAGCCGACGGTCGATGGCGGGGCCTGGGCAAAATACTCGCTAAATTGGCCCGAAGTCGTGATCGGGGGCGGGACGCCCAATATCCAGAAGAACATCATTGCGGAGCGTATTCTTGGATTGCCGAAGGACTGATCTATGCGGGATGCAATAGAGGCGAGACTTCGCGAACGCCTGCATGCGAGCCATGTCGAAGTGATCGATGAGTCGCATCTTCATGCCGGACATGCCGGTGCGCGCGACGGCGGTCAGCATTTTCGAGCGACCATCGTCTCCGAAGACTTCGCCGGCCTGAATCGTGTCCGAATGCAGCGGCTCGTTTACTCGAGTGTCGAGGAGTGGATGGGCAAAGAGATCCACGCACTCAGCATGAAGACCTACACGCCCAAAGCATGGGCGGCCGAGGATGCCCGAGAGTCCGAGCACTCATGATCCGCTGACGCTGTTTTCGCTCGAAGGCCATGCCGGTGTTCGAGAGTCATAACCGCCGGGGTAGTCGGGTTGGGATAGTGTCTCCGGGCGAGTCTCAGGGCCGAGAAGGAGTAGGCGACTGCGGCAGCAAGCTAGATGAGTTACGGAATGACGGTAATGGGATGGCCGGGGACATGGAAGAGCACTGGGTTCCCGGCGTGCTGTCCACGGTAGACCCAGCCTTGGTTGAGGACGCTCACAGCCTCGGCTAACAGTTCGGAGAGTTGCCCCCAGAGGACCAGGGCAGCAAGCGCCTGCCAGCGGAAAACCGCGAAGACCGGAGACACGCATAGGGCTTGACCGAGATCGGTTGCTGAGATGGACGAATGCTGGAAGCGCGAAGCCCACAATAAGATCCAGTGTTAGAAGTACACTTCCAGGATCCCGACCTGCCCCGACCGTTGCCGGCCGGCGTTCAGCGGTAACAGACAGAGTTGACCGTCAACGCTACGCCGCAGAAGTCTCTACGTTAGAAGGCTACCTAATTCGGGAACGCCCAACTCCTAATAGACGGTTCAGTATAATCCCGCCGTATCACTCTCGGCTCGCGTTTGCGGGCCCACTTGTAAGTTGCTGACGAACGTCGCGAACTCTTGGGTAGTCTCCAACCGTTGCGGACTAATAAGACGATTTGCTGTCGTATGAGTTCGCGTCGGTTTTGCGAATCTGGCTCATCGGCACGGCGAGCGAAGTCTGTCTGCTCACTATCGTTAGGCCACATTCGCCGTCGCCCCCGGTGGCCGGCGAAGAGCCCTCGGTCGCATGGCCACTGCTAGTTCACGAAGGAGCTTCTCGGTTTCATCGAATCCGATGCAGGCATCCGTAATAGACACGCCGTAGTCGAGGCCCTTCTCCGGCTTCCAATCCTGACGACCGGGATAGATATGGCTTTCGATCATGACGCCGAGAATCCCTGTACTGCCAGCCCGAATCTGCGCAGCGGCCTCACGAATGACGTCCCCCTGTCGCGCGGGATCTTTTCGGGAGTTGCCATGGGAACAGTCGATCATGACACCGCGAACGGCGAGTTTCCCGCTAACGCCTTCGACGGTTTCCCGATCATAGTTGGTGCCGTCGCGACCACCGCGTAACACGATATGCGTATCCGGATTTCCCGCCGTCTTGACCACGGCCGCCTTTCCCTCTGCACGGATTCCAAGAAAGCTATGCGGATGAGCGGCCGCCGTCATGGCGTCGATCGCGACGGCGACATCACCGTCGGTTCTGTTCTTGAAACCGACGGGCATGGACAATCCGCTGGCCATTTCGCGATGCGTCTGGCTTTCGGTTGTCCGTGCTCCGATGGCGGCCCAGGCGATGGCATCGGCCATGTATTGCGGGGAGATCGGGTCGAGGAATTCCGTGGCGCAGGGCAGGCCGAGATCGCTGATCTCGAGAAGGAGCTTTCGGGCTCCTGCCAGACCCACCGCGACTTCGCAGGACCCATCGAGATGAGGGTCATTGACGAGTCCCTTCCAGCCGATCGTGGTGCGCGGCTTTTCGAAGTAGGCCCGCATGAGGATGATGAGATGGTCGTCCAGCTCATTGGCGAGGGGGAGAAGCCGGCTGGCGTAGTCGAGCGCGGCCGCGGGATCATGAAGCGAGCAGGGACCGACGACGACGACGCGACGATGGCGGTCGCGATCGTGGAGCGCGTCGCGGATGCTTCGGCGCGCCTTCAAGACGACGTCCGCGGCTTGCGCCGAAATTGGATGCCGGGTCTTCAGCTCCGAGGGCGTCGGCAATTCTTCAATGCCAACGAGATTACGGTCTTCGAGTGAACTCATGTCGTTCTCCAATTGGATCAGCTACGTGCGAGCACAAAAAAAAGGCCCCGAGAGCAGTCTCTCGGGGCCAATAAGAAGCTTTGTTGCCGAATCTCAGTCTCCGGCACACCATGCTTCGGCCCCGGAGGCAAACCAGCCCCGGCCGTAGCTAAAATAAAAGGTGTACGCGAAATTGTGACTGGACAGATCGTGCATAACGACTGGAGTTACCTCATTCGGAGAGTCGGAGCAACCGGGCTCCGATGAAGGCCTCTTCGGGCTAGACCACGAAGTCCTTGAGCCACCTTTCGAGGCTCACGCGGAAGCCCGACGCGTTCCTGTGTCCACCGCCCCCATACTCAAGTGCGATTTTCGAGACATCGAGATCCCCGATCGAATAGATTGTCGCGAAGACCTCGGTCCCCTCCACGCGGTAGACGATCCCCCATTGTTCCCCGTATTGGGCTCGCTTGGAGAGCTCATGGCCAAGCTGAGCGCGATTTACGCTGGCGTTGATGGCCTCGATTCGCCGCGTTCCGAGGGCGAGAGGCTTGGCGTGGTCGAGTCGCCTTTCGACCTCGATGCGATTCGCTCGGAGAATTGGTTTTCCCTGTTTGATGAGGGCCTCTATTTTTTCGTCTGCGAGGCCGTCCCAGACTTCGAATTCCCGGGGATAGGAGGCGATCGCTGCGTTCACCGCGTCGGAATCGGGCAGGGCCCAGTTCCACAAATCTTGATCCTCGACATAACGAAGCAGATCCGGGATGGGCTCATCCGGATGGAAATGGTTCCAGGCCAGCACGGCACCAGAATGGCCGAGGTCGAAATGCAGCAGGTGGCCTTCGGACTCGAGCTCATTGACGAAAGCTGAGTCGCTCAGAAGGCGGTCGCGAGCGGTCACATGATGGTCGAGGACGAGGACTTGTTCGGCGACACCGGCGAGCTCTCGAAGCTCGTCCGTGGCGGGCGCGATGTCGACAAACGCGACCACGGCGTCTTCGCATTCATCCATCCGCACGCGATCTTCATGACCTCGCGCAACAAACCGGCCCGATTCTCCCCAGACGTTTCGTACGGACCAAACGGCGCCGAACCCATCCGGGCATCCCGCATGATAAAAGCAGATTTTCTTCGTCAATTTATGATGTCTCAATTCGAGCCCGACAGTCGCGTTTTCACACCGTATCGGGTGTCATACTTGCGGCCGGACCTGGGGCTGACTTGGGTGCTGCCCGTAGATTCAATGCGACCATCGATCACCAATATTGGGGGGGGCGAGCGGCCAGTGTAGCGGGCGAACGGGGCGCTGGAATCAAGATTTGGCGCTTCGGTCTATGACGCGAAATCGGGTATGCGGTAGCCTCCCGGCTTCCCGGAGACTCCGATGTTTCATTCTTCCTTGCGAATGGCGCTCGCGGCGCTGGATCGTCCAGCTTCGCTGGACGAGTGGCTCAGCCTCGTAGAGCAAATGCATATGGAAACGGGCTTCTGGTGGCTCGACAGTGCTCTGCCAAACGCTCGTTTGGGCCGCTACTCCTTCGCGGGCACGGATCCCTATCTCTGCCTGCAAGCGCGAGGTCGCGAAATTCTCCTCGATGTGCGCCGTTCGGTCTGGCAAGGCCTTCCGCATGGGGTCACGCGATTCGAGTCTGATCCGGTCGAGGTCGCACGGTCTTTGCTTCCGCGCACGGATTCGCTCATCTATTCAGTCCGTACACAAGGCTCGGTCGAAGCGGAGGATGTGGCTGCGGGAAAGTTTGACGCGCCTCCGTTGTCCGCATCGCGACCATCCAATGCGCCGCAGTGGCATGAGGCGGCCGGGTTGGCAGAGGGGCTCGAGCTTCCCTTTTTAGGTGGGGCGGTCGGCTATTTCGGTTATGAGCTAGCCAGCCAACTCGAGCCCCGCGTCGAATTCGCGAACGCGGACGACATCGGCCTGTCCGACTTGTCACTGTCGTACGTTGATCAGATTCTGGCATTCGATCATGAATCCGAACGTCTGTGGATTGTCGGGCTCGGATTTGGGGAGCATTCCCAGCTTGCAGAGGTCGATGCGCGGGAATTATCTGTTATGCGATCGAGAGTCATTGTCGATGAGCTCTCGATTCGAGTAGACGAAATCCTCGTGAGCCGTCCCCGAGTCGGGCGATCCGCGTCGATCGCGGCAGACCCTCCCAAAGCGTCGGCCAACTTCGGTTCGACCGTCGATGCGAGTGGCTATGCCAAAGCCGTCGACGCGATCCTCCAAGAGATCGCGGTGGGAAACGTCTATCAGGCGAATTTCAGCCAACGCCTAACGGTCGAGGCAGACGAAGATCCGTGGCTAATTTACCAGGCGCTGCGAAAGCATAATCCCGCACCATTTGGGGCATACCTGAGCGATGGGGAGACGGCCATACTCTCGAGTTCTCCGGAGCGCTTTCTTTGTCTCGATGGATCTCGGCATGTGGAGAGTCGTCCGATCAAGGGGACGAAGCCCAGAGGATGCGATACGGAGGAAGACGTGCTGCGTGCGGCCGAGTTGCAGAGCAGTAAAAAAGATCGGGCAGAAAATCTGATGATCGTTGATCTGGTCCGTAATGATCTCGGGCGTGTCTGCGCGCCAGGGTCGATCTCGGTTCCTGAGCTGATGGCGATCGAGGCGTATGCGGAAGTCTTCCAGATGGTTTCAACCGTGACCGGCACGCTTGCGACGGGGCGTGACGGATTCGACCTCCTCCGAGCGAGTTTTCCGCCAGGATCGATGACAGGTGCGCCCAAACTCGCGGCGATCAGGCTCCTCGAAGGACTCGAAGCGGTTCGTCGTGGTGTCTATGCAGGCGCATTGGGCTACTTCGATCTTCGGGGCGGACTCGATCTGTCAGTTGTGATTCGAACGATCGTTTGGAAAGACGGCCAGGCCCATCTTCATGTCGGGGGCGCAATCGTCGCCGACTCGACGCCAGAAGGCGAATACCTCGAATCGCTCGACAAGGCGAAGGCACCGCTGGCCGCGCTAAGCGACGTGCTTGGTTCGGAGACGCCATGAGCAATCGGCGCATCTATGTCGACATCGACGATGTTCTGGCACATACGATTGCGCGTTTGCTCGATCTGCTCGAAGAGGTGCATGATCGAAGACTCAATCTGCAGGACGTCACGGAATTCGACTTGAAGAGGTCCTTCGGACTCGACGAACATGAAATCGACTCGTTCATGGAGCGCGGTCAAGAAGCGGAGTTCATCGAGTCGATTGCGCCACTGGAAGGCGCGATCGATGTGCTGTCCCGCTGGAATGCGGCTGGCGTTCACATCACACTCGTGACCGGTCGGCCGCCGGTCACCAACGCTGCATCTCGCCGTTGGCTCGAGACGCACGGCATTCGCCACGATGCGCTTCATCATCTCGACAAATGGAATCGGCCGAGTTGGAACCTGGAGGGCTTGCCCTCGATTGGGTTCGCTGATATCTCGGATTTCGATTTTGACTTCGCGATCGAAGACAACCTCGATACCGCGGTGCGATTGGTGGAAGAATTCGATATTCCCGTCGCCTTGATGGATCGGCCATGGAATCGCTCTCTGGGTTCAGTTGCCCATGAGACGCAAAGTTCCTTGGTTCGATGCCATGGCTGGAGTCAGGTCGAGTCGGCTTTTGGCGCGACATAGGGTCGCCGCCCGAATCAAAGGAATATTGAATGACTGGAGCGAATGCAGACTCTTGTCCCGGCGAGCCCGGCAAGGTGGCGCCCGTCGTCGATCGCAATCGATGCGAGGCGAAGAACGATTGCGTTGAGGTCTGTCCTTACGACGTCTTCGAAATTCAAGACCTCTCGCCCGATGACAAGTCGACGCTAACGATACTCGGGCGAATCAAGGCCTGGGCCCATGGAAATAGACAGGCTTTCGTCGTTCAGCCGCAGGCGTGTCGAGCATGCCAGCTCTGCATCGAGGCTTGTCCCGAGGACGCACTGATTCTTGCGCCCTTCGTTAGGCGGGCGTCGGGGTCATGAGAATGATCGCGCCGGTTGCCAGCATGAGAAGTCCCATCATAAGGTTCAGGAGTCTCGCGGAACGTCCAGTCGACATGAGCTGATTCAGGAGATTTCCGACGAGCGTCCAGGTTGCTGCGGATAGTGTTCCCATCGCCGTGAAGGCTCCGCAGATCATCATCACACGAATGGAGGGCGTCGGTGCAATCCCTAGATAGGCGCCGGACGCGGATAGCGCTATGATCAGGCCTTTGGGATTAGCCCATTGAAAGAAGGCCGCTTCGTAAAATTTGAAGGGTCGGGAGCGAGTGAGATCCGCTCCGGCAATGTTCGCTTCGCGGTGGTTGCGCGCAGCCGCCAGGAAGCCAAAAGCGAACCAGCAAAGCCAGCCTGCGCCGGCAAATTGGACGAAGGCGATCAGCCAGGGCATTCGCAGAACGACAGCACCCAAGCCAAGCACGGACGATGCCATGAGACTCATGAAGCCGAGTTGAATTCCAAGAATGTGGGGCAGGGTGCGTCGGAACCCGAACAGAGCGCCCGAAGACATCAGCATGAAATTGTTCGGCCCTGGCGTGATACAGGTTGCTAACGCGAATCCGATCAATGACAGGAATAATGGGGTGTCGAGGGTCATGCATTTCCCAGCGAAGAGTCGTGACGAGGCGAATCGAATTGTAGGCACTGAGAGCCAATCGGACACGGCGGACCCGAACGCTCTGTCGTGCGCCTCGGTTCATGCGTGACGGCCGACCGAACCCTTGCTAAGCAAGCTCAGCATGATTGATCTTCGAAGCGATACGCTGACCCAACCCACCGAGGAAATGCGCGCCGTAATGTCGGCGGCCGCGGTAGGCGACGATGTCTACGGCGAAGATCCAACCGTGAACGCTCTCGAGGAGTTCACGTCGGACCTGCTGGGCTTTCCGGCCGGGATGTTCGCGGTTTCGGGTACGCAAGCGAATCTCTGCGGGATCATGGCCCACTGTCAGCGTGGCGACGAATATCTGGTTGGGCAGACCGCGCATACCTATAAATTCGAGGGCGGGGGCGCCGCAGTTCTCGGGAGTATCCAGCCGCAGCCGATTGAAATGTCATCGGCCGGCGTTATGGATCTTGCAGCCATCGATGCGGCGATCAAGCGCCAACCCAGCATGAACCATTTCGCGCTTTCGACGCTTCTGTGTCTCGAAAACACGTATAGCGGTCGTGTGCTTCCCGCCGACTACGTCGCAAGCGCTCAGGAACTCGCACGGTCACATGGCCTGCGGGTTCATCTCGATGGTGCTCGCCTATGGAACGCGGCGGTGGCGAGTGGACGATCGCCGGCAGAGATTGCCCAGGGGTTTGATTCGGTTTCGGTGTGTTTGTCAAAGGGCCTCGGTGCTCCGGTTGGATCAGTCCTGGTGGGTTCGGTGGATCTGATTGCCGAAGCGCGCCGATGGCGAAAGATGCTCGGTGGAGGTCTTCGGCAAGCGGGCATCCTTGCGGCGGCGGGACGTTATGCGATCGAGAAGCATGTCGATCGACTCTCTGTCGACCATGCAAATGCTGCTCGTCTGGCCAAGGGCTTGTCTGAGATTCCCGGAGTCGCGGTCGATGGACCGTTCACGAATATGGTCTTCGTCGAATTCGAAGGCGCGGCCCCGAAAGAGGTCGAGGCGAAGTTGTTGTCGGCCAGCATCAAGATCGCGGCGGCCGTATCGACCCGGCTCATCTGCCATCTCGATATTTCAACCGATGACGTTGATCGCGTCCTTGCCGCTTTTCGGTCCGCCCTTCGCTAGGGGCGCCGCATTTCCGCTACGCGAATCAGCGTTGCGAGCGCGGATACGACCGGCGTGTCGATGTGGTGCTTTTCGGCGAGCCTTTCGACGGCACCACAGAGCGCCTCAATCTCCGTCGGATTGCCCGCCCGCAGATCCTGAAGCATTGAGGACTCATGTGCCGCGGTTGGGGGAATCAGCTCGGCGTAGAAGACTTCGAGATAGGCCTCGGCATTCGGCCACGACAGCCGGAACTCCGCTGCCGCCAGGACCCTGAAAATTTCGTGAACGACTTCTTCGAGCAAGGCTCGCGTGCGGGGATCCGCGGTCAACTCGCCGTAGCGGCGGCCGGCGAGGGCGCCGAGTGGATTGAGGGCACAGTTGTAGAGCATCTTCGCCCAGAGTACGCCGCGCATATCGCCGGTCGTTTCGGTCGGAAGACCGCCGACGGAAAGTTGGTCGGCCAGGGGAGCGAGCTGTGCCTCGGGCTCGCCAAAGAGACTGCCGAGTGCAATCGACGCCGCATGGGCTGTTATTTCAACGTGGTTTTCGGCGCGTCGATGGAAGCCGGTGATGACGCGTGCGTGAAAAAGGCGCGCCTGGGGCCAGAAGTCTTGAAAGGCGACTTCGTTGCCCCATCCATTCTGGCAGAGCAGGAGTCGCGTCGTCCGCGCCAGATCTTTCGCGATCGGCCGAAGTTCCTTCGCAAGCTCGGGGGCCGCGAAGGCCTTGGTGCAGACGAGCAGCCACTCCGGTGGTTGGTCGAGGAGGCCTTCGACACGGGAGAGGATTTCGAGCTCTTCCGCTGGAACCTGGATCTCGCCAAAGAGACCGGTTCGCCTAATGCCCTTTTCACGAAGCGTGATGGCGAGCCGGTCGTTGCGAACCAGGAGCTGGAGCTTATTCTTAGGCCGAGCCAGCGCACTCGCGAGCCCGAGTCCGACCGCTCCCGCTCCCCAGATCGCGACTCTCAAGACAATCTCCAATCTTTCCGTTGACCCATCTGTACCGGATTCCTCGCGACCCAGGACAATGAGAGTCTTGCACGTGTTCCGCCAAGCGGGGAGTCGAGCGCCTACTCGGGTCGAACACCGTCCCGTGCGCGGGGGCAAAGTGGTCTCTCGGGTTAATTCACCGGCGCGCCCACAGCCTCTTTCAATTCGTTACCGTTTCCCTTCGCACAGCGCTGACGGCGTGATGCAACCGGGCGACACATCCCTTCGCCCCATAACCGATCACGGAGAGAATAATGGCAAGCGGACCCCTGGCAGGCATCAAGGTATTGGAAGTAGCGGGAATCGGTCCGGGTCCCTTTTGCGGAATGATGCTGTCGGACATGGGTGCCGACGTGATTCGAATCGATCGAGCCGATCGCGTGCGTGGAGGCGATCCGGCCAAACCGCCCGCCGACATTCTTGCGCGGGGGCGTCGAAGTCTCGCGATCGATCTGAAACAAGCGGATGGCGTCGAAGTCGTTTTGCGATTGGTTGAACAAGCCGACGTCATCATCGAAGGCTTTCGACCCGGTGTGATGGAACGACTCGGACTGGGTCCCGATGTCTGTCTCGAACGAAATCCGCGACTGGTCTTCGGACGCATGACTGGATGGGGTCAGGACGGGCCGATGGCCCATGCGGCTGGACACGACATTAATTACATCGCGTTGGCCGGTGCTCTCGAACCGCTTGGCCGCAAGGGTGAGAAGCCGACTCCGCCACTCAATCTTGTCGGCGATTTTGGTGGCGGCGGGATGCTGCTCGCATTCGGGGTGGCGTCGGCGCTGGTCGAGCGCGCATCGAGCGGGAAGGGACAGGTCGTGGACGCCGCAATGGTCGACGGGGCGGCGACGCTCATGGGCATGTTCCACAGCATGGCGGCGATGGGTGTCTGGAACGAAGAGCGAGGGACCAACCTCTTGGATACGGGCGCTCATTTCTACGACACCTATGAAACCAGCGACGGGAAATACATTTCGATCGGTTCGATCGAACCCCAGTTCTATGCCGAGTTGCTCGAGAAAACGGGCCTGGCGAATGAGGCGCTACCGGCTCAGATGGACAAGTCCGGATGGGAGGGTTTGAAGACACGATTCGAGGAGATCTTCAAATCGAAGACCCGGGATGAATGGTGCGAGATCATGGAGGGGTCGGATGTGTGTTTCGCGCCGGTCCTCGCATTGTCGGAAACCGCGAATCATCCCCATATCAAACATCGAAACACCTTCGTCGAGTCCCATGGACTGACCCAGCCCGCGCCGTCTCCGCGTTTCAGTCGAACGGCCCCGGAACTCGGTCGGCCTCCCTCTCATGCTGGTCAGCATTCGGACGCCGTTCTCGAGTCCTTCGGGTTTGCGGCAGACGAGATTGCCCGGCTGCGGGACGCCAAGGCCGTCGTCTAACTCCCTCACCCCGCTCCTACCCCACCGTTCCAGCGCCGCACGAATCGCCGAGGACCGGATGCCGAGCGACCCCAATGAAGGGTCGTCATCTGAACCCGATCGCGAGCAGATGCGGTAGAGTTCCCGCCCACACGCCAATTTAGGGGGTATCGTGAATCCGAAGCTCGCATCTGTCGCCATCGCCGCACTGCTCGTACTCATGTTCGGGCAGCGCTTTTTTCATGCTGTTCCGGCCGGCCACGTCGGTGTGGCCATCCTCTTCGGCGAGGTTCAGGAGGATCCCTACCCGGAAGGCCTGAACATCGTGAATCCGCTTCTGACCTGGGTCGATCTCGATGTGCGTGAGGACAGCTTCAAGATCTCCCAGCTCGAGATGCCAACGCGGGATCAGCTGCTGAGCAAGGTCGATCTCAGCATCCAGTGGCGGCTGGACAAATCCCGGGCCCCGCAGATTTATCGCGATACCGGCGACAAGGAGCGCATAGTCCAGGTTCATCTGAAGCCGAAGGCGCGATCCTTGATTCGCGAACTCGGGACGAAGATCGATCGCGCGGAAGACCTATTCAAGGATGAAGTTCGAGACAGTCTTGCGAACGCCCTTACTCTCGAGCTGGCCGAGTATGTTGGGTCAAAGGGGATCATCATCGACTCCGTCCTCCTGCGAAACATCAATCTCCCGCCCGTCCTGGCTGAGGCCATCGGTCGGAAAAAAGAACGAGAACAGGAAGTCGAGCGCCAGCGTGCGGAACTCGATCGCGTGCGGCTCGAACAGGAACAACAGGTCGCTCTAGCAGAAGCGACGAGGCGCGCGTCTGAAGAACAAAGCAAGACGATTCGAATTCTTGCGGATGCCAAGGCCTATGAAATCGCGACGATCAACAAGGCGGCTTCCGGCAACCCCGCCTACATCCAGCTCCAGTCTCTCGAAGCGCTCAAAAAAATGGCCGAGGATCCGGCGGCAAAGCTCTATTTCATGGATTCAAATTCGCCCTCGCCGCTGCCCCTCATGAACATTGGGGATCCCGTTGTCACTGGGAAGCGTTAGGCGAACCCTACTTCCAGGCGAAGACGGGCTGCTCGTAGTGGGCGACGCGCGTATGTCGGCCAGCGAGGGCGACTTCGCGAAGCTGAAATAGAATCGCCGCTGTCGGGGAGTGGACGAGAGTGTCGAGGATCGGGACCGATAGGACGGGTCTGTCGCTCTCGGGGATCTCCCGCAGAACCGGGCTTCCCGGTTTTTCGAGGTCGATGAGTGGGACGATATGAAGCCGTTCAACCTCATCGGGATTGGGTCGGAGTTCTTGACCTGGCTCTGCCCAGACTACGACGGGCGACATACGGAAGCCCGACCGAGTCGCAAAATCGTCGAGTTGGCCCAGCACGTCCTCCTCAGTCAGTTTGAGGCCGATCTCTTCATGGGTCTCGCGAAGCGCGGCTTCGATGATGGTTTCATCGGCGTCGAGTCGGCCGCCGGGTAGAGCGAACTGGCCCGCGTGATGTCGCAGACGCGAGGTCCGCCGGGTAATGAGGAAGCAAGCCTCCCCGTCGTCGTTGGATGTAATGACGAGGGCAACCGCGGCGGGACGCAGTCCGGGATCGGGCTGGGTCCGGCGTTCGAATTGGGCCAGGTTGGCTCGAATGCGAGTTCGCAAGCCGGGATTGAAGTCGTGGCGCTCTGAGGACAAGCACGGAGCATAGACGGTTTTTCGAAGGACGAATGGGCCGAGAGATCATTGGCAGCTCCCGCGTAAGCGAGCTGCGGTCAGAAAGTAGATCAGCTTGGGTCGTGAACGAGATCAGAACGCAGACTGGGAGCATGCTTGGGAGCGCGGTTGCGCAGCGATGGCCGGGGTGACTCGGCGTCGCGTATCGGGCAGCTCTCCCGGCATCGAAATCGCGTTACTCGATTGGGGCGGTGAGGGGGACCTCATCGTACTGCATCACGCGACGGGATTTTGTGGCGCCAATCTGGCGCCCATCGCGAACGGGCTTCGCGACCGATACCGGGTCATCGCCATCGATGCCCGTGGTCACGGTGACTCGACTTCCATCTCGCCCAGCGAAAATGAGCAGGCCTACGGTTGGTCGACCCTGGCCGAGGATTTCGAAGTCGCCACGAGGGCGATCCTTCAGCGGGTCGGGGCGAAAAAAGTCAAACTCGCGGTTGGCCACTCCTTTGGCGGTGCGCTCGTCCTGGCGGCGGCGCAAAGGGATCCGGACCTGATCGAGAAAGCTCTGCTCTGCGACCCGGTCATCTTTTCGCCGCCGACCGAAGCCGAGGCTGAAGCTCAAGCGGAAGCACCATCGCGAAAATTCGACCTCGCTGCCGGCGCTCGGAACCGTCGAAACGAATTCGACTCATTCGCCGCCGCGTATGCACACTTCGCCTCAAAAAGGCTCTTCAGCGATTTTCCGACGGAAGCGCTCAGTCTCTATGTTGGAGAAGGGCTTCGCGAGGCGCCGAACGGCGGAGTCTGTTTGAAGTGCGAGCCGGCGGTTGAGGCCGCTGTCTTCGAAAATGCGGCCCTGTCGAGTCTCTTCGAGGATGTCGAGAAGGTTCGCGCAGAGGTCCTCCTGCTCCACGCGACCCAGGGTAATTTCGATCGCGAACGATATGATGCGCTCATCGCTCGGATTCCACATGGCCGGGTTGAGAGCCTGGAGGTCGGCCATCTCTTTCCGATGGAAGAGCCCGCGCGGGTGCTTGCGGCGATCGATGAAATGATGTCGTCGGGCGGCGGGTCTTGAGCGTCATTGAGACTGAAAGGGATGGAGTTTTCGATGCCTGATTTACCGGATCATCCGAATACATTTCGGCCAGAGAAATTTGCGGTCTTCAAGCCTGAGAAAATGGGGAAGTCGACGATCTTTGAATCCGACCGCATGCTTGTCGGGTTGAACTCGTTCATGCCCGGGCAGGAGCATGGTCTTCATGCGCACGAGGGAATGGACAAGGTCTATCACGTGCTTTCCGGCCGTGGCCGGTTCTTGCTCGAAGATCGAGAACTCGCTATGGAGCCGGGATTGATGTTAGTCGCACCCTCCGGCATTCCGCATGGAATTCGAAATGATGGTGACGAGAATCTGATTGTCATCGCGATTCTGGCACCCGGACCCAGCGCTTCTCCGAAATAGCGCGGTCCTTATCGCGGTCCTGGGTCAGACTCGGTTAACGACGTGTTTTTCGCAGCTTGCCTTTTTGTCCTATAGGCTTCGACTTCGACCAGCTTGAGAACCAGCCGAGGGCCATCAGGCGAGCGATGCACGAGGAGACATCCGATGAGTTCGCTGGCGACGATTCGGGAGTCTCGTGCATAGAAGGGCTGACGAAGTGGCGGGCCAAGCGGCATGCCTTCAGAATCGGAGAATCCGGACGGTTCGCAACCCCCCGATCGCGTCGATGAGTGGTCGAAAATCTTGAGCGTAGGGCCGAAGTGGCCGATGCCTTGTATGCTGGGTGACCCGCACGGCGACTCGAACGGAGAGAAAGTCGATGAAGTCCTCGCAGAATCCGAATGGTGTGGCCGGGGAGGTCGTGGACGCAGATCCCGACGAGCCCCAGGCCCCGGACTCACCCTATCTCGAGCGTTTCGGCATCAACGCGGGTTGGGTCGAAGAGGTTCACGATCAATTTCGCGTAGACGCGCGGTCGGTGGACGAGAGCTGGTCCGCAGAATTTGGTGGCGTTGTCGAAGCGCGAGCCGTTCGTGATGAGATTCGTCGCCAGGTTCCCCAGGCGATAGCGCAGAACCCGCCTGTGCCGGCTGCCCCGGCAATCATGAAATCCGAGCCCCCACCTCCTCCCAACGGACAAGTGACAAACGGGCACGATGTCAATCCGCAGGGCACTCCGGCCGCTGCGCCGGTTGGCGGCGCAGTGGTCGACGACGCCATGATGCTGCATATCGCGGATAAGCACGCGCGGGTCCTTCGGCTGATTCATGCCTATCGCGCTCGCGGACATCGGGTCGCCCATAGCGATCCACTCGGTGGGCAGTCGACGTACTTTCCAGAATTGGATCCCGCGCACTACGGCTTCGGGAATGAGAATCTCGAGGAACCCTTCGTCGCCGGAGATCTGCCGGGTGGTTCGGTTCAGACCCTGCGGCAAATTCTCACGCGTCTCGGACAGACCTATTGCGGTCCGATCGGTGTCGAGTTCACCCACGTTCAGGATCCGGGCCGCAAGGCTTGGCTTCGCGAATTGATGGAGGAGTCACAGAATCATCCGAATCTGGAAGATCCAGAACGTCGCAAAATTCTCGAAAAGCTCGCCGGGGCCGAACTCTTCTGTAATTTTCTGGCCACGAAATTTCTTGGACAGAAGCGATTCTCTCTAGAGGGCGGCGAATCGCTGATTCCGCTTCTCGATCATATTGTCGAGAGCGCACCGTCCTACGGCATTCGTGAAGTCGTCCTCGGCATGGCGCATCGCGGTCGATTAAACGTACTCGCCAACATCCTGGGCAAGAGTTACGAGTCGATTTTCTCGGAATTCGAAGACTCCCCGGATGTAGACGCTCCCTTCGGCTCGGGCGACGTCAAATACCACAAGGGGTTTTCCAGCGATCGACGCGTGGCGACGGGGGAGCGCGTTCATCTCACTTTGACTTCGAACCCGTCGCATCTCGAGGCGGTCGATCCCGTAGTGGAAGGTCGGACGAAGGCCAAGCAGGTGCGAGCTGGCGATGTGGACGGCGAAACGATCGTTCCCGTGATTGTTCATGGCGACGCGGCCTTCGCGGGCCAGGGGATGGTGGCTGAGACGCTCAACCTGTCCCAACTCGCGGGCTACTGCACCGGCGGAACCATCCATATCATCGTCAACAATCAGATCGGCTATACGACAACGCCCGCCGAAGCGCGATCGACGCTCTATTGCAGCGATGTCGCCAAGATGATCCAGGTTCCGATTTTCCATGTGAACGGCGACCATCCAGAAGCGGTCATTCATGTCACAAAACTCGCGATGGCCTACCGGCAGCGTTTTGGCGACGACGTCGTGATCGACATGGTCTGCTATCGGCGGCACGGACATAACGAAGGCGACGAGCCCGCATTTACCCAGCCTCGCCTGTACCAGAAGATTCGCGACAAAAAGTCGGTCAAGACGCTCTATATGGAAAAGCTGGTGGCGGGTGCCAGGATTTCTCAAGAGGAAGCCGACCAGATCGACGAGCGACAGCAGGCGGCCCTCAAGGAAGCGCTCGAAATCATTCATTCGAAGTCGCCGGAGCCCGACGAGCCTTATGAGCCGCGCGGACCTTGGACCGGATATACTCGTGTTAGGCCGGAGCAGGAACTCGATACGGCCATTCCTCTTGACCGTCTACGACAGATCGCCGACGGGATCTCTCGCGTCCCCAGTTATTTCAGCGTGCACAAGAAGCTTCAGTCGATTCTCGATTCCCGAGCCAAGGCTGTTTCTGAGGATTCTGGGATCGACTGGGGGCTGGGTGAAGCGCTGGCCTATGGGTCTCTGGTTCTTGAAGGCATCCCCGTTCGATTGTCGGGGCAGGATTCGTCGCGCGGAACTTTCGCGCATCGGCATGCCGTGCTCGTCGATCAGCAGTCCGGGGAGGAATATGCGCCGCTCGACCACATCAGCGATACCCAGGCGCGCTTCGAAGTGTATGACAGTCTGCTTTCCGAAGCGGCGGTTCTCGGATTCGAATACGGCTATAGCCTGGCAGATCCCAGCTCCCTTGTGCTCTGGGAAGCCCAGTTTGGCGACTTCGTGAACGGAGCCCAGGTCATCATCGATCAGTTCATTACCTCTGCGCACGTGAAATGGGGTCGAATGAGCGGGCTCGTGATGTTGCTGCCCCATGGATATGAAGGGCAGGGCCCGGAGCATTCCAGCGCGCGTGTTGAACGTTTTCTGCAGACCTGCGCAGAGGACAGTCTTCAGGTCGTCAACTGCACCAACTCGGCGCAGTTCTTTCACGTGCTTCGAAGGCAGATGAAGCGAACCTATCGTGCGCCGCTGATCGTCTTTACGCCCAAGAGTTTGTTGCGCCATCCAAAGGCCGCTTCGCGAGTCGATGACTTTACGAACGGACGGTTTCAGGAAGTCATCGACGATCCGATCGCCTCGGCACGCGCGAGCGAGGTGAAGCGAGTCATCATCTGTGTCGGGAAGGTCTATTACGATCTGGTCGAAGAGCGGGCGAAGCGGTTTGCGGGAAAGGAGCACGAAGTCGCGATCATTCGGGTCGAACAGCTCTATCCCTGGCCGGAAAAATTGTTGACAGAATTCATGGGCCAATACAGGTCGGCCCAGCGCCGGATCTGGTGCCAGGAAGAGCCGCGCAATATGGGCGGGTGGACGTTCGTGCGGGATCGTCTCGAGGCGATCATCGGCGATCAGCATCGGCTGGAGTATGCGGGTCGCGACGAATCGGCGAGTCCGGCCGCCGGCAGCCCGCGGATCCATCGAGCACAGCTCCAGGCCTTTCTGGACGACGCTCTGGGCGACTGATCGTGCTTCGCAGTGCCGCCAGCTGGTGTTGACGTTTGTGTCAGCGGGTCCGAAACTTCCAATCCCACCTCGCTCCCCAATTCTTCGGGAGCTATGCGGTGTGCGTTGGAGGTTTCGATGGATCTCTCATATGGCCAGGAGACAGAGGACTACCGCAAGGAAGTGAAAACCTTCCTGACGGCGAATTGGCCGCTTGCGGGCGATGAAGCCAAGATGCCTCGAGAGGATGGCGCCCGGCTCTTTCGGGAGCGTGCCATCTCCGAGGGCTATCTCTGCCGAAATATTCCCAAGCAATACGGTGGATCCGAACAGTCTGCAGATGCGCTTCGTGGTCAGGTGATTCGCGAGGAATTTGGGAAAGCCCGCGCACCGATGGAGCCGCGCGGGATCGGAACCATGATGCTCGTGCCGACGCTACTCGATCGCGGCGAGGAGTGGCAGAAGGAAAAATTTGTTGGCCCGACGATTCGCGGTGAGATCAACTGGTGTCAGGGGTACAGCGAGCCCGGCTCGGGTAGCGATCTCGCCAGTCTCATGACGAAGGGGGAACTCGATGGCGATGATTGGGTCATCAACGGTCAGAAAATCTGGACCAGCGGTGCCCAGCGTGCGGATTACATGTTCTGTCTCGTACGCACGGAGCCCGACGAGAAGAAGCACGCGGGCATCTCCTATCTGCTCATAGACATGAAGACGAAGGGCATCGACGTTAGGCCACTTCGCCAGATGACGGGCTCCTCGGAGTTCAACGAAGTCTTCTTGAACGATGTGCGGACACCGAAAGATTGGATTGTTGGCAAGCGCGGAGAGGGTTGGTTGGTTTCACGCACGACTCTCAAACACGAGCGCAACTCGATCGGAAACGCTGCGCAGTCTCTGGGGCTGTTGAGTGGGCTCGTTTCGTTGGCCAAGTCGCGAAAGATCGATGGGCAGCCGGCGATCGAGGATCCGGGTGTTCGTCGTGAACTCGTCCGGATCGAAGGCTATATCCGGGCGCACCAGTACTCGGGTTTCCTGCAGACGTCCAAGGGCTTGAAGGACGAGAATGCCGGGATCATCGCCATGATGAACAAACTGAATTCGACCAACATCGGGCACAAGGTCGCGCATCTCGCGATGGAGATTCTCGGCGACGACGGACTTGGGGCGCCATTGGCCGCAGGGCTTGGTACGGGAACGGCGGGCTCGTCGACGGCGAATTGGCTCAGCCAATACATGGGTTCCCTCGGTATCGCCATTGCCGGCGGAACGGCGAATGTTCAGCGCAACGTGATTGCCGAGCGTGGGCTGGGTCTGCCGCGCGACATGGCTGCGAATCGAAGCAAGTAGAAACAGGGTAATCGGCGTAAGAAGGGTAGGATGAAATGGATTTTGATCTGTCGGATGAACAACGCTTGCTGCAAGAAACGGTGGCCCAATTCATTGACAATGAATGCCCACCGGCACGCCTTCGAGAACTCTTCGACGACGAAGTTGGATACGACCCAGTTCTCTGGAAGGGCCTTGCGGAGTTAGGTCTAGCCGGAATCCATCTTCCCGGAGAGTACGGGGGTAGCGAACTCGAAATTCTCGATCTGGCGGTCGTCGCCGAAACGCTGGGTTCGCTTGCGGCGCCGGTGCCCTATCTCAGCCATTCGCTGGCCAGCCTTGCGATTTCTCTGGCCGGGAATGCGGATCAGCAAGGTCGCTGGCTCCCTGGCCTTGCAAGCGGTGACGCGTTGGCGACTGTCGCGCTTGCAGAAGAGGATGCGGGTTGGCTTCCGGAAGCCTGGAAGATGGCGGCGGGCGAAACCATCACCGGAACCAAAGAGATCGTCGAGTTTGGAGAACACGCGGATCTCTTCGTTGTTGGGCTGGCCGGCGGGCGTTTCGGCGTCGTCGAAAGGAACGCATCGGGCGTCGAGATTCAGCGCGTTGAAGGCGCGGACCGCACTCGACGAATTGCCCGGGTGAATTTCGAGAACACACCGATTGAAATGCTGAATGAGGGTGGCGATGAGGTGGCGGCGCGCGTCCGCGATGTGGGCCTGGTTCTCATTTCCGCGGACGCTTTCGGTGGAGCAACCAAGCTCGTCGAAATGAGTGTCGAGTATGCCAAGAATCGTGAGCAGTTCGGAGTGACGATTGGCCATTTTCAGGCCCTGAAGCATCAACTGGCGAATATGGCCGTCGAGATCGAGCCGACCCGCGCGCTCTATTGGTATGCGGCCCATGCGCTGGATCATGTTCCTGAGGAGAGCGAACGCGTCGCTGCGATCGCCAAGAGTCATATCACCGAGCGCTATCAGCAGGTCGCACGGGATGCAACGGAAGCCCATGGCGGCATCGGGTTCACCTGGGAAGGCGATACGCAGATCTGGTTCAAACGAGCGATGTTCGATCGCGTCTTTATGGGGACGCCGCGGGTTCATCAAAATCGGGCCGCCGAGTTGGCGGACTGGTAGCGCGATCAGGCGAACGGGATCAGACGAACGGGATCACGCAAAGTAGCTGGGTGAGCCGACGGTGGCCGCGACATTCTCCTCGAGATGTGTGAGAGATGACATGTCGGCGTTCACGACATCGAGCCCATGCGCCAGAACGAAGGCGTAGGTTCGCTGGAAGGGCGACAACGGCTCGGCCAACAGCTTCTCGTCATAGAATTCTCTGAACGCATCGGGCTTGTCGAACCAACCGACGTAGGGCAGGCCAGCCAGATGCCGGGCGGCTTTCATACCGACGAGTCCGATACCGGCGGCCCGTGCCTTTTCGAGAACCGGCCGGAGGTCGGCCATCTTCTTTGTTCCAGCGAGAACGCCCTTGCTCTCCCAGTCGTACCAACCCGCCGGCGTGATCGCGATCATCGCAAGGTCGTATCGGCGGGTTTCGGCGGCGGCGAGGAGAACCTTCTCGGCGTTTCGATGCGTACTCAGCCCGAGATGCGAGACCTTGCCTGCTTCCTTGGCTTTCTCGAAGACGCGATAGACCTCATCACTCGCGATCAGTGAGGGGTTATAGGAAGCCATCAAGTAATAGGCGTCGACATGGTCGACTTGCAGCTCTCGAAGACTCTCGTTCATTCGTTCACCCCATGACAGAGCGGCTTGTTTAGCCTGGGCTGTGGTGACGATTTGATTTGGTTCGACGTCGAGGTCGGCAGGGGCCTTCGAGATCAGGAAGACTTTGTCTCGGACCTTCCTCAAGAAGGGCGCGAGATTTTTCTCTGCATTCCGGTAGTAGTCGCGATAGCCGACATCGAACACATTCACCCCGGCGTCGTACGCCGCATTGAGAAGCGCGTCCTTCTGTCGAAACATGAGCGTGGCGCCACAACCCATGACGAGCCGACTCGCGTTCCAGCCCGTTCGACCGAGCTTGCGATAGGTCATCTTTGGCCACGTTTTCTCGCCAGCGGCGGCGTCTTTGGCGGCATCGACTGCGGCCCGCGCATTTCCGGTCTCGAGAAGCGTTCGCCCGCCGACGCCGATCATGCCGAGGACCTGCATGAACTTACGTCGGCTTACTGCGTCGTAGGGTGATTCCGGGTCCATGTGTTTTCTCCTTCTTGAGTCATGTTGGTCAATTTGGGCGTAGTCATACTGTTGTCGAACGAGGCCTAACGCGTCGAACTTCGACCGAGCAAGCCACCGATGCCCCGTACCAACCAGCGCGGATAAAGTCCAACTGCACCCGCAACCACCTGGTTGGGGATCCCGGGTACGACGACGGCTTGGCCCGCCACACAAGCCTCGTATCCATCCCGAGCGACATCCTCGACGCTGGATAGAAAGAACTGCGGCAAATACTGCACGCTGTCGTGCTCCGCATGAGCGCGATCGTACATGTCCGTCTTGGTAATTCCTGGGCACAGCGCTGTCACCGTCACCCCGGTTCCCTTCAACTCCTCGGACAGCGATTCAGAAAGCGACAAGACGAAGGCCTTGCTGGCCGCGTAGAGCGCGATCGAAGGGACGGGCTGAAAGGATGATGTCGAGGCGACATTCATGATCCGGCCTCGTCCACGCTGGATCATCGCCGGAAGCAGCAGGCGCGTGAGCGAGGTCAAGACCACGATATTCAGCTGCAAGAGCCGTTCGTGTCGATCGACCTCGATCTCCGCGAATCGGCCCATGTCCATGAGCCCGGCGTTGTTGACGAGGATGTCGACCTCAAGGTCGCTGTCTTTGAGCTGCCCGACGAGCTTCGCAGAGGCGTCTGGAACGAGAAGATCCATCGGGAAGACATGAACCTGCGAGCCGTATTCGATGCGACAGTTTTGGGCGAGTGACTGAAGCTCGGCTTCACGTCGCGCAACGAGGATGAGGTCGTAGAAATTCTTCGCGAAAATACGCGCGAGTTCCAATCCGATCCCACTCGATGCGCCGGTGATGAGCACTGTTTCGCGGCGGTCGGCCATGTCGATGTCCCCCTATTGGGTCGGTGTGCGCTATTTGGGAACGGCTGCGGAGAGTTGTTCGAAGAGCTTCTGCCGATCTTCTTCGTCCATGTGATCGGCACCTCCGGCTCCGATCACAGCCGTCATACCGCCATCGACGGGATAGGCGGCGCCCGTAACGAAGGAAGATCGATCGCTGGCGAGGAAAGAGACGAGTTGTGCGACTTCGTCGGGTTGGCCGACGCGCCCCAGTAGATGACCTTGCCCGAGCATGTCCGTGACGGCCGCGACACCATGAGCCGGTCCGAGGATGGGTGTATCGATGACGCCAGGGCAGACAGCGTTCACGCGAACGTTGAGAGGCGCAAATTCCGCGGCCGCGGATTTGACAAGACCGACGACGCCATGCTTGGCAGCGAAATACGAAGGCATGTTGTTGCCGCCGCGTAGCCCGGCGACGGAGGCGGTGCAAATGATGGAGCCTTGGCCGGCGGTGACCATCGGTTCGATGACGGCACGCATGCCAAGAAAGACACCGCGAAGATCGACGGCGATGACCTGGTCCCAGACGTCGACATCGCCGCCGCGAATCGTCGAGCCTCGCGCGATACCTGCGTTCAGGTACGCCACGTTGAGGGCACCGAAGGCTTTGAGGGTGGTCGCAACCATCGCGTCATTTCCTTCGACGGTGGCCACATCACCGACACAGGCGACCGCTTCGCCGCCGGAGTCCTTGATTTCCTGTGCAACTTTTTTGGCGCCCGGACCATCGAGATCGGCGACGCAAACCCGCGCGCCCTCGCGTCCCAAAAGAAGGGCGGTCGCCCGACCGAGACCCGAAGCGCCTCCTGTGACGAGTGCGGTATGGCCTGCATGAATGGCTGTCGACATGTTATTTACCTTTTTCAGTGTGGACCCTGTTTGGGTCGAAGTTGTGGATGGGCTCGGGCGCATCCGTTCCATGTGTGTCAGCCCGCGAGTGGACCAACGATTTCCTTGGCGAATTTTTCGAGAACGGCGTTGTCGCCGCCCTGAATGACCAGGAAGCTGATCCCGGTCTCTTCGCGCCGCTTTTCCAATCGTTCCCGGATCTCCTGGGCCGATCCGGTCAGGAAGAGCGGGCAGTCTGCGACTTGCTCGACGCTCATTCCACTGTTGGCCGCGATTCCGGCTCGAAGACGCGACGGGTCGTCCATGATTGCCGTTACGAAGCTTAGTGAATTAAATTCAATGTCGTCGGGATTTCGGCCAGCGGCTTCGGCACCCTCGCGAACCCATCCGATCTTTTCGAGAATTCGTTCCGGAGCGTTATCGCCGGGCGTGTCTTTAGTGACCTTGCCTTCGACGAGTTTCGGGTTGATGCCGACGATGTCTGCATAACGTCCGGCCAGTCGCAGAACACGGGGTCCGCCGCCACCGATGAGAATTGGCGGTCGAGGCTGGCCTTGAAGGTCTGTTGCCTGGGCGATTTCCTTCGTCGAGTAGTAGTCGCCGTCGAAGGTCGTCTTCTCGTTCTCCCACATGGACGTAATGATCTTGAGCGCTTCTTCGAGACGAGAGATACGGATGCCCGGGCGGTCATAGGGCATGCCCGCTTCGACGTAGTCGGTCTCCATCCATCCTGCACCGATACCAAAAATGTGTCGACCCGCAGACATGACCTGGAGGGTGGCCGCGGCTTTTGCGAAGACGACGGGATGGCGATAGTCGACATCATAAACGAGTGATCCGACATTCAGTTTTTCGGTCGCGCCGGCGATGGCGGCAATCGAAGTGGTTGGATCCCATTGGTTCCCAAAATGATCCGGAACGAAGACCGAGTCAAAACCCATGGCTTCGAGTTGACGAACATCATCGCGCCAACTGTCGATGGGCAAGCTTTGAATCTGAACTCCGAATCGAAATGGATGGGGCATGGGATCTCCTTCCGACGGGCGGTGCTTTCCGGGAATGCGTAAGTCTAGTCGAAATTTGCGGCTCGGCCGATCGCGGTATGCTCATGATCCATCCCAAGGTGGACCCTGCCGTGATCGAGACCTTGCGGACGAGTGGGGACGATGGTCCGTACCAGGAGAGCGATTTGTCCAATATCCCTCGCCTCCTCGCCCATGCCGCTGCATTCGAGAAATCCTATAGAGAGGATCAGTGGAGTACTCTCGAGGAGTTCTTCAGCCCCGATGCCGTATGCGAGATAGGGCTCCCGCTTCTTGGGAGTGAACGTTGAGAGGGGCGGGGCGCGATTCTTGAGTGGTTCCCCGATGTGCTCGACCGCTCCGTTTGAAGGGCCAAGCGAAGCAGACGGCGAAGTCTGGCTTCGCGGTTGCGCGACCGATCGCAGGCCTGGCTTTCCGGAATTCGTTCTCGTTCTCGAAGAGACTGCGCGCTTCGAGGGGGGATCAGATCCTTCACCTCGAGGATTGCTACACGGTTCGGATGGAAGCCGGGACGCGTTGTTATGTCGAAGAACACGGCGAGAGGCTCGGGCTCGAACTCATCGTGGATTGAAACGCGTGCAGGTTCGACCTGCCTCCGGCCGTCTTTGCTAGATGGACAGGTCTGTTCCCAGATGAAATAGACAATCGCCTCGTTCCACGCGAGCGGGAACACGTTTACAGATCACCAATCCCGAGGTTTTGAATCGAACCTCCGTAGAAGGCTTCCATGGCGTTTGTGGAGTGTGAACCACACCCGCAACTTGTTCCGCCTGCACCATTGCGCCCAATTCGACCCGGGGCTCAAAGAGCCCCTCCTCGGCCGCATATAGGAAACAGTCCGCGCTCGAAATCTCGAGGATTCGTGTTGAGGGGGCGGGTACGACATCGGGCGCGGCGAGGAAGCCGAAGCTCGCCATAACTCGCTGGACGCCTTCTTCCGCCACTTTCAAGCTGTCCATTGAAACCGTTCCCGAGCCACCCATCTCGACCGTGATCAAGGCTGTGCTCTGCCGTCGTGCCGCGGAAGAACAAACGTTTGCCCTGGAACGAGCAAATTTACAGGCATAGGGAGCACCGAATTTACGCATCATCTTCAAAATCGTGGCGTTCTCGGCGGGGTCCTTTCTTTCACCGAAGAGGACCGTTGGGAGATAGTGCAGGGAACTGCCACCTGCATGGAGGTCGATCGCGAAGTCGGCCATTTCGAGGAGTACGTGTTCGATGTAGTGCGCGATGATCTGGGTCACGGACCCTTCTGGATCGCCGGGAAACGAACGATTGAGATTGCCATCGTCGATCGGAGAGGTTCGCAGCCCAGCGTTGGCCGCAGGGTAGTTCGCCATGGGAAGAAGGATGATGCGACCGCGGATTGCATCCGGTTCAAGCGTCTGGACGAGCTTCGTCAGGGTGACCTGCCCCTCGTATTCGTCACCGTGATTTCCCGACATGAGAAACAACGTTGGCCCGTCCCCATTCTTGATCTGCGCGATGGGGATCGGGATCCATCCATAGGCGGATCGGTGTACGGAGTGAGGCAAACGCAAGAAGCCAACTTGTTGACCTTCGGCGTCGAAGTCGATCTCGGATGTGATGGGGGAGCGCGTGCCGGTGACCATTTTGAGTTTCCCTTCCGGTTCAACTCGCTCTAATGAGCCGAAGCGTTCGCATTCGATTGATGACCGCCGCAATCTCGATCCGCCGCGGCCGAGCGAGGGCGCCCGGATGATGGCCGGACCGATGGTCAGGGCCGAGCACGTCGAGCCCTTCTTGGTCGAAGAAGCGGTCGAGCTCATTGAGCATTGCTGAGATTGTCATCCGATCATTCATGATCTTGGTTGCCGCATATAGAATCGCCCATCCGATAGCTCGTGTCTGACTGGCATCGAAGAGTTGTTCGATGCCGCGCAGATCAATTTCGGTTGTGCCGTAGACCATCTCATCGCATCCACGACTCGAGATCTTTGGGTGGCGTCGTCCTCGCCTGGCATCGAAACTCGTGCGATCGGGAATCCGTTTGCGTGCTGCGGTGAGTGCAGTGAGGGCGGTTCGCGAATCCACATCGGCATTCGACTCGCCGCGACCCGCAATCTCTTTGGCCTTCGCACTGACATCATAGGCCTGATAGGCCTTCATTTCGATGACGGCGTCTGCGACGGCGAAGTAATCGCCGGAGCTGCCCATGACGAGAAGCGTCGAAATGCCAAACACGTCATAGAGTTCGCGAATGCGATCGAGGTAGGGGGTGATCGGTTCATCTCTGGGATGGATGAGCGCCTGCATCTTCGCGTCTCGAACCATGAAGTTGGTCGCGGAGGTATCTTCATCGAGGAGCAGGCCCGTCGCACCGGCCTCGATGGATTCCACGATGTTGGCAGCCTGGCTCGTACTGCCACTCGCATCCGCACTGGAGAATTCCCGTGTGCTCGGCGGGTCGGATTCGCCTTGGGGCTTCGGGAGATGATCGATGAAGCCGCGGATATCCACGTCTCGGATGCTTCGGCCGTCCTCGGCGCGAACTTTGACGAGGCTGGGATCGCTCACCACGGTTTCGCGTCCATCGCCGGGGATATGTGGGGCGATGCCTCGTTCGATCGCACGCAGCAGTGTCGATTTTCCGTGATACCCCCCGCCGACGAGTAATACGATGCCGCGAGGAATTCCCATTCCATGCCAGATTCGACCGGGTGCGCCTGCGTCGGCGTGCGGCACTTCGATGTCCACGCGAAAGGGTTCCGGCGATTGAAACGGGTATGCACGCTCCCTGTCCATCGGACGTTCAGTGGCCCCGCTCTCACGTGGAAGAATTGCGCCGTCTCCGACGAATGCAATCAGGTTGCGTTCGCGAAGCGAACTCCGAACTATTTCCTGGTTCTCGATGCAGTTGATGAAGTGAAGAAGGTCGCGCCCGTCCGATTCACTACGCCGGGTCCAGGCTCGGGCGACGATGCGTGGGAGGACGTCGATGAGGAGGTTTGCCGCTTCGCCACCGAGTATGCGCCGCCCCGCCGCTGGCAGGCCTAATTCGATTCGCGCTTCGACGAAGCCGTCGCCGAAGACGACGGCCGTTCGTTCGAGAACTTCTGCGCCACCCGCGTCGATCGAGATGAGGCCGCCTTTGCCCGTTCCCGTTCGGGGGGGGCGAATGTCATGGATGGTTTTGCGAAAGGCTCGTGCAAGCCACGAGGCACAGGCCATTCGGCGGGTCGGATTGGCGAGGGCATCCTCGGGTAGGTTCGTGGTCTCGGAGTCGAGGCGAACGCGAAGCTTTGAGGGCGATGCGAATGGATCGGATTGGGTGTGGTCGACGAAGAGCGTGAATTCCGAGAAATGCCAGACGCCTTCGAGATCGCGGTAGGCCTTGTAACTGCGCCCGTTGATTCGATCGAGGAGCACGTTCAGATCTGCGGACCCTTTCGCTTCGCGACGCATATCGGCGGACTATTGCGCGAAGACTGAATCCAAGGGCTTCATCCAGCGGCTGAACCGCGGCCGATAATAATGATCGGGGTCCACGGAAAGAGCGACATGGGTTACGCGGCCGTAGATCTCATCGAGGGCGACCGTTCCGATAAAACGGGAATCGCGGCTTTGATCACGGTTGTCTCCGAGAAAGAAATAGTGGCCCTCGGGCACCGTGAATTCGGGAAAAGAGTCGGAGTAACCGGACAGAGCCGGGATGACCGTGACGGCGTGCGGATGTGTGTCGAGTTGTTCGGTTCGCACGATCACCGGTGTCTGCGCGTCCCCGGGTCGAGGTTCTGGTAGTTTTTCGAGGGTCTCGTCGAATTCGATGTAGTCGAGCTCTCGTCCATTGAGCGAGAGCCGATTGGCGCGCATGGAAATTCGGTCTCCGGGCAAGCCGATAATGCGTTTGACGAGCCGGATCCCGTCGTCTGGGGAGGCAAAAGTCACGATGTCCCCGCGGACAGGTTCATCCCAGCGAGTGATCCAGGACATGGTGAGCGGAACGCGCAAGCCGTAGGCGAGTTTGTTGACCCAGATCCGGTCGCCCTCGAGAATGGTCGGTCGCATCGATCCGCTCGGGACATCATTCCAATCCGCAACGGCCGATCGAAGAGGAACGATGATCGCAATCACGACGAGAATGGGTGCCAGCGTGTCTCGGAGAAAGCTGTGGCTGGCCTCGGATTCGTGATCGCTCTTCGAAGAATCGTCGTTCATTTTCTCGTCTCTCCCGTTACTCTCGAACTTGCGCACTCACGAACGAAATCGCTGCTGGCGCAATCTTGGCGCGGATGACGGAGAGTAGGTACCGCCTGACCCGTCTTTGTTCGCGCCCTGGAATCATTTTAGGTCAGTTTCACGCCGGGTCCCCCGAACTCGCCCGCCGGACGCCCGTATCGAACCAGCACATGCCAAAGCAGCTTCAATTCCTGGAGCACCTCGTCATGGCTTCCCCGGTCGGAGAAACGCGCTGAATTTCCTTTGAGCTCAGTCACCGCTCGTCCAATCACCCCGACGTCGATGATGTCGTTCGTCGCGATTCGCGCAGCGAGTGAAGGCATGCTCGGCCCGCGGAAATCGCTGGGAATCTCATCGACGGGAAGGGCGAAGCCGCCATGTTGGTAGAGGGCGATCTCATATTGGTTGCACAGCGACTCGAGCGTCTTTCCGGTTTGGGTCTGTGTAAAGCAGGGGTCGATGACCAGTGCTTCGACATCTTCCGCAAGAGAAACTTCACCGTGGACCTGTGCCTCGATATAGTGGTTGAGATTCCGGGTGGCCGGTTGCGCGACGGACTCATCGAGCGGCCGAAGGGAATTCTCGAGCAAGTGGTCGATCAGTCGAGGCGGTGTCAGGTTGCTTTCGCCCAGCGTGAAGTCGCTCTTGAAAACATCGCCTAGCATGGCGGCGACGATGTCGTCGAAGGCTTCGACCGTACCCCGGGTCTCGGGCTCTTCGCTCGAGTCCATGTAGGTCAACGTGCAGCGCCGCGAGACCGTCGGCATCAAAAGGAAATAGCAGGAGCCAAAGCGCGGCGAAGGTCCGTCGGCATGCCGCATCACGTCGAGGGCACCGTATTTTGGGCGTTCGTGCGCTCTCTTGTCGGGGTCGGCATTCGATTGTTCATAGGCCCCGCCGAAGAGCTTCTCTTCCCAGCGCTGACGCGCACCGCCGGGGTAGGCCGTCAGTCCGCCGTTCGAGATTCCCGTTTCGAACTGGGACCGGTAGAACCCCTCGCTGAGCAGGCATCCGGCCACGCTGTCGCCGTTTGCGCCTGGCCGGTCTGGGTGGAAATGGAGTGCGACGCGAGCATGGTTCTTGAGCTCCCTGATCGATTTCTCAAAGCGCGTCTGTCCATCGTCCGATTCATTGCCCGTCCTCTTGTTGTTCCTTTCGTCGATCGGATTTGCCGGCGGCCGGGATAGATTGGACATGCGAAGGACTTCGTTGATGAGCTGATTGGCTGCTTCCGACCTCGAGATCGCATGCTCGGCGACGAACCGAAGTGCCGCCCGTTGGGCTGGGGTGAGTGAGCTGGAATTTTCGGCCTCGTCGTCCGTGGTGTCCGTCGCGTCGGTCGCAGTACCCGCCATGTCTCTAATCTAGTTCAAGCGACAGTTGCGTACCTCCGGGCCGGCGAAATGCGGCCGCCGAGAGCGTGGGCGCGGGACCCTCGAGCCCTTGGCGTCGCGCCCATAAACGAAAGAGGTCAGCGATCTGCGCGGCGAAGCGACCTTCACCGCGCATCCGCGTTCCGAATCGAGGATCGTTCAGGCGGCCGCCGCGCAGGGACTCGAGTCGGCTGAGTACTTTCTTGCGCCGCAGCGGTCGATGCGTGAGGAGCCAGTCGTCGAAGATCTCTCGAACACCATGGGGCAGGCGCAGGACAGTTTGTCCGGCCCAGCCCGCCCCCGCCGAGGCGGCGGCTTCGAGTAGGGCGGGCGTCTCCATGTCCGTGAGTCCGGGCAGGATGGGTGCGACCATGACGCCGGTCGGAATTCCCGCATCGGTGAGCGTTTTGATGGCTCGGAGTCGCTCCTTCGAGGACGAAGCCCGAGGTTCGAGCACTCGCTGGAGTTCGGGATTCAGGGTTGTGATGCTAAGGGCGACCGAGACCGCCTGATCTGCGGCAAGCCGTTGAAGCAAGTCGATGTCTCGTGTGACGAGCGCACTTTTTGTAATGATCGTGATTGGATTTCTGAATTCTGCGAAGACTTCGAGGCATCGACGGGTGATTTCGAGCCGTCGCTCAATGGGTTGATAGGCGTCCGTCACGCCTGAGATGGCTACGACTTGTGGTTTCCAGCTTCGAGCAGAGAGCTCCTTGCGCAGCAGCTCGGGCGCGCGCTCCTTCACGAGGATCTTCGTCTCGAAGTCCAATCCAGCCGAATAGCCCAGGTACTCATGGGTTGGCCTCGCATAACAGTAGGCGCATCCATGTTCGCAGCCGCGATAGGGATTCAGACTGAATTGGAAGGGGATGTCTGGACTCTTGTTGCGAGTGAGCGCCGATCGCGATGCGTCGGGAATGATCTCGGTTCGAGGTGCGGGAGGCAGCGCGGCGGTCGCTTCGAGTTGCGTCTCGCTGTCGAGGTGGGTGAGCTGGGTATGTTGCGCGTCGTCGAAGTGCTCAATGTCGACCGGGTGGTCCCCGTCTTCGAGGTGGTCTAGGTGGTCTGGGTGGCCTAAGTGGTCCAGGTGTTCAAAGTCGGGTTCGACGTGCCGTTGTTCGAAGCGGCCGGTTGGATTCACTCGGGCGCCACGGCCCTTGCGCGCCGGTCGAAACCCGGGTGGTTCGAGTTCTCGGATTCGCTTGGCGGGATTGGGCGGTGAGGATTTCATAAGACGAAAGTAGGGCGAAAGTGAATCGCCGACAAGGCTCACGTCGGAAATTCAGAAGTCTGCCAGATGGTCTTCGAAATGCGCGCCCGCGTCCCGGTCGAATCGTTTGGCAATCGACATTTCTTCCGCCACTTGGCGAAGCACGCGTGAGCCCGCGGAGAGTGGGTGGTCACTGAAGAATTCTGTGACCTCCTCCGCCATCGAATAGGGCAGCGCCTCTGCTGTCGAGCCCGCCAGGCGTGCCAGGAGAATCGGGGGCATCTGCTTTTCGAGGCGTGGCCAAACCCGAGTGAGATGGTGCCAGGTTGCCGCCGCCGTCGAGGGTCGGGTCAGAAGGGCGGCGAGCAGCGCGGCACGGTCGGGTGCGGGGGCCAGCGTTGAGTCGATGCTGGCCTTGAAGGTCGCGCGAAGCAGCCCGGGTTCGTCAAACTCGGCGAGCCCGAAGAGCGTGCGACGTCGCGCTTGGGGCGTCGTGGCTTCGCGCGTGGCCGTGCATAACATCTTATGAAACTCGAGATCGCCCTGGCTTGCAGCGATGCGAATGACCACGTCGCCCAGTTCGGGGCTCAGCGATTTTCCGGAAGACAGGGATTTGGCTGCGCTCTTCGCGCAATGCTCGAGAATCTCATTCGACTCGGCCAATTGACCGAGGATTCGAAAGAGCTGTCCGCGTCGCAATCGTTCTCGCAAATCTTCGCCCGAAGTAGGTTTGAGGCCTTGATCGTGGAGTTTTCCTTCGAAATGCGCGGCGATCCAACTTCGGAATTGGTCTTCGACATCGGACCCTCGGCTGGGTGCGATTCGCTGACTCAGTCGTCCGAGGGCGCTCGCGACGGCGAACAACACATCCGGATCTCCATCCTCGCCGAGAGCCGCGAGGAGATCGAGCAACCGAGACACCGATTGCCGGCCCGTACGAGCCAGCGCCCATTGATGCCCAATGAATCCGATGCGTTCGAGCGTGGAGAGGGCCGGTAGGTGCTTGAGGAGATCTTCGAATTCGGCCTTGCCGTGTTCGATCCGAAAAAACCCGGCCTCGCGCGAATTTCCGTAGATCCAGGACAGGTCGCCGGCGCCCATCGGGAAACGACATCGCAGATTGACGAGTAGATGGTTCATCTGCTCGTTCTTGCCGCCCCTGCGTCGCGCGCCGCGGCCAACCCAAGGGATCTGCCAGCGCGGCGAGACTCCGCGGGCCATCGATTTTGTCGCGCCCCGGGTCGTCGACCCTTTTCGAGATTTCGGCGCGGGAAGGGCAAGGAAGCGTTCTTGCCTGAGTTCCAGATCCTTCTTTCCGGCAACATTTGTGCGATGTAGCGAGACGAGTGGATATCCGGTCTGGACCGTCCAGGGCGCGACGATCTTCTCGATCGGAAGCTCGGAGGCTTCCGAGAGTGCGGCCCATAAATTCGAAGCCGAGGCGGCGCCTTCTTTGTAGCGATTGATGTAGAGGCGAATGCCAGCCTGAAAGACCTCGCTTCCGAGATAACCCTCGAGCATTCGAAGTACGCAAGCGCCTTTCGTGTAGGTGATCGCATCAAAATTCTCGTGCGCTTCTTGGGCATCGCGGATGATAGGTGCGATGGGGTGGCTGCTCTCGAGTGCATCGATTGCGAGTGCTTCTTCACGCCGATGCGCAAAGTCGAGCCAGATCTGCCATTCTGGCTGCCACTGCTCGATGATTTCGTACGCCATCCATGTGGCGAAGGATTCATTCAGCCAAAGATCATTCCACCAAGCCATGGTGACCAGATTGCCGAACCACATATGAGAGATTTCGTGGACGACAGTCTCCGCCGCTCGCTTGCGCGCTTCGAAGGAAGCCTCTTTGGCGTCGAGCAGCAGAACCGAGTCACGAAAGAAAACAGCGCCTGCATTCTCCATGGCGCCAAAGGCGAAATCCGGTAGCGCCAGAAGATCGAGTTTGGCGTACGGATGCTCCATCCCGAACCATTTTTCGAGATGCGATAAGCCCTGGTGTGCGGTTTCGAGGGCAAAGCGTGCGAGGTGCTGGCGGCCCGGCAGCGTGTAGACACGAATCGGTGTCGAGCCGCTCATCCGAGCGGGCGTGGCCACAAAGGGCCCAACGGCGACGGCAATCAGGTAGGCAGAGAGAGGGGGGGTCGTTTCGAATTGGACGGTCTTCTGGTCTGCACCCTGATCGGTTGAACCGTTGGCCTTAGCATGAATACTCGCTTCGACGTCAACCTCGAATTCGATCGGTGAGTTGGAGAGTACGGTCTGGTCTTTGTTGGTTGTGACACGAATCCTGTATTGCGCCTTGATGCCCGGTTCGTCGAAGCAGGGGAAGAAGCGGCGCGCATCGGTCGGGCAGAGTTGCGTGGCGAGCCAGGGCAATTCTCGATCGACGGAGCGATAGAGGCCCCGCAGATCGTTTCGAACGCGACCGCGAAAGTCGAGTTCGAGGGAAATGGATTCGGCCGGAAGGAGAGTGTCGAAATGCAGGACGATGGATTCGGATTCAGGATGGCTCTCGATCCGCGGGCGGAGGGAAGCATTCCTGGCTCGGAGCCGAACTCTTGAAACGCGAAGTTCCGCGCAATGAAGTTCGATCGTTCGCGTTCGTTTTTCGAGACTCAGCGTGTACTCGGCATTCCCGTGGAACGTCTTCTTCTCCGGATCAAGATGGAAATGAAGGTCGATTGTCGTGGGACGTACGAATTTGGATAGCCGACTCGTCTTTTTCTTCGCGATCGACTTTCCCAATTGGATGCTCCCCTTGTCGAATACATTGAATCCAGTGAATGAAGTGAGAGGATGCCATACACGTGGGAAGTGAGGGAGGGTGTCAGGCGTCGAGAGTCGTCGCAGTCTACCGGTTCGCTGCTTTGCTTCGCGCCACATCGAAGAGCGCGCGCGCTTGAGCGATTCGCTCGCGAAATTGACCCCAGTGGCCGGGATTCGGACCTCGCGCGAGCAACCCCCACGCGTCCAGCTTCTTCTGTCTCGCCAGGAAAAGAGTGCGGGGCAGATGAAAAGATTGCGTGACGAAGAGAATCGGAAGATCTGGATATCTCTTGGCGACATGCTCGATTGAATCGATGGTTCGAATGGAATTCGAGTCAACGAATATCTGGGCGCGAGGGACGGAGGCGATTTCGAGGGCCTCCGCGAGCTCCGTCGCCTCGTTCAGATCGTTGTAGACGCGGCCAGTGCAGAGGAGTTGGCGGCTGGATTCGTGATGATAGGCGGCGGCCCCGGACGCGACGCGGCCGATGAAATAGTGAGTCAGACGGCCAGAGGCTTGGCGTGGCTTGCATCCAAGAACCACGATCAGTGCGTCTCTGGGCGCCTCGTCCAAGGATCTCAGAGTGCGGGAGTCCGCGTGGCGGCGAAGCCATTCGGAAAAAACGAGGCTCGCGAGGATCGCGGAGAGGGGAAGGCCGATGACGACGATGCCTATCAAGATTGGGTTGGCCTCGCTTTGGAGTTGTGTCTCGGTGTCGGCCTCGGTCTATCGAGGGATTGCGGCCGACGGTGATCGGATCGGTTATGCGCGAAGGACTGTAGTTGATTGACGTTCATTGTGGTCGGAACTTCGAAGTCGCGGGCTTCATCCTTCGCGCCAGCAGAGGGGGATGTTGTAGACTTGGTTCGGTGATGGGGATTCGATCCTGTCGTTCTTGAATGAATGAATGAATGGCGTCGAAGCGGCCTATATCCGTTTCGGGCGGTCCGGTCGGAGGCCGGATTTAGGGAGTCTCGCTTTCGGGTCGATGATTTCTGAGTCATATTGCGTTCGGGTTTTAGTCGAGAGGAACAAGCTTCATGCCTTCCATTTTTACGAAGATCATTGACGGTGATCTGCCGGGTCATTTCGTCTGGCGTGATGATGTTTGCGTCGTCTTCTTGACAATTGCGCCGCTCAAGCCGGGTCATGCCCTCGTTGTTCCACGCGCCGAAGTTGAATCGTGGACAGATCTCGATCTAGGGGTGATGAAACATCTCAGTGGCGTGGCGCATGCGATCGGCCGAGCCCTGGACAAAGCGTATCATCCCGAGAAGGTCGGACTGACGATTCTTGGGCTCGAAGTGCCGCATGTTCATCTTCACGTTTCGTGTATCTGGAAGCCGACGGATCTCGATTTTGGAAACGCCGATGCGAACGCTTCGCCAGAGAGCGTGGCGAAGGAAGCGGTCATTGTGCGTTCGGCACTGCGCGACCTTGGCTACGACCAGGTCGTCGACCGCTAAAAAACGACGTCAGATCCCGAAATGATCGCGAATCGTTTTGAGCGTGAGGCGGTCACTCAAAAGCCGTTTTCCCAGCCCAACAAGACGGGCTTCCCGGCCGACCGCATAACGAAGCTTCGGCTTCTTGGCGGTCAGCGCGTGGGCGACGGCGTCGGCGACGATGTCGGCACCCGGCGACTTCGGCAGGGAATCTCGGATAGCCTTTTCGCTGATGGCGATTCGTTCGGCGTAAGGTGAAGCTGTCGGCCTTGTGCCCCAATCCATGACATCATTGAAGGCGGTATTGATGTCGCCGGGCTCGATCAAACTGACCTGGACATCATAGGGATGGATTTCGTTTGCGAGGCCGAAGGCGAGGGATTCGATGGCCGCCTTCGATGCCGAATAGTGAGATTGGAAGGGGATTGGCGCGCGTCCGGAGAGTGAGCCAACAAGTAGGATCCGGCCCGCGTTCCGCTCGCGCATATGTGAGAGAACGGGGGTGAGAACTCGAAGAACGCCAAAGAAATTGGTTTCGAACTGAGACCGTGCGCGATCGAGGGACGTTTCTTCGACGGAGCCATAGATTCCCCAACCGGCGTTGCACACCAGTCCATCAAGATGCTCCGTTTGCTTGAATACCGATTCGAGCGCGGTCTCGACAGAGGCATCGTCGCAGACATCCATCGAGATCCATTCAATTTTCGATGATTCGCTCGCCTGCGGCTTTCGGCTCGTGCCGAATACGCGCCAGCCGAGTCCGATCATTCGCTCGGCCATTGCCGCGCCAAGCCCGGAAGACGCACCTGTGATGAGTACCGTTTTTATGGGATCTGTTCCTGGTGCTTCAGGCACGCGCCTGCTCCCGATTTCCGTTCATTGGATTGCGCTGCTAGCGGTTGATGAGTACGCCGCCTTCGTGGGGGACGACATGACCGGTCACGAGGTCGGGACCCATCAGGATCGAAAGGATGCCGGCTGCGACGGTCTCCGTCGTTGCCACCCGTTTGAGCGGCGTTCGTTCGATCATGCTGTCTCGAATGTTCTCGTACGCGTCTCCAAAGCCTTGTTTCAACCATTCACCGTCGATGAACCCCGGCGCAATTGCGTTGACTCGAATTTTTGGCGCAAGGGCACGGGCCAATGTCACAGTGAGGTTGTTGAGTCCGGCTTTCGAGGCACAATAGGCGATCGAGCTACCCATGCCGACCAGGCCTGCCACGCTCGAGGTCATGACGATCTCGCCGCCGTCATCCGCTTCGAGCAGCGATCGCGCGGCACGTGAGCAAAAGAAGGGCCCCATAAGATTCACACCCAGAATCTTCTGCCAATCGTCAGACTCGAGGCCGTCGAGATTTTCATGTTGAACGAACTTTGTAAATCCGGCGTTGTTGACCAGTACGTCGAGGCGTCCGAACGCCTTTTTTGCCTCGGCAACCATTGCCACACAGTCTTCGTCCAGTGAGACATCCGCGCGGACTGCGATTGACTTGACGCCGAGCTTCTCGCATTCGGCGGCTGCCTTTTCCGCGCCCTCTCTAGATCGGCTGTAGTTCACGAGGACCGAGCAGCCTTGTTCTGCAAGCATTCGTGCCGTTTGATATCCGACTCCAGTTCCAGCACCGGTGACGATTGCAGCTTTACCTTCGAGTTCCATGATTACACTTTCTTTGTCACGATTCGTGCGTGATCGGAGCGCTGTTCGCGAATTCAGCTTCAGTTCATCCGGCTACTCTTCGAATGAGCGCAGATTTCGTCGAAACAAGAGCGGTAAAATGATCGGCCAGGCGAAGATCCAGGGATGTCTTTGCTGCCGTTCACTGAGTTCGATACGTCGTCCAGTATGGCGTTCGATCTTCCAAAGCACATACGGTACCCAATCTTGAATGGTGATCGCCGTCTTTGCGAGGCGAATCAGTCGAAGAGAGCGCGCGAAAGAGCGCATCACGCGCCAACGCAGCCGGCTCTGGCGGCGTCCGCTTTTCGACATCGCCACGCGGAAAGAACGTGCCTGGGGCGCCGCTTTTGCGAAGTGACCGTCGCTGGCCAATTGCTGAAGCGCGAAGCTTGCAACGGCGTTGTAACGCTCCTGGTCGACCGAATAGAGGGCGCTAATGATCTCGTCGGACTGGGGTCGTCGTTCGCTGTCGTAGATTCGGCGAAACGCTTCTTGCCAAAAAGCGGCAAGGGAGAATCGAAACTCGTCGTCGCGCTCTGGAAGGATGCAGACGAGGCGTCCGATCATCGTCAAGATCGCGTTGGCGACGGCAGCGACTAAGACTTGCTGTGCTGCTTCGTCACGGCAGGCGACTGTCCGTGCCGGTTGTGCAAAGCGTGCCCAGACGTAGGGGTGCCAGGCGGCGAAGGAAGTTCCCGTCTCAAATGCCTGGCGACTGATGACGCCATATTTGGATCGCAGGGTTTGGCCCTGGTGCTCTCGCTCGATGTAGAAGACATTCGGAGGGATTATCTGATTGATTCGAGCGAGCCAGTTCTTGGCGTAGGCATCTCGGTAGTCATCGACTACGACCCAGAAATCGAAAACGCCGTCGGCCGAGTCTGCTCTAAGGCTGGATCCATAGAACATGACGCCTAACACGGTCTCGCCATAGATTGCAGCGATTTCGTGCGCGAGCCATTCAATTTCCGGGCTCACCGGCGTTCGAAGTTCTTGCGCGACGTGAGCCTGGAGCGACTCGATGTATGAAGAAGTGGTGGTGGTCATGGTCTTGAATCAGCTACGGATCTGAATAGGTTGTCCGAAAAAGAATCGGGACTATGGCCTTGGTTGATGAGGAGGTGAGACTTGATCAGGGATCGGTGCGGCGGGAATTTGAGGTGCGCGATTCGTGATTCACGCGCGGACAAAGTGGACGACCCGCTCGGCCGTCAAAGCGATGCTGCGTTCGGAGTCCGGTTGCCAGAGCTCGCCATCGACTGTGAAGCCACATTTCATCCGAAGCTCGACATGACCAACGTTTCGACTTGTATATCCGACTTCTGGCGTTGCCCAGCTGGCTGGTTTGCCGCGAAGGACTCCGATCGCCGCCTTGCCGAACTGTTTACACGGGGCTGCCAGGGAGGTGAAGCGTACGCCGCCGGGGCCCTGCCCCCAGAAAGGTCGCATGCGAGCGAAGAGGCGGCTCAGCGTCGAGGCCATGACGAGATGAAATTCGCCAGTGTCGACCGGTTGACCATCCAATAGGATTTCGATCTTGTCTGGGGCGAGGACGCCGGAGTGGTCGCCCGTGACGAGGCGCCCGATCAATCCCGCGGTCACCAGCGTCGCGCCGGGAACGCCTTCGACGAAGGCTCGTTTGCCTGTCTTATCAAAGAGTCGATGATTGAGCTCGATGGCCCGTTTGATGATGCCCGCGCCGAAAAACATGCCGTACTGCGCGGCGCGCTGACTCGTGTGTGGGCCATGTCCGTAGCTGACTCGCAGTACACGCCGCGGCTCCACGCGTTCAGCGATCCGCCCGTCTTTTGCGCAGTCGATCAATTGTTCAAGGCCGCTGAGTGGATCGCGATGCGCGGCCAGGTCCATCGCGCTCATATTGGTTCGGCCCGCGCGAAGGGGGGCGATCATCGGGACGCGATCTCCGAAATCGTCATTGCCGAGAATCTCGGTCAAGATGTTCTGAATGGTTCCGTCACCACCATTGATGACGAGGAGGTCGACTTCCTGACGGGCAAATTCTGATAACACCTCAGGCATGGCCTCGGCACTTTCGGTCTCGACACTCAGGACTTCGGAATGATCCTTGAGAAAGCTCAGCATTCGAGCCACGGACTCTTCGTTCTTGCCTGCTCGTAGATTGTTGACGACCCCGATTCTCAAGATAACTATGTCCTTTTAGTGGTCATCGAAGGTCGAGGTGCAGATCGCATCCACTTCGCGTGCCGCTCACGCTTCAATAGCGTTTCGAAATTACATCGAACTAGCGGCGTTTGGATGGATTCATAAATATGATGGATGCCACACCCGTCATACTGCGTATCGTCGCCTCTGCTTCGATTTCCCCTTTGGAATTGATAGAGGTGAGCCCGGAGTTGAGCGGATTCTCACCGCTCTCGGTCTCGCCGGTATCTAGGGGGGGCGGGGTTTCCTGCGCTTGGTAAAGCCTAACCTCAATTTGAGCGTCCGCCCAGATGTGAAGAGGCTTGGATTTTCTCCCGACGTACCAGCGGAATGGCTGAGGAAGCACGCTCAAGGGGTCGAAGCGCAGCCAATTCTGACTGAGGGTAATTAGACCCGAATCAGGCCCCTGCGAAAATCTGAAACGGTCTGGAACCGCGTACCTGCGCTTCACATGCTGTTCGGCCCCGGTGAACTCATCGGCCCACTGAGTCGGGATGTTGATTATAGATTCAACGTTTCCCCCCTCAGCCACCGTCTGCAGCAGCCAACTGCGCTGAAAGGAGCCTCTCTTACGGAGTTGAAGCATGTAGAACGACGCCTCATCCTTGCCGCCAAATATTTCGATTCGGCGGTCGAGCAGTTTGGCTTCGTCGCTCTGTGTCCAAGTGTGAGTCAGCCAGGTTCGGCCGCGTGCGGCAATGGGCTGGGCCATCCAAGGGGCCTGGACCGTGCCCTCTGTCTTCGCGGCGACAGCGAGGACATCGACTCGATAATTCTCGGGAAGCACTTCACTCGGTACGGGTTCAGCGACATCCGATTCGGCAAACGCGAAGAATAGATGAATTTCTATATCGTCCTTCGTGATGCGGAGTTCGCCGACTGGCCGGTGCAGGTCGAGATGGCTGGAGCCGATGTCGAGGAAGAGTCGATCTTCAGAGAGTCGCCATCGTGCCCGCCGTCGACCGTTCGTATAGCGATAGGGTTCGCGACCTTCTTCGACGAGGTGACCAACGGCTACGGCGTTATGGTTGCCGGGGCCGGCGTTCGAGATTAGGAATTGCTGAGTCATGCGAAGTCCGCTGTCGAGTTCGATGTAGAGGGTCCAGTATTCGCTCGCTCCGCCTCCGCTGAGAAGCCGGGCGGACGGATCGAGTTGGGTGGTTTGGCGATGCCTGTCGACGGATGGTTGCGCCGAAAGATTCGTGGCGTCCGGGGTCGATTCGGGTGCGCCTGCGGAGGCGGATGGGACCACAATGATTGACAGGATCAAGCACGCTACAAGGCGCCCTGAAAATTCGCTTCTGGTCGTGGTTCTCAGCACGCGGTCTACCTCACTCTTCGAACGGATTGGCTTTCGGTGAGCAGCGATCGAGGCTATCACAGACATCAGCGGCCATTCTCGTTTAGTGTCCGCGCCTTAGCGCCTGGGTTGTTCGGCCAAGATAAGAACTTCGCGATTGCTGAGCATGAGGGGGATCGAGAATGCCCGCTGAGCCTGCAGAAATACGTTTCGCGCATCTTTCTGATTGGCATGCCACGACTCTAGTGGGTGGTGGTCCCGCGCTACTTCGCTTCAAGAGGCTATCGGGTTGGGCCTCCTGGGGCCTCAATCGTCGACATCGACATAGCCAGGCGATTCTGGAAGCTGCGTTTCGCGATGTGCGGGCGCAGAAAATCGATCAGATACTCGTGACCGGCGACTTGACCCACGTCTCACTCGAACAAGAATTTCGCATGGCGGCAAAACAACTCTCGGCGCTGGGCACGCCCGAAGAGGTATTCCTGATTCCGGGCAACCACGATTGTTATGTTCGGGTTTCGCCGGAGCGTTCTTGGGATCTGTGGTCTGGCTATCTCGCCGGTACGTGTCATTCGGAACTGGATCCCGCGACGCGTGCGTGTCTCGTCGATTTGTCTTCCAATCAAACGATCGCGCCACGTCATGCCGACTATCCACGGCTTCGGATTCATGGCGACCTGGCTATGATCGGGCTCTGTTCGGCGATTCCGACGCCGATCTTTCGTGCTGGTGGGAGGCTGGGTCGGACTCAGCTCGAGCGCTTGGAGCGACTCTTGGTTGCGCTCGAAGCACAGAATCGATGCCGTGTGGTGATGATTCATCATCCCATTACGAAGACTGGTGAATCGAATAGCCGGGCTCTATGGGACGCCGATGAGCTCCGAGTGGTGCTCGAAAAGGCGGGCGCTGAACTCGTCATTCACGGCCATAAACACCGTCGTCGGATCGCCGAACTCGCCGGGCCGCATGGCGTCATTCCCGTGATTGGCGTTCCGTCTTGCTCCGAAGTTGGAAGTCGGCCGGAAAGGCGGGCGCAATACCACGTCTATACGGCGCGCCGGAAACAGGGCGGGCGTGACTTTGTTATTAGTGCCGAGATCAGAAGTTATGTCGATGCCGCCGGGGACTTTGAACATCTCGACGAAAATCTCTTTTGAGCAATGTGGTTCGTGGGTTCCGTGCGGTTTCGGGAAGATTAGAAATGGAGGAACTGATGCGAATCGTCTCCATCGACCAAACTGAACGGTCGCGCATGGCGGTGCGATATTGGAATCGCTTTAGGTGCTCATGAATCTGCCAACTCGCGCATCGATTGGTCGAGGGCGCGAACTTGCGCCAGGAGCTGGTCGAGTGCTTCGAAGCTGATCTGGGTCGGGCCGTCGCAGGGGGCAGCGTCTGGATCGGGGTGAACTTCGATAAATAGTGCATCGATTCCCACCGCGACCGCTGCGCGTGCCAGAGGCGCCACGAAGCGTCGATCTCCGCCAGAGGCGCCCGCATTCGCACCCGGCAATTGAGCCGAATGGGTCGCGTCGAAACAGACTGGTGCGAACCCGCGCATCTGAACAAGGCCCTTCGAGTCTGCAACGAGATTGTTGTAGCCAAAGGAGGTTCCGCGATCAGTCACGAGTGCATCGCTGCAGCCAAATTCTTCGAGCTTGTCGACGGCGTGAACCATGTCGCCGGGCGCGATGAACTGGCCCTTCTTCAGATTGATCGGGAGGCGGACAGCGGCACACGCTGCGAGTAAATCGGTTTGCCTCATCAGGAAGGCGGGGACCTGGATCATGTCCACTACCTGAGCTGCAATCTTGGGTTGGCTCGAGTCATGGACATCCGTCAGGATGGGTAGATTCGTTTCGCTCTTGACCGCGGCGAGGATTCGGAGGCCTTCGTCGAGGCCCGGCCCACGAAATGAATCGTGGCGTGTACGATTGGCCTTGTCGAATGAAGCCTTGAAGACCAGGGGAAAGCCATGTTTCTCTGAAATTTGGTCTAGTTTTCGTGCGACCTCGAGGGTGTCCGATTCGTTTTCGATGACGTTGAGACCGCTGATCAGGATCAGTGGCGCTCCGTGACCGACCGGGATGTTGCCAATGCGCATTCGGGTCTTCTCTTTCAGCAATGGATTTAGAGATCGATGCCGCTCTCGGACGTTACTTGGGATTGCGTGCTTCGGGTTCGTGTGATTCTGTCTTTCTGGAGCTGGATGCGACATCGCGTCGCGCGGATCATCATAGCTCGCCCATCGCCGGTCGGAGTGCGGACAGCGAAGGACTGAGGTGCAGGCTGAAGAGTCAACCGCTTTGCGCGCATGCCGGTACGCGTCCGTAGGATGAGGTTCGAAGTTGGGCCGTGGCGTCGTAGTGCGTTAGGTCGGAGCCGGCGGTTGTCGAGCTTTGAGTTCGAAACAAGACAGCTCGAGCTCGTCAGGCGATCCCGAATGACGAAGAGATGACGAATTGGAGGACGAGTGAAATGAGACGAACGATCTTCAGCGACGAGCATGATCTATTTCGGAGCGAATTCCGACGCTTTGCAGCGGCCGAAATTGTCCCGCATCTTGAAGAGTGGAACGAAGCCGGAATCTCGGATCGCACCGCTTGGAAGAAAATGGGTGAGGCCGGTTTCCTGGGTGCAAATCAACCGGAAGAATACGGCGGTGCGGGGGCTGATTTCCTCTTCGATGCGATTGTAATCGAAGAATTGGCGGATCTTCGGGCGCATGCGCTGCAGGCCTCTTTGCATACCGATATCTGTCTGCCGTATTTGACGACCTACGCAACCGAAGAGCAAAAACAGCGCTGGCTCGTGCCGGCGATCGCGGGGGAATGTCTCGTAGCGATCGCGATGACGGAACCGAGTGTCGGATCGGATTTGGCCGGCATCTCAACGCGCGCGATTCGAGATGGCGACCACTACGTTGTGAACGGATCCAAGACCTTCATCTCGAACGGGCAGAACTGTGATCTCGTCATCGTCGTCGTGAAGACCGACCCGAATGCCAGTCCACCCCATGACGGAATGAGTCTGTTGTTGATCGAGGCCGGGACGCCAGGTTTCGAAAAAGGGCGAAATCTCAAGAAACTGGGCTTGAAGGGACAGGACACGAGCGAGATGTCTTTCTCTGATTGTCGTGTGCCCGTCGAGAATCTGTTGGGTGGCGAAGGTCGTGGATTCAAGATGTTGATGGAGAAGCTTCAGCAGGAGCGCCTGACGATTAGTATTGGCTCTCTCGCTTCTTGCCGCCGGTCGCTCGAGGACACGCTCGAGTACGTGAAAGAACGCAAGGCCTTCGGTAAGCCGATCGCTGCATTTCAGAACACACAATTCAAGCTGGTGGAAATGGCCACCGAAATTGAAATTGGTCAAGCCTTCGTCGACCGTCTGTTAGTCGCTCATGTCGCCGGTGAGGACATAGTGACAGAGGTGAGTATGGGGAAATGGTGGGCGTCGGATCTCCAGAAGCGCGTATCGAGCGAATGCCTGCAGCTCTTCGGTGGCTACGGCTTCATGGATGAGTACCCGATCTCTCGGGACTATGCGGACGCAGCGGTGCAGACGATTTACGCCGGCAGCAATGAAATCATGAAGGTCATCATCGCCAAGCGACTGGGGCTTGGCTGACAGCGAGCAGGCAATGGCTCGGCGGCCGACGACTAACCCAGGTTCTTTGCGATGCGATCGATGGCTTCTTCGACCTGCTCTCGGAGGCCAAAGGCCGAGAGTCTGAAATAGCCCTCGCCATGGGCGCCGAATCCCGAGCCGGGCGTCCCGACAACGTTCGCACGTTCGAGGAGCTGATCGAAGAACTGCCATGAATCGAGGCCATCGGGCGTCTTGAGCCAGACGTAGGGTGCGTTCACGCCGCCGAAGGTCTTGAGCCCGGCCTTGCTGAGCCCCTCGAGGATCAGTCCTGCATTGGCCGTGTAGTAGTCGATATTCGCCTGGACCTCTTTGCGGCCTTCTTCCGAATAGATCGCCTCGGCGCCGCGCTGAACCGGATAGGAGATTCCATTGAATTTCGTATTCGTTCGCCTTCGCCAGAGTTGTGCGACCGAGGCTTGCTCGCCGTTCGACCCGCGACCCTTGAGCTCCTCCGGGATGACGATGTAGGCACATCGGATGCCCGTAAAGCCGGCCGTTTTCGAAAAACTCCGAAATTCGATGGCACATTCTCTTGCGCCGTCGATTTCGAAGATTGAATGGGGCAGATCCTCGGAGATAAAGCGCTCATAGGCCGCGTCAAAGAGGATGATCGCGTCGTTGGCTCGCGCCCAGTCCACCCATTTCTGCAATTCGTCACGCGGGGTGACCACGCCAGTTGGGTTGTTAGGCGAACACAAGTAGACGAGATCGACTGGGCGTTCGGGCAGCGCTGGAAGAAACGAGTTCTCTTCCGTGCACGGCAGATATTCGATTCTCGCATAACGGCCGCCAGAATCGGCGCCGCCGGTTCGACCCGCCATCACATTCGTGTCGACATAGACGGGATAGACCGGATCCGTCACCGCCAGCGTCGCGTCGGTCGCAAAAATTTCTTGGATGTTGGCGCTGTCGCATTTGGATCCATCCGAAGCATAGACTTCACTCGGATCGATCTGGACACCGCGGCTAGCGAAATCATTTTGAACAATGGCTTCGCGCAAGAAGTCGTAGCCCTCGGACGGGCCGTACCCGCGAAAGCCTTCGGCGGTTGCCATTTCGTCGATCGCATCATGCATCGCCTGGCGGACAGAGGAGGCGAGGGGAAGGACGACGTCCCCGATGCCAAGCTTGATCAGATTGGCCTTCGGATTGGCGTCGGCGAACTCGCCGACGCGACGACTGATTTCGGGAAAGAGATAGCCTGCGGCCAGCTTGAGATAGTGGTCGTTGAGTCGTGCCATGGATTGAATGCTTCTCGATAAGGGTGGACAAGGGTGGATGGGCGTGGATGATGGATGGCTAGCTTGCGCGCGATGTCTCGCGAGGGCCAGAAAACACAATCCTATCAAGAAGCAGTGCTTCAGTCGATTCGCGCGTCCGATCCCATCTGGAGTTGAACCCGACCCGACTCGATCAGGCCGACGACGAGATCATCGAGCTCCATCTCGTCCTCCGTCCATTCCGACGCAGCAGCGATCAGGACGCCGATCTCCAATTCCGTTTCATCACCGACCGCGACGCCAATGCAATCCTCCAGCCAGGCTGCGGTCTCGTTCGAAAAGTCGTCCATGATTCCCCCAGGCGTGGGCGACGGCTTGCTGGCCGGTCGCTCGTCTAGTTGAGTAGAGCAGGAAATGTGCCAGCGCGGACTCGGCTGTTCCTCAAGCGGGGTCGGATCGAAAAAGCCCTTTACGATTGAGGGCTTGTGTCGGTTTTCGGGTCGCAGGACCGGCGCCGCCGGCGGCGGCATCGTGCACGGGAGGCGTCGGGTTTCTGACGCGAGCCGCTCCGAATCGCACGGGTGGCGGCTCGGAGACCTGAGCTGTCAGGGGCGCGCGCCGACGTCGGCGTAAAGCGAAACAGCGGGTGGGGCGTGTGCGGAGGCGGATCGATCGATCGCTAAAGTCCATTCCGCAACGGTCGAATGCATGCCCATGAGCTCGGTTCTCTGGCAGTATCCGGGAGCGATGTCGGGCCGACGCTCCTGCACGAGCGGGTCGCGAGAAGAGGGGGAAGATGATGGGCGAAGAAGAAGCGCACGGCCTCACGATCTACGGCTATCCACAATGCCCATTCTGTCGACGTGTCTTCAATGCGGCAGCTTCGCTCGGACTCGAAATTCCACTTCGAAACACACTCTTCGGTGGCGAAGACAAGCGTGATTTGAAAGAGGCCGTCGGCCGGACCACAGTTCCGGTTCTCCGCATCGAACAAGAGGGCGCCAATACGGTCTGGATATCGGAGTCCGCCGATATCGTCGCCTATCTAGAAGAGCGGTTTGGCACAACAGCCTAACGCCGTATTAGCGGCCGTCGTCTCCGGACAAGCTCGCTGCCAACAAATTCAGAAATAGTCCAACGTCCGTCACGATCCCCGTCGATTCGAGTGATCCACGGTCGGCGAGCTTGGTCACCGTCGCCGGACTGATGTCGACGCAGATGAGATGAACGCCGGCGGGCGTCATGTTGCCGGTCCCAATCGAGTGGAGCATCGAAGAGAGCATGAGAATCATGTCTGCGCCTTCGATGGCTTCGGCGTAAGCTGCTTGTGCTTTTTCGAGGTCCATGAGTGTGTCGGGGAGCGGGCCGTCGTCGCGGATGGATCCGGCCAGGACGAAGCGGACGTTTTGGGTGACACAAGAATGCATGATGCCGCTTCGAATCATTCCCGACTCGACGGCTTCACGGATTCCGCCTTCGGCTCGGACGCGGTTGATCGCCATCAGATGATTGCGATGGCCCTCGTGAACGGGTTTTCCGCGGGAGAGATCTATGCCTAACGAGGTGCCGAAGAGGTCGAACTCGATGTCATGAACGGGGAGGGCGTTCCCGGTCAGAAGCGCTTGGACGAAGCCGCCGTCGATGAGGCTCGATAGATGTTTCGCTCCACCGGTGTGAACGACGACTGGACCCGCGACAACGACGATCTTTCCGTCGCGCTCGCGAATTCGGCGCATCTCACAGGCGATCGACTTCACCGAGGCTTCGACGCGGCGCTCGCTGCTGACCGAGGCGTTCATGAAGGAGAACTCACCGACCGAATGATGCTCGGGGTATCGGACGCGGACGCCATCGGTTCGGCAGACGACGTGCTGGCCCACCTCGAGTTCGCGAAAGAGTACACAGCGGGCGACGGGATCAGAGTCGTCATCGACGACGATGACGGCATCCATGCGCTGTTTCTCGACTTCGCACCAACCGCTGTCGAGGTGAACTTCGGTGGGATAGATCGTGGTGGAATAGAAATGGTGCGGCGCGACGCCGTCCTGGGTGACTGCTTCGAGATTCGCCAGCATTTCGCGCTCAAGGGATTGGGCACCGACGGACGTCAGCTCGGAAACGATTTCCTCCAGCCCTTCCATGGACGGCGCGACGACATGCAGCTGGGCGCGGGACTCTTGATCTTTGCGTTCAGCCAGCGACAGCGTTGCGATGCGGAAGCTCCCGCCCGCCTCAGTGATGATGTCGAGCGCTCGGTTCAGACCTCCGGTGTCGAGGAGATGTCCCTTGACCTCGAGTTCTGTGGATCGGATCGGTGATTCGGGCGCCGGAGAGATTCGCGCGAAGTTCGCCTGGTCGAGGATCATCGAAAGACATTTGACGCCACCACCGGCTTTCAAGAATTCGCTGACCGGGCAAATGATGGTTTCGAAATCCCATCTCGCAAGATCACGCTGGAGTGTTGGGCTCGCCTGATTCAGGAAGAGCTTTTCTCCGAGGCGCATGACGTTGCAAGCAAATCCGGTCGCGTCTTCGTCGCTGACGGCGATTCGCTTGTTCGCCGGGATTCGCTGTTCGATTGCGCGTTGTGATCGCTCATCGAAGGCCGCGGGGTAGTAGAGCAGCCGACCTCCTGGAAGCGGGGCGAAGCATGTATCGAGATGGTAGAAGCGAGGATCGACGAGTCGCAGCGAAACGACTTCGGTTCCAAAGGCCTGTCCCAGGATCGAATGGGTTTCGAGGGCACTGCGGACGCCATAGCCCGCCCAGAGAAGCGGCTCGCCGGGTTGAAAGAGCGCGTCGCCTTCTCCTTCGAAGGGGTCCTCGCCGGGCAGTTTGATGACATCAAAGCCGTTGCGAGCGAACCAATTCGTAAACGGCTCTTCTTCGCCTGCGCGCTCGGGCATTCGGAAGCGCGCGGGAATGACGCGATCAAATGCGGTCAGGCCCGCATTCGCTGTGAAGCACATGTCGGGGCTGCCGTCGCGCGGCTCGATTTCCTCGACGGAAGCGGTGGCTGCAAATCCATCGACGAGGGCCTGCCACTGTGCATGGGCCAGCGACCGGTCAACGCGACCGATCTGCCCCTCCATCCAGGGATTGATGACGTAATCGACGCCAAAGTATTTCGGCGGGCAGACGAGAATGCGCATTCATTGGACCTCGCCACACGATTCGTCGCATCGGCGAGCCCGCTTGAGCTGTCCCTGTCTGGCTGGCCTTCGGCCGGACCCAGTTTCGCGATCCGCCCCAGACCTGGCTTAGGCGAGGCCGAGTTCGCGGTCCTGTTCGCCCGTATCCAGATGCTCGAATTTGATGATGTCGAGGCGCTCGAAGGCCTCTCTGACTCGTGGCGTGATCAGCCCGAGCTTGCGCAGATTCGGCACGATGCGCATGAAGAGCATAGAACGGAACATCTGTCCCGAGGCCGATTCCAGGATGGCCTTCGTGACTTCGGCTTCGTTCCAGCCCATCGCCTGTGCGACATCACCGCCCGCGAGTCGATTGCGCATGAGCTCGCACGCGTAGATGATGAAATCTTCGCGGTCTTTCATCTCGCCGGGAGACAGATCCTTGTAGTAGTCGCGAAGCGCGAGGACACCGAAAGCAACATGACGGGACTCGTCCTTCATGACGTATTTCAAGAGGTCCTTCAGTAGAGGCTCCTGGGTCATTTTCCAGAGGCTGCCGAAGGCGGCCATGGCCAGGCCTTCGATGATGACCTGCATCCCGAGGAATTTGAAGTCCCAGCGTGAATCCGTGATGGTCGCGTCGAGGAGTTCTTTCAGGTTTGGATTGATCGGCCATTCCCATTCGAGTTTTTCGTTGACATATTTCGCAAAGACTTCGACGTGTCGGGCCTCGTCCATGGTCTGACTCGCCGCATAGTATTTGGCGTCCATCCACGGGACCGAGCCGACGATCTGGGACGCAACGATGAGTGCGCCCTGTTCGCCATGCAGGAACTGCGAAAGCTGGTTCGAGATTCCGGCGTGGCTTAAGCGCATCATCTCTTTTTCGTTCAGCTTCTGGGCCGGACCGTAGTCGGCGAAGGGATTCATTTGGCGGGGCACGATCTCCGATTCGGGATCGACGCTGGTGGACCAATCGAGTTGGGTCGCTCCATTCCACTGTTCGCGCTTGGACTTTTCGTAGAGCTCGCGAAGACCTTCCTTCACAGTTCCGTAATTCCAGACGTAGTTGGAGTCAAATGATGTGAGAATGACTTCGAGGTCTTGATCGGTCTGAGCCATCGACTGGGATGCCGGGGACGTGGGTCGTGTGGCGGCCATGTGGTTGTCTTCCTCGTGTCTGGCGGGCGTTTTGCGAAGTTCTCGTGCGCCATCCGAAGCCATCTCATGGATCGCGGCTGCGGAAATGAAATCAGCGGACGTCCAATAGAATATGACGTGGAGTTCAGATTTTCAATGGTTTCTCCTTTGAATGGTGCATACTGATCCTCAGTCAGGACTCCGATTGGGTCCCCGAGGCCGTAAGGGGCCTCGCAGAAAAAGTGTTTGTCGGGCCGGTTTCGTCCGGGCTCCGCTGCGAGAGCGCAAGTAGAAGAGGCGAGGTCGAGTTTGAACATGATCGGGATGCCCACGAAGAGTCAAGCAGCGCCGAATCGGAAGCCCCCCCGGCACCCTCCACAGCAGGCTCGAAGTCGTCGGACCCGTGAGAAGCTGATCGAAGCAGCGGTCGAATGTTTCGAGCGGCATGGCTTTGACGACACGACCACGGCCATGATTGCCTCGGAGGCGGGCGTCGCCGTCGGCACGGTCTACAACTACTTCACGGACAAGCGGGAAATCATCCTCGAACTCTTCGAGGCCACCGATCGCGAAATCGCGGACGAGGTGATCGCGCAGTTGGATCCGGCGAGTTGGCGCGGAAGCATCGACCCGCGAGATCGAACGCGAAGTCTGATCGACGTAATCTTCCATGCTCAGCGGTTGCGACCGGGCATTCAGCGAATTCTCTGGGCCCAGTATTTCAAGGACCCCGAATTTCGCGAGCCCTTCGAGGCGCTTCGGAATCGAATTCGAGTCGCCATTGATGCATTCATCGTCGCTGTTGACGAGGCCGGGTTATGCCGCTCCGGCCTCGACCGCGAGATGGCATCCTTCGTCGTTCTGAACGCCGTGCAGTGGAATTCATCCCAGGCGTTCTTGAATGAGGACCCGGCCTTTCGCGATGCGGCTGCAGATGAGACGGCCGAGCTCGTGGCCCGCTACCTCTTCGTCTAGCGAGCCCCCGGATCATTCACGGTCATCGCCGATTGATGCGAAGTGAGATGTTAGATCACGGGCACTTCGTCGTGCGCCAGCATTGGGGGTGCGTCCCAGGACAGGGCGTGGCGACGCAGCAGGATGATTGGAATTTTCCGCTCAGTGCGGACGCGATACATTCGGTAGGCGGGAATGGCGGATTGGAGTTGTCGCCAATATTCTATGCGTTCCTTGCGGGGTGCTTCGGCCCAGCTGACCTCGAAGCGCTCCCCGCCGACTTGGACCGTCGCGGTGGCCGCCGACCGCAGATTCAGCCACCAAGCCGGTGGGCTGTCGGATCCGCCGTTTGAGGCCACGACGATGTAATCGCCCTTGTACTCGACGTAGGCCAGGGGCAGAGTTCGGCGCTGACCGGTTTTCCGACCGCGGGTCGTCAGCAGCAGCATCTGGATTCCTAATAGGTTTCCGCCAATCAGCCCGCGGGTGCCGCGATAGACGGCGCAATGGGCCCGGGTGAACATCAGCCAGTTCGGCATGGACTCTCAGCCCCTCCTAGTTGTCTTTTCAGGTCCTCTGGGGATTGATCGGCGATTTCCGTGGAGGATTCCTGGAGCATTGGTGGCGGTGGGGTTCAGCGACGCGACAGGCCGGCCGATGAAGGCCAAGACTAGCATTTGGAGCAATACCGATGTCCATTCGATTTCGAAAAATTATGGCCGTGATGGCCGCTGTCCTGCTGTTCTCGACGGTCCTTTCGACCACTGCCCTGGGACAGACACGATCTCACGGAGATGTGGCGAACGCACCTGCGATCATCGATGTGATGCTGCTGCGCCCGGCTGGTTTTGTCAGCCTTGTGATTGGCACTGCGCTTTTCATCGGACTGGCGCCGATCATATTGATTACGCGTCCGCATGAGATCGGGACGCCTTTCAAGCAGCTGGTCGTGCGACCCGGAAAATACATCTGGGTGGATCCGCTCGGCGGTCACTAGCGAGTTCTCGATCAGTCTTGATCTGCGGATGAGGGCTGGCGTTCGAAGACTCGTTGCATAGGAACCCTGCGCCTCGTCGGACGCCTCGCGTGTTTGGCGAGGCGTCTGTGCGTTCAGACTTCCGGGCCGAGGACATGCACCTAGAGATGTCGAAGCGTCTGGCGCGCGACGACGATGGCGATCGAGATGCCGACGCTGTAAATGAGCTAGAGCATGATGGTTTCGACGTTGGTCGAGTAGCGGGGAATGCCGACTCGACCCTCTACGGCCCAGCGACGAAAGCGAACGCCGCCGGTGACGAAGAGCGCTGCGGCAAGCGTCATGAGTCCGACATTCGAGATCGCGGAGAGTGCGAAGGTCATCAGCGATGTGCATCGGACGCGCTGGCCATCGACTTCATCAGGTCGAATACCGAGTCGGCCAGCGAAGGGGCTAGTCCGGGAAGACCTGCGTTTCGATCGTTTTTGCAACCCAATGGCGAAATTGCGTGCGGCTGTCTGTGTCGTGAGGGAGTCCAGACGCGTGCAGCATCAGCTCACCGGCAAAGGCCTCTCCAAAAACCGCGCAGGCGGTGAAGGCCAGCAGCCGTCGCGTTTCGTCGATTTCGGGTGCTGACATCCCCTGGTCGCGAGCATGATCGAGTCGCAGCGCGTGGACCGTCGGAGCGAGTCGATCGAGCAGTCCGCCGGTCTCTGATTCATCGCCCACAGTCGATTGGGCGGCCCCCCCGGCCGAATCCGCGGCGACGGATTCTCCGGGCCCCCGGCCGCTCATGAGCTGCCAAGCCAATAGCCGCGCGTAGCCCCGCTCGCTGAGAATCTCGGCAATCTTGTCGAACAAGTCGGTGGCTGGGTCGCCGCTGGAGGGCTGTGCGAAGGATTGCTTCAGATCCCGTTCGAGACCCGCAAAGGCGTCCTTGGAGAGCGCATCGAGCAGCCCGTCCCGACTGCCGAAATGATGCAGGATCGAGGAGTGCGAGATCGCGAGGTCCGCCGCGATGGTCTGTAGGCGCAGGCCATCGGGCCCCGCCTTCGTCAGCTGTCGGCCGGCCGCATCGAGGATTTCGCGTCGCGCGGATGCCGGCGTACGTCGGCGTCTCTTCGGCTTCTCGAGAATCTTAAAATTGGTCTTGCTCATCACATGAGAAAAACACTATTTACAAAATTGTCAATAGGGCTAAGTTGAAAATACGCCGTCCGTCCGAGGCTGAGGCCGAGGGCCCAATGCCGAATGGAGATCCAGATGAAACACCGAAATAATCCGATTCGTTTTCGAGACGCGTGGCAGGGCATTCGGGCCTTGATGAACGACCCGGATGATACGGGCCAGGTTTTCAAGATTATTCGCGCGTTGTCGGGGAACGCCGGTGAGCGACAATTTCAGAAATTCCTGACCTCCAAGCATGGTCCGACGATCCTCGCCGAGAAACGATCGCTGCTCGAGCGTCTCTCGGATCGCGACTACCTGATGACGCTGCCAGCGGGAAGCCTTGGCCGTGTCTATGCGGACTTCACGGAAAGGGAACAGATTTCAGCCGACGGGCTCGTCCAAGCCTCGGAGTCCGTTCCCGAGGACGTAGAGCCTATCTCTGCTGAGCGCGCGCTCTTTGGATTGCGAATGCGCGACAGCCACGACCTCTGGCATGTCGTGACGGGGTACGGCCGAGACCTGGTGGGGGAAGCCGCGCTGCTCGCGTTCACCTATCGACAGACCCAAAATCGAGGAATTGGATTAATCGTTCTCGTCGCTTACTGGAAAGCGGGCAATGAATCCCCGGAGCATAGAGCCATGATTCGCGACGGCTACCGGCGCTCCAAGAAAGCGTCCTGGCTGCCCGGGGCGGACTGGGAGACGCTCCTCGAGCGACCACTCGACGAAGTTCGTCAGACCCTCGGCGTCGTTGCTGTTGAGTCGTATGCGGAGCTTCGCTCGGAGGGTGCTGCGGCGGTCGCCTAATACCCCGGGCTCGTCGCCGGGAATTTGGACAACAAGCCAGCACGAGCGGTCTGGGTACGAGATCTGGTGGGTGAGGTGGGTGTACTGGGCGCGGAAATTGGGGTGGGCGACGGGAATCGAACCCGCGACTTCCAGAATCACAATCTGGCACTCTAACCAACTGAGCTACGCCCACCGCCGTATTCGCCGCGCAACGTACCGGGAGCCTGATGGGGTGTCAACGCGCACCCCTCGACACCTTGAGGAGCGAATGCGCGAATGTCGATGGCGCCCAGGCGGGTGGTTTGGGCCGGGTTTGATAGCTGCCATCTAGAGGGCGCGCGCCTTCGGGCGGTTCCCGCCTGGAACCGAATTCGTTCGGCAGTCGTCAGAGTTGCCAAAGGGACTCATCCCCGGCTGCAAAGGAAGTTCTCGACGGCTTCGTCTTCATCGCCTCGTCCGGATCGGGATCAGCGGGCACGAAGTTGCGCAGGAAGAAGTTCCGCCGCGCAAGCTCGTCTGACCGATGAATGTGTCCGGGTCCATGCAGGGAATCAATCGGGTCATTCTCGCGACGGACGGCGATTTCAATGTCGGCGTGCCGAGCCGCTCCGAATGGGTTGAACTCATCAAAGAGAAACGCGAAACCGATGTTTTCTTGACGGTGTTGGGCGTTGGGCGCGATGGACATGGCGAACGTGCAGAATTTATTCAGCTTGTTTCGCCGGCTCGGAATCTTGTTGGGCCCGAGAGCCCCGTGCCAGTAGGGGGCGATCGGAGATAGACGTGCGGTCACGTCGCCCGAGTCGTAAAAGCAGTCAGAGCATCTGAATGCCGGGGTGATAAGCTCGCCCCATGGCTCCTGGTTCCTATGGCGGTGTTGGATCCTTCGCCTCCCTTTCGATTCGCAACTATCGGATGCTGTTCATCGGGACGCTCGCGTCCTTCACAGCCTTCTTTACTTCCACCGTCGTTCAGGGGGTCGTCGCCTTCGAGTTGACCGGGACGAATACGGCGGTCGGCGGCGTTGTGTTCGGGCAGGGGTTGGGAATGTTTTTTCTCGGCCCCCTTGGTGGCGCCTATGCGGATCGGTTGCCGAAGCGTCGGGTCATTGCGATCGGACAAGTGTTCTCGGCAACCTGCTTCGGTTCGGTGGGTGTGCTCTACGCATCGGGCACCCTCGAGATCACCCATCTCGTGCTGAACGGTTTCGCTGTGGGTTGCGCCTTCGGATTTATCGGTCCGGCGCGACAGGCTCTCGTCGTCGATCTCGTTCCCCATGCGATGCTCGGAAACGCGATGGCGCTGACGAATGTGTCCAACACGATGTCGCGGGTCGCGGGTCCCCTCGTTGCGGCGGCGCTGATTGGCTATGAGGTCGCGGGCCCTGCCGCCGCGTATGGCGTGATGAGCTTTCTGTACCTGACTTCGGCGGCACTGCTGCTCCTATTGCCAAGATCCGTAGTTCGGGGCGATGTCGGCGAGACTCATGTCTTCGAAGATCTCACGCAAGGGTTGCGTTACGCATGGCAGAATATTCGTTTACGTCATCTGTTGATCTTCTTCGTGACGGTCATGTTAGTGGGCTTTCCGCATGTCACGCTCATTCCGGGTCTGCTCGAGAATCAGCTCGGGCATTCGGCGACGGAGCTAACGCGGTTCGCTCTCTTCTCCGCGATCGGTGCACTCGCCGCCAGCCTCTCGGTTGCTCGCTTCGCTGATTCGCGGCACGCCACTCGAATCTATAGTTGGTTGGCGATCATGTTCGGGGGATCCCTCGTTATTCTGGCCTTGATGCCTGGTTTCAACTCTGCCATGGCGGCGATGGTTCTGGTCGGGGGTGCCAGCGGCGGATTCCATGCGCTCAACGGTGCTGTGATTGCACGTGCGGCCGATCCCATCTATATGGGCCGCGTCATGTCGCTCACGCTGTTGGCGTTCGCCGGCTTCAGTCTCTCAGCGCTGCCTCTCGGAATCTTGGCTGATCGATTCGGCGAGCGAAGTGTCTTGATGGGAATGGGGTTGACCGTGATTGTCATCTCGTTTTGGATGGCAGCTGTGGTGGCCCGAGATGCTCAGATTCAGTCGGCCGATTAGCCGATGACGGGCCCGTGATGGAGATGCATTCGCCGTCGTGTGACTGGATCGAAGAACTGATCGCGGCTCATGCGGATGAGATCAGCGCGTGGGAGATCATCGTCCGCTTTGAACTCGATCCTCGATTCCGGATTGTGCGGAGCCTGTCTCTTGAACGTGCGATGACCGAACTCTTTGTTGCGTCGACGCGCAAGCTCGCGTCCGTCTTTTCGCTTGAATTGGGGTCACTGACGTTGCGCTGGCAAGCTGCGGGAAGGGAGCGGCTGGTTCCGATTAATTCCGCTTCCGTGTATCCAAAGCTGTTCAGTCGTCGTATCAACGCCCGGAGTCGGTCACAATATCCATGAATGCGTTGCCGCCCGGAAGCGTCTCGACCCGCTAGGCAATGACTCCGATGAGAGCCATTTTTGTCAGGCTAAGTCGACGATATTGCGAGCCGATGCCCGCGGCCCTTGATTGCGGTCTTTAAAGGAACAGTCATATGGCTACGCCCGGTCTGTCCAGCGATGCGTCCGAAGGCGACAGCGCTCGCGAAATCCCATATTTGAAGATTCTGTTGGGCATCGTTGTACTCGCTGGACTGATCTATCTCGGTCGCAGCGCCGGCGGTTATATCCCTGAGTTTGCGGCTTGGGTCGATGGGCTCGGTGCGCTCGGCCCAATTGTCTTCATCATTGGTTATGCGGTCGCGGTGGTGGGTTTCATCCCCGGCTCGCTGTTGACCTTGGCCGCGGGAGCCATCTTTGGACTCGTCGAGGGCACCGCCTATGTCTTTGTGGCCGCCGTCCTGGGGTCGACGCTCGCTTTCTTGATCGCGCGACACGGGGCACGCGCAGCGATCGAGCGGCGAATCGAAGGCGACAAACGCTTCGCCGCAATCGATCGCGCGGTGGGTGCCGAGGGTCGAAAGATCGTCTTTTTGCTCCGGCTCTCTCCGGTCTTTCCCTTCAACTTGTTGAACTACTCGCTGGGCCTCACACAGGTTCGTCTGTTCGACTATCTGATCGCATCCGTCGGCATGCTCCCGGGCTCCCTGCTCTACGTCTATACCGGCAAGGTCGCGGGCGACGTTGCGGCGATCGCGGGAGGCGGAGCGGGCGAAAAGGGCGCTGCCGATTGGGCCGTGCTGGTTCTCGGGCTTGTCGCCACCGCCGTTGTCACAGTCATCGTGACGCGCATCGCGCGCCGTGCGCTCGATACGGCCACCGGCGATGTGTCCGACAACTAACTCGAGACCAGACATCGAATCATGCACCGAGGAGAATGAGAAATGGCCAGCAGCATCAAGATTGAACCCGTCGACCAGTGGAATCAGCAGCTGATCGACAACGTCCACCCGGCATCGTGGCAGAACCCGAAGCCCGAGGGCCGATACAACCTTGTCGTCGTTGGCGCCGGGACGGGTGGGCTGATCACCGCGCTGATCGCGTCGAGCCTCGGCGCGCGAGTCGCCTTGATCGAACGGCACCTTATGGGCGGTGATTGCTTGAATGTGGGCTGCGTGCCTTCCAAGGCCGTGATTCGAGGGGCACAACTCGTTCATGACGCGCGTGAAGCGGCGAAATTCGGGATGCCGGTTGCGGAATCCGACCTCGCTGATTTTGGTGCTGTTATGGAGAGAATGCGAGAGATTCGCGCCCGCATTAGCGAAGAAGATTCGGCTGAACGCTATTCGAGTGAGTTCGGGATCGACATCTACCTGGGCGACGCGCGATTTGTCGCAGATGGAAAAGTCGAGGTCGACGGCCAGACGCTCGAATACAAAAAGGCCGTGATTGCGACGGGTGCGAGAGCCATCGCACCGCCGATCGAAGGACTCGCCGATGCTGGCTACCTCGACAATGAGACCGTTTTTAGTCTGACCGAGCGACCGCGACGCATGGCCGTAATCGGCGCAGGCCCAATTGGATGCGAGCTTGCTCAGGCCTTTCGGCGTCTGGGATCCGAGGTCCATATCCTCGAACGAATGGATCAGATCCTCACTCGGGAAGATCCGGATGCTGCGAAAATTGTGCAGGAGGCGATGGTTCGTGAGGGCGTCGAGATGATTTTCGAGTGCAATCTGGATCGGGTCGAGCGACGTGGCGACGAGCGGGTCATCCATCTCACGTGTCCTGCGAAGGGAACTCGCGAGTTGATTGTCGACCAGATTCTGGTCGGAGCGGGTCGCGCGCCCAACGTCGAGAACATGGGGCTCGAGACCGTTGGTGTCGAGTTCGATGTGCGCACGGGAGTCAAGGTCAGCGATTCGCTACAGACCACGAACTCGCGCATCTGGGCGGTCGGCGATGTCTGTATGCAGTGGAAATTCACTCATGCGGCGGATGCTGCGGCCAAGATCGTCGTCCAAAACGCGCTTTTTGCATTGGGGCCGATCGGTCGCAAGAAGCTCTCCGACCTGAAGATGCCATGGTGCACGTATACAGAGCCGGAGATCGCGCATGTCGGTCTCTATGAGCGAGATGCGAAGGCGGCGGGCGTTGAGATCGACACCTTCCAGGTCTCGATTGCAGAAGCGAATCGAGCGGTCACGGACGGGCAGGAAGAGGGTCTGGTGAAAGTGCATGTGCGAAGGGGTTCGGACGAGATTGTCGGAGCCACGGTGGTGGCCGCCCATGCAGGAGAGCTGATCACACAGTTCACGATGGCGATCCAACATCAGATCGGGCTGGGCGCCTTCACGAATATCATCTACCCCTACCCGACGCAGGGTGAGGCGATCAAGCGCGCTGCGGGTGCCTACACCCGGACTCGGCTGACACCAACGGTCAAGAAAGTCTTTGAACGCTGGATGGCATGGCAGCGCTAAGGCGGACTCGCGTCAGGCTCCTAGCCGCGGTGGGCTCCTCTGTGTTGGCACCGGCGATCTCGAACATTCGCTGATTGCGATCGCAAATCTGGCCGCGGCGATCTGAACTCAAATCTTTGTTGGCCCCGAGAGGGAAATGTTAGGCCGCCGCATGTGTCGCTTCACTGTAAGTCGCTTCACTTCAGGTCGTTGAGCGACCAGTCGTAGGCGAAATAGCGAATCGAAGCCTCACGACCCGGTCCCCGAACCCACTTCGCATCTTCGGGCGAGAGAAATTCGGCGACCACCTCGAGGACTCCGCCCCGCGCCTCGAAATCATCTTCAAACCAATCGAAGACCTTCGAGAGCGCAATGGTGTTCCCGCGACGATCGAGGGCGATGCCTTTTTCGCGATGGCTGAGCCACGTCCGCATGGCCGCGGCGAAATCCTCTTGGAGATGATCGGCGCGAAAAGGTGTGCGTGCGAGCGGCGGGCAAGAGGCAGAGGCACAGACGATGGCCCCGTGGATCAGTGGTTCGTTCATCTTGCGGAGAATTTCATGCTCGATGCCGCCGAGCGAGATCTTTCTTCCGGCGATGGTTGCGACGTTCTGGTCCCAGACCGGAGAGAAGAAGGATCCGAGGTCCTTGATGCCTTCGATCGGATAATTCTGGACCACCAGATCGATCGCGAGAATATTATATGCGTTGATCCAGAAGGCGAGCTTTTCGTCGCGGCCAAAGCCTTTGGGATCGGCATCGTGTACCTGGCGGACGATTCGTTTCCAATCCGCCGAGTGGCCAAGTGCGCGGTAGTCGACACGAGTGAGGGCGAGGTCTTCAACCACCCGCGTATGCTGATCGAGTAGGCGACCGTAGAGCGCGAGGTCAATCGGGGAGCCGCTCGATGCGGCCGACGCTGCCGTTCCGAATCCAATCCAACTCGTCATTGATAGGATGACGAAAAAAGTGAATCGAAAAATTCTCCGCTGGGAGCGAGTGTCGAAGGCTGCGTTCGGCATGATGGGAGATCTCCTATTCGAGGCGTTGGAGCATGAGCTGGACATTCATGTCGCGAAACTCCCGCCCCTTCTCATTTTACGCTGATTGGCTCGATTGGTTTCAAGTGTCGCCCAGTCGATGGGGGCGAGTCGAAGGCAATCTCATTGCGACAGCGCCCCGCTGCTTTGTGGCACCCCGCGTTTCGCTCGATATGCTTGCGCCCGCGATCGGCAGAAATTGGCCGAAAAGGGGGGTTTGGGGTGCGAAACAAGAGCGTTCGGTCGGTATCGAGTTGGAGTGTCGTGATCATTTTCAGCATCGGCATTGGCAGCGGTTGTTCTGATGACGCTGGCTCATCCACTGGCGATTCATCGCCCACCATCGAGGTTCCGAGTCCGACGCCGACGCCATCGTCGATGCCCGCACCTGGCCCCGAACCGATCCCGGCTCCGCCTGTGGCGGACGTAGATCCGAAGCCGGTCGAACTCTCGTCGGAAGAATTGATTGCGGGTGGTCGGTCCGTCTACAACGCGAATTGCATCGCCTGTCATAGCTTGGATCCGACAGCGGACGGGGCTCTTGGCCCGGCCGTTTCGGGCTCTTCACTTGCGCTGATCGAGGCGAGGATTCTGCGGTCGGAGTATCCGGAAAGCTATGTGCCCAAGCGGCCGACCAAAGTGATGATCGCGCTTCCCCATCTCAAGCCGCGCCTGGCCGAATTGGTTGCCTATCTGAATTCGCTCAAATAGGGCGTCGGCGATCAGGGCATCGCGGGATTCGAATGAATGCCGCGATGCCCCGTCAATCGTGGGTCGAGAATGAGAGCGAGAATGAGGGCGAGGTTGCTTGTCCCTCAGCTATTCAGGAATGCGCCGACGAGATAGAGAACGAGCCAGAGGGCCAAGCCGCCATAGATCGTGCCCGACACGGTGGTCAGTGGCTTTTGCGTCGCTGCGCCGGGACCGATCAGACCGTTGACTTCGACTGCGAGGATGATGCCACCGGCGACGAGCCAGTAGGTCATGTCATTCGCGCCCGAGAGGAATCCCGGCAGGTTGGCTGCTGCGATCATGAAGAAGATCATCGGGATCGAGAAGAGGGTGTTCGTGCGGGAAGCCATGCCGGCTTTGCCGCCTCGTGCGGCCGCTTCTGGAATCGGTTCACCACCGCCAGCGACTTGTTCCGCGTTCTTGATCACGACCTGTTGAGCCGGCCAGATCACGAACCAGACATTCGCCCACATGAGGGTCCCCATGAGGCCGCCGGTCAGGACCTTGGTCATGTACCCGTCGGTGAGCGGAATACCCAGGGACATGCGGTAGAAGACGATGCACCAGCCAGTGATGAAGGTGAACATGGCGCCCCATCGGAACCACCAGAGTGCGTTCGGGACGAGGCCTCGAGTCATCGCGCCTTTGGCGGTGCCACCAATTTCGCTTCCGAAGAAGGGGGTTTGGATGAAGTTGAAGTAGTAGAGGACCCCGATCCAAGTGACGCCGGAGAGGACGTGGAGCCAGCGGAGCAAAACTTCGATGCCGGTGCCGCTCGTGATGAGATCCATTGATTTCTTCCTTTTCTCTTTCGTGGGCCGAGCCTGGACCCTGTCGAAGGGATTCCGAGTCCCTTTCCGATTCCCCGGAGGCAGCGAATCGTCGCGGTCAGTTTATCTGGCCCCGGACGGGAATCTAGGGCCATTTCAGAATATCGAGGCGGAATGTCCAAGTTTTTGGACCTTGGGAAATCGGGCAATTCTGCAGCGGAATGGACCCGGTCGGCCTCATTTTCCGAGATCGAGACGAAGCGATTCGGGCTGGGGAGGGCGAATCGATGCAATTGCCTATTCTCGGGCGCTCGTCGATCGCTGCCGGCGAGGTCGGGTTGGATTATTCGTCCTCTAGAGGTGGGTGCAGCCATTCTCTTTGGATGGTTGATGGATGGTGATTCGTAGTCGCTGTAGCAGTCACTGCAAAGGATTGATTCATGTCGCAACGCCAGATCCTCGTCACGAGTGGATTGCCCTATGTGAATGCTGGACTTCATATGGGTCATCTCGTCGAGTTTCTACAAACCGATTATTGGGTGCGCTTTCAGAAGTTGCGCGGACATGAATGTCGTTACTTCCATGGCGATGATGCCCACGGTACGGCGACGATGTTGCGTGCTCAGCAAGAAGGCCGCGAGCCAGAAGAATTGCTGGAAGAAATGAAGGCCGCGCATGTCGCGGACATCAAGGACTTCGGGATCGAGCAGGATCACTACAGCAGCACTCATGCGAAAGCCAACGAAGTGTTAGTTGGCGAAATCTGGGCGGCGCTTCGTGCGGGCGGGCATATCGAAGAGCGCGAAGTGACACAGCTCTTCGATCCCGAGGCCGGCATCTTTCTTGCGGATCGATTCGTCACGGGAGGCTGTCCACGCTGCCACACCGAAGGGCAATACGGTGACAACTGCGAGGCTTGTGGTGCGACGTACGAACCGGGCGAACTGATCAATCCGAAAAGTACAATTACCGGCGCGATTCCAGAGGAGAGGACTCATCCTCATCTCTTTGTGAAGCTCGAGACCTTTCATGAGTTTCTTGAGGAATGGGTCGGCACCCCCGGACGGATTACGCAGGAAACCGTCAATTGGCTTCGGGGAACCTTCCTGTCCGATAAACTTCGAGATTGGGATATTTCGCGTGCCGCGCCCTATTTCGGCTTCGAGATCCCGGATTCGAAGGGCAACTACTTCTACGTCTGGGTCGACGCGCCGATTGGCTACATCGCTGCGACCAAGGAATGGTGTGACGCGAACGGTGAAGATCTCGATCATTGGTGGCGGAATCCGGACTGCGAGATTCATCATTTCATCGGCAAGGACATCGCGTATTTCCACACGCTCTTTTGGCCCGTGATGCTCAAGGTGGCGAATTTCGAGCTGCCCACATCGATTCACGTGCACGGGTTCCTTACGGTGAACGGCGAGAAGATGAGTAAAAGGAAGGGCACGTTCATCCTTGGACGGACTTATCTAGATCATCTTTCGCCGGAATATCTCCGTTACTACTTCGCGAGCAAGCTCTCCGCGCGAATGGATGACATCGATCTCAACTTCGATGACTTTATTGCGAAGGTAAATTCGGACCTCGTCGGCAAGGTTGTGAATATCGCTGCACGATGCGCCGGATTTATAAACAAGCGATTTAGTAACGAGATTGGTGATCGGCTGGATGATGCCGACGCATTCAAGAATGCGGTCGATGCCGGGACCTCAATAGCGCAGGCTTATGACAATCGTGAATTCGGCCGGGCGATACGAGAGATCATGGCCGTCGCTGACGAAGCCAATCAATACGTCAACGATCGACAACCCTGGATCGTTGCCAAACAAACCGGTTCCGATACCGAGCTTCAGGCCATCTGCTGCCAAGGCCTAAATCTTTTCCGACTGCTGATCACCTGGCTAAGTCCAGTAACCCCATCTCTAGCGCAGCGTTCTAGCAGTTTCCTGTGCTGCGATATCTCCGGACCTGGACAATGGTCGAACCTGTCTCAGCCATTGCTGAACCATCGTATCTCAGAATATCA
>DUCN01000074.1:0-404 GCA_012959805.1 Myxococcales bacterium | reverse complement strand
GTAGAACAAATGATTGCCGACTCTAAAGAACCCGAATCACCCGTGGCTAAATCTCATCTCTTAGAAGAACCCATCCGGCCTGAGATCACCATTGATGACTTTTCAAAGATAGATCTGCGCATCGCCAAAGTTGTCGATGCGCAATTCGTCGATGGCGCTGACAAGCTAATCGAGCTGCAGCTAGATCTCGACGGTGAATCCCGCACAGTATTTGCCGGCATCAAAAGTGCCTACGATCCCCAAACACTCATCGGACGCCAGGTGGTGGTGGTCGCGAACCTCGCCCCCAGAAAAATGCGCTTTGGCACCTCTGAAGGTATGATCCTGGCGGCTTCCGGCAGCGATGACGAATCTGGCATTTTCGTCATACAACCCGATGCCGGTGCAGAACCTGGGATGGGTGT
>DUCN01000073.1 GCA_012959805.1 Myxococcales bacterium | reverse complement strand
GCCATCCGGCCGATTTCATCGCTCGTCATCACCCCCCACGCGTTTCCCCCAACCGCAACGCCAACGCGCTCGTCGATTCGGTCGATATAGGGATTGCCCGTGGGCGTGTAGGAAACCATGCAAGGAAGAGCGCGGGCCTTGCCCGGTTCGAATCCCGGCAGAAGCTTGCGAAGCATGCCGACAACGAGCTTCGGGTCTTCCCCGACACCCTTTCCGCGAAACCACGGGCCGATGCCATCGTCTCCGGCAATTGGGGAGTCGACAGAACTTGCTGTAGCCCCTTTGATATACCACCGACCGTCTGGATACTGGAGCGGCGGCATCGCGAAGCAGACGGGCGATTTTTCCTCGCTGCCAAAGCGGCAAGTAAAGGTGGGCATATCCGGGCGCGACTCGCCCGGAACTTCGACGAGTACGGCTGTGACACCGTAGAGATACATCACCAAGCGACGCTCCAGGAGCTTCGCAGAATTTGTGAAGGCCCCTGCCGCGATGAGTACCTGATCCGCCGAGATCGATTTGCCGTTTTTCAAAACGACTTCGATATCGCCGCTTCTTCGATTGAGAGCGAGCACTTCGTCGCTGATGACAGTCGCTCTGTTCGCTTCCGCCGCGCGAAGCTGCGCCTTCACCATGCGCCGCGGGTTGATGACGCCGCCGTTCGGCTCGACCAGTCCACGAGAGCCCGACTCGAACCGAAACTGGGGGAACTTCTCGGATAACCCCTGGTCATCCAAATGGACCGTCTCCACTCCGAACTCTCGGCCGACCGCGTCGATCCCGTCCCAGTTGTAGTAGTGGTCGTCGCTGAAACCGGCCGGCCCGACGCGGAGATTTGAATGTCGGCGAAAGAACGCGATGCCCGTCGCCTTCTCGACCTCCTGAAAGCCACGAACGGAGTCCTTCGCCAGGCGAACAAGAACTTTCTCTGAGCTGGCGAGTTCGAATTGTCGCCCCTCGTCGTAGTGGGATGCGAATGCTCCCTCGTGCTGGCTCCAGTCCTCCGGCTCCTCGGGGCCAACGACAACGACGTCCTCGCCGGCGGTCGCCAAGTGACGAGCGGCTGCAGCGCCCATTGGCCCGCGACCTACGACTGCAAAGCGGTGGCGCTTGGATGCCCCAGCCGAGCCGCGAACGACCAGGGACGCGGTGAGTCCTGCGGCCCCGGCAAGAACTGACCGCCTCGTGAATTTTTGAGTACTCATTCTCTGCCATCTCCAGTGGATAGAAAGTTCAAACGCGCCCGTTTGTATCCCGTAAGAGACCCGGACAAGCAGCCACTCTCGGATTCACGCGCCTAACCGACTCGGCGTGTTCTCCAAAACGCAGCTTGAAGTCGCTATTTTCCAGAAGCTCCTCTTTTCTAGAAGCTCCTATCTTCTACGTGGAACAATCCTCTACGTGGAACAATCCTCTACGTGGAACAACCCTCTACGTGGAACAACGCCCTGCTACGGACCCTTTTTTTATCCCGTTTTATCCCGCAGGTCGCAGCCCCCAGGCAATCGTACCGAACGGAAGTTAAAAGTTCGCGATCTTCATCGGGCATATCGGAGATGAGATCGAGGACCTCTTGCGCCTGGACGGCGCGGACGAGGCGGTCGAAATCCAGCCGAGTGATTGTGACTTTCTGACCATCCCGCATAAAACTCCTTGTCACGCCAGCAAAGGGACACCAGGCTCCAGAGCAGCGGGAAGACACCGCAACTGAGGCGCCGCGAGCGGAAAAGGCTCCGAGTTTGGCTGACCTGTGTCATGCTCGATACCACTCCAGGGAGAGGGTCCCATGCGTTTCGTCTCATTGTTTATTCTGGCGCTGACTGCCGTACTCGTCCTCGCCATGGGGTGGCAACACTTCCGCTACCTGAACTGGCGCCGGGCCGTGGCCCAGGACCACCAGCCCCTCCTGCACTCGTCGTCGGCCTTTCACGTGATTAGCTACCTGCGCCTCGAATCCGGCGACGATCTCGTGGAATCCCTGCTCAGGGCTCGCGAGACTCTCGAAGGAGCGGGGGGGAGCCAATGGATCTACGCGGGCAAAGTGGTGTTGATGGGTCTGGAGTCCAGCCAGCTTGGGGAGCGCCAGTGGGACGCCATCGTTCTGTCGCAGTACGACTCGCGCGAAGCCTACGATGAGGTGGCCCGATCGGACGCCCACCGCAAGGCCTTCGCGCACTTCGACGCCACCTATCACCACGGCATGCAGCGTTCGGCCGGCCTCAACTTGGCGATGCCGATGATTTTTCTCGGAATGCGGGTCGCCGACATCGTGAAGGGCGTGCCCGTGATCGATCCCTACGACAGGACGAGCGACGAAGACCTTGCGGGTCGCAATCTGGCCTTGGAAGGAGCCCGTTCTGCGATCGAGGCGGCTCGGGCCTACGACGAGAACGCCGTCGTCGTCTTCAACCTGGCGCGCTCGGGCGGCGCTGCCGAGCAGGAGGCCAATCGCGCCTATGGCCGCAAGATGGTCGGACTCTTTGCCGCCAACGGGCACGGTCCTTCGCACATAGGAAAGTCCGTGACGCTCGAAGGCGACGCGGAGTTCGACGATGTCCATATCGTCTACTACCCGGGTCTCGACTACTTCATTTCCCTGATGCGGAGCAAGTTCTACAACGGAATCGTCGGTGGCAAGCAACTCGGCGATACCCAAGCCATTCCCACCGTCCCGATCCTCGACCGCTTGTGACCGGACCGGCCCTTCGCGAGAGAGCCCGGTCGAACTCGACCCTGCAAAATGCAAGGACGAATTTGATGCACGCTGCGGCGAACAAGCCTGGGCCTGTGGGCAGCGGATACTGTCCCGGCTAGCGTCCCGCCCTGGAAAGGGTCGACACGATGTACAGCGCGTGCTGGAAAAGGATCGGCGAGGCGGTGCTCCCGGGCTTGGCCCTCCTGCTGCTGGCCTGCACCGAAGCGCCTCCGCCGGAGGCGGGCCCCGGCCGCGTCGCCGGCTGGCCAGCTTGGGGGGGCGAGCCCGGAGGCGGCC
>DUCN01000072.1:2819-3114 GCA_012959805.1 Myxococcales bacterium | reverse complement strand
TTGCGAGCGCTCCAAGAATGTCGCTTTCGGTCTTGATTCGATGGAAGTCGTTTTCGCTCAGCGAACTCATATCTTCCGGTGGAACCAGGTCCTCGTGCATCAGCAAGAGAACGCGCAGCTTCTTTCGTCGAGTCGATTTTCTTGGTGGCGTCATAGGGCGTGCCAGTCCTTTCCCGGATAACCGAAGGCGGCGCTGCGAGAGGAGAGCAAGATCGCCAGGTCGACGACGAGCTGGCGTCGGCGACCGACGGCGCGGAGTCCCAGTTCCCGGGTTCGCCCAATCATCTCGGCGAGA
>DUCN01000072.1:505-2692 GCA_012959805.1 Myxococcales bacterium | reverse complement strand
GAGAAAAGAGTCGGTCGAGGTCCTGATCCGAAGCCCGCGTCGCCGCGATCTGATAGCGCGCGCGTTTGGCTGTGTAGTATTCGCGGAGCGTCGTCTTGATGCGGTGAATCGGGTCGGGACGCGATCGGCTCTTTATGGGTGGAACCTGGCCAGCGAGTTCGTTCATGAGCTCATCGACGTAGTTGAGTTTTTGCAGCGCTCGCCAGCCCTTGTAATCGTCTCTCCAGGTCGACCCCGGCGTCAGCCAGACCGCGAAGGTTTCTGCGAAGTCCTCGTCCGGATGACTCTGCGCATACCAATAAGGAAGATGCACGACATAACGTCGACTTCCCGGGCTGGGCTGATAGTAATCGGGGTAGGGCAGCGTCGAAGAGCCGAATTGCTCTCGCCATTTCTTTCGGCGATGGAGATTGAAGGCATGCTGCAGGGCGTGGCCGGCTTCGTGGCGAAGCAGGCGAAGGCATTCGGCCTGCGTGCCGCCCTCGACTTCGAGCATCTGTGAGCGTTCGAGGCGTCGCAGGCGTGGATGGACGAGGTAGAAGGGAATCGCGATGCCGGGAACTCCGGCCGGTGAGAACCACTCTTCCGAGAGCCAGCAGTGGGGGCGGACGCGCAGCCCCTTCGAGGCGAGCTCGGCATGCAACCGCTCGATCGGGCCTTCGAGCGATGAATCGCGAAGATCCAGCCCAAGATCGCAAAGTCGCCAGTCCAGCAGTTCCTGGGTCGATGCGTTTTCCCAGGGCCTTCTCGGTTTGATGCGGGGCATGACGTGGACTCTATCTCACGAAGGTGAAAGGTGAGAAGCTGAAAGGTGAATTGTGTGTGTCGAGAATAGCCACCGAAGAACACGATCACGAGGTAGTCTATGGGACCCATCGCGTGAAGAACGGACACAATGAAGAGCGAGGAAGCCCAGCATGCTGACCAAAATGGATGACTACCCGATTCATCAGACGACGGAGCCGATCGCCGTGGTCTCGACCACGGATCGACACGCCTATGACCGATATTGGTTCAATGGCTACCAGGACGATGGTGATTTCTTTTTCGCGGTCGGCGCAGCCGTCTACCCGAACCTGGGCATTCTCGATTGTGGTTTCAGCATCGTCCACGACGGGCAACAACATGCGTTCCATGCGTCGCGTCGCGCGCCCGAGGAGCGCAGCGAAATCGAAGTCGGTCCATTCAAGATCGACATCATCGAGCCCATGAAGAGTCTGCGCATCACCCTCGACGACAACGAAACCGGCATCTCGGCCGATCTCCTCTGGATTCCGCGAACCGCGAGTTTTGCCGAAGAGCACCAACGAACCAGGCGCAGCCCGACGGGTGGGCGGATGCATATGGAAGCCACGCGCTTCAACCAGTTCGGCCGCTGGCAGGGCGAGATTCGATACCCGGGTGGCAGTCTCCGCGTCGAAAGGACGAGAGTCCTCGGAACGAAGGATCGATCTTGGGGGATTCGCCCGGTCGGCGATCCCGCACCCCCCGGTGCCCCAGCGACTCAGTCTCCGCAGTTTTCATTTCTGTGGGCGCCCCTGAATTGGGATGATCGCTGTACCCACGCAGGCCTTTTCCAGAACGAGCACGGAGTCACTTGGCATTGGGACGGCATGATCATGCCGGCCTACGACGATCCCGCCGATCTGCCGCCCGGCGTCGAAGACCCCAAAATGCAGCCTTTGGCCGGAATCGAGCACGAACTCGAGTTCGTCCCGGGAACGCGCCGCGCGCAGCGCGCGAGGTTTTCATTGCTCGATCTCGAAGGCGGTCGAACCGACATCGACCTGGAACCGCTGCTGGTGTTTCGAATGAAAGGCGTCGGCTATTCGCATCCGGAATGGGGACACGGGAAATGGAAGGGCGAACTCGCGATGGCGGGCGAGTCCTGGAAGGTCGAGGACGCCGACAACCTCGAGCTACCCAATCAACACATTCAACAGGTCATGCGCGCGAGAACCGGGGACGAAGTCGGGATCGGTGTCCTCGAACAAATTCATCTCGGCCCACACAAGAGCTATGGATTCACGCAGTTTCTCGATCCCGCGCCGTAGGCTCGCTGCGCGTCGCCTAATAGACTTCGCGCATATAGATGAGTTGGTCGCGCCCGCTCCAGATACCGAAGGTGGCTCGGGCTTGTGGGTCATCGTCGAGGAGCCCGTCGAGGTTGCCATCCTCGGGCCAGTC
>DUCN01000072.1:0-275 GCA_012959805.1 Myxococcales bacterium | reverse complement strand
CACTGCCGTCGAATCGCTGGGCGCGGAGCGACATGGGGAGTGTGACGAGCTCCGATCCGTCGGCATTGTCGATACGCATTCGCCCGAACTGAAATCGCTTGGAGACATCGAAGGGGATTCCAGTCCCCACACCGGTTTCCCCGATCGTGTAGGGGTTGAGGGCGTAGGCGGTACCGTCTTCATCGAGGACATCGAGCACCTGTTCGCCGCTTTCGACGATGCGAACGCTATGGCCGGCATGACGGAGAATTCCCTGAATGACTTGCTGGTTGACG
>DUCN01000071.1:7309-18835 GCA_012959805.1 Myxococcales bacterium | reverse complement strand
TTCGATCCTCCGGATAGTCCCCCGTCGTCATGATGACAGGGTGTCCGGCTGAATCTGTAATTTCACAGGGCTTGCCAGTTGCACCTCTAGTAACCGGCAACTCCAATACATTTGTCGATAGAAGTGGACAACCGCGCATCTTCGCCCTCAATCACTGCGCAAGTCTCCCGATAAGGATGTTCACGACTTTGTGGAGGATTGGAATATGTCAGTCAGGGGAAGGATTTCTAGCGTCGCGGGCGCGCTGCTGCTCTCGACAACTCTGCTCGGCGGCGCCAGCTACGCGGAGGATATGTCGACTCATGAAGCGATGGGAGGCGTTGCTCGCGGGATGTTCACGACTGCGATCGTGGATCGAGAGCCTCAGGACGACCTGGCCTCACTTGCGAACGATCAGCTCAGCGTCTTCTTCTTCAGCGAGATGACTAATATGGCGGGGCAGAGAGTGACTCACCGCTGGGAGTACAACGGCCAGGTCATGGCCGAGGTCTCGTTCGCCGTCGGAGGCGATCGCTGGCGGGCTCACTCGAGCAAGAATCTTCAGCCTATCTGGTTGGGTGAATGGACGGTACGCGTCTTGGATGGCGACATGAACGTCGTTTCGACACACAATTTCAACTACACCGCCGCTACGTCTCCCATGCCGGCATCAATCCCGAAGTAGGTGATACGAAGCGTGCATCGAAAAACGACTTGTGCGCTCGGTGGGAGAACCGCCGTGCTCTGCGACGTCGGCTCGTTCGCGATGTCAGCGGCGCCGTTCTCGCGATGCCCGGCAGGTTCGATTCTCGGAAGGACAACGGGGCTGACGCGGCTCAGAAATATGGCGGAAGAGAAGTAAGTCATGAATTTCGATCAAAACGAGCCGGAAAGGTCACAGACCAGCGAAGCACTTGTCCCCTTGGTGGATTTGTTTGCGATTCTTGCAATCGTATTCATGATCTATTCAACGGACGAGATAGCCATCACCAAACAGGAAAGCCAAGAAAAAATAGAAGAGGTTGTCGCTACTGTAGAAAGAGAATCCGAGATCCAAAGCCAAACGATGATCGCCGAGGTGGAAAGGGACAGTGAAGAGAAGTTGGCGGTGGCCAAATTGAAAATTGAAGAAGCGCTGGCGACGTTCAAGTCGGAGACCCAGCAGAGGATTCGAGACATTCAACATGAGGCCGAAAAGGCTGCCAGCAGAGCAGCGATGTCTCTAAGCGAGATCAAAGATCAGCGAGAGAAGAAGACGACAGAACTGGCTCGGGTGATCGCCGAGATGCTGGCCCTCGAACAGAGTCAAACGGCCCTCGAATATGAGAACCTCGTATCCCATATCGAGACCGAGCACGACGACGAGCTGGAGACGCAAGAGGTCGTGTTAGAGGAGCGAAAGCAGCAAGAGCTAGAAGAGCAGGAAAGAGAATACGAATCAGATCTCGAAGTCGCCAAGGCTCAGGCGGTCGAAGAAAAAGAAGACGCAGTATTCGAAGAGCAGGTTAAGAGCGAGCAAGCCCTGGCTGAACAAGAGATTGAGCTCCAGCACGAAAAGAGACAAGAGATGGCTCGGGCCGAAGCTGAGTTCGAGGAAGAGATCTCTGAAACAGTAGAAGCGCTGAGCCAGGCCAAGCGTGACGCGCTGGCGAAAGCCGAACACGAGAAGCGCGAGTCACTCAGCGCTCAAGAAGAGGTATTGGAGCAGGAGAGCCAACAAGCGTTGGCGGAGGCAGAGCAGAAGAGCCAACAAGCGTTGGCGGAGGCAGAGCAGGAGAGCCAACAAGCGTTGGCGGAGGCAGAGCAGGAGCACCAAGAGATACTTGCCAGTGCGGAGGACGAGCTTCAAGAAACCCAACAGGAGCTCGACGCAGCCGATCAACAGCGAGCGCAGGCATTGCGCGAGCAGGAAGCTCGACTCGAAGTAGAAAAGCAGCAGAAGCTGCAGCAGGCAGCGCAGGAGTTCGAACAGCTCGCGCAAGCGCAGGCCGAGCAGGCAAAGGATGAGAAACGTCGCGCCTTGGCAGCAGGCAAGCAGAAGAGTCAATCTGACCTGGCCAAGCAAAAGTCGGAATCGGAAGCGAAGAATCGCGAGGCGATGGCCAAATCCGAAGCAGAGGCTTCTGCCGCCCTTGCGGACGCCCAAGAACAAGCGACGCAAGCGCAGGAGCAGGCGCTCGCCCAGGCTGGGCAATCCCATGCTTCAGACATGGAGTCACAGAGACAGGAGCTGGAGGCACAATCGGAAGCCGAACTAGGAGAGGCTCAAGAGCAATTCGTCGCGGCCCTGGCCATGACCGAATACGCGTTGGAGACCGAGAACGCTCAAGCATTGTCGGACGCGCAACGGCAACATCAAGGCGAATTGGCGGCAGCGCAGTCCGCGCTGGAGGCCAAGAAGAAGCAGGCCCTGGCCGACCAGAAAGCCAGCCTCGATCAAGAGAAAAAGGCAGCCGTGGCAGGCACAGAGAAGATGTATGCCAAATTGCTGGGCCGCGAGAAGGAGATGACGGCGAAAGCCGAGCATGAGCTTTCGCCCTTCGTCGAGGCAGTCGAAGCCAGGAATCGAATCGTCGACGAGCTGTCCAAGAATTTCGGGAGCGAGTTCGATGGCTCAGCTGTGGAAATCGATGGGAAGACCGGAAAGGTGAGACTCAACTTCCAGGAGTCATACTTCGTGCGGGGGTCGCATGAACTCTCAGAAGACATGAAGAGCTTTCTGAGGGTCGTGATCCCCAAATATGCGAAGAGCATCTATGACAATCCGGAAGCCGCCAAGCATGTTCAGTCCCTGAAGATTTCTGGGATGACATCGCCCGTCTACAACGGAAGATACATCGATATCCACGACACTTCCCAGGCCACGTCAAGAGCCCGCCGATTCAACATGGAGTTGAGTAACAAGCGTTCGGTGGCCATGTACAACTTCATCTTTGATGAGGCGGAGATGGGCAACTACAAGTATCGCAGCCGAATGAAAAAAGATATGTCAATTTCGGCAGTGGGCTATCAAAAGGCCAAGCCCGTTCCCGCGAGATTGGTGGGGAAGCTTGCGAATTGTGACGAGTACGATTGCAAGCAGGAGCAAGCCACCATATTGCAATTCAATGTGTTTGAGAATGACTAAGCCCGTTCTTGGGCTAGGAGGTTTGATATGTTCAAGTACGTCTTCTTGGTGATTCTCGCGACAGCATCGTATTTTCTCTTTTTCAATGATGTCGTGATCACCAACCAGTCAATCGGCAATCTCTTCATCGGCGGCATACTGACTTGCTTTGCGCTGTTTCTGCTCTTCAAGTTTGGTCTGCACTACAAGATATCCGCGATGGAAAGATTCGCGATCTCGTTCTATTACTCGATCTTCGAGTATAAGAAAGCTCAAAAGAAACCTTCGGGCCTTAAGTATGTGAACAGCGTCAGGGAGCAGGCCGAGGTTGCGCTTACTGCCAACTTCGATCCCTCCGTCGCGACAGCCGGCCTCAAGATCCCCGTTTCGCTCTATTCGCGGAAGGTGAAGGACCCCTTCCTGGAGAAACTGAGAGCCAGGATACATGAGGCAGAGCGGATCAAGCTCGAAGCACGTCAACTCGAGAGCAAGGCGAACGTAATGCTGGGGAAAGCCGAAGACATGTTGGAGGAAAAGACCAACAAGAGGAGTGGCTCAGCTTTGGATCGGATGTTCTCCATAGAAGACGGCGTGGCGCATATCGTTGACTTGACTCTCGATGAAATTGAAGATCAGGATTACGACCGGGCGCCGGATTATGACGTCATTGCCCGCACCGCCCTTGACAGCAACCCCTACTTTACGAGCACCTTGAGGTACTTCTCGTCGGAAGATATCGGCAGCGTCCTCTTCCGGGCGCCCTTCATGATCATCCTGGTGGGGATCATCGGTACGTTCGCGGGCTTCTATCTCGCACTAAGCCAGGGGGGAGATATCAAGTCGGGAGCGGCGGTTGCGATTGTCAGTTCGCTGGTCGGTCTTCCGGTGTCGCTGGCTATGGACTACATCAACACATTGTTTCCAGACAGAAGTCGGTACCAAACAGCCTTAAACACATACAAGGTAGGTCTGGAAATGTTGTTCAACCACGAGAAAGAACTGAATGCCCTCGGCCAAGCAGGGCTGAACAAAGAGTATGTGGGCTAGGGCAGCTTGTCGCGAAAAGTCCTCGCCCTACGGTGTGGGTCGCCCGTAAATCGCGGCGGCAAGTAGTTGCCATCGCTCACGACTCTGACAACTCGGAGCCTGACCCACGAGAGTCTTGGGTCAGGCTCCTAGACTTCATGGCAAGCCCAACGAAACGCATCCAGTCCCATAGTGGGGAAGCGCCGCGGCTGCTCAGGATCATCAGCAGGGCCAGGAACGCGTGCCCCATCCACCGCATGGTGGGAATAGGCGTGGCCTCCGTCGTCTCCGTCGCCTCGGGATTGATCAGAACGCTCAACGAGGAGGGTGAGCCCTGACCATTGGTCATCAGGATGCTTCCGGGCATGTAACCCACCAGTGCGGAAATATCCAAGATGCCGGAAGACTCCTCACCGACATTCGTGCTGGCGATGAGGATCTGATCAGTTCCGTCCGGCTCCATTCGCCATATTTCACCAGTGCCGTTGTCCTCGTTCACGAAAATGATCCCGTCTGGGTAAGGGGTGCCTGCCAGCGTAGTGGCATCCGTCCAGTCGACGTTGTCCGGGTTGTTCAGGCTATTGGCCCCGCCGCTCGTATCCGAGATCTTGGTGATGGTAAAACTGGAGGCCCCTGAATCAAAGCTAGCGCCAAAGACCAAGTCAAAATCGAAGATGAATACGCCCGAGTCCTGGTCACCCAGCACGACCTGAGTTGGATCGCTGGGGCTCGTATCGACATCTTCCAACTTGCTCGACGTCAGTACTCCAGCAGCGATTGAAGTATCAAAGCCGCCATTGTTCGTATTGCCAAGGCCGGGGTAGGAAGCGGTTAGGTAGTACCAACTGCCAAAGGCCAGGCCGTTGCGAGACAGAAAGCTGCTTGCTGCAGACCCGCTCGCGTCCTTACCCTTTTCACCGATATAGAGCTGCATACGCTGTGAGCCGCCGTCCGGGGAAAGCAGCAGCGCAACGTGGCTTTCCTCGCCCGTATCGAGCAAGGCCGCGTTCTCCCAGACGTCGAAAGGCATGCCTCCCGTGCCACCGGGTGCGCTGCCGACCGTGCCGCTGAGTTGGTATAAGTCGCGGCTGGCGCTGTCGAGTGCGAAGAGCCTCTCGTCCCCACCCTCCTCACCCGTGACGTAGATCTCGTCGACGAAGCCACGGTCGTCCCCGAAAGTATCGGGGGCGTACGCTTGCCCCGAGCAAAACCGAGAGAAGCTCGTGTTCGATGTGTCCGACGTATTGGTCCAGCTATCGCCACCGTTATTGCTCCAGCGATCATAGGCTTGCCGCGCCGAGTCAACGAAGCTCCCGCCCCCTGTGTTGTCGCTGTCGATCATGCCACTGGTCGCGATTTGCAGCTCAACGATATCCAGATTCACTTCGCTAATCGCGGCGTCAATCGTCTCGTGATTGACTAGCACTCGCAGTGTGGAAGCGTCGACGAGCCAAGCTCCCACGCCATCAAAAGTGCTGAGCATGGAATAGCTGAATCCGTCGCCAGCGGGGTCGTCTCCCTGAGTGATGACCTCGAAAGCCTTCCACCCGTTGAATGTGTTGAGACGCAGCGTCCCACCATCCAGGGCATGGGCGTCGGTCCCATGCATGCATTGCGCAAACCAAATCAACAGGACAATTCCGAAAGAGAACAGATTGGTGTCAACCATCGCAGTGTTCCTCCGATAAAAGCCGTTCGATGCGTCGTCGACTAACAATATCACAATCGCGATGATCTAAGCAGTAATCTACATTTCGACGCCCAGGCACTCCAGACGTTGCTGCACTGTATCCCGTCAGCAGGATTCGGACTCCAGACCCTTCCCGGAACGGGGCGATCATGCTTCATCCGAAGCGTAGTTGTCAGAACGCCTAGTATCGGCGGTGCGGAAAACGCAGCTTATTTTGCCTATCCGCCATCGAGGGCAACCGTGTCGTGTTCTATCCCTGGCAGGTGTTCCCGGACGCAAAAGGTGGAGACGAGGTCTATCGCTTTGCTTGCATCACGATTCTCGAATACGCGGGACACGGACTCTGGTCCCTGCAAGAGGATCTCTACAACCCGCGCGAGGGAGAAGAAGTGGTCAAGCGCTGGCTGGCGGCTGGCGGCAAGCTCTAGACCATTCCGCAGCGCGCCCGGCTCACGCCGAAATTTCACGCCAGCTACGCGGAGCGCTCTCGGGGATCGAGACCGAGCCTCGACTAGCGCGTGCAGAGCACCGACGAGCCGTGTCCGAAGAGTCCCTGATTCGCCGTGATCCCGACTTTGGCACCGTGGACCTGTCGCTCTCCGGCCTGCCCTCGCAGTTGCCACGTCAGCTCGCATACCTGAGCGATGGCCTGGGCGGGCACGGCCTCTCCGAAGCAGCCGAGTCCGCCACTCGCGTTGACGGGAATGCGGCCACCGATCGTGGTGTCGCCATCGCGCAAGAGTTTTTCCGCGTTGCCCGGCTTGCACAGGCCGATGTTCTCGTACCAATCGAGTTCGAGGGCTGACGAAAGATCGTAGACCTCTGCGAGATCGAGGTCTTCGGGACCGACTCCGGCTTCCTGATAGGCCGCGTACGAGATCGAATCCTTGAAACTGCGATCGGGGACCGGGATGCCTGCAGCGGAATCCGTCGAGAAATCCGGCATGTCGATGGTGGTGTTCGGGAAGGTCGGCGAGACGGTCGAGACGGCGGAGACGCGAACCGGATTCTTAACGCCGTGCTTCTTGGCGAACTCCATCGAGGTCAAGACGACGGCTGCGCCACCATCGCTGGTGGCGCAGATTTCAAAGAGTCGCAGCGGCGCGGCCACGAGCGGTGACGCGAGGACTTCCTCTTCCGTGAACACTTTCTTGTAGCGAGCGTTCGGGTTGGCGGCGCCGTGCTTGCTGTTCTTCACCTTGATGTGGGCAAAGTCCTGTTCGGTCGCGCCATAGAGGTCCATACGTCGCTGGGCGTAGAGTCCGAAATAGGTCGGGTTCGTCGCCCCAAGCAGGCGAAATCGCAGCCAATCGGGATCGAGAGTGCGCTCGCCCTTGTTCGGTGCCAGAAAACCCTTGGGTGTCGTATCGGCTCCCGCGACCACGACGACGTCCGCCATACCGGCGAGGATTCGGGTTCGAGCGATCTCGATCGCGTGAGCACCTGTGGCGCAGGCCGCATAACAACTCGCGATCGGAACGCCGGTCCAACCCATCGCCTTGGCGAAGGTCGCGCCCGCCACATAGCCGGGATAACCATTGCGCATCGTATCGCCGCCGACGATGAAATCGACATCCTTCCATTCGAGACCGGCGTCTTTCATCGCCGCCTTGATGGCGAAAACCCCGTACTCTGCAAAATTCCGGCCCCATTTGCCCCACGGATGCATCCCCGCGCCCAGGATCGCCACATCATTCTTGCTCATCTCTGTCTCCTCAATCCTAAATGCTCAATCGACTCGGTCGTCTCACGCAGCGACCGGCCTCCATTTCCAGACGATGTATTCGTTCTCGTCGTCTTCGTACAAAGTGCCGAAGACGAGTTCCATGTCCTGACCGACTTCGATCGTGCTCGGATCGACGCCGTCGGCCAATTGTCCGAGTATGACCATCCGCTCTTCGGTCAATTCGACGGCGGCGACCGTGTAGGGCTCGAACGGATCGGGGGAAACATAAGGCTCCGGCGGCTTGTAGTGGTTGGTCGTATACGACCAGAGCTTGCCGCGGTTCGAAAGTGCGACCTCCTTGAACTCCGCGTCCGCATGCCCGGGAGCGTGACTGATCGCGACATCCTTGGGAAAGAAATAGCTGCCACTCGATTCATCCAGATAGCCGAGGAGTCGCGGGTCGCTCTCGTCCATGTTGAGCCAGCCTTCCATCGCGGGAACTCGCTTCTTACTCATCTCGTCTCCTGTTCGATCGATTCACAAATCTGTGTATGTCCAAATCGTGGATGCAGTCTTCACGTCTCATCGTAGCAGTCGACGTCCCGGTTGCGGCGACCCCATCCGTCGTCTCAAGCCAAGGACGGCACATAGCCGAAATTCTCCGTTGGAAGCGTATCTTCGAAGAGCGCCGACGAGAGCCGCGCTCGATGCCACGCGGTTTCTCCCCATGCCAGATCGAGAGTCCAGGCGCGCCGCATCCAGACATGCAGATCCTGCTCCCAGGTATATCCGATGGCCCCATGAACTTGAAGCGATGTTTCTGCCGCTTTGAGCGCGGCTTCACCCGCTGAGATTTTCGCCATCGAGACGTCGACGGATCGCGTCGGCGCATCGATGGCGACCGAATGCGCAGCGCGCTCGACGTGACTGCGCGCGTATTCGAGCGCGACCTTCAGGTTCGCGACCTGATGTTTGACGGCCTGGAAACTGCCGATGGGAACCCCGAATTGTTTTCGCTGGGAGGTGTACTCGACCGACATCGTAATCAATTGATCGCAGGCGCCCAACTGCTGAGCCGCACAGGCCAGGGCTCCGCGATCGAGCGCCATCGCTTCCAGACGATCGGCCGCCTCGCCGCTGGCTATCTTCCACTCGCTGCTCGGCGTGAATTCGATCGTCGAGAGCTTTTGCGACGGGTCGTTCGAGCGTTGTGCCGTCGCTGTGACTTCGGAGGCCGGAATGGCATAGAGCGAATCGCCGGAACGCGCGATGACGAGGTCGGCGATGTGGACATCGCCCACAAGTGGCGAAGTCGGTTGCGCGACCGCAACGATCGCCTCGCCGGTTGCGATCTTCGGCAGCCAGAGGGCCGCCAATGCCTTGTCTTCACAATCGCGAATCAGCGGCGCCGCCACGAAGGCCGTCGAGACGACCGGTTCCGCGAGGGCTGCGCGTCCGACTTCGACCATCACGCCAACGAAGTCGATTTCCGTCATGCCGAGGCCACCGAAGGCCTCGGGGATCAACAGGCCGGGAACCCCGATCTCGCTGAATTTTTGCCAGAATTCGGGTGAGCGTGCCGATTCGGATTCCCAGAGCGCCCTGACATGGTCGAGCGAACACTCACCGGTGAGAAAGTCACGGACGGTTTCCCGGAGCAGGATCTGGTCTTCGGTGAAGTTGAACTCCATGGATGGGGCTTCCTTCTCGAGCCGGTCGCGACTACTTCCGCGGCATTCCCAAAATGCGCTCAGCGATGATGTTGCGTTGAATCTCGTTCGTGCCCGCGTAGATCGGACCCGCCAGCGCGAAGATATATCCGTCGAGCCACTCGCCGATCTCACCGGCGGCCGGAGACCCGGGCAGCAGCTCCGCGCGGTAGCCGAGGAGCGCTAACGCAGTTCGATGCATCTTCGTATCGAGTTCCGACCAGAAGATCTTGTTCAGGCTCGCTTCGGCGCCGATCTTGCCGCCGGCGAGCAGTCGGGAAACCGTCTGATAGGTGTTGAGCGCGTAGGCTTCCGCGTCCATCCAACACTGCGCGACGTCGTCGCGCAGACCCGGCGCCGTCGGCTGGCCAGAAGCCACGGTCTTCTTGTAGAGGGCCACGAGCTTGTGGGCGGTGTCTTGAAAGCGCGCCGGGCTGCGTAGCATGAGGCCGCGTTCGAATCCCGCCGTCGCCATCGCGACGTCCCAACCCTTGCCCTCTTCGCCCAATTGATGCTCGATGGGAACGCGAACGTCATCGAAGAAGATCTCCGCGAAGGCTTTCTTGTTATTCAGCTTCTCGATCGGACGAACCGTAATGCCGGGGCTATCGAGGGGAACCAGAATGAAGGTCAGACCCTTGTGGCGACTCGAGTCGGGATCCGATCGAAACATGCCGAAGAGCCAGTGGGCGAAGGCGCCCCGGCTCGCCCAGGTCTTCTGGCCATTGAGGACGAAGTGGTCACCGTCCTTGATCGCCGTTGCCTGAACGTTGGCCATATCCGAGCCAGCGTTCGGCTCCGACCAACCCTGGGCCCAGACCTCCTCGGACGAAGCCATCTTGGGCAGGAATCGAGCCTTCTGTTCCGGGGTCCCGACTTCCATGATCGTCGGGCCGAGCAGGAAGATGCCGTTCTGGTTGACGCGGCCGGGTGCGCCGGCGCGGTAGTACTCCTCCTCGAAGATCAGCCATTCGAGCAGGTCCGAACCGCGTCCACCGTATTCGACCGGCCAGGGCACCATGGCAAAGCCGCCGGCATGAAGCTTCTTCTCCCATTCGCGATGGGCCTCGAAACCCTCCGCGGTATCGAATGAAGGGAGCTTCTCGGGCGGAACGCTCGCTTCCAGCCAGGCTCGAGCTTCCTTGCGAAAGGCGTCTTGTTGGGGGTTATAAGTCAGATCCATCCGGATTCCTTGGCTGAGCCTCGGCAATATAGTAACGAGACGTTCCGTATCGTTCCACCCCGCGGCACGCCGCCACAGGCTCGATTCGTTGACGCCCGCCGCGGGGCGTCGCAGAGTGCTGGAATCCCGGCCTGGGGCGAAGATCTCGACACGTTTCCCATCGACCTCCCAATCATGGAGATCCACGGCCCGGAACGGGGGCGAATATGCCTCATCCGAAGCGTAGTTGTCAGAACACCTAGTATCGGTGGTGCGGAAAACGCAGCTTATTTTGCCTATCCGCGCCGATCAGTCCTCCACGTCTTCCTTCAAGTCAGGGTACTTTTCATTCTGCCGACGCATGCAGGCCGGTCTTCGCCTCTTGCTCATTTGGGCGCACTTCTGCGCCCTGGAGCGATACGTGGCCTGTCGTTCATGGACGACCCGCTGAGCGGCTTCGGCAGCGGCCTTCTCAGCGGCCAGCCTCGATTCGATGTTTGACTCAAAAGCCGAGGCACCTTCGTACCGAACGAGTGTGCCGAAGACCTGAGTCGTCGTTCGCAAGTACAGCGGAAACCAACATGCTGGAACACAAAAGGCCTGCCGGTCTACGAACACGTTCATCATGGTGTCCGCCTCTGTTCCCTCAAGAGCATCCTGCAGGGCGGCGCTGAGAGAGTCGTTTCCGGATAGTACAACGAAACCAAAGAGCACACTGGCAGTCGACTCTCCCGTCGCCACCTTGACGGGCACTTCATTGCCTGACCCGACCGGCGAGGTTGAGACCTGCATCGGCGCGTAGTGGGTACACGCCGTTCCGAGAAGTGCGAGCGAGAGGCCCACAATCCCAGCAAGGCATGATCTTCCCGTTGATCGGATCTCACAGTGTGCATCCAGCCCCTCCTTTGATTGAGCGGCGGGCCCGTGGGAAGCAGACTCTTCGATGATCAGCCTAGCCGCGCTGACTTGATTATAGCCGCAGGGACGCAGGGCGTTAGCAGTCGGGGCGGGGGCGAGATAGGGTACGCAAAAGGGGTTTTGCAGATGCTATTCATCCTCCCAGAAGGCAGGGCGGTGCGTGCGCGAATGCGACCCGGGGGCATGTTTGTTCCCCGGAAGGGGCCGAGTAGCCTTTCGGGGCTTAGTTGTCAGAACGCCTACTATCGGTGGTGCAGAAAACGCAGCTTG
>DUCN01000071.1:4544-7245 GCA_012959805.1 Myxococcales bacterium | reverse complement strand
TCCGGTGCTTCAGGCTTTCGTGTGGGTTGATTTCAGAGAGTCCGGATAAAGATCCAGGTCGGCAAGGTGGAAGTAGATGGCATTGTGGAATCGCTCTCGATTGCGATAGCCGCATGCCTTCCTCTTGATCCACTGGATCTTCGAGTTGAGCCCCTCGCTTCGGGCGTTGGTGACGTTCGTCGTCGCCGCATTGATTACGCCGTCCCAGTAATACTTGATCAACCGAGCCACGCGCTTGATAGGCGAGAGCCGTGAGCGGATCGCCCAGTCGTACCAGCCCTTCCATGCCCGTTCCGCCCAGCCGCGACGAACATAATCCCAGAGCATCATGGCGGACTCCTTGATCGCCCAGGCGCGAGCCACACGCAGCTGGCTATCGCGAAGCGAAGCAAACCCTTCCCATCGCTCTTGGCTCATTCGATCCGGATTCATCAGCCACAGGTACTTCGTCTTCTTGAGACGATCGTCTCCCTCCCGAACGAGTTCTCGATTCTCTGCTCTCCGCACCTCATCTACGGCCCGGCCGAGATGTTGCGCGATGTGGAACTTGTCGAACACGATCCGTCGATCCGCATCGGGAACATGCTCGCGGGTTGAGGCGATGTACGGGGCCCACATGTCCATTGCGACCGATTCGAGCCTCGCGCAGCCTTCCGGGCCCAGTTCTGCATAGAAGGCACTCAGCGTCGATTTCTTTCGGCTGTCGCCGATCCAGAGAACACGATCCCGATCGAGATCGTTCACCACCGTGATGTACTCGGATCGCTTACGGAATGACGTCTCGTCGACTCCGATGCGGCGCGGTCGTTGCGGCTTCCTTCGAGCCAGCCCTCGGCGAACGGCCCGGTCCTGGATCCCAGCGACCTGATCCCAACTCAGCGAAAGCTGGCGCGCCACCGCCGAGAAGCTGGCTTCCTTCAACCAGTCGATGACGAGCGCCTCGAACAGCGCGGTGAAGCGGGACTTCGGATCCGACCACGGGACCGCGATCTGGACGACTCCGTGCTCGTCACACTGGACGCGGGGAACGTCGGCCACCAGAATCGTGCGGTACTGCATGGTGTCCAGATGACGCCAGCGCCGCTCGCGGGAGTCGTAACGTGAGCATCGACTTCGACACTTCGGGCAAACAAGTGCCGCATCTGAATCCATCGCCGCCGACACGACGACCGCCTGTTCTTCATCCAGACGCAGCGTCACGTCCGTCACGCGCCATGGATCTTCGATCCCCAGAAGTCGTGCATAGAGAGTTCGATCTTGCATCGCGATACTGTACCGAGACACAGCTCGCTCGATGGACCCCGCAAACGCCTCCGCGACCGCTTTCAGCCCATCCTACAAGGGAAGCAAGGACTCATCGGACCCACACGAATTCCGGAAGAGCCGTTTTGCCTATCCCCATACGTGACGTGTTGGCTTTCGATTGGAGTTGCAGTTAGATTTTAAGGGCTCTGACTCCATTAACGCTTGAGCCGTTTCCTCTGAATTGGAAGTGAATAAAATGAATAAGAAAATAGTGTTGGCGATTGTATGGACCATAGGCTGGATCCACGTGTTCTTCTTTTCCCCATCTCTAGCAGAGTCAGGCTCACTGATGGCCTATCTGGATGCTGCGATGAACAATAAGACTGATAGCATCGACGCGCTGAACTATATGTTTTTTAACCTGCTCGGCGTTTGGCCGTTTGTGATGATTGCGATGTTGGTGCAGGATCTTCAAGGGAAGATCAAAGCGTGGCCTTTTGCATTTAGCACGATGGTCTTTGGGAATTCGGCCCTTTACATCTATTTGTTTTGTCGAAAAGAGCAGGGGAGCTATGTTGCTCCAAAAACGCTGTTGGTGCGATTTGCGGAATCCAAGATTCTCGCTGTTCTATTACTCGCGGCTACTGTGTACTTATACTATTACGGTTACACTGCCGCTGACTTCCAGGTTTTTCAGCAAACGTGGCAATCGAACTTCTATGCCGCAGCCATCGTGGCCGACTTTTTCCTCTTTAGTATCGCTTTTGCGTTTGTTCTCGCTGATGACATGCGGCGGCGGAATATGCCCGTTAATGGGCTCTTCTGGTTTTTCGTATTGCTGCCTTTGCTTGGTGCTACAAGCTATTTGTTGATTCGTAAAAAATTACCTGATTCCAACATAGGCTGAGGAAATCGATTTCAAAGGGACAGAGTCCTTGAACTAAAACACCGGTCAATCAGCGTGGCTTAACTCTGGTGTTCAAGCACTCTGAATTCTTGAGCCCGAACCATGGTCGCCGCACTTCCACGTGGTCCTATCCCGGAACGGGCCCCTTCGGGCCTACTTGTCAGAACACCTAGTATCGGTGGTGCGGAAAACGCAGCTTGAATTGCCTATCCGCACCCTCGCCATGCGGAAAACCCCTGAAATGAATGCGCAAAGCGTACTTTCCTGCCTGCGAAGAGCCTGGACCGGGATCGTACTTCTCGCCCTCGTGATGTTGCAGACGAGTTGCTCACCAGAGACCGAAGAGACGACCTCTACACCCTCGGCCAGCGCTGCGAAAGCAGACATGTCGCGCGCCATGCAGGAGGCGGCTCCTTCAGAACTCGACACGATGCTCCTTTCGGAAGAACTCATCGAGGCGTTCCGAACGGACATGGGCAAGCTGGCCTTCGCGGTTCGCAACCTCGAGCTTCCGGACCGGCGCACCCGCCGACTCTTCAGGCCGCTCGA
>DUCN01000071.1:0-4459 GCA_012959805.1 Myxococcales bacterium | reverse complement strand
GCCGAAGCCGATGAACCCAGATCCGACCCGACACTCAAGGCCCTCGGCCTCGCCTCTCGCATCTGGCCGATCGCAGAAGCATCAACAGAGGAAACATCCGCCAGCCTGACACTCTGGCGCCCGCTGCTCGATCGCGTCGACCGTTTCAGTCGAACCAAGTTCAAGATCAAATCCGGACATTTCGTCGACACCGTCGAGGGTGAAGCCCGAGAGTTTGAAATGAAGGTGGCGTTCTCCGGTCTTGCCACTCTCCAAACCGGGGATCTCTCATGGATCCATACGCGCCAGACACTTCGCTGGCGACTGATTCCCGGCCGAGAAGCAAAGGACGTCGAGAATTGGCGGATTACCGCATGGCAGAGTGACGAAGCCAGGAGCCTCGATTCAGCCACAACTCTTTTCAAGGATGTCGTCAACGAAGCGATCCCCGATCTCGCCGAGCGTGAGACGGCGCGCGTTTCGATTCATGAGCGGCACGTTGCGAACCGGCTCCTCGCCAAGCTCCGCCCAGTTTTCCTCAAATAATATTTTCTTGTGTACCAGCGATCACTGGCTGAGTTTACTCAACCAGCTCAAAGTCACCAGGAATCCAGGATTTGTCGAACCAGGGCTGTAGTGGGCCATAAAGCCGTAGCAATACGTTGTAGCTCTTTCCATGCATAGTTTGGATCCAGTTTCCTTCATGACCCCTGGGTGCTTTGGGACCGAACCACATCGTAAACGAACCATCGTCGTTCGCGGTCACAGACGGATTGTTGCTGTCGAGTCCACCCGTCTTTTGGTCGGTTTCCAGCACCGAGCGTGTCTGCCCGTCGTACACCATGAACGACCAGAAATCCTTGGCAGGAATCGGGCTCGGCAAGGTGACTTTGTAGGTCTTGCCACCATCAAGGTAACGACCTTGTGAATCGTGAACGCCCAGCTCGTACGCAGAACCGGTGCCAACCACGGGTTTTGCCATGGCCGGGGTGATACCGGTCGCGTAGTAATGGAACATGATGCGATCGTCCAGCACCAGTTCACCATTGTTCATGAATTCAGCACTGCCGCCGGCGAATGGCGAGTACCACTGCCGCTCGCCCGGATAGAAATAGACACTACTGGTGCGCGGGCGGAAGGTGATGGAGCGTGCCGTTGCATTAGCAATGGCGGCACCGTCGATCAGGATTTTTTGCATGCGCTCATCGGGCGCAAAGGCTTTGCCCTTTTTGATGCCAATCGACGCAAACAGCCCAACCAACTCGGGATTGAACGCATCAGCCGGCTCATATTGCACGACCGCGTTCAGTTCGTCGTAATAGCTGACGTCATTCGCATGGATAGTATTTATCTTCGCTCCCGACGCCAGCGCAACCTTCCCTTTGGGAGGATTCTCCAGCTGCGACAGAGGATAAATGCGGAACTGAGTCTTGAGGCCTTCGGTAGATGCTTCCAGGTCGCCATCTTTGACAATCGCACGCAAGAACATCCAGTTCCGGTACGTGGGTGTCCGAATGACACGATAACCGTCAGGGGCTTCACCCTTGTAGTCGGGACCAACAAACAGATACTTGCCACCTTTACCATGATTCGGACCCGTTACACCAAGATCTGTGACGTGGCGGAAAAAGGCGTTATCAACAGCACCAACAAGGGCTCCGGCAGGAACCTCCACGATTGCCGGCTCTGCTTTGACGTTGATCTCGGCAAACCCGTACGGTGTCGTTGTTTGCGGCGTTAACAGCAAACTACGTGCGTCATACAAGTTTTCCCAGAGCACCAGGTCACCTGGCTCGGCCCCGGCCTGTTTCATGCCTTCCAACATCGCATAAATCGATGTTGCCGGCATGCCATTCAGGAACGCATCAACGGCCCGCGACAAGTCAATAAAGTCCATGGTCTTCTTGACCGTCGCGTCGCTGGGCATGCCATCGAAGAATTCCAGCTCGCCGAGGAACTCTGTCTGCACTTTGTCTGGCGTCATCAAGCCCTGCGGCACATCGGCCTTGTATTTCGGGCTGTCTGCTGCCTGAGTTATCGCCGGCATCAGGATGATTGTGAATGCCGCAAGTAATGCGCATGTTTTCTGGTTCATAATTTTTCCTCAGCCCTCTTTCGGGGATTGTCCCAACCCCAGTTGATCTTCTAGAAAAATAGAGCAGCGGCTCCTTCACCCTCCGTGTGTTACGGAGGGGGTGACTAAACCCTTGAAGGAGCCACCACCATGACCAAGCATGCCAGGAATTCGAAATATCTCCAAGCGGTCGATCTTCCAAAGACGATGGCGGTCGAGATCCCACTCCCGTTGCTGGGAGCCTTCGCGAACATCGAGAAGTCGTTCTTCGAACTCTGCATCGACTCAGGACAGCAGGTTCTGCAGGCGATGATGGAGCAGGACCGTGAAGATCTCTGCGGTCCTCGCTGGAAGCGGAATCCAGATCGATCTGCAGGACGTGGCGGGACTACACAGAGCGAAGTCACGCTCGGCGGTCGTCGCATTGCGATCAAACGACCTCGTGTTCGAAGCAAAGAGGGCGAGGAGGTGGAACTTCCAAGCTTCGCCTTCGCAGCGGATCGAGACCCACTCGATCACCACTCGCTAAACGCTGTGGCCTGCGGCATCTCGAGTCGGAAGTATGCTCGGAGCCTCGATCCACTTCCCGAAGAGATCGAAGATCGATCGACTTCGAAGAGCTCCGTCTCGCGTCGTTATGTGGCGATGACAACGAAGCAGATGACGAGTTGGTTGACGACACCGCTGGGTGATCGTCACTTCCCGATCATCATGATCGACGGTATCCACATGGGCGATCACCTGGTCTTGATCGCTCTGGGCATCGACTTCGAGGGAAAGAAGCAGGTTCTGGGACTTCGCGAAGGCGATACCGAGAACGGCCAGGTGGTTCGATCGTTGCTGCGCGATCTGATCGATCGTGGTCTCGAACAGGAACGAGCCAGGCTGTTCGTGATCGACGGAGCGAAGGCGCTCACATCAGGCATCCAGAAAATCTTTGGTCCATTGGCCGAGATCCAACGCTGCCAGATCCACAAACGTCGCAACATCCTGGGTCATCTTCCGGATCGTCTTCACGAAAGCGTAAAGGCCATTCTGAAGGAAGCCTGGAGTCTAAGCGATGCGAAGATCGCAAAGCGCAGACTCGAGCGCCTAGCGTCTTCTCTCGAAGCCGATCATCCCGGGGCGGCTGCATCCATCAAAGAGGGACTCGACCACACACTCACGCTTCAGCGGTTGGGTCTTGGAGGCGTTCTCCTCAAGAAACTTCGCACGACGAATGCGATCGAGAATCTGAATAGCGGAATCGTGACCTACTCAAGAAACGTGAAGCGATGGCAAAGCGGATCGATGGTTGTCCGCTGGGTCAGTGCTGCCATCGTCGAAGCCGAGAAGAAGTTCCGTCGCGTCAAAGGATGGCGAGACATCGAGAAGCTTATCCGAGCCCTCGAAGCCAACGAGCAAAAGCAGGAGGCGATCGCAAAGCGCGTCGCCTAAGCTGAATCCAAGAGCCGCCGCTCAGAGAAGTTCAACAGCGGGCGGGACAATCCCTTTCCGTGCAGGCTCAGACATTCATTCACGATATTACCTAGCCGGTCATCGTGCATACGAGCCCAGTGAGAAAGTAATCGCTTGCTGGTTCGCGGCTATTCAGTAGCAGTGCGAGGATCGACCGAAACGAAGAAGAAGGAGAAGAGCGTGCGACTCAGAGCGGGAGCAGTCCTTTGCGCGTGGAGTCTACTTCTCGCGACAGTCGTCGGGGCATCCGAGATGCGAGTTGCGTTAGTGATTGGCAATTCTGCCTACGCTGGCGCGCCCCTCCGGAATCCAGTGAACGACGCACGCGCAGTTCGGGAAGCCCTGATAAGATCAGACTTTCAAGTGCTCTACTACGAAAACTTGGTCCACGCAGAAATGGAGTCGGCGCTCCGGGCGTTTCGCGCCAAGCTCACGAAGAATGGGATCGCGCTGTTCTACTACGCGGGCCACGGGGCACAGGAGCAGAAGCAAAACTATCTGATTCCGCTCAATTCCAACATTCGTGCCGGTTTCGAAATGCCGTTCAGAGCTTTGTCAGTTGCACAGGTGCTTGGCGCGATGGAAGAAGTGAACAGCGGACTCAATATGGTGTTCTTGGACGCGTGTCGAAACAATCCGTTCACAAGCTATCGAAGCGCGGTGCGCGGAATTTCCGTAGTCGGCCGCGTCCCGCAGACCACCTTGATCTCATATTCGACAGCCCCGAATCGAGTTGCCGAGGACGGTGACGGCGAAGACGGGGATGTGGAGGCTGGATTCCTCTGCGCCACCCGTATCCCTCAGGTGTCCGCCTTTGCCTTCACTCCCGTACCCGCCGCTAATGGATCCAGTAAAAACAAACCTCAAAATGCCGTTGTATCTGGTGGCTGCCGAAGACTGGGCATCGAACGCGACCGAGGCCGAGAGTTCATAGACCCCCGCCGTGTT
>DUCN01000070.1 GCA_012959805.1 Myxococcales bacterium | reverse complement strand
AATCCGTGCCGAACCCCGAACAAAGAGACCCGCGAACCCGGCGTCGGGAAAGGTCAGGAACTCGCCCACTTGCGGATCAAGGCTGACGATGACCTCCTGGTTGCACGTTCGTCCCACCAGGAAAGCCACGTCCATCGAAATGCTGTCGAATTTTGCCCCGGCCTTGGCACCGAAATAGTTTTCGTAGGCGCCCGCGCCGAGGGCCAGCCCCGGGTCGTAGATGGCGAATTCCGAGAAACCGATTTCTCCGCTCGTGGATATTCCGCCAAAGAGTCCGACAGGCGCCAAGTCCTGGATGGTGAATCCGAGTTCGAGCTTGTCGATCAATATCTCGGACTCGCCGAGGGTCAGCGGCAAGTCGTAGGTGGAGATGACAACGTCGAGCAGGCTTCCCGCACTGGGAGTGATTCCGCAGCCGGTTTCCTTACCGTTGGCGCTCCAACTCGTTACGTCCAGGGCGGCCTTGAACTCGAACCCGTCTTCCTCGCCACCCAGAGCGAACTCGGCTCCGACGTGAAGGCGAGAAAGTTCATCCCCCGTCATCAGCGCATATCCGTCCATCTCGCCCGAGCCCAATTCCCAGTCGGGGATTGAGGAGGTGGCCGATGCGAAGGCCTCGTTGATCGTCTCATTCGCCGCCTTCAGGACCTCCTTGATCACGTTGTTGAGTTGATCGAACACCGCGATGCCGATGAGATTCAGGTCCTCGGTCAATTCGGAGGTGAACGCGTAGAGGTCATCTTGGATCGCGACGACGACCGGACTGTTCATGATCAGGGCAACGAGTTGATCTTCGAGTGCGTCCAGGGTCGGATAGGGGATCTGGGCCGTGAGGGGTGCGAGAAATGTCGTCGCTTGGATGGCGATCGCATCGAGTTGAGTGAAAATCGGATCGGTCAGAATTTTGACCAGATCGGTGGTGATACTCGACCACGTGGTGCCGATGTCAGCGTCGGACACCTGGGCGTTGAGGAAATCCTGCCAGCCTGCCTTCTGGCCGAATGGGTAGGTCCCCTGCTGGTTCGCGGTATTGAGGAAGTCACTCTCAAAAACAGCGAGCTCGGCAGGAGTTTTTTCGAGCGCGGCCTGGAGAAATTCGTCGACGCTCTCCAGTCGGCTCTTGAGAACCGACACTTTCCCAATGGCTGTACTCAATTCCTTGTCGGCCTTGCCGAGGTACGAGTCCTGGACGGTCGGAGATCTGTCCAGCTTGTCCAAAAAGGAGTCGACCTTGGTGCCGAGGCCATTAACCGCGGTATCGATTTTCGTCAGAAGCGCCTTCGCTTCGACCAAGGGGTCGCCCAGATAGTTATTCGTGCAGAGTTTATTGATCCGGGCCTCCAATTGGGTGATGCGAGCCGAGGTGTCGCTGGCCAGTTCGCGAACTGTCTGCTGGGCCTGGCTGAGGGCACTCAGATCCACGCCGGCGACCCCGGCCAGGCTCGTGACGGGGGTGAGGTCGAATTGCTCGAGTTTGTCTTTCACATCGACGATTCTGCTCTTGATGTCATCGACGCGGCCGAGGATCGGATTGGTATTCGAATCGCACGTTGTGAATTTATCCGCGTGATCGAGCGCGACTTTGGCTTGGGTGATCGCGCTGGACACCGGGGCAAAGATTTGGGCCTTCTTGCCGCGAATTTCTTCGACGACGGCGACCGCCTGTTTGATGCCCTGCTGCTGGAAATCGTTGCCGGCGGTCTTGACCAAATCGAGGGCGGAAATGATGGTCTGCAGGCGCTCTTGGACACCCTTGACAGCGGTGGCATCGATCGTCGGATTGGGGCCATTGATGGCAGCGACGAGGTCTTTCAAGACGTCCGTGTCTGTGTTGTAGACGGTCAAAATCGCCGTATTCACCGCATCTGACAACGGCGTTTCCAGGGCGACCAATTCCGCGCGCAGGGAATCGACGATCCGGCCGGTGATCTCTTCCGGGAGCGCGTCGATCGCACCGAGGCCCAGAGCCAAATCGGTGACACCTGCGAGGGCGACCTTGACAGCCGCTCGGATGCCGTCTTCGATGAAGGCCGCGATCCCGCCGTCCACGACCTGGTTGAGAGGGTTCAGGGCGCTTCGGATCGTACCGACGGCCTGGCAGATCGGGCCGCAGTCATTCGGGACGAGTACCGTGTTGAAAACATCGTGAAGGAATACGTCTATCTTGCGAATGCTTTCGGGATCATTGAGGTCGATGTGCAGGTCGAGTACCGCGGCGAGATCGCGGAGTTTCGAAAAATCGGCGCTGGCGCCAAAGCTGATCTGGGTTTCTTCGGGCGTAATGAAGTCGGTCCCAGCACTCACTTCCATCACGACCAGGTCGGAGCTCAGTTCGTTGCCGAGAAAACGCGGGCTCTTGTTGGCCTCGTAGCGACCGGTTTCGAAGAAAACCGGGAATTCCATTTTCCATCCCGTCCCCCCCCATTTGTACTGGGCCTCTAGCGGTCGTTCCTCGAGATGCTGGTCGAGCACCGAATCGGCCATCTCGGCGTGATCGGGGAAATCGGGAGAGTCCGGATCGTTCGGATCGTTCGGATCGTTCGGCCTCGGGTAGACGATCGACTGTGCGCGTTGGATACTGCCGCTATCGGTATTCCTGAAACGCATTTCCACATCCAGGGACTCCCAGAAGGGAACGCCGACTTCGCCCTGGAACTCGAACCACCCGAGATCCTGCTCGCCCACCTTCGCTTGAGATTCGAGGGTGACGATCGGCGAGAGAGCGGTAGAGAACCCTGGGGTGTCGACACCGGGGCTGTCGAAGACCTGTTCCGTCGCACTCGTCAACTCGGCGTTGGCGGGGTCTCCATTCGAGTCCCAGTCGGCGGTGAGACCGACCCATTGCTCGAGGGCCTTGATATCCACGACGCTGGCCACGTTCAGCAGCCGGTCGGACGGTTCGCAGGCGCCCGCGCTGCCCTGGAACTCGATGGCCAAGATTTCTTCCATTCGTGCGCTCCACGCGCCCAAGGTCTCGTTGCAGTTGACATCGAGGCCGACCTCGTCGCAGAGCTCCCGAACTACGAGCCCCTTGCCGATGTCGCCGCTGCACTCGAGTGCGAGGGACTCGAAGGCGATTTCGAAGTCCCCATTGCCCGGAACCTGAACGCTGCCGTCGACCCAGCTGAAATCATCGATGCGATTGG
>DUCN01000069.1:1962-3176 GCA_012959805.1 Myxococcales bacterium | reverse complement strand
TAGGCGTGGGTGACGCCGCCCGGCGCGTCGAGCAGAGCGGGGTCGAAGTCGTACCCCGCAAAGAAACGCAGCGCGATTCGCGGGCCCGAGGTCGCGAAGGTCTCCTTGCGGCGGAGCGCCCCGTAGATCGCCTCGCGCGTGTTCTCCTCGGCCCAGACCGCCGCCAGCCCCGAAGCGCCCCAGAACTCGAAGGAACTGAATTCCAGATAGGTCTTGTCGTCGACTTCGTTCACGAGCTCGGGCGCGATGGTGCGGAGGGCCAGCCCGAGCAGCCGACCGGCGGGAATCGATCCGCGTCGCTCGGGCGTGCCATCGGTCAGGCCGGCCTTCGAGAAGTAGGTGTCCTCGCGCTCGGATCCGCCGCCTACGTGGGTGTCCGTCGAGCCGATCAAGCCGAACTTGTACGGGTTCGTCACGCCTCCGGCCGCAATCTCGAGGCCCGTGCGGTAGGCATCTCGTACGTAGCTGCCCTCGGGCTGGCTCGGCGTCTTCGTTCCGACCCGGAAGGGCATGATCTCGAAGTCGGCCCACTCGTCCGTGTCGGAGAGAAGAGGATGGGTCTCCGAGGTCCCTTTGACCTGCGTCACTTCGACGAGCGGCTCGTTGCGCATGCGTTGGGCGGCATAGCGTTCATCGATCGGGTCCCCGGCCCAGTCCGTGCGCATGAACATCGCGCCGTTGGAGCCGTTCGAGTTGTGGGGGATGGCGAGGGATTCGATGCCCTGTGCCCGAAGCGTATCCATCCAGTCCCAGAGGGCTTCGGGGTTCCGGGAGTTGAATCGCGAGAAGGGCAGCTCGGGCAGATCGTCTGTGCCGCGGAAGATCACGTTGCGATGCAGATTGCCGCGCTCGCTCGTCGACGAGCTGTATTCGTAGCCGGCAAAGGCCGTGAAACGGCCCGGCACGTTCGCTTCATCCGCCGCATCGATCGTGTCGCGCCAGGCGGACTTCGATATGTCATCGATTTCCTGCCGCTCGACTTCTCCGGCCCTGATCTTCTCAATGAAACCGGGCACGAGTGTGCCGAAAACCTTGGCGCGTGTGGCCAGGGTGAAGAGGCCGCGGTTGTCCGGCGCGTTCAAGTCGTGGACGATTTCGGTGATCGAGAGCCTCGAGAGCTCGGAGCGGGTGTCGGCTGCCTCCTTGGCGACCCCGAGGAACATGGCATGGTCTGTCACGGCATAGAAGTCGAGAGGACGTCTGAGCTGGATCTC
>DUCN01000069.1:0-1886 GCA_012959805.1 Myxococcales bacterium | reverse complement strand
GTCGCCTGGGTGCCGAAGGCGAAGGCATCGAAGGAGTACTCGGTGTGAACGTGCAGATCGCCGTAGTAGACATTGCGCTCGGCATTCGCCTCCGGCCGCAGGGACATGGTGGCCATGCTCGGCTCGAACACCACCTCGTCCATCATAGGCCGGCTCGCCAGGCCCGAGCTGGCCTCGCTCGCCGCCTGGGTCTCCTCGATCTCCTTGCAACCGGACGTGACGAGGACGCAGAGCAGAGCGAGGGACCCGATACTGAGGATCTTTTTACGACTGTTCATGATTCAGGGCTCCGTGATGCGGATCTCGTCGGAGTCCGCCTCTGAGGTGAGCGCGCGCCAACGTCGAACAGAAAAAAATGCTCAGCCGTGACCACGGCGATGCAGGCCTGGGCACGCTCGAGTCCCCCGCCGAGCGGCGACGCACTCCCGCAGACGATGACGCGTAGACCATCCACAGATTCCGGCTTCTGTCCCAGAAAGGCGGTCGCAACGCGCTTTGCGACAGCGTCCTGGGCGGATGGCGCGTTGAATAGCAGGGCAGCGGCAGCGCTGATCAGCACGACCAAGGCGACTACGACGTAGAAGAGCTTCTTCAAAACTTGGCCTTCCCCCAGCCCCTTTCTCCCCAGGCGCCTCATTATACTTGGCGTTATGATACTATCTATTATCATTATGCTAACTTGGTCGAGCCAGTATGACCTAGGGCCGGGTGATTCGCAAACCAGGCCGGAGAGGTAGCGAGGGAGTCGAGCGGTTCGATGGCCACGAAGACAAAGCGAAATCGAGCCGAAACCGAGCGTCGGCTCATCGACGTTGCCCTCGACCTCATCCGCCGCAATGGCGTGCTGGCCGGCCTCAATCTCCGCGAGGTCGCAGACGGTGCCGGGGTCAATCGCGGCAACATCTACCACTACTTCGGCTCGAGACGAGAACTGCTTCGCGCCGCGATCACCCGCCGCTTCGAAGCGGTCGTCGAATCTCTAACGGCCGACAGGCGGGGCGTCTCTTTCGTCGAGCGGAGGCTTCTGGCCTTCCGTTCGGCCGATACGATTTACGACAGCCAAATGCGCGCACTGCTCGTCATCGACGGTGACGACACCGTCGACCCGATGCCGCGATACGAAGCGGCACTCAGTCGCCTGCGCCAGGACGTCATCGACGGGGACATCGATCGTGCCCACGATCTCGAGGCGCTTCAGGTGGCGCTGTCATCGCTGCTCCGTGGCTACCGCATCTTCCGCGAACCGTACGCGAAGCGCATCGACACCGATGTCGACGACCTCGACGATCGCGTCGCCGCCATCGTACGCACCTGGCTCGAGGCGATGGCTGAGCCGCCGGCGACCTAACAAGCGCGACTCCTTCAAGCCGTAACTACCACCAACCTCTAACATAGGGACCCCCTTAGAAGACGCTAAGAAAGAGCCCCTATAGAGGTACCTCGCGACTGGATTTCTAAGACGGAATCTCGGTGGGACGAATGCTCTGGCATTCTGTGGATTCGGTTGCTGATGGGGTAGGGGAATATTTCTGAAACTTAGCTATCAAAATTTTTTGCAAAATTTCCGACGGTTTTGAGCCCCCCCCGTAGGTATTTACCCGCCACGGGGCTCCCCATAGGGATTTAACATAACGCCCAGGCTCGGACGCCCTGCCAGAAGACAGCTTGACTGTCCTATCCTCGACGATGATGAACACCAACAACGGCAGGCAGACTATCGTGTTGGCACTCGCGACCGTGAGTCTGCTCGTTTCAGGCGCCATTCCCTCGCTCGCCGTGCTTCCGGATCAGGCTGGCGGCAGCGTCGTCGACCAGAGGCCCGGAGAGAAGTCTCGCGCCGCCAAGATGGAGCGGGCCCTGGGCTTCGTCTACAAGCTGTACCGTGG
>DUCN01000068.1:19032-19774 GCA_012959805.1 Myxococcales bacterium | reverse complement strand
TGCAGATCTCCCACGAAACGATTTATCGAACGCTTTACATCCAGGCGCGCGGGGCGCTCAAGAGGGAGCTCATGGCGCATCTTCGAACCAGAAGGATGATGCGGCGCTCCAAGAAATCGACGACTCGTGGTCAGCCTCGAGGACAGATCATCGACGCAATATCGATTAGCGAGCGACCAGCAGAAGTTGAAGACCGTGCGATCCCTGGACACTGGGAGGGAGATCTGATCTCGGGTTCAAACAACACGCACATCGCCACGCTGGTCGAGCGCCAGTCTCGATACACCATGTTGATCAAGCTCAATGGGAAAGACACGAAGACAGTCGTCAACGCTCTCATCAAACAAGTTCGCCGACTCCCTTCGGAGCTTCGGTTGTCGATGACGTGGGACCGAGGAACGGAAATGGCCCGTCATAAGGACTTCTCTATCGCAACGGGCTTCGAAGTGTACTTCTGTGATCCGCAGAGCCCCTGGCAACGTGGAACAAACGAGAATACGAATCGCCTGCTTCGACAGTACTTCCCAAAGAAGACGGACCTATCACCGTTCTCCCAGGCCGACTTGAATAGAGTGGCATTGCAACTAAACCAGCGTCCGCGCAAGACACTCGGCTTTGCGTCACCCGCAGAACGCTTCAACGAATGTGTTGCGTTGACTGGTTGAGCCCAAGGTCGCTTTTCGCAAAATTTCCTTTTCCATCCGAAGTTCACTGATCTCTTTGCGAAGGCGCTTCAATTCCG
>DUCN01000068.1:9328-18925 GCA_012959805.1 Myxococcales bacterium | reverse complement strand
GCGATCGCTCTGTTTCACCAGTTTCACGGTCTCGGCTTTGAACTCGTTCGTGAAACGTCTTCGGCTTCTTTTCTTGGACATCTATAACTCCCAGAGGAAGACTAGCTTCCTATGGGGCGTCCACTTTTCCGTGCAGGCTCAATCGGCGAATTCTGCGGCCAGTCGAGTCATATACTTCTTGCTCTTGAAACCAAATAGTAGTTCGGGCCGCGGCTGGCTGACGGGTTTGGGGTAGCTGATCAGGCTTTCGACCGAGTAGTAGGTTCCTTTGAATGTCGTGCGTTCATTTCTCCAAAGAGAGTCCAGGATGCGCACTTCCTCCCCGAGTCTTGCCACTCGCTCCGTCAGATTGAGTTTTAGGTCACCGACGGCGCTTCGCTGGTCCGGAGCGTTACTGGCGCTGAGTCCGGCAGTCCGCCTCCCGCCGGCAATGATATCGACAAGAGTTGTCATTTTTGCGAAGAGGGCGGGGTGTCGTCGTCCGCCGGGTGTCACCATCGTGCCGATACGTATTAGTGTCGTTAGTTCTGCGATAATCGGAAGCAGCGTCCAGGGATCGTAGACTTCGATCTCGGGAACGGCAGAGGCGGGATCTTCTTCCCAGTAGTGTGGGAACAAGTCGTCTCCGATGTAGCAACCATCGAAACCCAGATCGTCGAACTCAGTGCAAGCCTTCTTCAGCTCGTCATACGTCCAGCCCCATCCCATCAGGTCGACTGAAATTTCCATTCTCATTTCCCCCGTAGTATGCGTACCTATTGTTCACCTATCAGGAGTCGTTGCGCGCTCTTCTTGGACATAAAGCATGAAAATGAAACCGACGCCATAGAGCAGGATGACTACGCCAAAAAGCCCGGCGCGTTGGCTCCCGAAGTAGATCGTCGCCCAGGAGATCAGGATGGGTGCGACGAAGGCGGCGCTTCTACCAAAAAGTGCGGAAAGGCCGAAGAACTCCGTCATCTTCTCGAGAGGTGCGATGCGAGACATCAGAGATCGACCCGAGGTGAGGATGACACCGAGCATTCCGCTTTGGAAAAACCCAAGAACGAGATAGATGATCTCGCTCGGGCTGGTCGGAAAGCCGGTCTCGACTTGTGATGATTCGAAGAGGATCGGCCCGAAACTCGTCGGTGTGACGGCGGCCATCATAGAGGTAACTATGACGCTGAGTAGCGCGGCCGCCAGGAGTACGCGACGCGGGCCGAGGCGGTCGTCGAGAATTCCGCTTCCAAAGGCGAAGAAAGCGGCTCCAAGCACGTTTGCGATTCCAAAGTAGGTGGTGGCCGTGATGTCCCACCCGAATAGGCCTGAAGCGTAGAGTCCCGTGAAGCTGTAGAAGGCGATCACCGCACTCGCGAGCCCCATCCCGGACCCGAGGGCAAAGGCAATGTTTCGATAGTGCTTTAGATCTCGGAAGGTAGATACCAGGTTTTCGAGGCCGTTTCGGATGGCTTCGTTCATTCGTTTCCCAGTCGTTGGGGCATCCGGAGTAAACAGAAGTAACGGGAGCATGAATACGCCAAACCAGAGCCCGCTCAGTACTCCGGAGAGGCGCTCGATGAGATGACTCTCGGGATCGAGATCGAGCGACGCGGTCAGTCCGTCCAGGCCAAGGAAGAGGCCTAAAGTAAAAACGCCTGCGAGGAAACTGATCCCCCAACTGAGTCCGCTGAGTCGTCCGATTTGAGATGGCTCGGCGATGTTAGGTAGCATGGCGTTAGTGAAGATGAGAGAACCATCGGTGCAGACGAGGCCGACCATGACAAGTACCATTGACAGTTCGACGACTCCACTTTGCCCAGGTTCGGAGAACCATAATCCGCAACAGCCGATTGTTCCGAGTACTACGAGCGGAGCGATCCACGGCTTGCGACGACCGAGTTGATCGGCGACAGCGCCGAATGTCGGTCCGCCTAACGCAAGAATGAGCGACGGAATTCCAATTGCGATTCCCCAGAGTGCTTGGCCCCGAACTGCGTCGCCTACAAGAACGGTGACGAAGTACGGGGCGAAAATGAACGACGCGACGAGGCTGATGATGGGTTCGCGGGCACAGTCGGCGAGCGCCCAGCTGAGTTGCCCACGGTTGAAGCCACTCTTTGCGTCGACACGTGAATCAGATTCATTCATGTGGCCCACTCCCGTTTCTGACAGTCCTGTCTGTCTATTCATACCGTTCTCGTAAAGGCGACAATCCCTGTTTCCGCGTCGTGACCCCAGAGTGGCCCTGGACGGTCGAGGGAGAAGTCGCGGCAGACCAGAGCGCTTGATCATGTGAGCACGGTTCATATGTGACTGTCAAGCATGTCAGTCTATGATATGGTCTTTTGCGAGGCGAGAAGTCAGATGTAGTCCCTCGTGGAATCTTTATGTCGCGTCAACCCGGATCAGCAGCCCGACTTCGATCCACTCAATCCGTGACTCAAGATCGAATCGAGGTCCGTTTTTGAATTTCTGGGATGACAAACGACTGGTTCTCGGTCTGTTGGCCGCTATCTGCCTTGGAAATTTCTCGATCTTCAGTACGCCGCTGTACATCGGCGGGCTGATCGATGCCTATGGATTCGATGAAACGTTTGCGGGGCTCATCAGTACGTTGGAGATCGGCAGCACCGCTCTTGTTTGTCTTCTGCTCCCGAATCGAGTCGCGAAAGTTGCGCTGCGACGAGCATGTCTGATGGGAGCAGTGGTGGCGCTGTTCGCGAATCTCGCGACTCCGTGGATCAGCTCATTCTCTGGCCTGGCCATCATCCGGCTCGTCGCAGGAATAGGCGTGGGCATAACTTTGGCAGTCGTGAGTACAATTCTTGCGCGCTCGTCTCAGCCAGATCGGTTGATCGCAATCGTACTCGTCATCAACACCATGATCATGACATTGGCTCTCGTCGTCATGGGATACGCAAAACAAGCGTGGCTCTTCAATGGATTCATCTACACGTTCGTGGGCACGATGGTGCTCGTCGTGCCGCTTCTTTGGCTTTTGCCGAAGACGATTGGAGATGACGACAAAGCCTTGCAATCCAGGGTCGATTCAGGCGGCGATCGCAAATTTTTCCTTGGAGTAATCGGTGTAGCGCTGGTCTTCGTATTCTGCCTGATCGAGGGAAGCGTTTTGGCGTTTAGTGAGCGTAGTGGTTTGCGCGTCGGACTGACTGGCTCGGAGATCGGCCTGCTTCTGGCCGGCTCACAGATATCAGGACTCGTAGGTGCTTCGATTCCTGCGGTATTCGGCGATCGCCTCTCACCTCAACCGGTCATCCTCATCTGTCTGTTACTCGTCTCGCTCGCGGGTGTGGCCGTATATCACGCCGATCTGGTTCCGGTCTACGTTGTTGCGATGCTGGTCTTCAGCTTCGGGTTCTTCGCGGCAATTCCGTACCTGATCGGCATCTGCGCTCGGTTGGACTCAAATGGGGTATGGGCGGCGCGAGGGGCCGGGGGAAATCTGCTCGGCGGTGGCGCCGCGCCATTTGTTGCGGGCACGGTGGTCGGCGCGGCAGGGCACGAGAGCCTCGGTCTGATCGTCCTGCTTTTCGGTCTTGCCTCAATGGTTTGCACGATCTTCTTCTTTAGGGCTTCGACAGAGAAGAAAACGACGTCGCTACCTGTTTCGAACTGAGTCGGAACAGGCCAATCACAATTCTCGATGGACGAAGGAGTACAAGTCATGGAAGAGCTAACGCCGGTCGAGGTCGCAGTCATCGGAGGAGGTTTCTCGGGAATGGCAGCAGCACGTCGTCTTCGTGAAGCCGGTCGCGACGTGATGGTTCTCGAAGCGCGAGACCGAGTCGGCGGGCGCATCTGGGATCCCGAACTCGAAGATGGCCGAACGGTTCTCTTGGGCGGGCAGTGGATCAGCAAAACCCAGACGCGCATGTGTGAGCTGGGCGAAGAGTTCGGGCTGACACAATTCACGACCGCGCGGCCAGGTCGCTCACTCCTTCATACAGGGAGCGATTTCGCGCCGATTCCCGACCATCTACCCGCAGACTCCGAACTTGACAAGGTCGTTGCCGAGTTCGAGGCAATGGCCGAGACCGTACCAGTCGATGCACCATGGAAGGCACCCAAAGCCAATCAATGGGATGGAAAGACTCTCTATAGCTGGCTCGAGAAGAGAGTGAGTGCAGAGCTGTTGGAGTCGATGACAGTTACGATCATGGGTTACATGTCGCAGCCTGAGGACGTATCGCTCCTCCACGCGCTCTTCTATACGCGTGCGAATGGAGGCTTCGGAAGCCTTTTTTCGATGGGTCAGGAGGATGCTCACGATACGCACGTCTTCGAAGAGGGCGCACAACGCATCACCGAAGGCATTTGTGCAGAGCTTGGTGATCGCGTCCGATTGAACAGCACCGTCTTCAAGATATTCCGGGACGATGATGGAGTTCGGATTCTTGGAGAAGGATTCGAGCTTCGTGCCAAACGGGTCATCATGGCGATGCCGCCCGCGCTGACCGCATGTCTTCGCTACGACCCGCCGCTCACGGGAATGCGAAATTCGCTGACACAGCGGGCGCATATGCTCGGGCGAGGACTTAAATTCATTCTGATGTACGAGAGGCCTTTCTGGCGCGACGCTGGGCTGTCTGGTCAGATGCTAGGTACCCAAGGGCCGGTGCATGTCGGAATCGACTCGACGCCGGATCACGAGCGCTGGGCTGTGCTCGCCGGATTCGTGGAGGATCGAGGGGCCGGGCGAGAGTTTCTCGATATGAGCGAGAGCGATCGACAAAAGAGTATTGTCGAGTTCTTGGTGCCGGCCTTTGGCGAAGAGACCAGGAGTTTCGTCAGCTATCACGAGCACGATTGGGGGCAGGATGACCTAGCTCGAGGCTGCGTCACAGTATTCGGTACGTCTGCGTGGACGAATTATGGTGCAGCGCTCAGAGAGCCGGTTGGGCGCATTCATTGGGCAGGCACCGAGACCTCCACGGAATACCCCGGCCAGATGGAAGGCGCCGTGCGCGCGGGTGAGCGAGCAGCAGGTGAAGTTCTGAAGGTGATGCCCGCTGAATGTTGAGAAGGTTGCTTCTTCTTAACGACCAGAGACAAGAGAGCGATTGATGATCGTCATGATCGGGCAGGTCCATGCTTGACACTGGAAATTCCGGAGAAAAGCTTGGCGCGAAGGGCAACGGCGGCCTCGTACCACTGCTTCTGCTCGCGGCGGTTTTGGACGCGAGTCTCGGAGCGATCTTTGCGCTCTTAGCAGAGATTCGGTCCCAGTTCGGATTTGACGCTTTCGATATTGGTTTGATTGGCGGTTCCGGTTTCGTTGCGGCTTTTGTTGCCCAGGTGGGACTTGCACGATTCGCGGATCGGGGACACGCCCGCGCCATGCTCGCGTTTGGCCTCGGCTGTGCAGCGCTCGGCATGGTCGTTCTCGTTTTCGCCGATTCCCTCATGACATTCGTCGTCGGGCGACTACTCATCGGCCTCGGTGACGGAGCCTTTCTTCCGGCCGCGCGTCGGATTGTGATCGTACGTGCCGGGGCAAACGCTGGAGAAGCGATTGGCCGACTCACTGCTGTACAGATGACCGGCTTTCTTGCGGGGCCGATGTTTGGTTCGATCGTGAATGAAGTCTTCGGATTGAGGGCTGTATTTTGGGCGACCCTGCTGCTGATTGGGATCAGCGCGCCACTGGTTGCAAGAATCAAGATTCCGATCACGAAGATTCGCGCGTCCAGCCGCCGCACCCTTCGTTCACTCTTGTCCCAACGCGGCATGTTCGCGATGCTCTTTGCGGGCGGTGGGTACTATGGGTCGATTGGCCTCTATGAGGCGATCTGGGCCATTTATCTCCACGATCGCGGCGCGAGCCAGTTGATCATTGGGCTCAACCTGACACTCTTTGCGATTCCAATGATTTTCTTGGCCCCATGGGCTGGGCGAATGGCGTCGCGCCACGGAGGAATGCGAGTTTCATTCCTGGCGATGGCCTCAACTCTTCCGTGTGTCGCCATCTATGGTGTCGTGGAAAGCGTGTTTGTTCTGACTCTCGTAATGCTTCTTCAGGCGTTCGGTGACGCGGTCGTTTCTCCGGCGAGCCAGCTCGCTGTCGCTGAGGTCAGCGGGGAGGACATTGCCGCGGGCCAGGGGCTGTTCGGCGCATGTGGCTTGGCAGTTGCGGCATTCACTGCTTTCGCGGGCGGTGCAGCCTACGACGCGTATGGGCCAGCGATTCTCTTTGCGGGAGGCGCGAGCCTCATGGGAGTTTCGTTGATTGTCGCGTATGGATTGGGTCGTGAACACATCCGAACGGGAGCTTTGGCACCAGGTAGCGCGCTTGCGGCCGATCCATCAGCCGACTGATCATGGCGTGTGATGATTGCGGGTTCGATTTTTCTACTAGGACGGAAGGGATCCTCATGGCGCTGACTTCGAGCGATTCCGCCTGGTGCCAAAACTCGGCCAGCCGTTTACGTGCGCTCCTCTTGCATGGATAGGGACGGCGCTCAGCCTCTAGTCTGCGTGGCGCACCAATCGGTTCCGTAAGGCGACTTCAGATTCCGAGCGGAAAGTGGTCGGCTTCAGAACAACCCAGAGGCTGATCGGGAATAGGAAAAACAGCAGCGTTTTCTGCACCACCGATAGTAGGTGTTCTGACAAGTAGGCCCGAAGGGGCCCGTTCCGGGGCCCCCCCCCCCGGAATCGCGGGAATTTCTCGGACCGAACTTGGATAGCTGTGGAGAGTCTCCAATGCCGTAGACTACGTGGCGGTGGGGAGAGTCGGGGGCGAACTCGTCTCTCGAGTCGAATCCCTGATCGGCAGGGAAACCTTCCGAAATCAGACTCTCCTGGCGGCATCCGATCCAAGATTCGCCATCCTTTCCGCTGTCGTAGCGACAGATTCCCTGTGATCAGGAACAGGGAATCCATCTCGACGAGCAGGGAACTCCCCGTAGACGACTACGGCTTCCAAACTCTGGCGATGAAGCCAACCCGCCCGTTCCCGATCCAGGGCGCTGTCGAGAGTTCGGACGATCTGGAAGGTTCCGGCTAACAGGCAAGCCACCGATCTCATTCCGGATCTCGTTCGGCCGAGTTTTGGCACACTACGGGAGACGGCCGCGGATTCATGAGAGCCTCAACCGCGAGCGGCGTCGGGATCGCAAGCGCAGCGGCGCACCGAGCCTATGCTTCATGCGCCGATTACATCGTGCTGAATGAAAAGGGGAACGGTATGGAAGCAAGAGGCCTGTCGCGCCCGCGTTCGGCGATCGTCCATGCGATCCTGTTGCTGATGGGCGGACTGCTGACCGCCTACTTCGGAATGAGCGCGAATGGTTTTCTGGTGCCCGCTGTGACGATGCTCCTGACGGCCGCGATACTGTGGTCCGGGTGCATGCGACGGTTTTTCTCTGGCGTGCTCGTCGTCAACCTAATGAGTGGACTGCTGCTCGTACTCGTGCTCGCCTTCGGGGCCGCACTTGGCGACCGCAAGCTCGACGTCTCCGGTGTCGCCCTACTTCTCAACCTTCTTGGCGGCGGACCACTCCTCGGACTGCTGGCGCCGAGCATCCTACTTGGCCTGCGGGAGAGGCAGCCGCTCGATGCCTGGTTTTCGCGCCATTCGAATCGCGACGCTCGGTGGGGAGGTCAATCATGAGCCGTTTCATCAAGTTGCTGTCGCTGCTCGCATGTGTCGCCGCGGGTCCGGTGCAGGCGGCATCGTTCGCCGGCGCTGTGTCGCTACCAGATGGCGATCCCGCCTACGGTGCGATGGTAACGGTATTCGACGAAGCGCGGCTGACGCGCCAGACGGTCTACACCGCCGCCGATGGCAGCTATGCGATTCGCACGCCCTACGCTGGCAGATTGGGCCTACGTGTCAGGCTCGCTGGCTATCGGGACGTAACGAAGGAGAAAGCCGTCGAGGCCGAGGATGTGGTTCGCGTCGACCTGGCTCTTGAGCGCTTCGCGAATCTGGACGAGGCGAACCGAGCGCTGTCTGCATCGGCCTTCAATGCGCGCCTACCCTGGAAGGACGTGACGCGCGACCGCCCAGCTTTCGTCAGCCAGTGCAATTACTGTCACCAGCTTGGAAACGCGACGACACGCCTGCCGCTCGACCACGATCAATGGATGGCCGAGATCAACAAGATGGAAGGCATGCTGGCCATGGTTTCGCAGCGCCAGAAGTCGACCATCGCGGACGTACTTTCGCGCGGCTTCGACGGCAAGCCTATCGAGGCGAAGCAATCCTACGGCGCGAGTGCGGAACTCGCGCGCGCCAAAGTGCACGAATGGCTGGTGGGTCACGGCTATAGCTTCATTCACGACGCAGATGTGGGCCACGACCAGTTGCTCTACGGCACCGACGAGGGGCACGACATCCTCTGGGTGCTCGACCGCGACACCGGCAAGGTGGAGCAGTACCCGTTGCCCGATATCGACTTGCCTCGTGGCGGCATATTCTCCGGCATGAAACTGCCCATCGGACAATTCACGGGCAAACATGGCCCGCATAGCATGGCGCAGACGAGTGATGGGCGGATCTGGATCACCAATGCGCTGTCCAGCACGCTGATGTCCTTCGATCCCGCGACCAAGCAGTTCCGGACCTACCCGGTCGAACACGACGCGTTGTATCCCCACACGGTCCGCGTCGATGCCGATGACATCGTCTGGTTCACGATCGTCGCTTCGAACCAGGTCGGGCGCTTCGATCCGAAGACGGAATCGATGACGGTGATGCGCCTGCCGCACAACGGATTGATCCGCTGGGTGAGTGACATGCTCTTCCCGACATTGATGCGCATCGGAAGCTGGTTTCCGGATCAGGCGGTGCACCTGAATCTTTCGACACAGCGCTATTTCGGTCACTCGATCCTCGCGTTTCCGTACGGCATCGACGTGCACCCGCTCGATGGCAGCATCTGGTATGCAAAGCTCTACGCCAGCAAGATCGGGCGTATCGATCCGGAGACTCTGGAAGTGAAGGAGTGGGACACGCCGATGGTCGGCCCGCGCCGTCCGCGTTTCGATGCCAACGGAATCTTCTGGATTCCGGCCTTCGACGAGGGCGGGCTGATGCGCTTCGATCCGAAGACGGAGATCTTCGAGACCTTTCGCATTCCCGCGGTCGCCGAGGGCGAGTACGAAACGCCCTATGCACTCAATGTCGATCACAGGACCGGGCAGGTATGGATGGCCGCGAACAACTCCGACCGCGTGCTGCGCTTCGACCCGGAGACGCGCACCTTCTTCAGTTATCCGAGCCCGACGCGTGTGACGGTACTACGGGACTTCGCGTTCACCGACGACGGGCAGGTCTGTTCGATCTCGTCGAACATGCCCGCCTTCGCGATCGAGGATGGCCGCCCGTCGTTCATCTGCATCGATCCTGATGGTGGTGCTGCGGATCGCGCGATGATCGGACACTAGGCGCTCAGGCCCTGGCCGAGCTCGCTCTGCACCAGCATCTCGCCACCTACGCCCAGATAAGGACGTAAGCCCCGGATCGATCCGGTAGACCGAGCCTTCTGGTTCTTTCTTTCAAGGATCTGGTCGGGTGTACGTCGTCAGAACATTTTGGACAATGACGGCTCTTGGCTAAGAGACAGTTTTGGTTTCTAACTAGGCCGCCTT
>DUCN01000068.1:7808-9295 GCA_012959805.1 Myxococcales bacterium | reverse complement strand
GAAAAACAAGCAGCGTTTTCTGCACCACCGATAGTAGGTGTTCTGACAAGTAGGCCCGAAGGGGCCCGTTCCGGGGAAGAGGGCGTCTGGATACCGCGGGCGATTGCGATCGTAGAGTTCGGGGACCTCGTCGAAGGTGAATTTCTGCTCTGTCGCCATGGCTTGGGCACTCTTCGCGCGGCCTAACGGACCTGGCCATAACCTGCGGGGTCCGCCTCATGGGGTTCTTCGAGATGATACTGCCCCGGAGCCAGACAGCAAAAGGGACTCTCGCGGTTCCTCCGCGACAGGCCCGGATGGCGGCTCCCACCCGGCCAGACGCCCCGTCTGGTTCAGGGCCTTGTTATGCGGCGAGAACGGCGGCAAGTCAAATTCCGTCAACCGTTTTCCAGACCCAGATAGCCATCAGCTTTCCATTCGAGTCGAAACCCCAGAAGACCGCAACGTCAGTCCAGAACGGGATTGGGATTCCCCAATACCGTCCGAGATACGCCCGAATCGACCCTTGGCCAACAACAACTGACGGAACAACGCTTTGATCGAGAAAGCCGCGATTGAGATCGTCGTACCGAACTTCCCACCCTTCTGAAGTGATGAGATTTCGGACTACCGATACGTTCGCTCCGAGCGGGGTTCGTTTTAGCAACTGGCGTTCGAGGGTGTTGGCCGGGAGGCGGAGCCATAGGGCCGTCGCCTGAGGCGCGTAGAGAATCCCTAGTAGGAAGGCTGCAACAATCGCATATCGCACACGCATCAGTTATTGCCGCATAACGGATAGGCCGATCAGCGGCAAATCCGGCTAGAGGAAGTCGTCAGAATAGCGAAAGGTCGTAGCCCGTCAGCAAGAGCCGCCCACCGCCGCGGTCCGAAGGACAGGCAGAACGTGGGCGGCGTACTTCGACTCATCCATATCCGGATTTGTCCGTCTGTAGCGGTTTGTTATACGGCGGGCACGAGCGAGCGGACTTCAAAACCAACCATTAATGTCGTTAATGTCGTCCTCGGCATCGTCCCAATTTTCTTGGGCCTCGTCTTCGTAGTCGTCATACTGCCGATTCGCTTCAGTGCGTAGGTGGTTGCAATTCTCAGGATTCTTGGGGAATCGGTCCAGACACTCACGGTAGTCGCCAGCCGCACTTACGGCCGGTTGATAGCCTTCAGCAACACAACCGAGCAGCGTCACGAGACCCAAAAGAACCAATATTTGGCGAAGCCCAGTTCTCATCCATACCGCCTTACAAGTCTATCTTCGCGAGTACCGCGCGCCCGCCGTCTAACGGATCGGCGATAAGCGGCTCGGAATAGTGCCGCCGGGCTCGGCCGAGCCAGAGAAGGTTGATGCCAGAACGGTACAGCGGTCATTTGAGTCGCGCTATTCCACGTCCGCGTTCAACGCCTAGTTAGGCGGCAGGCTCCCCAAGCTCGCCGTTTCGAAAGTAGAGATAGAGAGCCCCCGGGCTCAGTGCGGTTAGCACGTGCCAGACAGC
>DUCN01000068.1:372-7798 GCA_012959805.1 Myxococcales bacterium | reverse complement strand
TGCCCTTGAAATAAAGACCAAGGGTTGCAGAGAGGCTGGCCCGACAGAGAAAAGTACCAGATGAGCAGTGCAGGTGGATAAAGGCCGAGACTGACCCAGAGCCACGAACGATTGATGACAGGGGGCGACGCGCGTCCCCTGGCCCCCACACCTAAGAGAACCTCGCTGGCGACGACGCACAGCAGGAGCACCGCGAAGATCTCAAATCCCATGACACCAAACACAACACGGGGCACCAGCAAGGCAACGGTTAGCACTGAGAGCACAGTTAGAAACCAGGCCACAGTGCGGTCAAACCGCCGAGCCAGGTTGTAGACAAACCAGAAACCAAAGACGAGGTGCATCGACACCATGTCGAGCTTGCCACCCCAGTCGGTGAGAGAGCCGTGAAAGATCCCTGCCCCGACGGCGGAGTAAGCCATGATGCTGGCGTAGAGGGCCGGGTAAAACAGGCTAGACGCCATTCGGTTTGACTGCTGGCGCGTGGGACAAGAGCTTCTCCGCGAGCGAGAGTGGATCGCGATCGCAAGGCAAACTACCGCCCCGGCGAGACAAGACCATGTGTTGGCGGGCTGTCGGATCCAACCCGGTCGGGGCGCCTCGCAGTAGCAGTCCGACTGGGCAAGACACTCGTGCGGAGCCCCGGGCCAATCTTGGCTGGCGAAGGCCACAAAGACAGCGAATCCGACCGCAAGAACAGCGGTCGCACATCCGACCTCGTCCAGACGCTTGAACGTCCTCACCGGTGATACCTGCAAGCGACTTCTGCTGCCTAACGGATCGGGCTTCAGCTGCGACAGTCAGCGCTGACCGTCAGCGCCATGTCGCAGAGTCCCGTCGCCAGAATGCTACCGAATTCAGGAACGCCCAGCTGGCTGTTGTCAGCTGCAAGCCCTTGTTGAGCGGCAATTCGCGACAAGCGAGGCTACTGCGGTTGCACGAAGCTTGAGCGGCTGCGTCGGATATCGGGTTCGTGCCCCCCGGCCGCCTAAGTGACGCAGTCCTTGGCGAAGGTCACGAGTTGCTTGCCGGCGAACGCATAGGGAGCTGACACCGTAAAGCCCCTACTGGTCACGAATCGAGCGAGCTCCCGATCGTCCGCAACCTCTCGCATCCATGCACTTTCGGCACCTACCTCAAGAAGCAGCACTTCAACATGAGAGAGCAGGGCATCTGGAACTTCGGGATCAACGTGGCTCCAGTCTGTTACCAGGAATACGCGATAGGACCTCGCGGGATCGGCATATTGCCTTTCGATCGCGCAGTAAGGGAATAGGAAAAACAAGCAGCGTTTTCTGCACCACCGATAGTAGGTGTTCTGACAAGTAGGCCCGAAGGGGCCCGTTCCGGGGCATTGCCAGGGCCGGGTGGATGCCGCACCCTGTAGCGCGATGCCGCCGCTCCGCCGTCTACTGCTCGGCCTCATCGCCGTCGCCGCGCTCGCCTGCTCCGCGCCCGAGCGCCCGCCGAACCTCCTGCTCATCCTCGCTGACGACCTGGGCTGGAATGACGTCGGCTGGCACGGCGGACCGATCCGCACGCCGCGCCTCGACGCCCTGGCGGAGGGGGGCGTCCGGTTCGAGCGCTTCTACTCCCAGCCGCTCTGCTCCGCCACCCGTGCCAGCCTGCTCACCGGGCGCTACCCGATGCGCCAGGGGCTCCAGATGGGAGTCATCCGTCCGTGGGCGAGCTACGGGCTGCCTCTCGGTGAGCGCACGCTGGCCGAGGAGCTGCGCGAGCGCGGCTACCGCACGGCGATCCTCGGCAAGTGGCACCTCGGCTTCGCCAATGATGCGCTGCTGCCGACGCGGCGGGGCTTCGATCACCACTATGGGCACTACACCGGCGCGATCGGCTACGAGACCCATCGTTTTCTTGGAGGCCTCGACTGGCACCGCGACGAACGGTCCGTTTTGGAGGTGGGCTACACGACGTCGCTGATCGCCGACGGCGCGATCCGGTGGCTCGCCGAGGGCGATCGCGAGCGGCCGTTCTTCCTGTTCGTGTCCTTCAATGCACCCCACACGCCGCTCCAGGCGCCAGCCGGGAGCGAGGAGGAGTACGCGCACATCGCGGACGAGCGGCGGCGCACCTACGCCGCCATGGTGACCGCACTCGACGCGGCCACCGGCCGGATCCTCGACTTCATCGAAGAGGACGGCCTTCTCGACGACACCCTCGTGGTGTTCGCCAGCGACAACGGCGGCGAGCCGAGCGCGGGCGCGGACAACTCGCCCCTGCGCGGTGGCAAGAGCCGCTCCTACGAGGGCGGGGTTCGGGTGCCGGCCTTCATCTACTGGCGTGGGAGGTTGCCCGCCGGCGGCGCGATCACGGTGCCGGTCCAGGTGGCGGATCTGTTCCCGACCCTGGTGACGCTCGCCGGGCGCCCGCCGGACCCGATGCTCGAGCTCGACGGTCGCGACCTCTGGCCGCTGCTCACCGGCGAGGCCGACCACCTGCACGAGACGCTCCTGCTCGAACTGACTCGGGGGCGCGCCGCGTTGCGTGAGGGCGCGGGGCCCTACAAGCTGGTCGTGAAGAGACTCGACGGTGAGGCCGAACGGCTCGAACTCTATGACCTCGACGCCGACCCGTACGAGACCCGGGATCTCGCTCGGGAGCGCGGCGAGGTGGCCGCCCGGCTCCGCGCCCGGCTGCGGGCCTATCAGGAGCAAGCGGCCGATGCCCGTTGGACTTCGGACGAGCGGCCGCCCGGCGGCTTCCGGATCCCGGGCGTGTGGTCGCCGCGCGGGCTCCGCGCCGCCAACCCGCCCTAGGGGAATAGGAAAAACAAGCAGCGTTTTCTGCACCACCGATAGTAGGTGTTCTGACAAGTAGGCCCGAAGGGGCCCGTTCCGGGGATTCGGGTGAAGCATTCCGGCTGACGGTCAGACGGGGCGTTCTCGCCCGTCGATCCGGACATCACGACGAGCCGGACTTGACGCTGAGGACGGATCGACAAGGACTACTCGCCTTCGCCGCGAATTGGATGCCCGCGCAAGAGCTTCTGGAGACGAAGACAATTCAAGGCGACGGCGACGCGACCGGCTTCCTGTCGCTCTTCCACTAGGCAGAACGATTCGCGGTTGCTAATGCTGAGCGGCTAAAGACTCGCTGCCGGACGAACGACGGCGACGATCATCGCCGCGGGAGATCGCTCCACCAGGATGCGAGATATCCATGAAGGAGTCGGTAGGCATCGTCAGTATATTCGGTCCCTATGGTTCGCTGTTCGAGGTAAGCCGCACTCCAGACACTCGCGCAGGCATGGCTCGCCATTCGAAGCACGCGGGCGTTGTTTACGTCGTGAGGCAGAACGAACGAGCCCGAGAACACCCGTTCGAGTGCAGCGGCAACGGCATCATCTCCTTCCCAATCGGCTCGGAGAATCTCACCCGAGAGCCGACTGCCACCAATCAGCGTCAGCGCAGCCGGGTGACGATTCAGGTAGGCCGCGGTCTCTTCGATGATGTGTCTGAGTAGAGCGTCCCATTCGGCCAGCGCGCGATCGGGTCGGTTCGTCGCGACTTCGTCGTAGAGAGCAATGAGTCCGGCGTTGAATCGTTCAATCAGGGCTGCATATACGGCGCCCATGCTGGGAAAAAAGTGGTAGACGCTGCCCGTCGTGACGCCTGCCGCGGCAGCGAGTTCGGGGATCGACATCTCCGCGTCGGGATCCTCTTCGAGCGCGCGTACTGCGACGTCAAGAAGGATCTGAAATCGGTCCTGTCCACGTTTTTGGCTGGGCGCGCGATACACCGGAGTTCCCCGAAGCCGTCGCAGATTCGATTGGCTGGCGCGATGTGGATCCATGAGGAGTGGACCAACAATAGCTCGATATTGGTGACTTAGTATAAAATATTACGTAATAAATTATGGAATGGTGCTATCGTGCGTTCCGCTCTTGTCGACCCGCATTCGGAGACGCCGCGCGGAAATGAATGCCGCTCACCCTGCCAACCCTGGCTCCTCACCCAGCAGGATCAGGTATCCGATTGTCCTGCTTTGCCTGGTCTTCAGTGGGCAACTCAGCTGCGGTTCGATGTGGATCGCTTCCGACTCGGTGGGCCGAGTCGACCAATCCGTCACCGAGCCGTCGCTAGACCAGCCTAACATCGTCTATATCCTCGTCGACAATTGGGGCTGGGCTGACGTTTCCGTACAAGGTGGGAAGATTCCGACCCCTCGAATCGACGAACTTGCGGCCGCAGGAATCCGCCTCACGAATTTCAACGTCGAAAATCAGTGCACGCCAACCCGTTCCGCGATCCATACCGGTCGTCTTCCGATCAGGTCCGGTACCCAGAGAGTATCGGGGCCCGGCGACGCAGACGGTCTCGCCGTCTGGGAATACACGTTGGCCGAATTGCTATCCGACGAGGGTTATGCGACGGCTCTTTTCGGAAAATGGCATTTAGGGTCTCAGCCCGGCCGCATGCCGAACGATCAGGGATATGACTCTTGGTGGGGAATCAATGAGGGCTCGAACGCTGCCGGGTATACAGCGACGCCGCAATTCGATCCCGCTGTCGCTGCGATTCCGCACGTCTGGGTCGGCGAGAAGGGAGCGGTCTCTCGACCGATTCGCAAGTACGACATTGCGGCTCGAGAGCGATTCGATCGGGAGTCCGTCGATCGTGCTGCCGAATTCATCCGAGCGCGCGCAAAATCTGATCGGCCTTTTTTCGCTTTTGTTGGCTTTACGCATCTCCATCCGCCCTTTGTTGTTCATCCCGACTTCAACGGCCGCTCGGGGAAGGGAATCTATGCGGATAGTCAGCTCGAGATTGATTTCAATGTGGGCCGGTTGCTCGATGCGATCCAGCAGGTGGGAGTCGCCGAGAACACACTCGTCATTCTGACTGGAGACAATGGCCCCGGTAGCTTTCCCGTCGGGGAGGGGCCTGATTGGTTCGTCGAAGGTTCGGCAGGTCCTTGGCGCGGCGGCCTGAGTACCGGATACGAAGGCGGATTGCGCACACCTGCGATCGCAAAGTGGCCAGGACACATACCGGCGGCCCGTGTCTCGGACGAGATCTTTTCCGCCCTTGATTGGCTACCGACCCTCGCGCATCTGATTGGTGGGTCGACCCGAATCCCGACCGATCGGCCGATCGACGGAGTCGATCAAAGTGAATTCCTGTTAGGGAGGCAACTCCATTCAAATCGAGAGTCGACTGTGACCTTCGTGGGAGAGGAAATCTTCGCCGTGAAATGGCGAAACATGAAGATGCATTTCTTCACAGCCGAGCATACGCATTCGCCGATTCAGTCCCATACGTTTCCGAAAATATTCGATCTTGAGGTCGACCCGGGCGAGCTGCGCGAACTCTGGGAGGCCGAGGGCTTCGTTCACGCTTGGGTCACGACTCCGATTTCCAAGATCATCGCCGACCTGAAATCGAGCATGCAGTCCTATCCCAATATTCAACCAGGCCACGAGTTCCCTGGCTACGAGTAGCTAGGTTCGATTGAGCAACTAGCGGAGGCATCCAAGATGGGAAAATTCACGGTCGACCGGTTCGGCCAAAGCGGTCCCGCGCACAGTCCGCTCTACTCGATTCCGCAACAGGTCAAGAACGCGACGCATTTTTTGTTCCGTCACGAAGCGGACCGGAACGCGGTCGATGAAATACTACCGGTAGGCTGCGAACTAGTGGATGGGCCGGCGATCGTGTGGACGTTAGTTCAGACGGCCACCGAGTATCCCATGCCCTACACTGGAACGTATGTGTTTCCCGAGTGTGTCTTCGATGGTCGCACTTTCACCTTCGAATATTTTTTGATGGTGACCGAGGATGTGCCGATGGCCTCCGGTCGCGAATTCTGGGGGGATTCGAAGAAGCTCTGTCATGCGGAGGTTCACTGGAGCGGCAATGAAGCGTATACGACGTGCCAACGGCCGAAGGGCTTGCCCCTCGTCAATACTCACTTTCGAATAGACGCGCAGATTCCTGCCGAGGAGCTTCCTGAGATGCCTCCTGGACTCTGCATGAAGATGATCCCCTCATCGGAGGAGGGTGCGCCGCTTCAAGTTCATCAATACGTGGAAGATGCGACCGAACTCATTCCACGCGTGGATGCCGCAGGCCGAATGGAGGTCTATCGCGGAACCGGCTCCGTGATGATGCCGACACCCACGGCGGTTTGGCCCATTTTCGAATTGGCACCAATTCGAATGTTGGACGCATTCCTAATTAGGGGCGACATGGATTTCGGCTACGGCCGAATCCTGAAGGACTTCAATGCCTGAATCGATTGATCGGAATGAGATGGGAGCGACGCCGTCTCAAGAGGCGTGTAGCTCGAGTTCGGGTTGGGGCGGTCCGCGCATTGTTTATGCCACGACGCTGGCGATGTTGTTATGTGCGGTGGTCTTTCGAGACGGATTCTCGACCGAGGCGGCGCGGATCTATCTGCGAGTGAGCGGTCGAGTGGCACTCGGGCTCTTTTTCTTTTCGTTTGGGGCATCGGCGTGGCATGCGATGTTTCGGCGGCCGTTTACGGCGGCGCTGATTAGAAATCGGCGCTACGTCGGGATTGCAACCGTCGTCGCTCTCTATTTCCATCTAAGTGCTTTGGCGGGCTTAGCACTGACGGATCCCGTTTGGCGTGCCAACGAAGCCCCACTGTACGTGACAATTCCGGGTGGTGTGACCTATCTGTTAGTAGGATTGATGGGGCTCACCGCCAATGACGCTTCGCGTAGGAAGCTGGGTGCCCGGGCTTGGAAGACGCTGCATATCGTAGGGGGGTACGCGACGCTGGGCGCGTTTCTCTTCGAATACATCTTGGTTGCCGTTCTCGTTCCCGAGTACAAAGAGACGATGTGGTGGTCGGGATCAGCGTATCTGTTTGCAGCTGTGCCCCTGACACTCTTGATCGCGCGAGTAGGGCAGGCCATCGGACGTCGTGGAGCGGCCCGCTTAGCCCGTTAGCGTTGGTCCTACAAAGGATGCACGCGAACCGGGAGTTCGTTGAAGCCCTTCACGAAGTTCGATCGCACACGGACGGGCTCGCCCACGACTTCGACGAGTCGGAATCGCTTCATGATCTCTTCCCAGAGAATACGAAGTTGCATTTCTGCTAGGCGGCTGCCAACGCAGAAATGGATGCCCCAACCGAAGGACAAGTGTTTGCGGACTTCCTTGCGGTCGATCAGGAATTCGTTTGCTCGCTCGATCGCGGTCTCGTCGCGGTTCGCGGACACGTACCACATCACGACTCTGTCGCCCATCTTGATCAACTTGCCCCCGAGTTCAGTGTCCTGGTTCGCGGTTCGCCGCATGTGTGCGAGGGGCGTTTGCCAGCGGATGATCTCGCATACCATGTTCGGGATGAGTGTGGGGTCGGGAATAGGAAAAACAAGCAGCGTTTTCTGCACCACCGATAGTAGGTGTTCTGACAAGTAGGCCCGAAGGGGCCC
>DUCN01000068.1:0-256 GCA_012959805.1 Myxococcales bacterium | reverse complement strand
AATGAGTCGCTTCCTCGCCATTCTCTCGCGAGTGCTCTTGCTTCTCGCAACCTTCGCCATCTCGCTGTGGCTCGCGGATGCAGCGTTTGTCTTGTACGAACGAAGTTACCTGCTCCCACGGATGCCGACGCCGGATGGTGATGGTGTCGTGGACCTCGCGGTCCTTAACTACAACGATACGCGTGTCGAGCGGATTGCGGACCCCGACGAGTTCCGGGTCCTGAGCTTCGGCGACTCGTTCGGCTACAGCATCATG
>DUCN01000067.1:6153-19912 GCA_012959805.1 Myxococcales bacterium | reverse complement strand
CGATATTCGATGCGGGACAACGATACGAACTATCGGTCCGTCAATCCCACGAGCGGGCAATTTGGTTATGTCACCGAGGACGAGACGCTCACAAATCGCCGCGGCGCCGTCCCCTTCAGCATGCATCGCTATCGCTTGAATGGAAGCATCGACTGGCGCTTCGCGAAACGCTCACGAATGGGCATGAGTTTTCAACACGAAACAAGCCAACGTGAAAATCGAGCTCGTCGTGAGGTCCGCGACGAACGCGTGCGCGTCCATGCCTCGACAGCGCTGATCCCCTATACGCAGCTTCGCGTCTCATATTCGTACTTGCGACGAAGTGGATCCAACTACTCCGCCTCTCGCGACGCCCGTTACTACGATGCCCCCGGTCCCGGCCATCCAGCACGAACGGGGGGACCCACACGCTCTCTCCGGAGTTTTCGCCAATTCGACATCGACAGCCAAGAGATGCACGACATCGCCTTGCGCGCGAACTGGCTCATCGGACATCGCGTCGACCTTTCGCTCGCCGCCCGCTACGAAATTCGAGATTTTCGGGCGTCGTACGGCGTAACGGACTCTCGAGTGGCGGAGATCAGCCTCGATACCAGCATCCAGATTTCGCCCCAACTCACCGGGTACGGCTTTGCGAGCTTTGATTGGCGGGATCGCCGCATGGCGTCGATCAACGGGGCCACCGGACTCGGACCCACTACACCCAATACCGACTTCAGGGCGGGCAGTGACCGCTTCCCCCTATCCAATCGCTGGGCCTGGGATTCGGACTCGCGCGGCATCACGCTGGGGGCCGGGCTGACGGCACAGCCCCATGAAGGTCTCGAACTACGAGCCGACTACCGATTCCAACGATCTCATGAAGTCGTCGACACCGATTTCGATCGAACGGGCGGAGCGACGACGTCTAGATCGGTTGCCGCCGATGCTCCCTCGCGCTTTCCGACACAGAGGCAAATTGACCATGTCGTCGACGCTTCGGTCGCCTATCACTGGACCGATGCAATCACGACTCGAGCCTTCTATCGCTTCCAGTACTCGACGATCAACGATTTTCAACAACAGGGCCTCCAGCCGGTCGTCAATCACAACCTCTATCTGGGACATGTCGACGATGATTTCGCTGTGCACGTGATCGGTTGGACGGTGCGACTGAGATACTGAAATCCGGCTTCGGAAGCTCCGTCCGCAGTGTGCGACGTGCGATCTAAGAAGAGACCGTCGAATGTCATCGGGCCCATGACCAGGTTCTTCGCAATCCCGCGCGCAAAGCGAAAAGCTCTGCGATTCCAACAACTAGGGACACGCTGTCGATCGGACTCAATCGATTGAATCGAGAGCCCACGTTGTCTCCTTCTCCCCATGAGAATCAATCGTCTTCGATCGCGACTTCGTCTGCCTCGCCGAGAGTCTTTAGATCGAAGGCGAATTCGTCTTTTACCTGAACGATGTCCCCGATCATGACGTCTCCGGGATTGCGGAAGAACTCCTCTTCAGTGCGAGATTGTTCGAGGTCATCGAAGTACAACGTGTTGATGTCGAGCGGAATCGGTTGGTCGGGGAATAGGAAAAACAAGCAGCGTTTTCTGCACCACCGATAGTAGGTGTTCTGACAAGTAGGCCCGAAGGGGCCCGTTCCGGGCGAATCGTCTGTACCTGCATCGCATTTGCAACACGGATGGCATCGTTTACGTCTTCTCGCCGGATGGTGCTGATATCGAGCGCAAGCTCGAGTTTGCGCGTCCCCTCTTGCTCCGTAAATTCCGCGAGGTAGCGATCAGACTCGGCCGTCAGTCCGATTCGGGGACCGCTCCGACTGATATGCAGCTGGACTCCATCGAAACCCGTCTCTCGCGCAATCGACAAGAATTCGTCGATACCCAGCGCACCATGGAGGAAGTTGAGCTCCATGCTGTAACGGTTGAGGTACCACTTGAGTTGATCGATGCGCTCGAGAAGCGTCCGCCCCAAGGCAGCGTCCAGTGGCGGGATGGGAGATCCGACAGCTGCCGGTCCGCCCAAGAAATTCTCAAATCGTGCCTGAAGAGGCATCTCCGCCCCGGTCATGCCGAACCCTTCCGAAGGGAAAGGAGTTCAGGTACGAGTTGCTTCATTGTTGACCAGATAAACCGTTTGTGTCGGATAGGCCATCGCAATTCCCTCACTCTCAAAGCGTTGCTTGATCTCGAAGTTGATCTCTTCGAGGCATGTTAGATATTCCGCGTAATCGAGGAATTGGCACCAGTGAGCGGCATCAAGAATCAATGCGGATTCTCCGTAGGTCTTGAAGTGAGCACGGGACGTGTCGGTACCGGGATGTTGCTCCATCACGTCGCGCAGGATTGCAACTGCCATTTTTAGCTTCTCGCTACTCGTATTATAAGTCACGCCGATCGAGAAGTTTGTGCGGCGCGTCGGACGCGCCTGAAGATTGTCGATTTGATCGTTGACGACGGTTGAATTGGGAATTGTGACGACCGTGCCTTCGTAAGTTCGAATGCGAGTACTTCGAAGCCCGATGCCTTCAATGGTGCCCCCGATTCCTGCGACGCTCACTCCATCTCCAACATGGAACGGACGATCTACGAAGAGTGTGATCGCCGCGAATATATTCGCAAGTGTCGGTTGGAGTGCGAGTGCAATCGCGAGCCCACCCAAGCCGAGGCCGGCAAGTAGGCTGGAGATATTGTAGCCAGAGTTCTGAAGGATGAGCGCGCCGACGATCACAAGGATGAACGCCTTGAGTGCCACTGAAAGCACCGGAAGAAGCTGATCGTCCAGACGCGACTCGGACTCCGCGATCCGGGGTTTTAGGACGGCGATCAACACGTCGACGAGCTTGACCAAGACGAACGCGACCGTCGCCGTCACGAGCGCCAGGAGTAAGTTGGAAGCGAGACTGGCAATCGCCTCGGGCAGTTCGAAAAAATACCTTCCGATGGCGACTGCGATGGTGACTTGAAGTAGCCGCAGCGGTTTTTTCAAGAGTCCGATGATCGACTCGTAGAGTTCGGGCTGATTCTGGGTGAGCGTGAGGAGCCACCTCGATTTCAGAAGCCGCATGAAGATGCGGTAAACCAGATCCGTTGCCGCGAACGTGGCGAGTAGTGCGACATACGTCCAGAGCGGCGCTCCCAATACGGGGTACGCCAACACATTCGACCAATTCTCCGTCACTCCAGCCTCCTGTGCGACAGTCAGAGCCTGCCGCGACTTCGTTGGGCGCCGTCGGATTTCCAGCCCGATGGCTGAGTACGAATGTCACGGAAACGACCGCGCCAGCAAGGCCCGCATCATACCGTGCATTGCGACAATCGCCTTTTCAGCGGTATTGCTGATCCACCTTCATGATCCGGCCGCCCTCGATGAACCGAAATCCCACGAAGGAGACAACGGTGGACGAGTCGCCTGTCCTTGCTCCGAAAGACCAGAGAGTCCGACCTGAAGGGCTGGTAAGACAGGCGGCACTGAACAGATGGAGGCGGATCAACTTTCTTGTGCTCTCGAACGATGAATGAGTTGAGGAATGAAAGACGATGTCTGGGGAATAGGAAAAACAACCGGCATTTTCGCCACCACCGATTTTGGGCGTTCTGACAAGTAGGCCCCGATGGGCCCGTTCCGGGACCGATCGAGAAGCACTCGATTCCTCCTTCAATGCACTACGAGAAAACGTCAACCGAATCGCCGACCGTGTCGTCGTCCCGGACCAACGGATCCTCACAGCAAGTCCCAATGATCGAGGCGCTCAACGCCTCGATCATCGAAAGGCATTCGACCAGTGTCGACTCGCGCGAAATCAAGCACGTTCGGAATCACGCCGAGTCGACGTGAGACCAAATCATTGAAAGTCCCGATTTGGCCATGTGATCGCACACGAGCATCTCAGTCCAGACAGCGCTGACTCTGCCAGAGTAGTCCTCCCGGCATGCCAAGACTCGACGGTGTAGCGTTGAGAGTCCGTCGGCGAGTGCCCGTCGAGAAAGAATGACCGACCGAAGTCGACCGTCCGATAGCAGGTTATGCAGAAACAGCCTTCCGCACCGGCCCTTCCGTTCAATCCGAATCTGCACGGGCTTAGGGCCATCGCCGCCATGGCAGTCCTCCTCTACCATTGGGGCGCCGCCTTCACACCGTTCAACTCGATTCGAAGAGTCATGGTTCTCCCGCTCTTCGGCACTTCCTTTGATCTCGGGATGCTGTTGGATTTCGGACATCTCGGAGTACCGCTCTTCTTCATCTTGTCCGGCTACCTACTGACGGCCCAGCTCATCGCGCGTGAGCTAAAACCGCAGGTCGCCTATCGGTTCTGGCTTCGGCGAGCGATGAGAATCTATCCGGCCTTCTGGCTCCAGCTGGTCGCCCTCGTCGCGATCGCACTCCTCTTCGGGCCGGCGCCCGAGTGGGGCGACTTTGTCGACGCGCTTGGTCTGATCTTTCTCTGGGTCGACTTACCAGAGCCCATGTCCGCTCAGCTCAATGGCGTTTGGTGGACTCTCCCGATCGAATTGAGCTTCTACGTCGTACTTCCCTTTCTGGTTCTTCTGTCGGCGCGAATCGGATGGAAGACGACCCTCGCCTGCAGCCTCGTGATCTCGATCGCATGGCGATGCCTCGTGATGGATCATTTCGAGAGCGAGAATTATTTCGTCCATCTCGCGACCCTCGACTCGCTTCCCGGTTCTCTTTTTACATTCGGTATCGGATTTTCGATCGCGCATATCCTCGCTCGTCGACCGGTTCTCCCGTCGCAACTCCGTCCCGCCTTGCTAGCCGTTTCGGCTCTGCTCTTCTATGGACTCCTCTGCTGGCATCGAGCCAACACCCAAGCCTATTGGGCCGGCCACTGGATGTTGGCATTCTGGACGCCGATGGTCGCAATCATCATCGGCAGCGTCATGCTCGTTCTGATCGAGCCTCCGAGAGGATTCGGATGGTTGAGCAGTAAGCCGATGGTCTGGCTAGGCGATGTCAGTTTCGGAATCTACCTCTGGCACTACCCGCTGCTGCTAATCGTCTACCGCGTATCGACGAGCGACTGGAATTCGCCTCTCCATTCGCTTGCTGCGCTCGTTATCGTGATCGTCGGCACTCTCTTGCTCGCCGCGTTCAGCTACCACTGCATCGAAAAGCCAATCATGGCGAGACGTTTCTCGCCAGTGTCGGCCGCGACGCAGAACGAGTCAGCTCGTCAATGAGTTTCCACCATCGCCGCATCCCGTGACGACCAACCGGGTCCGTCGGTCGAAGGGTGGTTTCCGGGAAGGCGTCGTCGAGCGTTTCGCTGATCCGTCACGACTAAACGACGTCAATGCTCTCACTTACGAGCCCCAAAAAGAGGCGTTGGTGTATCAATCGCAGTCCAACAGTGCGCCAGTTGGCGACCATGAGGCCTTGGGCCACGATCTGGGCATGAATTCGCGCGTGCATCCGAAGTACAAGACGAAGTACCGAGTGAACAATTGGGCCGAGTACGATCGCACCCTAGTCCAGCCCGGCGATATTACTCTCTGGATCTCAGAAGACGCGATCACCTCTTGGAAACCAACACCAAGCGGGCTGCGTGGTGGCCAGAAGAAGTTCTCCGATTGCGCGATTGAGACAGCTCCGACGCTGCGCCTCGTTTTCAATCTCCCACTGCGCCAGGCGGAGGGCTTCATGGGGAATAGGAAAAACAAGCAGCGTTTTCTGCACCACCGATAGTAGGTGTTCTGACAAGTAGGCCCGAAGGGGCCCGTTCCGGGCAGATGCGAATCGGCCTCTGCGCTCTCTTACGATTCACTTCCTGCGACCGCCGCAAGAAGGCAAGGCCTACATAGAGACAGTTGTTGAACGCGTCGGTCGAACCCTCACGACGGTCACCGCCCGACTCATTCAGAACGGCAAGCTTCAGGCGCTCGCGACGGCGGCTCATGCGGTCCCTCGAGAGACGGGCGGGTTCGTTCATGCGAAGATGCCAGATGTCAGGCCCCCCGAAGAATGCGAGGCTCGCGAGCCGGCAACCGATCGTGATACGCCCTCGATGCGCGACCGTTATGAACAGAGGTATGCGATCGGCCCCATACCCTTTTCGGAGGAGGAACGGACGAAAGAAGCGCGGAGCGGCGGGTGGATTCGTCTGAAGGAACCACGGCCTTGGGATACCGCGGAGATCGCGGCTATCAGCGACGCATGGCCGCCGGCCATCTTCGCTTCGCGCGACATGCCGCCGACCTCCGCAGGCGTACCGACCGTCGACCTCACCGTGCATATCCTCGCACCCGAGGCCTTGGCGAACCTTGCGCCGGACGCCTTCGTGCTCGTCGACTTCTCCACGCGCGCAGTCCAGGGTGGCTACCTCGAAGAGGATGGCGAGATCTGGAGCGCAGACGGACGACTCCTCGCGCAGGCGCGACAATTGGGAGTGGTGCTTTAGCTGCAAAGTGAGTCGTGTGCTTCGCGGGTTTTCCCGATCCACGAAGCTTCAGCGCCGCACAGGAAGGAAGTCTTCCGACTGAGAACTTGTCCCGCCGGACCTACCTCGTCCCTTCCGCGGCTTCGTTCGTGCCCCCGTTTCTTGACAGTTCAATCTGATCCATGACCCGCAACAAAGCCGCGGCGATTTCAGCGGGCACTTCCTCTTGCAGGAAATGGCCGCCTTCCGTTTCAGTGACGGGCGCATCGGGGAAATTTTGCTTCATCAAGGGGAGCGCTTTGCCCAAAATCGGATCATTCATTCCCCAGACGATTTCAGCGGGAATATCCAGGCCCTGGACATAACGTTCAATCTCTCTCATCGCCGGCGCAGTCCGATGATCCGGCCCGTCGGTCACCATGCGCATCATCGCCAGTGGTGCTTTGGCATTGCCGCTCTCCTCCACAGGCCGGCCGTAGAGTTCCACCACATCGGCCGGAAGAGAATCGGGGTCGCCCTGCATCCGAGGCAGATTCTCGAAGATCGAAAGGAAAACCTCCATCATGAGTTCACCGACCACCGGTGTCTTGACGATGCCATGGGCACGAGAAAGATCCATCTCCTCTTTCGGTGCGTTGAATCCAGTGTTCAACAACACAGCCCCCTTCAGCAGTTCGGGTGAAAGCGCGAGCGCCCCCATGCCAGTTGGCCCACCCCAGTCCTGACCGACATAGACCAGTTCGGTCAATTTTAATTGCTCGAGAACACCGTTCATCCAGCGGACATGATTCTCAAGCGTATGCTCGCTCGCTGGAATCTTGCTTGAAAACCCCAGGCCGACCAAGGTCGGCATGATCACGCGAACTCGATTGGTCGGCAGTTCTGCAGCCACTTTCCGGTAGAGGAATCCAGAAGTCGGATTGCCATGCTGGAGATACACCGGGAAACCGGATCCGACTTCCAATACATGAACTTTGATCCCCGGCTCGACCTCGACGAAATAGCTCTTGTAATCATCTGTGACGCATTTCGCTGCGTACGCCGGCAGGGGAAATGCTTCGAAGTCGCCGGCATCCAAGCGAACGGTGCCTTCTCCCTCTGGAACGATCCTCTCTCCGTCGCGAGTGATGGCGCCAGCGAAAAGGATGCCCGCGACGACGATGACCGCCAGCAAAGTCAGCAGTTTTGTCTTCAATGTCTTTGCCCCTTATTCATGGATGCGTGAAATCGAGTGTTCCGGCGCAGACGATGACGGTCTCAATGACGGTCTCGAAGTCAATTGAGACCTGCTCGCCGGCGCTCATCTTTCACTCCCGCCACTCAGGATGGCATCGATTGCCTGCGCCCAGGCGCGCCGGGTCTGCAGCGGGCTGCGCCCGTAGGTGTGAATGAACTGCTCCCACGACTCGACCGAGGTGAGACTCGCGATGAGGGCCACGACGTCGTCACGTAGTGCCGAAGTGAGACCCCGCAGCTCGGGGGCGAAGTGCTCGCGCACCTCGTCCGCCATGACGCCACGAACGAAGTCGACCATCTGAGCGGCGTCCGGATCCTGGAGCACGATGCTGCGCTGCAATAGCGCCAGCAGATGGACCTTCTCCCAGAGCGCAACGCGAGTCGCAGCGAAGCGCTCGATGCGCTCGCGCCGGGGGCCCTCGCCGACGTCGGACACATGCAGGAGAGGGAAGCGTTCGAGCATGCGAATGGCCGCGTCGCGTCGCATCACTTCGAGAGACTCGAAGTAGCGGAAGAGCGTGGCCATCGAGATGCCGGCGCGCTCGGCCACCTGTTCGGTGGTTGGCGGGAGGTTTCCCTCGAGGACGAGGTCGATGAAGGCATCGACCGCGCGTGCGCGCCGCCGGGTCGATGCAGGCGTGCGCTGCAAGCCATCGGGCGTGCGGGCTACGGTTTCGGACATGCTCCGGGTCTCCGATTCGAGAGTAAGACTCTCAATTCGGGATTGAGAGTCGCACTCTCATTCGGTAGCGTCAATCCGGCGAGGGAAGGAACATCCCTGCCTGCAATGGGCGCAGGAGCGAATCTCCCATTTCGTCGCAACGAGAGGCCCGAAGCAATGAGTGATGAAGCGCCCGAACAATCAGCGCGCCGATTGGGGCAAACGAGTGATGGGAGAGCCAGTTCGATGAGAAGGGCGACCCTCGCCACCATCACGATCCTGTTCTGGCTCGTACCGAACGCCTTCGCAGCCGATGCCGATATTGGCGCCGAGGGCGCCACGGGCCCGCGCGGCGAATACGCCCTCGACCTCGGCGAGGCCCGCGTCGCCGCCGAGCTGCTAGTCGACGCGACCTCGGTCGCGGCAGGCGATCGTGTGCGGGTCGGCGTGCTCTTTGCGCTCGACCCCGGCTGGCACATCTATTGGCGGAACCCCGGCGACTCCGGCAGGGCCACCGAACTTACGTGGCGCATATCGGACGCCGAGATTGGGCCGACCCAATGGCCGGCGCCGGGGGTCTTTCGCGAGGCGGACGGCATGCTGACGGTGTTCGGCTACGAGGACGACGTCTTGCTCGCAAGCGACGCCGTCGTTTCGGAAGACGCCCAGGGAACATGGCGCATCGAGGTGGATACGGACTTCGTCGCGTGCCGGACCATCTGCATCCCCGGCCGCATCCGGCTCTCTCGGAAGGTCCCCGTAACCCTGCGCAGTACGCGGCCGCCGCACTCGATCCGCGACCGCTTCGACCTGGCCGCGTCGCGGCTACCGCGAACGCCCGAGTGGCTCGACGTCGTCGTCGAGGCCCGCGCTTCGCACGGCGCCGCGGACGCCGGAGACGACATCGCAGTCGTGCTCGAGGTCGTGTCGTGCGTCGACGACGACGACGACTGCCGACCCTGGACCCTCGACGCCAACTACGCCGACCAGGCCTTCGTACCCGAGGTCGCAACCAACCTGGGCCTCTCGGCGCTCGGCCTCTCTCACCCGCCGACCGCGCCGACAAAGGGCGCGCGCGGCTTCTCGCTCGTCATCGCCGCGCACGCGTTCGAGGACGAGCCGCACATCGACCAGCAGCGACTGCGCGGCGTCGTGCCGCTCGCCCGGGCCGACGGCACGGCGTATCTCGCCGTGAACATTCCGATCACTCACACCCCTAACACCGCTGGCGGCGCCGACGGCGCAGCGTTCGAGGTGATCGCCGCCCTACCCTCGCCGCCCCGAGACGCGGATCTCCCGGCAGGCGCCGCGACATCGATGGGCGCCAACGCCCCATCACTCGGCATGGCGCTCGTGCTCGGATTGCTAGGCGGACTGATCCTCAACCTGATGCCGTGCGTGCTTCCGGTACTCGCGATCAAGGTCTTCGGCATCGCCAATCTCGCGCAGGCCGAGCGCAGCCACATTGTGCAGCACGGCTTCGCGTATCTCGCCGGCGTACTGGCTTCGATGGCGACGCTCGCCGCAGTCGTGGTCGCGCTGCGCGCCGCAGGCACGTCGGTGGGCTGGGGCTTCCAGCTCCAGAATCCCGTCTTCCTCGCCGCGGTCTGCACGATCCTCGTCGTCTTCTCGATGAACCTCTTCGGTGTCTTCGAGATCACGCTGCAACCGTCCGGCCCCGAGCTCGGCCCGTCGATGGGTCCCGGCTCGCCGGCTCGCAGTTTCTTCGAGGGCACCCTCGCCGTCGTCCTCGCGACGCCGTGCACGGCGCCCTTCCTGGGCACGGCCGTCGGCTTCGCGTTCGCGGGTTCCGGGGCGGTGATCTTCGCCGTGTTCATGTCGATCGGCGTCGGGCTCGCAGCCCCGTACTTGTTAGTGACGCTTGTCCCCGGCTGGGCGCGCTTCGTCCCGCGTCCGGGCGCCTGGATGCTCCGGGTACGCGAAGCGCTCGGGTTCTCCCTGCTCGCGACGGTCGTGTGGCTGGCCTGGGTCGCGGGGCGCGCCATCGGCGTGGACGCGCAGGGGCTGCTGCTCGCCCATCTCGTCGCGATCGCGTTCCTCGTCTGGATCTTCGGCACGGCGCAGGCCGCCGCGCGCCCGATCACGGCGCGAGTCGTCGCTGCGGGGGCCCTTGCCTTCGTCGTGGTGTCCCTTGCCTCATTGCCGCTCGTGCCGGCACCGCGCGATGCGTCGCCCAACTCCGAGGCTTCGCCAGACGGAATCGAATGGCTCACCTTCGACCCGTCAGCGATCGGTCGCGAGCGCGCCGCGGGGCGACCGGTCTTCGTCGACTTCACCGCAGACTGGTGCATCACATGCAAGGTCAACGAATTGGTGGTTCTCTCAGACGAAGCCGTGCGCGACGAGCTCGCGCGCTGGAACTTCGCGACATTCAAGGCCGACTGGACCCTGCGCGACGACGAGATCGCTCGCGAGCTTGCCAAGTGGGGCCGCGCCGGCGTGCCGATCTATCTCGTCTACCCGGCCGACCTTGGACAGGAGCCCAAGCTCCTGCCCGAGCTGCTGACCCTGGATGCCACGCTCGAGGCGCTTCGGGTCGCCGGCAGAGCCGGGGGTGTCTGATGGCGTGTGCCCGAACCGGATTCGCGCCCCTTGGAAGGCTTGCCTGTACAGATGGGATTACTACTCTCAAAACACCGAGAGCCCGACTCTCGACCCGGGATGCTCCCCGGCGCAGTGTCGGGCCGGGAGATTTGCAATGAAAATGAAGACGGGAACCAAGCTCGGCCTCCTCGCGCTCGTCGTGGCCGTGGGCTGCGCTCTTGTCTGGTTCCGTCAGGCCGAATTGGTGAACATCCCCGAAAATCGGACAGCGTTCGTCCTCGTCTTCCTGACCGCGGTCGCGCTCGGCATCGCGGCCTTTGTGAAAGGCGCGGGCTGGGCGGGTCGCATCGCAGCCGTGGTTGCGATCTTCATCGGCCTACTGCTTCCCTTCACGGTGAGCATCAGCGAACAGAAGATGGCGTCAAACATCATCCAAGTGGGCGACACACTCCCGAGCTTCAGCGCGCCGGACGATCTCGGTGAGCTCTTCGACTCCGAGCGCCTGCGCGGAAACCCCGTTCTCATCAAGTTCTTCCGAGCGCACTGGTGACCCTACTGTGTCGCCGAGTTACGGCGATGGGAAGAACTTCGGTCCGAGTTCGATGAGCGTGGCGTGCAGGTGCTGACAGTCAGTACGGACCACCCGGAGGAGATCCGGATGGGCCGGAGAGTCCACGGCCTGCAGGCGGTCATGCTCTCCGATCCGGAGCTCGCAGTGACCGATGCGTTCGGACTTCGAAACCAGGGCTACCACTCAGCGCCGCCCCGCGACGACGCCGAGGCTCTACCGATTCCTGCCTCACTGCTCGTCGACGCCGACGGCAGGGTGTTGTGGATCGACCTATCCGAGAACTACCAACGGCGCTCGAAACCCGAGGTGGTGCTCGCCGCACTACAGGACTATCTCGACTGAGCCGCGGCCAAGATCGCGATCAGGGGCGAAGAAGATGTTCCTCCATCGAGATACAATCTCGGCAGCTTGAGGCAGCTACGGCCGGGTATCGGCATCCCCCTATGGCTGGGCAAACAAAAGATCCAGAACAAAGTCATCATCACCAATCTCTTCAACCATTTGCAGACACCGATCGAAGATGGCTGGTCGGTCAAAGTCACCCAAACACGCGACTTCCGCGGTCGGAACCTGACCTACGACAGTCACAACGGGACTGACCTTTCGGTTCCGATCGGTACCGAACTCCTGGCTGCGGCTGCGGGCAAAGTCATTCGGACAATTTCCGAATTCAATCGCGGTGGTCTCAAGGTATACGTCGATCACGGGGGTGGATTGATCACCTGTTCCGCACACTTGGCCAGATCAATGGTGAAAGAGGGTGATGTCGTCGAACGAGGGCAAGTGATCGCCATGACCGGTTACAGTGGACTCGACAGCCTGGTGACCTTTCCATGGGGCACTCCTCATACCCATTTCAACACCTGGCTGAACGGTGAACCCGTCGACCCGTTTCCTCATGATGGCAAGGCCTCGCTTTGGCGAGCCGGGGAGACACCCAAGCCTTTTCAACCCCAAGCCGAACCAGAAGACGAGGCGGAAAACACCAGAGACGAATTTTCACAATCCCAATTTGTCGAAGAGCACGTCAAAGAAGTTGTCTCCGCATGTTTGACACCGGGGGCCCGCGAAAAACTGCAGAAGTACGAGAGCCTGTATGCGCGCGCCGGCCACACCATCGCCGAGATGAACTACTACCCGACCCGATTTCCAGTGCGAAAGAATATGTATACCCGGGAGCATCCGCGCACCCCCATGCTGGATTTGCCCTTCGACCACAAGCGCTTCGACGGAGTCGTCTTTTCTGATGAACTCTGAGTGATCAGACTCTCGGAGAATTCGGCGCGGGAGCGAGCTACTCACCCGTTAGGCGTCCGCCCGTAGGCGACGTGTACGCGCGCTCTTGATTCGATGACTAGGCTCGCGCGTTGTGGCGTAGCTGGGCCGTCAATCCCAACAGAGTGAAGACCATGCCCAGCAAGAAGCGGGGGTCTCCGGGGTAAAACCAGGGGTCGAGGGGAAACGCGATCGTCTTCTCGACTGCGGCCACTTTGAACGAGTGAATCTCCAAGCCGGACGTCGCCATCTCTTCGATCATCTCCATGATGTCACGACGGCTGCGGTAACGAACCAGGAGGCCCATCTCCCAATCTTCGCCGCCTTCGATTCCCCAGGTGTCGATGGCGGTGTTGGCAGCAATTCCTCCCATAACGGGATGGGCAGCGCGTCTTAGTGCCATGGCAAAGAAGGGTTCCGAGTAGCGATTCACGACATCTTGCGAGGTGTCACCGGGTTTGACGCCCTTCACCTGCTTGGGCGTGTCCCAGAGGTCGACGGCATTCCACATGGCCCAGTCGTCGCCGGTATCGCTCTTCATGAAACTGATCCAGCGCGCACTGTGCTCGCTCATCTCTGGGGTGCTGGCGAGGACTTTGGTGTAGTGGGCGATTTCTTCGTCGCTGAGTGGGCCGCCGAAGGAGGTGTACCAATAGAAGAAGGCCGCGTAGACAACCCCGAGGATTGTCCAGCTCCGTGAGAGTCCCGGGCTGCTTGATTGATCGTCTGTGGCCACGCGCTGCTCCTGGTCGAGAATCCGATTTGATGAGATAAGATGAAGAGTGGGCAAGATGGCCGGTTGAAAGACCAGGGTGCCGCAGCGTTCCGGGGCAAGCGCCGCCGCGCAACGCTTCGGGCAGTCATCGCAGTCGTCGCACGATCCCACTGCGAGGACTCGGAGCCGGCGCAAACTCTAGGAATCCTTGCGAATACGATAGTACACGGGCAGATGTTTGAGCCCCACCACAAAGCTCGAGGAGATCCACTCGGGCTCACCGATGATTTCCCGGAACGGGCCCCTTCGGGCCTACTTGTCAGAACACCTACTATCGGTGGT
>DUCN01000067.1:0-6143 GCA_012959805.1 Myxococcales bacterium | reverse complement strand
GCAGAAAACGCTGCTTGTTTTTCCTATTCCCCACGTAGACAAGAACGTCTTTCGGGCCGGTCTCCGGCGTCGGAATGACTTCGCGCTGCCACGCGTCGCGCGGCTCACCGAAGCGATCCTGGCGCACCAAAAAAGCGTGCATCTTTTCCGGGACGACACCTAGTTCGGGTTTCTCGCCCAGGTCGTAAAGTTCCTTCGCAGCCATTGTTCTGTTCTCCTGAGACCATAAGCCCGGGGTGTTGGGGGATCTCGTTTCGTGGGTTCGTGCCCAATTGCTGGGCGATAGGGCGGCCTAACGAACTGGCTGTTCAAATGCCTGCTCGCGAATTGGAGCCATTCGTAGTAAACTTGTCAGATGCGTCCCTAAGGTCAATTGGCCACGGATGTAATTGATACAAGCGCCGTTACTTTTTGTACCCCTCAGGATTCGGCCCCTGAGGCCCCCGGGCAGATGCTGAGCCGACACGCTTCGACCGGCCCAGTGCCCCAAAAAAAGGGAGCCAATGCAAAATGATTTGCAAACGCTACCGATTTCTTATTACGGCTGGTTTTGTCCTTTCGACCTCGATTCTGCTTCCCGCTGCGGTCGCGGCACAAAATCGGGGGATCGCGTCCACGCACCGGCCCGATAAGGAGTCGGATGCGCGCACGGCGCTCGTGATCGGCAACTCAAACTACAGATCATCACCGCTGAAAAACCCCGCCAATGATGCCAAGCTGATGGCCGATACGCTCAAGAGCAGCGGGTTCTCCGTCGAAATGCTCGTGGACGTTAGCCAGAACGAGATGAAGCGTGCGATTCTCAACTTCGGCAGGAAGCTTCGCGCCGAGGGCGGTGTTGGGCTGTTTTATTTCGCGGGCCATGGGATGCAGGTGGGCGGCCAAAACTACCTGATCCCGGTAAACGCGCCGATCGAAAGCGAGAGGGACGTAGAAATCGAGGCGGTAGCCGCCAACTACGTGACGAGCAAAATGGCCGATGCCAATAATTTGATGAACATCGTGATCCTCGATGCCTGTCGCAATAACCCCTTCGCTCGGAGCTTTCGCTCTTCCAGTAACGGCCTCGCATTCATGGATGCGCCGAGTGGCACGCTTGTCGCCTACGCGACCTCGCCTGGCTCAGTCGCAGCGGATGGCACGAATAACAACGGGGTCTATACCGAGCAGTTGGTTCGCGCGATGCAGCAGGAGGGAGCGCGAATCGAAGATGTCTTCAAGGTTGCCCGCCTCGGCGTGCAGGGCGAAACGGACGGAAAGCAGACTCCGTGGGAATCCTCCTCGCTGACCGGCAATTTCTACTTCTTCGGAACCGTCATTATCAATGGCGATCCGGGATACCGGCCTCCGCCCCCGATCGCAGTACATTCGTCCCCGGAGCCTCTTGTTAGCGAACGCTTCGAGTTTCTCGATGACGGATTCATTCTGGACAAGAAAAACAAAGTCGTATGGTTCGCTCCTGAAGTGCGACAGACGTATACTTGGAAACAGGCCCAAGTCCACGTTGCAGCACTAAAAGAGCGCGGGTACACCAATTGGCGGCTGCCGAAAGAGAACGAAATCGACTCGGTACGCGAAGAGTACAAGATCTGGCTCAGGGGAATGGGCGGCAATGTTCGGACGGCCGCCGGAGCGCGTTATTGGCTTGATAGTATATCTAAGTGGGGACGCGCGGAGGCAATCACCTTCTCGAAGTCGGCCCCGGGGAAAGTCGAAGGCCGCGCCCAATCCGAAAAAATGTGGCTCCTGATGGTGGCCCCTACCAGGGGCGGGTAGCGGAATTCCCAATACCGAGGACACAGCCCACTTCCACCACCTCGGCGCTCATGGGTAGGCTGGAAAACAAAACCGGCCGGCCCCTGCTGAGAGAGAGAGACCGGCCAGTGTGTGTCTATTTGCGATCCGCTAGCGCGTCAGCGGTAGATCCTGAACGGTGAGATTCTATCCCCGCCAGTCTGGGTAACGACAGTTCTCGCCCGTGCCGGGCTTGAGTCGAACCGCCTTGAGCTTCACGGTGGCATCGTCTCGGGAGTAGAAAAACTTCAGAGGAAAGCCCAGATCGTAGTTGGATACCGAAAGCGTCATCGGCAAAAAGCCATCAGCCGTGGGCGCCTGTTGCATGGCCTCGTAAGCCGCAACCGAAGCCGCGCTATCACCCTTCATGCCATACGTGGTCGGACCAGTTCGAAAACCAAACACTCTCTCGACCCTGCCTGTCCCACTCACAGTCTGGAGTATTTCGTAATCCTGGCGACACAGTCCTTGCATCGTCAGACCCTGAAGCTGCAGCCCGGGCGCTCGCTGCGTCGTGTACGAGCAACCGCTCAGGAGGGCCACTATGACCGCCCCCCCTAGCGCAATGCTCGTGATATTTGATGTCGTCATATCTCTATTCTCCTGACGGCACAAAGGCCGACTCATAAGGCCCTTTACACCCTGGGAACGGGACAATCCTTACCATCGCCATTATCGATCTTGATGGCTTTGCCGCGAACCGACGCCTCTTGCTTCGAATAGAAGAAGCCCAAGAATCCGGGCAGGCCCGTCGTCGACATCGTCCTCGACATCGGAAGGAATGAATCAGCCTCAGGAATCTTCGTCATCGCATCGTAGACGGCGGCCGGAACCGCTGTGCGATCCGGACCGAAGACGAATTCACGGAGCCCCTTGAACAGGGCACCGACTGTGTTGAATATACCGCCCAATCCTTCGGCCGGGGGAAGTCCCTCGTTGCCGACAAAACCGAATTGATTATCGCCAGTCTTGAAACCAAAAACTGTGGTGACACTGCCGGTGCCTTCGACTGTTTCCAGGACCTCATAGTCGGTACGGCAGAGCTTTTCGAGCTGGAGTCCGAACAGACCCAGCTGTGGCGACTTTTGCGTGGTGTAGGAACAACCACCGGTGGCGACCATCCCAAGCACGACCAGCGCGCTGAGCGTCATTCGCCAACCCTTTCGGGACCAAGTAATCCGTTTCATTATTCCTCTCCTTAGGGACGGTTCTGTTCGAAATTCAACCCACCAAAAAAACAAGTGACGAGGTAATAGCGTGTTTCTGATGGTGCACCACCCTATAGAATGAATTGAAATCGCGTTTTACAAACTCGACCTGTATCCCGTCAGTGTATCCCGTCAGCAGAACTCGGACACTCAGGGGCTCTAAGCTAAGAGACACATTCCGGGGTTCATGACCCAAGAAGAGCGAGAAGAACTGAGCAACGAGAGAAAACGAAAGTAGGCTTAACTCAATCGTCCGTGAAAACGGGGTAGAACCCCAATCAGGATAGCGCCTATACTGTGATTCTAACCGCAGCCACCCCTCTGGAGACCGCGATGCTTCACGTCATGACTACCTCCCGTACCTTGCTTAAAACCCTCGTACTCCTTTCGGCAGTCCTGGTCAGCAACGTCCATGCAGCAGAGGGAACGTCAACCCCGGTCCAGCTCGCGCTGTGGAATCCGGTCCAGATCTTCGACAGCGAACAGTCAGTCACAGGTTTTCGCTACAGCCTGCTCTGGGGCGTCAACAAGGATGTCGTTGGGCTCGACCTATCAACTGCAGCGAGCTCGGCCAATGGAGATATGATAGGCGTCCAATGGGCCGTGGTCTTGAATCAAGTTAAGGGGAGCGTGTCGGGCCTTCAGTCGTCCGTAGTCGCAAACCAAGCCGAGGGAGGCTTCTTCGGCCTCCAACTTAGCGCAGTGAACATCGTGTACGGGGATATGTCGGGTATTCAGCTCTCCGGCATGGGAGCCCGCAATCGAGAGGGCCACACTCGGGGTATTCAAGTTGGGGCGATAACTTCGATCGCTGAAGATTCTACTGGCCTTCAAGTGTCGTCCAGTGGAAACGTCATGAAGCGAGGTCGGGGGCTTCAGGTCGTCGGTGGTTTTAACGCCGCCGAGTCCATAACCGGCGCTCAGATCGCCGGTCTATTGAACGTCGTGGATGGTGGCGAAACGATGGGCATCCAGGGTGCCGGCGTTGCCAATTACGCTGACGATCTGATTGGAGCGCAAGTTGCCTCTTTGGCAAACATCGCGGGCAACATGACCGGCTTCCAGTTTAGTTCTATTTTCAACGTCGCGAAGGACGTCAAAGGCGTGCAAATTTCTGGCCTCTTGAACATCGCGAACGACACGAAAGGGCTGCAGTTGGGCTTGCTCAACTTCAACAAGAATGGTTTTCTGCCGTTTTTCCCCCGCTTATTGTTCAACATCGGCTTGTGAGCGGTAGCGCGTCAGCAGGATTCGGACTCCAGACACCCTAGTACACTCAGCCAATTCTTGGACGCCCGAACGAGAGCCCGGAAGGGGCCGAGTAGCCTTTCGGGGCCCGGAACGGGCCCCTTCGGGCCTACTTGCCAGAAGACCTAGTATCGGTGGTGCGGAAAACGCAGCTTGTTTTGCCTATCCCAAAGGGGCTTTGAATTTCCTATCCGCCACGTCCGGTCCGCTCTCGCCGTCGATTTTGGGCGGCTACTTCGAGTTGACTTGCGCAGAAGTCCAGGAATCCTTCGATCAGCGCGCCCTTTGGCTCGCCGCCTACCAACCTCATTTCGACCAACAGCTCGTCTTCATCGAATCTGCAACGGAACTGGTTGCGCCAGGGGTTCCCTCATTCTCATGGATCGGCGCAGCCCTACTCAGTTGCCTGCTGCCGGTGGTGGCGTGGGAGCTCTGCGAATTGGCCCGTCACGGGGCTCCCCTGGGGATTTAACATAACGCCCATCCTCGGACGTTGTGCCAGAACCCAGCTTGTATGTCCTATCCCACGCCCTATTGCCGAGCACGCCAGCGAGATCGCAGTGGTTCACCATGGGATCTGCGGAACTACTCCGTGGGGATGTAGTGATGACCCAGGTAAATTCCTGCCTTTACATCGTCCCACCAGCAATGTTCTCGCGGTCCTGCATTAGCCTGACCGAAAGCTCGTTTAGGGCATGTCCCCAACTGAGGAGGACAGTCTCTTCTACTTTCTTTATCTTTTCGAAGCTTACATCGGGCGTGGTCGAGTGAAAGCTTCCTTCACCAACGTACTCACCGACTGTCCTTCCATCGGTCGCAACTAAAGTCGCTTGGACCTTCACCGTGTATTCGAATTGAGTATCTTGGGCAAATGAGGCAAGTCCCAGTGTCAATCCGCTGATTACCGCTTCCGCAATTTCTTCAGAAAAGTGGTGATTCGTCTCGGTTTCGGACTTGACCTTGAGCACGAAAGCCGCGCGGTTTGCCTGGTCCGACTCAGTGGTAACTCGCGCGAAGACACGGTTCTTCTCCAATGCACTTGCCACGTCGATGGCGACGTTTCCGCTGGCGAGATCCTCCTCGCCCAGCTGGTTTTGAGCCAGCGTTGTCACGTAGACGGTAGCCTGAATCGGGGTGTAGTTGCCCAGATTGGGCAGTACGGGTGTCGGTGATTTGTTGACAAGAGTATTGCTGGCGCAGCCGAGAGCGAGTATGAGCAGCGATATCGCACAAGCTACGCCGCCCTTTCGGATCCGGCCTGGCCGCACCCTTGCGCGGCGTATGAAAGTGAAATTTTGCGTTGTCGGGTAGCCCACTAGGTCATTGGTTTCCTGCATGAGATCGTCTCCATCCATTATGATATTATGACAATTCGCAAGTTCGTAGGGAAGGAGAAGTCACGCTCGCCATCGCACTCAAAATTGCTAGAGGAGCTGGTTTCGTCCACAGACCAATCGCCGGTTACGCCAAAACCACTGTTGAGCTGGCCGTCCATCCAATTTTTCTTGAGGCTTCGTTTTAGATGTAGGACTTGTGAAATCCGGCGCGTATCTCTTCCTCATATGCTTGACACATGCCGGTTAAGGCATCTTAAACTTCATCGGCGACAAACGGCGTAGGCGCTCCTTGTTGTTCCGGAAAACGGGTTTCGTGAGCCGGCGGGTCTGTTTTCGTAGTGGGGGGCAAGGGAGGAGACCCGTTCTCCCACGGGGCTCCCCTAGGGATTTAACACAGCGCCCATACTCGGACGTTGTGCCAGAAGGCAGCTTGAATGTCCTCTGCCTATCCGGTTCGCTCCGCCGTGAGATGTTGATAGGGGAAGGGTTCCGCATCGATTGCGGCCTGCAGCACAGGAGAGAAGAGGTCCGCCTCGTGCCAGCGTTTGTTGAAGCG
>DUCN01000066.1:2232-3319 GCA_012959805.1 Myxococcales bacterium | reverse complement strand
CCGAATAACAATGCGAGCGTTGACCTCGATACGTGTAAGCCGATCGGAACAGGGCATCGCGACCTCTACGCCGTATGGAAGGACCCCGAGTTCGCCCCGATGAAGCGCGCTGTCTACTCAGTCCGGGCGGCCGAGAGCGGCAAAGGCAACCCACCTGCCCTCTCCGAGAAACTTTCGCCCGATTCGGCGATGCGGGTTCGGCGTGTGGCACCGATACAAGAACAGGGCCGGAAACTGGGCCTTATCATTCCTATTTTGCTGGCCTGCTTCTGGTTTGGGGCAGCCGCGACGTCATGGGGACCCATTCGTAGGCCTGGAAGCGCTCACAGTTCCGCACCTTCGTCGCCGTCGGCTCAGGGCTTCCCCCTTCCCCTACCCCCTCACGCACGATGGCTAGTCCTCAATCCAACCCTGCTCGCGGAATTTCACCTCGAGTGCCTCGGCGATCTTCTTTGTCATCCGCCGGCCGACGCCTTTCATCTTGCTTCGTCCCGTCAGCTCCTGGCCGATTTTCAAAGGCAGCGTCACGATCAGACCGATCGGATTGGCAGTCGCCGCGAACAAGACAACCGGAATCATGGCCCCCGGAGCTTTTCCCGGTTTCGAGGTAACCGTGCCAGAGCCGAGCTTGCGAACGCCCTGCTTCGTCGCAACGTAGCCTTCAGTACGACTGGAGATCTCAGCAGCGCCTGCGCCAAACCCGAGTACTACGCGTTCGAGGACACTTCCTTCATCAACCGAGATGAGATAACCGACGAGTATGAGATCGCCGACCTCAGGCGGCGATTCATCGGTCGCATGCGCCGCAGTGAGCCCCATCTCTTGGATCCGTTTCACGAGATCTTTTGCCATCGCACCGCCGAGCTCTCGCCCTGCCTCGACATCCTCCATCGACGCTTGGGAACCAACGTACTCCTGTCCCAATTCGGACCACTTCGGCAAACCCTCCGCGGTCACGGCAAAGTCGTGCACGAGTATCTGAGCCGGACGGGCCAGCCGCTCACCAACGTACTCTTCGCGCTCCGTGATCGTGATCGACGCACAACCCACGAGTAAGAATAGCGAGGCCAGCCATGCGAGCGCTGAA
>DUCN01000066.1:0-2180 GCA_012959805.1 Myxococcales bacterium | reverse complement strand
ATTGTTCTCGACTTTCGCATGTCCCCGGCATATTTTCTCGGTCATGCTTCGCGAGAGAGTACTCAACGTACAGCTACTGAGACTTGTTTAAATCCGCCGGTCTTTTGCCCGGTTCGGAGCTGAGGGGTCGGCGATGCGGGTTCGGCGTGGCACCCATACAAGAACAGCGTCGGAAAATGGGCCGGACTACGTGACCCAGATGCTCGAAGGACTCGGGCGTTGGGTGAAGGGTGCGGACCGCGGTCACCTGACCTGGGGCATCTTTCACTTCCAGAAGAGCGGCTGAGGGGGACCTTGGTGTGGGGGACATTGATGTGAGGGGACTCCAGTGAAGGGGGACTGGTCTCGTATCGAGCCTGCGGTCTTTTTCTCTTCCGCGGCTGTGGTCGTGTTCGTCCTCGCGTTCGGAGTCATCGACCCGGACGGCGCGAAAGACACTTTCCTGGGCCTGCAGGATTGGATCGTCGGGACCTTCGGATGGCTCTTCGTCGCCTCGACCGCTCTCTTCTTGGTCTTTTCGGTCTGGTGCACGCTGGGTGCACGCGGACGCCTGCGTCTGGGTCCGGAGGGAGAGGCGCCCGACTTCGCGCTGCACTCGTGGTTCGCGATGCTCTTTAGCGCGGGGATGGGCATTGGCATCATGTTCTTCGGCGTCGCCGAACCGGTGATGCATTATGCCAGTCCGCCTTCTGCCGCTGTCGGAAGCCCGCTAGCCGCACAACAGGCGATGACGATCACGTTCTTCCACTGGGGCCTGCACGCCTGGGGTGTGTACACCGTGATGGGCCTCGCCATCGCCTACTTCGGACATCGCAAAGGTTTACCGCTCGCGATCCGATCCACGCTCTACCCGTTGTTAGGCAATCGAATCCACGGCTGGATCGGCCACAGCGTGGATACGTTCGCAGTCTTTGGCACGATCTTCGGGCTCGCAACCTCGCTCGGGCTGGGGGCAATGCAGATCAACGCGGGCCTCCATCGACTCTTCGGGACTCCGGAATCCGCGGGTGTCCAGGTTGTGCTCATCGCCTTGATCACGGCGGGGGCGACGACTTCCCTCGTTCTCGGCCTGGATAAGGGCATCCGGCGTCTGTCCGAGCTCAATGTCGTTCTCGCGACGCTCCTCTTGTTGTTCGTTGCCGCTGCGGGACCGACGCTCGTTCTCGTGAAGGCGTTTCCGGCGCACATCGTGGACTACTTGGTTGCGTTGGTTCCCCTCAGTACGGGATACGAGCAGCTCGGCGACATCGCGTGGCAGAAATCTTGGACCCTTTTCTACTGGGCCTGGTGGATCGCCTGGTCGCCCTTCGTGGGCATGTTCATCGCCCGCATCTCACGCGGTCGAACCATCCGCGAATTCGTGCTGGGCGTGCTCCTCGTGCCGACGTTAGTCAGCTTCCTCTGGTTTACCGTGTTTGGCGGGTCGGCGATCACCCTCGATACGCAGAGTTCCGGCATCGCGACGGCGGTCGCAACGGACCTCTCGACGGGGATCTACGCCTTGCTGGATCGACTTCCCGCGGCGGGCATCACCTCGCTGCTGGCGGCACTCGTTGTAGCGGTCTTCTTCATTACGTCGTCGGATTCCGGTTCCTTCGTCGTCGATATGCTGACCTCGGGTGGCGATCCCGATCCGCCGGTCTGGCAGCGCGTGTTCTGGGCGGTGAGCGAGGGGGTGATCGCGGCGGCATTGCTCCTTGCAGGTGGGCTTGCGGCCCTGAAGTCCGCCGCCATCAACACGGGGCTACCGTTCTGTGTGATCTTGCTCTTCGTGTGCCTGGGGCTTGGACGAGCATTGCGCAAGGAAGGCAACGCGGCTCGCTCGGACTAGCGGTCAGAAGCGTCTGCTGTGGCCAACTCCGGAATTCCGGTTTGCCGGTCGGACATCTTGCTTTCTCGAGGCTCTCGCCGCTTGGGCGCGGGTTCGATTCAGGCCGCCACCAAGTAACGCTGAAGATTTTGGGACGGGCTCCGTGATCGGCGCCTTGGCCAGCTCTTGAACGACTCCCCCACCGCCGTGATCTCTCCAAAACAGAAAAGCCCGACGGAACGAGTCCGCCGGGCTTTATATGGGAATTGGGAAATGTGATGCTGTACTAGGAGTGGCCTCGAGCGGTGTCTAAGTGTCAAAAAAACATGCAACACAGACACAATTTCTTTGACTTTCTCGGCGACTCGGC
>DUCN01000065.1 GCA_012959805.1 Myxococcales bacterium | reverse complement strand
GCCGGCGAGATTGACGGTGGTGGTCGTTTTTCCACAACCACCCTTTTGATTCACGATTGCAATGACACGCATGACGTCCCCCCCGAGGCGTTTCGACCGTGCCGCTCACTTGTCTATTCTTCAACTTGCGAATGAACTGACGAGTGAGCGCACGGGTGTGAAATCTGTTTCTTTCCTGCCTGCTCGGCTTCCCGCAAGGCGTCGGCCCCGAAGGTTTAGCCCGTTTGGCTCCAATCCTTTTCCATTGGCCGCGTGCCTCGCGGCGCAGGCTTTTTGGGCAGCGACTCTGCCAGCCCGCTGGTAGGAGAAGAGCCTTCAGTCAATTGAGAGCCCGAGCGGTATGCGACCACCTCGCGTTCGAAATCGGCGACCGCGAATACCCATTCTTGACCCGAGATGGCCTCGAAGACCGTGTCGTCCTGGAAGATGAGCACCACATCTCCGGTGGCGACGAGCACGAGTTCGCCGAGAGGTCTGTTGATCTGGGGAAACAGATTCTGAAGCGCACCGACACTCTGGCGGATCTTCTGAACCGAAACACCGCCGTCGATCAGTCGCTTGGTGGCCTTCAGGGCGACCAGGTCCGCGAAGCTATAGCGGTGGTGTCCGCCCGGTGTCCGCGCCGAGGGCTCGATCAGTCTTGTTTTCGCCCAGTACTGGAGCTGCCGCCTGGAAAGGCCGAGCAGTTCGACCACCTCTCGAGTCTTGAATTGGGGCGTCGTCGTAGCCGACTCGTCCGCCGAATGGTTCTTCTGTGAGATCCGCGGATCGCCCGGGTTTTCGCTGCTTTCCAACCGCTGGTTCAATGTATTCTCCAGGACCATATTCGATGAGAATTTCGCCGAGCAGTTCGAGAGCCTTGGTCCGGTCCATTCGATTCCGGGCGGGCCATCATGTGCCGCAAGGCCCTCTCATGCAGCCTGTTCGGGCCTCGGCAGAATCTTTTCTGCGCCTGGTCGCACCGGATCGGTACAAGAACGACGGTAGATTTGAGCCTCGACCTCGCCGTAGCGGGGGACATTTGTAAGTAAATGAGGGGCGACCTTCCAAGTCAAGCCAAAAGCGACAAGAATTGTCGCGATGTGGGTGAAAAAGATCACCGTTATCGGGTATGTACCCCAATCCCGCCGATCTCTGGCGTGTTGCGGTCAACCCTCGTGACGAGAACTCGCCGGGGCTGTTAAGGTCGAGGGCTGTGCCTGACAAGCCCGAACACGATAGAGACTCCGAAATGACGGAAAAGCAAGTGCCCCTCGGGTCACTTTCGCGTTTCGCCTCCAGTGGATCGCGTCGTGCGACGGATCCCCCGATTAGCGACGGTGAAGACCAAGCGACGACTCGCGGTCGGGTACGCGTGGAAGTGCGTGGGGTCCATCGGCCCTTCATGCGCGGAATCCTCGTCCATTCGCTGACTGAGCAGGGATTCTCCTTCGAGGACGCCTACGCGGTCTCCCAGGAAGTCTGGACCCACGTTCGTGACCGGGAACTGGTGACAAAGAAGGAACTGCGCGAGTTGGTTGCGGAATTCTCCAGGACCTCACCGGGGGGTGACATTGAAAGTCGACGACCGATCCTAGGGGACCAACTCGAGGTGGTCGGTAAGGATGGTCGGTGGCCGTTTAGCCAGGATCGCATCCGGAAATCGCTTTTGGCCGCGGGACTCGATCCCAGACTGGCCTTCGAGGTCGTCACTGAGATAGAGCGCGATCTCCGTTTTAGGGGCGAGCGGCGCGTGACACGCGACGCGATCAGGTCCCTGGCCACTGGAATTCTCGAACGGCGCTTTGGCGAATCGAGTGTTCGGCGATACCTCGATTGGCGGACTTTCCAGAACGATGGAAACCGGCCCCTGATTCTCCTACTGGGTGGCGCCAGCGGTGTGGGCAAGTCCTCGCTGGCACTCGAAGTGGCCCGCCGACTGGCGATTGGTCGCGTGATGTCGACGGATTCGATCCGCGACGTGATGCGCGTGATGGTTTCCGATGATCTGGTTCCGACGCTGCATGTTTCCTCCTTCGAGGCCCATTCACGACTCGTGAGCGAGGTGAGCGAGGGCGGCGATCCCGTCGTTGAGGGCTTTTTGGAACAATCGCGAACCGTCGCGGTTGGCGTCCGCGCCGTAATCGAACGAGCCATCGCGGAGGGGACCAATACGGCGCTTGATGGCGTGAGCCTGGTTCCCGGACTCTTCGATCTCTCGGAATGGGAAGACCGCGCCCACGTCTTCTTCTTGTTGGCGGCAGATGAGGATCGCGAATCTCTCCATGGCCATCTGGTGGCACGGGCCGAGGGCCCCGGGACGCGTGCTTCGGATCGGTATATGCAGAATTTTTCTGAGATCTTCCGAATTCAGGAAGCTCTACTTGAACGCGCGGAGTTCTGCGGTGTGCCAGTCGTTGACGTGCAGGACCTGGAATCCGCAGCTCAGCAGGTCGTGTCCTACGTCGTTGATCAACTTGGGGAAAGACACGCGGCAGAGGTGGCCGGCAGAAGTTAGGATCCCGCCGCCATGAGCCGAAGTCTGAAATACGAAATTCCCGGTGATGACCCGCGCCTCTCTCTCACGGATGTCGCCGCGCTGGGTTGGGACGAGCTTTTTGCCAAGACCCGGCAGACTGGCGAGAACCGCCTGGCCGAAGGAATCGACGCGAGTTCCCGAATTTCCGAGAGCCGCCGAAGGCGAGTGCTCGAGATCGGCTTCGGCCGCGGCGAGTTCCTGCTCGCGATGGCAGATCGAATGCCCGAGGTCGACTTCGTGGGCATCGAGATCTCTTTCAAACGCACTCTGAAAATGGCGCGCAAGGTGGCGCGGGCGGAGCTGCGAAATATTCGGTTGCTTGAAGCGCGCGCCGAGGTCGCATTGAAGCAGCTCTTCTTGCCGCTCGGGCTGAGCGAGATCTGGGTGAACTTCTCGGATCCCTGGCCAAAGGTCCGACACTCCCATCGTCGGGTCATTCAGGCGAACTTCGTGGCGGATGCCGCTCTTGCACTGGAGGAGGGCGGTGCCCTCTACGTTGCGACGGACGATGTTCGTTATGCGCATCAGATCGACACGGTACTCGCCGCCGAATCGAGGCTCTTCAACCAGTATCACCCTTGGCCCTATCTGGCGTCGGTGCCCGGGCGTTTCGAGACGGGGTATGAGGAACAGTGGCGGTCGGTCGGGCGACCGCTGCATTTCTTCGCCTATGCGACGACGCCCCGAATCGATTTGCCATGACCGCTGATGCCTCGCTGCGACACGCTTTGCGACGCCCCAATCTGAAGGACTACGCGCTTCCGGGATTGCGCGAGTTATGTACACGGCGCGGCTGGCCCGCCTACCGTGGCGATCAGATCGCGACTTGGCTCTACAAGAACGATGCCAATTCGATGCAGGCGATGTCGAACCTTCCCGCCGATCTGCGAGGGGCGATCGAGGTCGAGTTTGATCTATCGACCCTGGAAGTCGTGACGACACAGCATTCCAAGGACGGCACGATCAAGATGTTGTTAGGCGCCTTCGACGGTGCGCGCATCGAAGCGGTTCTGATTCCTGAAGAGCGACGCGTCACGCTGTGCGTGTCGACCCAGGTGGGCTGTCCGCTCACTTGCAGTTTTTGTGCGACGGGCGCGCTCGGATTCTCGCGAAACTTGACGACCGCGGAGATCATCGATCAGGTCTTGCAGGCGCGCCGACTGCTAGGCCCCGAAGAGATGCTCAGTAATATTGTTTTCATGGGGATGGGCGAGCCGCTTCTCAATCTCCCCGCCGTGTCGGAAGCGATTCGACTGTTGACGGATCCTAAGGCCTTTGGGATTGCACCGCGTCGCGTGACGGTTTCGACCGCCGGCGTCTTGCCCCAGATCGCGCCGCTTCTGGAAGTCGCTCCGATCCATCTGGCCGTGAGTCTGCATGCAACGACGAACGAAGTACGTGATGTCCTGGTTCCGCTGAACAAGCGCTTTCCGATCGAAGCGCTGCTTGAGACGCTGCGGCAGGAACCGCGGATCAATCGTCGACGCCCGGTCTTCTTCGAGTACACCTTGATGGAAGGCATTAATGACTCCGTCGAGGATGCCCGCCGGCTTCCGGGCCTGCTCGAGGGGATTGCTTCGAAGATCAATGTGATTCCCATGAACCCCCATCCGGATGCCCCATACCGACCGCCGTCGGGGGAGGTCATAGACCGCTTTACGGCGGAACTCCACCGGGCGGGTGTCCGAGTCACGCTGCGACGAGATCGCGGTCGCGACATCGATGCGGCGTGCGGCCAACTGGCCAATCGCACGCCCGCGGTCGCCGCCGAGTCTGAGGCAGAGACCGTTGCCCCAACCGCCATTCGCACGGACTAAAGCCCTCCGCGACCGCCGGTTTCCCGCGATCAGGCCGGTTTTGCTGCCCGAGCTTTCCCCTAAATCCTTCCGGTCGCCCAAAAACGTCAAGATGGCCTGGCGAGGCGCCGATAACTCCCCGAGGGAGACGCCGGACTGTTTCCGGCATCCAATGAATATGCTCTACGCGTTCGGCGACATCCATGGAGAGCTCGAGAAGCTCGATGAGCTGCTCGAGTCGATGCCCATCGAGACGGAGGATCGTCTCGTTTTTCTCGGTGACTACATTGACCGCGGACCTGATTCAGCCGGTGTCATCACCCGTCTGATCAGTCTCCAGGAACGCTACGAATGCACTTTCCTCCTGGGCAATCACGAATCAATGTTTCTCGATTTCCTGGGGTGGACCGATGACGCGTATTTTGGCGGGGACGCCTTCTTGCTGAACGGTGGGGATCGAACGCTGGCCGGCTACGGTTATTTCGATCGCGAGGAAGCGCATATCGAGAGCTTCCGGCTCCCCAAGGCACACGAAAATTTCTTGTTAGGCCTCGCGCTCACCCACGTCGAGGGCGATTACCTATTTGTTCATGCTGGGCTTGCCCAGGAACATCTTCGATCGGGTGATCTCGCCTATGCGCTACGCAAGTCGCGGCCCGAGGACATGCTCTGGAATCGAACGACCGGAGACCTGCCCCATGATCTCGGAATCACGGTGGTCTACGGGCACACTCCGAACGAAGACTTCGGTGTCCGATGGAACAGCCCCTTCAGCATCGGCGTCGACACGGGGGCCGTCTATGGTGGGCCGTTGACCGCCATTCGTCTTCCGGACGAAACCGTCTTCCAGGCCTGAACGAGGGGCTGTCGCCGCCAACCGCTAGTCAGCTGGCGGCCGAGCGATGGACCTTCGATTCCTTGTTGCGTTCGCGAAGCGTTGGAATCGTCAGCTTCGTTCCCGCGGACAGCGCATCCAGGTTGACATCGGGGTTGTACTGGCGGAGTAGCCAGATCGGGACATCGAAGCGTCTCGTGGACAAGATCCACAGCGAATCGCCGGTACCCACCCTATGAATCATCGTGCCTTCGATCTCCCATTGGGCGAAGAACTCTTCTTGTAGCGCGCGATGGTATTCGGTTCGAATGCGCTCGAAGTCTTCCGGTCGGCTCGTCGAAAAATCGAGATTCAGTCGTTGTTGAACAACTACGGGCTCGCCGTAGCGAAGATCATTGATGCTGCGCAGTCGACTCGCGCGGAGTCCCAGCCATTCTGCGTAGTGGCCTAGCGTTTCGTTCGGTTGGACTCGAATCGTGCCATCGTTCGCGACCGAGTAGTCCGAGGGATCCGCGAGAAGTCCGGGACCAGGCTCGATCGCACTTTCGTCTGATCCTTCGATGGGTTGAACATGGGTTGCGGACGCGACCCTCTCGAGGTCGGCCTCGGTCGGACCGTCGGAGTAGGCGAGGTCAGATGAGCTGGGCGCTGGGTCGGCTGTACGCGACGGGGATAGCGCCGCCACTGCATCCGGATGTGATGTGTTGGCGGGTTTAGAGGGGCTCGATGCGATCTGGTCACGCGAGACTCGGATCCGCTGCCCGACCATAATTCGATTGCGACTTCGGAGCGAATTCATGGACACGAGATCAGGCAGGCTCAGCCCGAACTTCTCGGCGATCTGAGTGAGATTATCGCCACGGCGGACTTGGTAGTAGCCGCTCTGGGGTGGCTTCACGGCGACACGCGTCGTCGTCTTCGCTTTCGGCCTGTAGGCGGCCTTTTCGGTCGAAGGCGTTACGTCCGATGGAAGGCGAAGCTTCTGCCCGACGCGAATCTGGTTGCGACTCTTTAGGCCATTCAGCGCGACCAGTTCGCTCATCCGGACATGGTGTCGGCGGGCGATCGTGGAGAGCGTATCGCCACGGCGGACGGTGTATTTCGTATCCCGGGTCTGGCGAGCATGCTGCTGATCCCTTGGCAGCGAAGCGATGCCGTCGTGAAGGGGCTTCGGCAGGCTCGCGCGGGGAACCTGAATCCGGAAACCCTTGGGAATATATTTAGCTTCGCGCCAGACCGTGGGGCGTAGACTCGGGTTGGCTTCGCGCAGCGTGTTGATGTCGACGCCGATCGATTTTGCAAGTTGTTTTGGCTTTGCGTAGTACGGCATTTCGATCGCCTCGAAAGCGATGGGTCGGTCGAGGACCAGCGGGCCAAAGTAGAAGTCCGGGTTCGAAGCGACGGTATTCGCGGCCAGAAATTCGACATAGAAATTTCGCGACGCGAATCCGAAGGTTCGCGAACGGTATTCGCGGACGATCTTCGTGATGTCCTTGGTTCCCAGCTTACGTGCGGCACGGCGCATTCCTGATGCACCATGGTTGTATGCGGTGATGGCGAGGGGCCAGCTTCCGGTGACTCGAAGATTCTGTTTGAGCAAACGCGCGGCGGCCCCTGACGCACGATATGGGTCGAGTCGTTCGTCGATCACATGATCGACGCGCATGAAACGTCGGCCCGTGGAGCGCGTGAACTGCCATAGTCCGGCGGCACCCACTCGCGAATATGCGGTTGGCGTATACGAGGATTCGACGTGGGGCAGGTTGGCGATCTCAAGGGGCAGATTCTCATCACGAAGAATCTTGAGAATATGAGGCTTGTAGGCGCCGGACCGGACGATGCCGGCTCGGAACTTGTTGGCCTGGCCGAGCTGGAAGCGCAGCCGGCTGGCTGATTTTCGCAGCTCGCTATTCGAAACGCCCTCGCCAAAGAGTCCGAGCACACGCTTCTCTTCGCGCGACAGTCCGCTTCGCTTTCCCTTCGCGAGCGAGAGTAGAATCTTGCGGTAGACCTTGCGGCGCTTGTCGGTATGGCGCTCACGCGATCGGTTTGAGAGCCCGGTCGGGATCTTGATGACTTCGTACACGATGCCGAGATGTCGGGAGTCATGGAGCAGCCCGCCGTCGGTGCCGACCTCGCTATAGATCCGCTTCCAGAAGGCAATATCTGGCTCGAGAGCGTCAGGGCGTGGGAAATCCCCCGGCGCCGCATGGGCGACGGACGCCGTGAGAAGAAGAATCAGTAGAACTCGCGTAAGAATAATTTTCATGCACTCCCTCTCCCCCCCACCGATCGGCAGGACGCCGGCAAAATCGGAGTGGAAAAGAGCCTGTCTATCCTCAGCGGAAACCCGCCGGGGGAATTTGGGGGGAGGGATTCAGTTTTCTGGCGTTTTGTTGGGCCCAGAGCATGTAGTGGGTTACCGGCTCGGCCCCGTCAGTTCCGCCAGAACGTAAGCTTACTTCTTTCTCTTCTTTTTTCGTGCGTTGCGCTGCTGTTTTCGCTTGCTCTTGCGCGCCTTGGAATCTGTGTGCTTTTTTGTCGCGCCGCTACTGCGACCGCCAAACATCATCGCCGGATCCATCCCACCCGGCGGCATCATGCCAGCGCCGCCGCCCATTGGAGCGCCGCCCATCGCTGGGGCGCCACCGCCGAGCGCAGAGAGCATCCCGCCCTGCTTGCCCATGGCGCCCATCATTTTTCGCATCTGCATGAAGCGGCTGACGAGTCCTTCGATGTCAGAAACCGTTCGCCCACAGCCCTTGGCAATCCGCGTGGCTCGACTTTTATTGATCAACTTGGGATTTGAGCGCTCGTTCCGGGTCATCGACTGGATCATCGACTCAACCTTGACGAGTTCGCTGTCATCGACCTTGTCCGCGACCTCGCCGAACATGGGGATCTTGGCGAAGACATCTTTCAGCGGTCCCAGCTTCTGGATCATCCGCATTTGTTTCAGCAAATCGTCGAGACCGAAGCGGCCCTTCAGGATTCGCGCGGCGTCCTCTTCGGCCTCTTTCTCGTCAACGACCTCCTCGAAGTCCTTGACCAGGCCGACGATATCGCCCATTCCAAGAATTCGTGAAGCCAGGCCCTCGGGTCGGAACTCTTCGAGGCGATCGACGGTCTCACCGGTCCCGAGGAATTTGATCGGAACCCCCGTCACCGCCTTGACCGCAAGTGCCGCACCGCCTCGCGCATCGCCGTCGAGTTTCGTCAGAACCACGCCGTCGAGTTCGATTCGCTCGGCAAACGCACTGGCGACGTTCACGGCATCTCGGCCCATCAGCGCATCACAGACGAGAAGCTTGTTCGCCGGTGCAACACCCGCGACGATGTCCTCGAGTTCGGTCATGAGGTCGTCGTCGATGGCCAGGCGACCAGCGGTGTCGTAGATGATTGCGCTGAAGCCTTCGCTCTTCGCGCGCGCGAAAGCGGCCGCGCAGATCGAGGGAGGCAGCTCCCCTTCCTCGCCATGGTGCACGGGGACATCGATCGAAGCGCCAAGCGTCTTCAACTGATCGACCGCGGCGGGTCGGTAGATGTCCGCGGCAACAAGCAGTGGCTTCTTGCCCTGCTTCTTCACGTGGACGGCGAGTTTCGCCGCGATGGTCGTCTTGCCGACGCCCTGCAGCCCGGCGAGCATGATCGAAACCATTCCCGCGCTCGAAGCAAGCGAGGGGTCCACCGGGCCCATCAGCTCCGTCAGTTCTTCTTCGCAGATCTTGATGAAGTGTTGGCCGGGGGTGACGCGAATCTTATGGCCAGCGCGGTCTCGAACCCGGGTCTGGATTTTCTCGCCGAGACTGCGCTCCTTGACCCGTGCCAGAAACGATCGCGTGACATTGAGGTCGACGTCGGCTTCGAGCAGCGACATCCGTACGTCGCGAAGCGCATCAACGATACTTTCTTCGCTGAGCTCACGAACGCCGCGGAGTCTCTCCGTCGCGTTCTTGAAGCCCGCTGTCACTGTCTCGAGCAAGTCGTCCTCCGAGGGCCGCGTAGCGTAGCAGCGAGCGGGAATTGCGCGCGCCCGTGTGGGTCGGCATGCTTTAGCATTCGGTTCACGCGGTTGAGGATCGGTCGAGGGAGGCGCACGGTGGACATCGATGTCGAGTCACAGATCATGGGCAATATATGGAAGATCGAGACTTCGGTCGGTGCCGAGGTCGAGGAAGATGACGTCCTGCTGATCATCGAATCCATGAAGATGGAGATTCCGGTTGAGGCGCCGCAAGCCGGTCGCGTTTCGGAAATTCGCGTGGCGCAAGGACAGTCGGTCGACGAGGGTGATGTTCTTATCGTTTTGGTGGACTCTAATCAGGCGCAAGGGCCTCGGTGAGGGAATTGGGGGTGATGGACGAGATGCGCGAGGCAGATCAGCCAAACGAATCCATCGCGATGGCCGACGGTATCCGGCCGCGATTGCTAAGCGAGTTTGATTGCGAGCTCGCGCTCGATTATCTGCGTGTCGACGCCAGCGAGAATCTAGTCCTGATCGATTCTGTCGAACGACTCGGCAGCCCGGAACGCGGCGGCGAATTGCCATCTCATCTCTACGGCGCTTTCCGTGGAGAGCGGCTCGAGGGCATAGTCCTGCTTCGACCGTGTGTCGCGATTTCCCACGGCATGTCGGACGCCGTGTTGAATCTCTTGCTTCCGTATTTGTTGCGTGTGCCCTCTGGCCTTCTGAAAGGTGATCGACATTTGGTCGAGTCCGTTTGGAACGCGCTGAAGAGCGCCGGCCGCGAGGCGACCATCGACCGCATCGAAGTCGCCTTTCGATTGACACCCGAGCGAATGCTTCCGGCGACACCCGATCTGCACGGAATTGCTCGTCCGGCGCACGCGGAAGATCTCGAGGAGCTGGTCTATGCCGCTCGAGCGAGTCTGTGGGAAGAGGATCGTCCCGATCCCGCGGAGATCGACCCGTCGGGCTTTCGTCGCTGGGTCGAGAGTCGGCTCTCTCGCGCCCGAATCGTTTCCGACGGCGGTCGCACGGTCTTCGTTGCCTACGCAGACGTGCGTCGGTCTGATGGGTGGCTGATTCAAGGCGTCTACACCTGGCCCGAGGCGCGTCGCAGGGGATTCGCGAGGCTTGGCATGGATGCGATCGTTCGAGAGGCGTTTGCGTCGGGGGCCTCTCACGTGCAGCTAGCGGTTGTCGAAGGGAACGAAAGGGCATCGCGATTATATCGCGAACTCGGGTTTGAGGACTTCGCGGAGCTGCGCACGGTGCTGTTTTCCTAGGATCGCTCCGCTACCGTGCAGAACCCCCTCTGAACGAGTGATCGGGGGAATCGGGGCCGCCGGAGTGTTGGCCCCTGCGCGGATACGAAGTCCGCGAATCATCGAACCACGAATGAATCTTGATTGATGCAAGGAGATGGTATGGGACTGCTGGACGGAAAGATTGCGGTTGTCACGGGAGCGGGCGGTGGCTTGGGTCGCGAGCATGCGCTGGCCTTGGCAGCGGAGGGTGCTGCCGTTGTTGTGAATGATCTCGGCGGCGCGCGAGATGGGTCGGGCTCTGGAGCCGCGATGGCGGATCTAGTTGTCGACCAAATCAAGGCGGCGGGCGGCGAAGCGGCGCCCAACTACGACAATGTTGCGACCGTCGAAGGCGGCGAGAATATTCTCAAGACCGCACTCGATGTATTTGGTCAGGTCGACATCCTGATCAACAACGCTGGCATTCTGCGCGACAAGAGTTTTGCGAAGACGACCGAGGATCTCTGGGATCCCGTCATCGCAGTTCATCTGAAGGGAACATACTGCGCCACGCGTCCAATCTTTCTGCACATGAAGGAGCGCGGGCAGGGCGGCGTCATCATCAACACCTCGTCGACGAGTGGGCTGAACGGCAACTTCGGTCAGTGCAACTACGGTGCGGCGAAGGCGGGAATCGCCGGCCTCACCCGTTGTCTGGCACTCGAGGGTCAGAAGTATGCGATTCGCTGCCACATCCTGGCACCTGTCGCGCATACGCGACTGACCGAGGATCTGCCCGGCTTCGACAATCAGAGCGCGGCGGACAAATACGATCCGAAGCTCGTTTCGCCCTTGATGGTGTATCTGGCCAGTGATCTGTCGAAGGACATCACAGGCAAGACCTTCCTCGCCGGCGGCGGTCGAGTTGCTGAGATGAAGGTCGTGACTGCGGATGGCATCACGAAGGAAGACGACGGCGGACTCTGGACCGCTTCGGAAATTGCCGAAAGCATGAACGCGGGCGAGATTCTTCTTCCTGAGTAGATCACGCGTCTAGGGACAGCATGTCGACGTGACAATCGGCGCACCTCACCTGGCCATGTTCCAGGGTGTCCCCAGATGTCGCGAAATGAAGCAGCCGGGGAGGGCGCGTTCACTGCACTCCCCGGCTCGATCATCGCCGGCGATAGTGGCGATTGCGCGTCTCTGGTACCCTCGTCCATCATGCCCAAGTCCACGGCAATCTCGCAGAGCACGCCTTCCGCCATGGCGGACCGGTTCAATTTATTCTTTCGCTTTTTCGCGAAACGGTTCTTTCAGCATTTCTCCCTCGACGAAGCGGTTGTTGCACAGCTGAAGGCACTCGAGGAACGCGGAAGCGTTGTGTACGTGATGCGGTATTCGAGCCGCCTCGACTATTTCCTTTTCAACACGCTCTTCCTTCGACATGGCCTTCGGCTTTCGAGCTTCGCGAACGCCATTCATTTCTACTACTACCGACCCATCGGCTCCGTGTTGTCGACGATGCTGCAATTGCGCCGAGGACGGCCCCGTGAAGTCGAGCACGTCGAAGATCGTGAAGCCGTCACCGCCGAGGTGGACGCTAATCGAAGCCTCTTCCTTTTCCTGCGCACCCAGCGACTCCGGACTTTTCTTCGGCGTCGCAAGTCGGGGCAGAGGACCGACGAGCTCGATTTGATCAGCGAGGTCGTCCGTGCAGTTCGAGGTCGTGACGAAACCGGCTCGGCCGATCAAGCCGACGCGGACAACCAAGGCAAAGATCGTGAGGTGTTCGTTGTTCCGCTTGCGATCTTCTGGCGAAAGGGTCCACGGACCGAGAACCGTTTCCTGAATGTCGACTACGGCTCTCTTACGCGTCCATCGGACTTTGCGAAGGTCGTCCGATTCTTACTGACCTATCGAAGTCTGTCGGTGAAGGTCGGACATGAGATAAACGTCGGCGCCTTCGCCGCGGCGTCGCCCGAAGAGAGTTCGTCCCGCGTTGCCAAGAAGATTCGTCGTGCGATTCTGATCTATCTCTTCCGTGAGGAACGCGTTGTCGAGGGGCCGACGCTCCGGCCGCGATGGCGAGTTCTACGCGAAGTGCTCAAGGACTCGGGCGTCCGTTCGGCCATGCAGGTTCGCGCGAGCGCGAAAAATAGCTCACCGGAAAAGGCCGAGCGTGAGGTCGAAAAATTTTTTCGAGAGATCTCCGCCAATATGGGGTCGACCTGGATGGCACTGATCGCCGCGGCCGTCGGCGGTCTATTTAAGAGACTCTTTGCTTCGATCGAAGTGCATCGACTCACGGAGATCGCGGAGGATGCCAAGCGCCATCCGATCGTCCTCGTGCCGAGCCATCGCTCCTATTTCGATTTCCTGATTCTCTCCTGGCTCTTTCATCAGAACTACTTGATCCCCCCGCATATCGCGGCCCGGGACAATATGGCCTTCGGTCCCTTCGGCTTCCTGTTTCGCAAGGTTGGCGCCTTCTATCTGCGCAAATCATTCGATGACCCGCTCTACAAGGAAGTGTTTCGCGCATATGTCGGGTATCTGGTTCGCGAAGGGTTTACCCAAGAGTTCTTCATCGAGGGTGGTCGGTCGCGTACCGGCAAGACCCTTGCGCCACGCCTCGGCATGCTGACATGGGATGTTGACGCCTTCCTTGAGAACCGTCGTAACGACATCTACTTCGTTCCGATCGCGATCAGTTATGAGCGGCTCGTCGAGGAATCGGGGATGATCGAAGAACTCGATGGCGGCGAGAAATCCAAGGAGAGCATGCTCGGCTTATTGCGAGCACGGAAATACTTGCAGCGAAAATTCGGATCGGTTCATGTTAGTTTTGGCGAGCCGATCTCCCTGGCCGGCGCACTCGGCGATCAGCGCGCATCCTTCGAGGCACTCCAGCGTGGTCAGATCGACTCTCCGGAGATCGCAACGGATCTCGAGAAACGAAAGCGCGAGTTCATCAAGGATCTCGGTCATTCGCTGGTCGAGCGCATCGGTTGGGCAATGGTGGCGAACGCCACTTCCGTCGCTGCCGTCGTTTTGATGGGCGGCACGCAATCCGGGCTGCTCAGGGAGCGCCTGGTCAAGGGCATGCAGGACGTCGCCGGGATTCTCAAGCTTCAGGGCGTACGGATTACGCCGGCGCTCGAGCGAGATCTGTCTGAGCTTCGAGAGTCCATCGGGTTTCTCGAACGAGCAGATCTGATCGGCTCGCGGCTCGATCATCGTGGCGAGATCTTGCATTTCGAAGAGAATCGTCGCCGGGCCCTCGACATGTATCGCAATTCAATCGCTCATTTCCTGGTGATCCCAAGCATTCTTGCGCGAGCGACGCTGCGCGGGATTGAGAAGTCACAAGTCCACGACGAGTTGAAGACCTGGATCGATATCTTCTATCGCGAGTATTACGTTTCGCGCGAGCTCTACTTTGCTCGGGGCGAAGCCCTGCTCGATCATTTCGAGAGCGAAGCCTGGATCATGAGCGAGCCAGAGGGTGATTGCTGGATTGCGACGGAGGCCGGGATCGAGCCCCTCTCGATGTTGGCGGAACAGACACGCGGCGTGGTCGAAGGCTACTCGACGATCGTGCGGGTGCTGATCCCTTGGATGGACTCGGCGGAAGAGGGGCTTCTTCGAAGCGGGCTAATCAAGGAAGCCCATCTCGCCTTCGAAAGCGCGAACCTTCTCGGCGAGGTTCGACGACCAGAGGCCTTGGCGGATTCGACCTTCGATAACGCCCTTGCCTGGTTGGTATCTCGCCATATCCTGAAATCAGAGTCGGTTCAGACCGGCAAGCGATCGACCCGAGAGACGCGTTTCGCCCGTGGGGAGAAGTGGACTGAACTCGAATCGATCGAAGCCATTCTGGCGGCGGCACTGCGGGACAGTTAGTCTCAGCGCCCTTTGGCGATTCGCCTCCGCGCTTTCGTGTCGATCTGACGCTAGATCGCCGCTCCCCATTTACCCTTCACCCGAACCCGGACCGGTCATGACCTCTGAAGATCCCGTTTCCATCGTTGACTTCGCGAAGGGCGATGGCCTAGTCGCGGCCATCGCTCAAGATGACGCCAGCGGCGAAATTCTGATGGTGGCCTACATGAATGAAGAGTCCCTGCGACGCACCCTCGAGTCGGGTGAGGTCGTGTATTGGAGTCGTAGTCGTCAGAAGTATTGGCACAAGGGCGAAGAGAGCGGAAACGTTCAGAAATTGAAGGGCCTTTACGTCGATTGCGACGGTGACGCCTTGCTCTTGCGGGTCGAACAAGTCGGTGGTGCCGCCTGTCATACGGGACGACAGAATTGTTTCTTCCGGCGCATCGATGAAGGCAAGATCGAAGACGTGGGCGTCCAGGTTTTCGATCCCGACGAGGTCTACAAGAAATGAGTGAAGGATCAAAGCTCGTCCTGGGTCTGCCCAAGGGCAGCCTGCAGGAAACTACGGTCGCGCTCTTTGCGAAGGCAGGATACGACGTTCGAATCACTGGGCGTTCCTACTATCCCTCGATTGATGATCCGGAAATCGAGTGCATCTTGATTCGCCCTCAAGAAATGGCGCGTTATGTCGGACAGGGCGTACTCGACTGCGCGGTGACCGGACACGATTGGGTTCTCGAAACGGGTGCCGACGTCGAAGAGATCGCCGATCTCCGTGCGCCTTGGCCGAATTATGGGCCAGTACGCTGGATACTGGCGGTGAAGGACGATTCTGAGTTTCAGACACCCAAGGATCTGAATGGGAAACGAATCGCCACCGAGGTGATGGGTCTGACCGAGCGCTACTTCGAACGGCTCGGTGTCCAGGCCAAGCTCGAGTTCTCCTGGGGCGCGACGGAAGTGAAGCCTCCGGTTCTGGCAGACGCGATCGTCGATGTCACTGAAACCGGTTCGAGCTTGCGCGCCAATCAGCTTCGGGTCATCGATCAGATCCTCGAAAGCACGCCGCGCCTGATTGCTCATCATGATTCAATGCGTGATCCCTGGAAGCGAGGGAAGATCGAGCGTTTGCGTATGCTTCTTCTGGGTGCGATCGCAGCGGCAACACGAGTCGGTTTGTCGATGAATGTTGCGAAGGCCGAGATCGACGCGGTGCTGAGTCTCTTGCCCGATGCAGGGAAGCCCACGATTTCGCCGTTGGCCGATCCAGCGTGGGTGGACATCTTTGTGATCGTCGAAGAATCCTTCGTGCGCGATCTACTCCCCAAGCTTCATGAGGCGGGCGCACGCGGCATTGTCGAGAACCCTCTCAACAAGATCATCGACTAACGATGTCGGAGCCTTCGCGTCGGCGAGGCACGCCTGTCTGGGAACGCGGTCGCATCGGACGCTTCTGGGGCGGCTTCTGGGAGTACGCCCGGACGGCATGGTGGGGCGTCTTCTCTGCCCAAGTGACAGAATCGCGTCAGCTCGTCATCGCTCAGGCCGTCATTCTTCGGGATGGGCCACCGCAGGAAGTTCTTCTCTCGATTCGCAGTGACCTCTTTGGTTGGGAATTGCCCGGCGGAACGCTCGAAGGCAAGGAGTCTCCGCAGGAAGCCGTTGTCCGCGAGGTTGCTGAAGAGACGGGCCTTCAGATCGACCCGGTCTCGATTGTCGGGGTCTGGGTGCGTCACGGGTTTCGTCCACATACTGTGCATGTGTTTTTGTGTCGCGTGTTAGGTGGGAGCGAATCGCCCTCTGATGAGACGCCGCTCATTCGATGGTTCGACGTCGATGGGATTCCTTCGGGATTGTTTCCGTGGTACGAAGAGCCGCTTCGTAAAGCTCTGGAGCCGGGCGATGAGATCTTTGTCGGCGACGACCGGCAGGGAGTTTCTACGATCCTGGATGCGATGAAGATCGATCTCACGATGCGTTGGCGGGGGCTTCCTAAGGCCGAGAGAGACGCGGACGAATCAGCATGAGGCGCGAGGACGCTTGTGGCGAACCGGAATCGTTCGTTCGTTCGTGATGTCGGTGCGTCTAAAACTCGGTCATGTGCCTTTTGCGATCGATGATTGATTTGAGTCGGTGTGCCGGATCGAATGCGAATTCGCGGCCAGAATCGACGAGTAAGCATCGGATTCCCGCTGGTGTTGCGCCGACGTAATCTGCCTCGTAGCTGTCGCCGATATAAATGCACTCTGGCGGCTCGGTCCCGAGAATATCCAGTGTGTGTTCGAACTTCCAGCTCGACCGAAGTGATGGCATGATTGAAGTTTGTGCTGATTCCCATTCGATCCAGATGATCTGGCACCAATCGGGGATCATGCGTGTTTGTGATGATCGAGCATGAATAGACAGAGCTGAGGCGGTCGAGCATCTCGAGCAGCCACCACATGGACGTTACAGACTGAGGCACACGATTCCCCATGCCATGTCCAGCGTCCCGATTTCCGCGTTAGCAGGAGTCGTCCTGTACCCTGCGTTCGGTCGAATCGCAGAGCATGCGACGGCTGGTCATGCAAACGGCAGCTCCTTCGGAATAGACCTGCCCTTCGTGCGAAGAGATGGCCGGGAGATCGACGCCGTCTTCACGGGCGATATGGCAGACCATGCGCTCGGGTAGATCGGCATGCAGGGACATACAGCTGCTGAGGATGGCGATTGCTGCGACGGCAACGATGACGAGAGCGGGAAATGGGGCGATCGACTTGGGATGATGCGTGCGCATGGTTCTCCTTCTTGCGGGCACGACCTCATTCATTTTATACGAACGGCAGTATCGAAAATTAGGTGGTTGGAATACTTTTCTCGCATACCGATGGAAATCGAAACGTTTTCGCGCCTGACCCGCACGAGTGGGGGGTCGCAATCAAGCCGAGCGACGTGTTGTCTCCCATCAAGAATGAATCGATCGAGAAGGCAATCTCTAAGAGGATCTGTATCGCACCAAAGGCGCTATCGCGCTGAAAGTCGCAAAGCCCAATACGTCTGGATTCTAGATTGCCTCAATCCTGAGCATGCTCAGCCGCTCCCGATCGGACTCGGACAACGCATTCCATTTCTCGAGCAAGGACTGCCAGACCCGAACCTGGAATGTCTTCGCCACGGAACGGAAGGGATGGCCAGCGAGTTCGCCGTCGTAGAGTGCTCGTCCCGCGTCGAAGCCCGCTTCATTGAAGCAGGTCTCGCCAGCGATGCGATGGCGTTCGTAGGCGGCGGCGTTTTGTTGCATCAGAGGAACGAAGATCCGGCCGATCTCAGACAGGAGCGGCTCGACCTTGGCATCGAGGGTTATTCGGCCATCGGGAAGGCTCGCTTTGAAGTCTGCTTCTTCGATCCGCTGCAGCCACTCGCGCACGCGGGGGCCGTCGCGTCGGATGATCGTCTCGGCGCTGGCATCGGTGAGATTCATTGCGAGTTGGCCATAGACGCTTGCGTCTGCGAGTGTGAAACGATCTCCAAAGAGGTAAGGGCGATCTGCGAGCAGCGCTTCGATAACCGCGAGTAATCGCGCAAACGCCTCTTCGAGTAGAGCGTGGGTTGGTGGAAAGCCCTTTCTTTCGGGTGGGCGAAGCCGCTTTGGAAGATCGTCGAAGCCGTGGTCATCGATCTCGCCGACGCTGAATAGATAGGGCAGGCGTTTCACCTGGCGCGATGGAAACTGGCGTTCGAGTATACGCGCGATCGGACCGTGTGTTGGACGCATGTCATCGGCCAATAGTCGACCGGCGTTGTTGTCCCGGGCCGAAACCTTCCAACGATTGTGATGAGCCAGATAAAGCCCGAATTCGTCGAAGTATTCGTCGACCATGTGGATTGCAAATCGCAGCGCGTCATCTTCTATCGGTAGAAGTGGTGCGGCGCCGGCGCGCGTGATGTGCCCTGTCGTAGTGAGCCATTCCCCGATCGCGCTCGAGTCATAGAGGTTCTCGCCACTCGGGCCTAACAAGAATGGCACCAGCGGGAATTCGTCGAGTTCACTCATTTTGGGAAACGTAAGGGATAGGCGACCGGCAGTGATGGCGCGAACACGTCGGTGGTCCCGTATTCCTTCCAGACGTGAGCCTTCCGCGGGCATCCATCGATGCGGCAAGTCCGCATAGTCACAAAGGGCGTCGACTTTCAGTGCGAAGGGAGAGATCTGGCTCGCCCAGAGTGACCAGAGCCGGCCATCCAATGTTAAAGAGCGTTCGCCGACGGTCGCTTTCAGGCTGGGGATCATTCAAGCTTCCGGGTGTTGGAATGAGAGTTCAAGTGCGGCGGGGATCCGGTTCAATGTGAGATCGAATCTCAAACTCTACATGAATTCGTTTCGTGGGCATCGCGTCATGACTGAGGTCGTTCGATTCGACCTCCGATGGCGGGTTGTACTCAAACGCGCAACTCTTCTGGGATGATCGTCAGATTGTGCATGGATGAAGAGATCGAGGAAGTGAGTGTCATCTGGCACGAATCAAGAAAACGCGTGCACACCGAGATGGGATTTGAATCGGAGCGCGATGTGTCACTTGAGATCAGCCGACGAGTCTTTCGAAAAGATATTGCGGCCGCGTTCGACATCTGGGTTTTTGAAGAAGGTGAGAACCTTCTTGGCTTTCTTGCGATTCGAGGGTCGTCGATCGATCGAATGTACGTGAGACCAGAGGCCCAGCGGCGCGGCGTGGGCTCGGCCTTGCTCGATAAGGCGCGAGCCCTTTCGCCCGGCGGCCTGGAGTTGTACACGCACGTCGAAAACCACGGTGCGCGAACGTTCTACGAGAAACACGGATTTGGTGCTGTGCGGTTTGGGATGAGTTCGGCGCCGGAGAACGAGCCGGATGTCGAGTACGCGTGGCGGCAAGGGTGATCGGCGGGCGTCCCGCGAAACGCTGAACAAGAAATGCGGGACAAGGGATTGGTGCCTAAGGAGCTGCCGCGTGGTTTAGCTGAGAATGCAAACTGTTCCACTGATGCATCCCTATCGTCTAGCGTCCGCGGGCGGTCAGGCGCAAGGTCAGGCGTCGTGAGGACTTAGGGTGTGCGCGGCTGACCAAAGAGCCACGAATAGCCACGGACGAGTTCCTCGCGGCCCCCTTCCTCGGACACGTTCCCATGTGAGACCACGACGCGCTCAAACGGCCACACCAAAATCCGCTCAAACGATTGGCGGAAAACCGTTCGATCCCGCACCAGGAGCCGTTCAAGGAGTGTGGGAGCGAGCCGCCCATAGATTCCTGCGAGGTGGAAGGCGAGGCGGGTCATAGGCGGGCTGCTCGCACTGATGTTGAACGCTAGATCAGTGGCGATGAGAGTGGCGCTGGGGCGATGAAAGAAAACAACCTCGTTCACGAACGGAAAGCCACCCATCAGGACCTGATCAACGACCTCCTTCCAGCCAGACTCGGGCTCGTCGCCCAGGATTCCCGTAATCGTCAGGTCGGCGCGCTTGGTGTCGAGACCTGGGGCGACATAGGTCGAGGCTTCCGGAAAGGCTCGCTGCCACTCGCCAAGGAAAAGATGATGAAGCTTGTTGGGGGCGACCAGGAAAGTGACCGTACCGAGAGCTTTGACCGCACGCATGAGGTCCTCGGTTGCCGCAATCGGCGAATGCAGCAGTAACTCTGAATTCGGAAGGCGCACGATGGTCATTCGTGCCCCGACCTCGAGTCCGAGGAAGCGTAGGGGGGAGTCCGTAATCCAGAGATCAGGGTGAAGCTGTCGCATTACACCACCTGATCAGGAGTCATCAAATACATATTGCCCATTTTGCACTTCAACATTCGGCGGTCGTTTCGTGTGGTTAAAGGAATCGTAGCCGTCCTTTAGATTCGACCAAAACTCTCATCATCGTGAGTCGCGATGAACGTTCATGTTTTCGTCGGTCATTCGAAACTGAAACGAGTGAACGGACTGATTCGCCCTGCATTCACGAAGTCGAAACCTTTGGGACTCTGCTGGTCACCCGCCTGAAAACTGAAGATCACATACGTCTTGAATCGCTGAAACGTATCTTCGCCCTGGGTCCATAATTCGAGTTCGCTCGTTTCCTTGAACACTCGACTGAAGATCAGGCTGCCAAGCGTCAGGTGGTAGGTCTGAAACGAGTGCTTGAGGGTTGGGGTAACTCGGTTGACAGCTGCGCGCGAGCGAGCGCTTGTCGAAACATCGATTGCGTGTGTTGGAGAGACGAGCATCGTCAGGAAGGTCGCGAGGGCGCCAGCAAGATGCACCCCTTCCTCCATTCTGGCCACAATGAGTACCTCGGAAAAGGCGATCACATTCGCGAGGCTATGCATTGCCAATCAGGGGATCAGTGATCCGGTCTTCGTTCGAGCTGCCGCGAGCAGCAGCCCCATCAGAAAGATCGTTCCAAGGTCGAGTAGCTCATACTGCGTGTGGATCGCCATCCAGGCCAAGCATGCTGTAACTGCCGCCGACATCGTCGACACCCCAGTGGACTCGAGACTGCCCAATAGAAGGTCCCGAAAGAAGATCTCCTCAAATAGAGGTGCCGCGAAGACAAGGGCGACAAAGGGAAGGAAGGGTGGAGCCGACGAATAGACCTCGATCATGTATTCGGGTACCACCGGGCAGCCAATCGCGAAGTTCATTGAGTCAGAGACGATTACGAATGCGGCAAGGGCTGAGAGCCAGAGAATAACGGGCCGAGAAGGCGGAGATCCGAACTCGGCTGCAGACGGTTCCGTCCGTAGGCCCCGGCGTGGCGCGCACTCTGATCGTTGATCTCCCGGAGCTCGGGCAACTTGGCCGGCGGCAAATCTGTTCGCTGGTGGGTCTCGCGCCATTCGCCAAGGACAGCGGCAAGAAGGCAGGCGTTAGGCGGAGAAAATCCCGACGAGCAGCACCACGCTCAGGCCTCTACCTCGCGGCGATGAATGCGGCTCGGTTCAATCCGGTACTGAAGGCGATGTATGAGCCGGATGCTCAAGCAAGACAAACCGAAGAAGGCGGCTCACCATTCTCAATGCGGTGGTCAGTGACGGAAAGGACTGGCAACAGATCTCAGCCTAGAGAGAAAAATCCATTCAGGGTCGCTCGACACGCGTGTCTCATCGCGGGTGGTAGCCGGGGGCCGGCGATTGAACGCAGTCGCGCTTTGATGGGTTTGAATCGGGGGTGAGTTGGGCGTCGGGCAGTCTGCTTAGCCGCTCGCCCGCGTATGTTGCTCTTACCGCCGCTGCTCGCGCAGCCCGCTGGCTTCCCATTCCTTCGAGAGCTGCTGCAGCTTTCTTGAGAACTCGTCAAAGGGATCATCGAAGGAAAGAATGATCTCGGTCGTGCGGGGAATGTCGTCGCCATTCAAGAGGCCACGATAACGATTCAGATTCGCCAGGATGGCTTCAGCGACCTTGAGTGCGCGCTTCTCAGTCTTGATGAGCGGCGACTGGAGCGTGTAGACGTTGTTACGGCCCCAGAGAGACTCGTCACGGACGATGGCGATCTCGCGATAGACACCGTTGATCGGGTCGAAATTGTATTCGACGCGAACTTCCTTGAAGATGTCCGAGTTGCCCGTATAGAAGCCACGCTCTTTTTCGACCTTGCCGAGTTGTCGACATCGGGGGCAATAAAAAGTATCGCCATGATTCAGAAGAAAGACGCCCTTGGCGTAGTCTTCACAATCCGTGTTCTCGCAATATCCAACGCCACGTTTCATGCTGGCCATGTTAGTCGGATGCCTCCTTGCTGTGGACGAAAAGAGTCAAGACTGCCGGTCCGAGCGGCGGTCGCGTTTTCGTCGTCGCTGTAGATAGAGCAAGCAGCATGCCATATTGGATCGGGGGTCCTTCCAAACTGAGCATTCGGAGCATAGCGAATCCTTCTGCCGACCGACTGCCTCTGGGGTGCGACTTTTTCGAACTTTGATGGAACTTGGCGAGACCGGCGCGCCAAGTCTGTCCCGGGGGACAGAACAGCGGCCGTTCGCATGAGGCGTTGCGACGCTGACAACCCCGCGTGATCGATGTCGAGCGTCCAAAAAGTGGAAGCGCACTTCCGCGATGGGCTGAGTGCGCAAGAAATGGTGTGCTAGCCGGCCGCCTCGTTCTCGTAGGCGAGGCGCTCGCTTTCCGCGCGCACGATGCCGACGCGCCAGCGTAGGACGAGCAGATACACGAAGGCGAAGAAAAACGTCAAATTGCCGACAAGGAAGGGGAGGCCCATCCCCTCACCCAGACTGCCGCTTTGGATGTTCTCGGGATGTTGCGCATTCCCTCCGACGAGATCGATGATCCAATAATTGAGCGGGATGAGGACGACGCCGAGAATTCCGTAGATTGAGGCGAAGCGGGCGGTTCGCTCTTCGCCCTCTGTGAAGCTGCGCAGCAGCAGGTACGCCAGGTAAACGAACCATAGCAGCAGGGTCAGCGTCAGCCGTGCATCCCAGACCCACCAGTTGCCGGGACCCCAGGCGCCGCGGGCCCAGATCGGCCCCGTGATCAGCATCAGCGAACAAAAGACTGTGCCGACCTCAGCGCCTGCAATTGCAAGTTGGTCATGCCTTTCCTCGCCGTGCCAAAGGAAGAGTCCCCCGCCGATCGCTGTCACGACAAAGCCGAGGTACGCCCCGTAGGCAAGAGGAGGATGGACGTAGAGAATCTTCTGCATGATGCCCTGGACGGAATCGATCGGCGCATTCACGACCACCCAAACGAAGACCGAGGACAGTCCGAGCAGGATCCAACCCAGAACGCGAAGCGCACGTGTCATGCCATCGGTGGGACTGCTCGATTGATTCATGGGATCTCCCGGGAGTGGGCGAAAGACTTGGCACGAACGCGTCTGGGCTGGGGCGAGAATCTATTCATCGAGCACATACTCGAAGAGTAGAAAACAGAGAATCGAATAGACCCCGCCAATTACGATCAAGAGCTGGAGCGCGTCGAAGGGCACTGCTTCGCCGGAAAATGTAGCGGCACAACCGCTGACCGCGGCCGCCAAGACGGGAATCAGCGTGGGAATCAGCAGTACGGGTAGGAGAACATCTCGGAAACGACTCCGCACACTCATGGCGGAGAGAAGGGTTCCGACGCTGCAGATGCTGACATTGGCGAGCGCTACAAGCAGGACGGATCCCGCGGCACCCTCCCAGAGGTCGACGCGGAAAAAGAGCGTGAAGACGAGTGCCGTCATGGCCTGAACGACGCTGATGAGAATCCAGGTCGCCGCGGCCTTGCCAACAAAGATCCAACCCCGGGTGCCGGGAGCGAGCGCCAATGCCGTCATGGCGTCGTTCTCGAGTTCCATCGCGAAGGTTCGCCCGAGCCCGATCACCGCGGCAAACACGTAGGTCACCCAGAGCACACCCGGCGCAAACCGAAGCATCTCGCCGGAATCCATGGGCGGCCACGCGAATTGAAAGACCACGATCACGAGAAAGGAGAAGACGATCATGGCGATCAAGCGATCGCGCGAGCGCCATTCCGCGCGGAGGTCCTTTAGGAGAAGTGCCCAGGCGACATTCATACGTGCGTCTCGCGTGGGCCGCTCGAGTCGGACCCGTTGTCGACAGGAGGGGAGCCTTCGCTGGCCAGCCGCCCGAGGGTTTCGCGCAAGGCCGTCAATTCGAAGACGTCGGCACCGTCATCACGAGCCTGCGTACCGGAATCGATTTGGTCATGCGAAGGTCGGGCGCGGATTTCACCGCGATGAAGGATCAGTGCGCGATCGGAGAGTTCGATGGCGCGGCGCGGGTCATGTGTCACGAGGAGCAGGATGCGATCGCCGCCGTGCAGCGCTGCGAGCTGGGCGGATAGTCGCTCGGCCGAGTTCTCGTCGAGGCCCGTAAAGGGTTCGTCGAGTAAAAGGACGTGCGGCGAATGGATGATCGCGCGGGCGATCGAGAGCCGCTGGGCCATGCCACGGGAAAAAGTTCCAGCACGCCGGTCCGCGAACTCAAGGAGTCCGACTTCGTCAAGCGTCGTGTCGATTTGCTCGCAATTGGGAGACTGTCCGTGTAGTTGCGCGGCGAATGCGAGATTTTCCCGGGCGCTGAGTTCGGCGTAGACGAGTGTTGCATGGCCGACATAACCAACTTCCCCTCGGAGCACGTCACGCCGAAGCGCGGCGGTCGAAGTGGCTAAAGCGGTTGAAGTGTTAGGCCCCGCCGGAGAAGATGGACCGCCATCGTCGCCGGCCGCGCTCTGCCGTAGCGCCTGGAACTGACCGTGACTCGGGCGAGAGAGCCCTGCGATGATTCGCAGGAGCGTGGACTTACCGGCGCCGTTTGCACCGAGGATCGAGACCGACTCGCCGGGATGGATCTCGAAGTCGATGCCCCGAAGTGCGGGGACACGTCCAAAGCGTTTTTCGACCCCGACGCCCTGGAGCAGGATCGGGCTCATCCGCTCGCTTCTTCGGGTGGATTGAGATGACCGCCACAGTGGGAGCAAAATCGCCAGGCGTTGGTGACCGCTCCGCCGCAGCTTGGGCAGAAGCCGCGGGTCGTGGGTTGGCCTAGAGCGGGAGGGGTTTGTGCGGCGGCGGATGTGGTGACGACGCGAATATTTCCGGCGGTTCGCTCGGCTCGCAAGAGTTCGATGGCTTCGTGTCGAAGCCGATCACGCATCGTCGTGTAGTCGGCTTCGTCGAGCTTGGCGGTTTCGAAGTCGTGATCGAGATCGGCAATCGCCGTGTAGACGGCTTCGCGCTTGGCTTGGATGGCCCCTCTCGGTGAGAGCTCCTCGGCTTCGCGGCGGAGTGCAGCGCGAAGGGGCGAGAACATGAAGAAGGCACCGGCGGCCGTGGCCGCGATGGTGAGGACGATCGAAGCGCTGCGCGGAACTCCATTGGCTGTGAGTGGGACCAACTCGAGATCGACGACTTCGCCCATTTCGATGTTGTAGGCCTCGCGATGGAGATAGTTTCGGGTGCCGGATCGGAAAGGGCGACGCCGATGGAGCCGGCTGCTGTCGATCGCGAGGCCGGTATCGGCAATCAGAACGTTGAGCGTTTCGACTTCAGCGGGAAATCGCATGTCGAGCTGAACGCCGCCGCGTGCCACGGGGATTCGATACGAGTAGCCGAGCGAGGTCGTTCCCGAGCCGATCGGCCCGACGACATCGAAACCGCCCCCCTCGATCGGAATTAGTCCAAGCGCTTCGGCTTCGGGCGCGACACCTTGAAGTGTGGCCCCGTCTGGAATCACGACTCGAAGCAGCGGCGCCTCGATCGTCCCCGCAATCGGCGCGCCCGGCGCGATTTCGATCTGGAGATCAACGGTCGCAGTGAGTCGAGTGTCATCGACTTCGATCCAGAGATCGCTGCGCGTAATAGTGAGCAGCCCGGCAGCCTGGCGGCTTTCGGGAAGCGTCAGACTCAGTTCGAGATTTTCACCGGGAGTGAGTCCCGCATGTGCCCAGGCCTCGAGCGACTGGCCCGTATCCGATTGAACCGGACTCGATGCGATGAGGCCCGACCCTTCGACCCCAAGACCGACCGTTCCGGCTACGACCACGATACGCGCCGTGGCGCTCGCGAGTTCGACTGGAAGATTGAAGCTTTGTCCGTCGTCGGGAATCGGAAGGCTGTACCGATACTCGACACTCTGTTCGCCAGGATAGAGCGGCCCCCGAAATCGCACGGCCCCGTCTTCAAGAACGAGTCCATCGTCGACGCCGTTCGGACCCGAGGAAAAATCCGATGCCCGTCGATCGAGTTTGCGCGTGAAGATCGCTCGAGCGTCTTGCCCGCTTGTTCCGATTGATGAGAGCCGGATGACTTGCTGCCCAGGATTCTTCACGCGAAGGACTTCGCGGACCAGGACGCGGTCGCCCATCCAGTCGATGCGCAGCCGCAGCTCTTCGACGGCCACACCGGTCAACTCGGCAGTCGGCGACATGATCTCGATTTCGACTCGAGCGCTCGTTTCACCGGCAGCGAAGGTGACGCGCTCGCCGAAGGGAATATCCGCATAACGGGCGCCGATCAGATAGACGATGCCCGGGTCCGTCGAGATGTCGCCGAATTGATGGATGCCTTCGGCATTGGTTTCGCCATTGGAAAGACCCGGTGTGCCATCCGGGGAGAGCGCGTAGAGAACGATCTGGATCCCGGAGGATGCGCTGTCGTCGGTTGGGTGAGTGACCTGAACGGTCAGTGTGCCGTTACCCGGAGGCAGCGCGGGTGCAGCGCCTCCAGCGCTCGGATGTTGGGCGAACGCCGAAGTGGCGGCGAGAGTGGCGGCGAGAGTGGCGGCGAGAATAACCGTAGCGGCCCCCACTCCGCACACGCGGAAAGAGTTGCCAGCGTTTCGGAAACCATTCGTGCGACTGCGATTCATTCGCCAGCCTCATCCGACGTCGTATTCGATTCGGATTGGCCGTATTCTCGTTCCGGATGGGGCCAGAGCACGATCAAACATCCGAGGACGAAGATTCCTCCGCCTGCCCAACCGAAATTCACGAGCGGATTATGATAGATCTTGAGCGTTGCGGATCCGTCGGCTTCAAGATTAGTGAGGATCACATACACGTCTTCACGCCAACTCGAATAGATCGAGGGAATTGAACTCGGCTGTTGTTCGAGCCAATACATCCGCTTCTCGGGGGTCATGATCGCGAGGGGCTCGTCATGCTTGTACAGGGCGAGTCGTGCGCGCGCGCCGCCGTAATGCTGTGCCGGAATCGCCTTGGCCGTCAGGTATTCAATTCGGAAGTCGCGGATCGTCGCCGAGTCTCCGGGCCTGACGTTATTGAGTTGCTCTTCATTGAACGCGGCGCCCGAAATTCCGAGCATCAGAATGACGAAACCGGCGTGAACGATATATCCGCCATAGCGCCTCTGGTTTCGGCTGAGCAGGGTGCGAAGCGCGGTCACGAAACTCTCATTCGGCCGCTTCATGCGCGCACGAATCGCGAGCGTGTATTCCTGCGTGATGGTCGTGAGAACGAAGCCCGCCAGTCCCCAACAAGCGATCGCCCAGTAGCCGGGCTCGAATCCAAAGAGCGAAATCATTCCGATCGTGACGATGATTCCTACGCTGGCGGGAAAACGGAATTGGCGAAGCAAGCTGGTGACGCTGGCCTTCCGCCATGCGATCAGAGGACCGACGCCCGTGAGCACGAGAAGCATCAAGGCGAGTAGGCCGGCAAAGGTATTGAAGTACGGGGGGCCGAGGATTCGTCGAACGCCACTGATCGCTTCGGTGAAGACCGGGAACAGCGTTCCGACGAAGACGACGAAGAGGATCGCCATGAAGATCCAATTGTTGATGATGAAGCTGGCTTCACGAGAAAGGATGCTCTCGAGTTTGTTTGGGCTTCGCAATTTCGGGAGCCGCCAGACGAGTGCGGCGATGAAGACGAGCAGCATGACGATTACGTAGCTCGCGAAGATTCGGCCGAAACTATCGGAATTGGCGAAGGCATGGACCGATTGCACGATTCCCGAGCGCGTGAGGAAGGTTCCAAAGAGACAGAGCCCGTAGGTCAGTCCGATGAGCACGATATTCCAGGTGCGGAGCATGTCACGTTTTTCCTGGATCATCACCGAGTGGATATAAGCGGTTCCCGCAATCCACGGCATGAGCGATGCATTCTCGACCGGATCCCACGCCCAATAGCCACCCCAGCCCAGCACTTCGTAGGCCCATCGTCCGCCTAACATGACGCCGATGGAAAGGAAGGTCCAGGCAAAGAGAGTCCAGCGTCGCGTCGTTCGGAACCAGGTCGTACCAAGTTCCCCCGTCACCAACGCAGCAAAGGCAAAGGCGAAGGGCAGGGCGAAGCCCGTAAATCCCGTATAGAGCATGACCGGATGAATCAGCATGACCGGGTGCTGCAGAAGCGGGTTCAGCCCATTTCCGTCCGAGAGCCGATTGTCATGGGCCACGTGCTCGAAGGGAACGGACTCGAAATTCACGAGCACCAGGAAGAAGGCAACGTTGGCGAGCATCACCACACACACCCAGGGCATCAGCGTACGGTTGGTTTCGCGATTGCTGAATACGGCCAACCCGCCATAAGCCGTCAGCATCCAGGCCCAGAGCAGAAGTGACCCGGCCTGCCCACCCCACAGTGCGCCGAGTCGATAATGAAGCGCCATGGTTCGCGCCGAATGGGCGGCGACATAGCTGAGCGAAAAGTCGTTGGTCGCCAGCGCCCAGAAAAGTGCCAGCATGGCGACAGAGGTCGCTCCGAAAACCAGGAGGACCGAACGTTCGGCGACTCGAGTCCAATCCGGCCGATGCGCGACGCCGGCAAAAATTCCGGCACCCATGCCGATCAAAGAAAGAAGGAGTCCCAGACGAAGCGAGTAGAGTCCGATTTCACCCACGCTAGATCTCGACGCCGGGCTCTTCCGCCATGAGTCCGGCTTTCGCCTCGAACTTCGATGGGCATTTGGCCATCACATTGTCCGCGACGAAGATTGGTTTGCCGCTCGCCATCACAAGCTGCCCTTCAACGACGACTTCTGCGCCATCCTTGAAGAGGTCGGGGATTTCGAGGCTGCCGTATTCGACGACGAGTATTTGGCCAATCGGCCCACCTCCATGTGGCGGATCATTTTGGACTGCAAATCGCACGCTCTGTTTCTGGAGATCTCGTTCGATTGATTCGGCCGCGACATAACCATGCACACGCGCTGAACGGCCGACCATTTGGATTGACTTTGAATGAAAGTCTTCCAGGTTTTGGAAATACTGAAAAGACAAGCCATCGCTGGTTTGTGTCATTCCGTACCAGCCAAGCAACAAGGCTATGGCCGCGGCGCCGATCGCGATTTGCACACCCTTCGACATGGTTTGCGGATCCGTCTCTCTCAGGATTCGAGGCTGTAGATAGAAGTTGGCGACGTCGTGCTGGGAAGTAATATGCTGAGCAATCGGGTCGGGAGCGGGCGGGCCGACCGAAGAGCTGCGAGATTAGCGGTCGGCTCATGGCGTGTCAAAGTCAGAGCGCATGAAAATGATTGTGTTTTCAATCACTTGGACGATTGGCTGTCTTGACGGTCCGCGACCGTCGGGCTAACCGCAGGGTTGGCCACAGGCGCCCAGCCCGATGTAAGACGGAGCTGGGCCCAGAGCGGCCAGGCGAGTCGGTGCAGGCCAACGGTCGCCGGAGAGGGAGCCAAAGGGCAATGAAGATTCTAGACGCCGAACTGATCGCGTCCGCACCCCAGATCGACAAGCTCCCGCCTTCGGGTCTGCCCGAAATCGCGTTCCTGGGGCGCTCGAATGTTGGAAAATCGAGCCTCCTGAATGCCCTGGCCCGGCGAAAGAAACTGGCGCGCACCAGTGGGACGCCGGGCAAGACCCGTGAATTGGTGCTCTTTCGAGTTCGCACGGACCGCGGAGACGTCGGGTTCGTCGATTTGCCCGGATATGGCTGGGCCAAGGTTTCACGCAAGGAGCGAGCCAGTTGGGGGAAGCTGGTCGAGAGCTACCTCGCCGGAAGGCCCGAACTTCGCCTGGCCATCGTGCTGCAGGATCTTCGCCGCGCCTGGAGTGAAGACGAGAGCCTCCTACTCCAATGGCTGGCGACCAAGAACGTTCCCGGCCGCATCGTCCTCACCAAGATCGACAAGCTGAAGCTGATGAAGCGCAAGGAGCGGATTCACAAACTCACGAAGGAGATTGGTCCGGGTTTCGGAAATCCAATCTCGACGTCGTCTCAGAAGGGCGACGGTCTCGACCTCGTCTGGCGCACTTGTCTTGAGTACGCGTTTCCGCGAGAAGAAGAACCCGAGACGCTCATTCCGCCTGGTGACGATTCGTTCGCCGTGTAGCCCGAACCGATTCGCCTAACGGAAAAGATCGGTGGACGCCTCGCGCAGCAGCGCCTCGCGGACCGTTCCGTCTCCCTCGATGAGAAGGCCTTCGATCGCAACCACGGGAATGCCCGCGCTCTTCCACATCAGCAGTCCCGCTGCGGCCGCGAGCTGATCTGCGGTGGCGGGTTGGGTCACGAGCAGTTCGCGACCTGCGCGGTCTCGCGAGCCGCGATCGTCGCGGATCGGCGCGAGCCCAGCGGAGCCGAGTGCGACATCCACGAGGCCCTCGCGCCAGGGGCGACCAAAGGTGTCGCTGATGACGATCGGCGTTGTCCCTCTTTCGCTCGAGAGGGCCTCGAAGAGCCGCCGTGCCGAAGCATCGGGATCTTCTGGCAGCAGGATCGCCACTTCCGGCCCTGGGGCATTTGAGAGGTCGACTCCCGCGTTCGCACAGACGAATCCGTGGTGGGTTTCAGTGATGAGTACGCCATTTCCGCGGCGTACGATGCGCCGGCTTTCTCGAAGGACGACTTCGACCTGACGTGGATCGCGACCGTGGGCCCCGGCGATTTCGCGGGCTTCTGCGCTGGGGGCGACCTCCGAGAGGGAAACCAATCGGCCTTCGGCCTTCGAGATAATCTTTTGACAGACGACGAGGACCATCCCGGCGAGATCGATCCCGGCACGGGTGGCCGCGTTGCGAACCAGCCCGGGTAGATCGGCACCGGGCTCGACTTCGGGAAAATCCGCCAGCGGGATCAGGCGCAAGGGATTGGGGAGGGCGTCCAGGGTCTTCGTCATTCAGGATTCTTCCGTTCCGCGCTCTCCAGAAGCGCTCGCGTTCGACGGCCACCGGTATCGGATTTCAGGAATGCTTCGAGGTCTTCTGGCTGGTCGAGATCGATCAACAGCGACTCGAGTTCAACTTCGTGATAGGCGACGCCCACGGCTGTGGCCGCCTCGCGATGGCGTGCAGCGCTGTTGCGTCCGAAGGAGCAGGCGATCGTATTGGCTGGAATCTGAAGCAGGGCCGACGTGCCGCCGTCGCTGGAAGGTGCGAGCCAGACTCCGGGCCGGGCGTCTGCATGTCCGGCTTCGATCAACCTCTCGAAGTCGGTCGGGAGCGCGCCGGCGACATCGCCTAACACGATGAGGAAGCCGTCCCCGGCATCGATTTTCAGGCGCTCGCGACCATCTTCGAGTGCCGCATTGAGTCCCGGTTCTTCTCGCATCAAGATCTCCGCCCCCGCGGCGCTTGCGCGTTCGGCGACGAGAGGATCGGGCGTCGTCACAGCGATTCGGTCGACAGGGCGAGTCTCGGAGAGCGACTCGATCAGGTCCTCGAGCATCGCCAGTGTCAGCGCCTGCCGACGCGCGTCCGGGAGTTCGGGCAGTAGTCGAGATTTACTCTCCTCGAGACGCTTCACGGGAATCAGCGCGACGGTCATTTAATCCGCCCGGCGACCGAGAGTGCCGCTCGAGCAACGTTTTCGGAAATCTCGGCGCTCAACATCAGCGTGTCGAGAGCGACGGCCTGAAGGCCCAGCCCTTCGATTGCAGGCATAAGCTTCTCGTCTTGTTCATCGAAGACAAATCCGTCGATCCAGTCCCGATAGAACCCGGCCACGCCCAGAGCAGACACTTCGACGCCTTCCGCTCGAAGCAGTGTTTCGGCCGGTCCCTTCACTGGCGCGCCGCCAATAATCGGGGACACGCCGACGATCGGCGCGCGAGAAGCGTCGAGGGCCTCTCGTATGCCGGGGACGGCCAGAATGGGACCGATCGAAACAATCGGATTGCTCGGGGAGACGAGAATGGTCTTGGCGGATTCGATGACCTCGAGCACGTTGGGTGCTGGCGCGGCTTTCATCGCCGCCGAAAGGTCAGTTGCTTCGACGTTCGTCGGTGCACCCTCGCGAACCAGATACTCCTCGAAGTGGAGCCTTCGACCGTCCGAGAGTCGAATGAAGGTCGGGCACGGATCATTCGACATGGGCAGGATGCGCAGCCCGAGATCCATGTCGCGACGCAGCTCGTCGGTGATGACGTCCAGCCCGATGCCCTCTGCGAGTCGAAGGGTTCGATGTACACAATTGGCGTAGTCGGCATCGCCGAGTCGGAACCAGCCGTCGTGGCCTAACGATGCGAGTCGGTCGACGAGTTCGAAGCGGTCGCCTTTTAGGCCGAAGCCACGTTGGGGGTCGATGCGATCGGCAAGAGTATAGGTGACGATGTCGAGATCGGGCGAAACGTGCGCGCCATAGAAGACGCGATCATCGCCGGTGTTGACGATGACCGTGACCTCGCTCGGATCGACGGCTCGAACGACGCCGCGCAAAAAGCGGGCCGCGCCTACGCCCCCGGCCAGGACCACGACATCGCGCGGTGCATCATTTGTTTCGGCAGACGAGGACATCAGTTTGTCATTCCGAGGGATCCGAAGACTCGGCTTCGCTGATGGGGCTGGATTCGAGTTGTTCGAGCGCCCGCTCTAACGCGGTCAATCGCTCTGCAATTGCGCGAAGTTCTGGATTCTCGTGTAGAGACCGGTCGGCAGCGAGGCCTGGCTGGGTGATCAGATTTTCGAGAGTTCGATGATCACGCTCGATGGAGGCCTTCAGGGTTTCGATTTGGGTCGCACGATCTGCTGCGTCGTTGGGGAGTCGAGACTCCGCATTGGTCCAGCTACCACCGAGGCAACCCGACCCCATAATGCTCAGGCACAGAGCGATCGTGACCACCGGCGAACACCTTAAGGTGCGCGTACGTGTGGTGGGTTCGGTCGGATGGGTCTGGATTTCGCAGGACATCACGTGCGATTCTTCGGGACGCGCTGCGTGACGTCAAGCGCGGGTCCGGGTCGAGAATCTCGCGCGAAGTCCCGGTCACGCCTAAAACGGGGCTCGAGGTTCACGACGCGGGGCCAGGAGCCGCTCTGCGCGCCCGAGCATGGCCACGGCGCGAACCGGCGATGGGCACGAAGCTTGCGATGTCGAGCCGCATGGATGGCAAGCGAAACATCCCGAGCGAAGGCGTCACCGCGCACCCTTCCATCATCATCATCATCGTCTTTGCGTTATTGCTCTCGCCTTTGTCGGCGGCGAGCGTTGCCCTGCCGGACAATATTGCGGGGCCGGGCATCTGGCGATGGTTGGGCTCGTCCGGGGGCGGGGCCGGGGAAGCGTTTGCACTGGCGCAATCCAGATCCGGAGAGATTGCGGTCGGTGACGATGCGGGCGTGACGTGGTGGCAAAATGGTGAGCGCCATCGCACGGTTTTGTCGTCGGTTCGAGATCTGGTTTTCGACGCCGAGAACGTTCTCTGGATTGCCACCGACCTCGGGCTCTTTTCGTGGAATCGAAATGGCCGCCCCCTTCGCAAACGGCTGTTGGGCGGGGAGACGGGTAACCGGGTTGCGCGCATTGTGGTTTCGGATTCATCGCTCTTGCTCGCGACGGGTGGTGGAGCACTCTGGTCGTCAGATGGAAAGATTTTCCAGCGCATTGGAACCTCGGCGGCGACCGCCATCTCGCATGTTGCGATTCGCTCGGCGAGTTTCGACCGCACAGCAGACGGATCGGCCGCCCGGCGTGCTGGAGTCGCCCAGGCCTGGATCTATGGAGCCCGAGGACTCTCAGTGGTTCGCGGACTCGAGTCGGCATCCGGACTGCGCGTCACCGGGGTCGACACCCTGGCTATACCGCTATCCCTGACCGGGTCGAGCGACGAGAAGGGCGTGGTCGATCTGGTCATCGATCCCGAGGGTCGTCGTCTCTTTCTCATCTTTCAAGATTCGATTATCTGGCGCTCGATCGAGGAAGCAGACTCCTCTTCGGCTTCCGTGGCTTCGGAGCCGTTCGGCGTAAGCCAATCCAGCTGGCATCACGAGCGGCCGACTCTTCCGCCCGGGACATCGATTCGTGGGCTTGGATGGGCGGCGGGACGGATCTGGATCGCTACCGATCATGGATTGCTGTCCGCTGACACCTTCGCCGAACCCTTTCGCCGGGCTGCGAGTCCGGTCGGCACTACGCGCTGCGTCGATGTTCAGGCGCGAGCACCCGCGCACACTCTCGCGTTATGCCGAACCGGCATTTTCGTGCTCGGGCCTGCGTCGTCCGTGGTGGCCTTGGCGAACCTCGACGGCGTCCGGTCGCGCCCGCGAAGCAGACCGTTCGAGCTGTTGCCCGATCCGCCGCTCCCAGAGGTTCGCCGACGCGCCTTGCGGCGGTCGGGTCTAACGGTGGGTCGTGCAGACTCGATGTGGAAGCGACTTCGCCGCCGCGCGTATTGGCCCGAAGTTCAGCTGAGCTTTGATGTCGAGCTTGATTCGGACCGCCAGCGAGATTTCGATCAAGCCTTCATTTCCGGGGATAGGCGGTTTCTCGTGGATCGGACAAGAGATGAAGGTCAGGGCTATCGCGCGACGATCGAGCTCGATTGGGATCTAGCCAGCGCGGTCTTTCCAGACGAGACCGTCGATGTGTCTCGCGAGTTGCGTCAGATCATCACGCTTCGTGACGACGTCGTCGACGAGATCAACCAACTCTACTTCGAACGTCAGGCGATTCGCGCGACGCTGACCTCCGCTCATTTAGGCGCAGGCGAGGATGTGGCTCGTCTCACCTGGCGGGCCCGGGAACTCGACGCTGGTCTCGATGCATGGACCGGTGGTTGGATCAGTCGCTGGCGTTCGCAACCGCCTCCGGTTTTGGATTCGAAGCATGGCTTCGGTCCGAACATCCGTCCCGAAAAACATCACCCCAATCACGAAGAATGAAAGGAAGTTGAAAACATGAATTTGCATAAGACTGGGATTACGAGGTTGTCGCTGACGATCCTCCTCCAGCTGCTGCTCGCGGGTGCGGCACAGGCGCTACCGATCATTTCCGAGGTCTACTATGACGCGCCGGGTTCCGACGATGGCCAGAGTTTTGTCGAGTTGGCCGGTGAGGTTGGGACGTCTCTCGACGGATTTGTCCTCGAAGGAGTGAACGGCGCAAATGGCGCCGTTGGCCCCGCGATTACGCTTTCGGGATCGATCGGTGCGAATGGCCTGTTTGTCGTTGCGGATCGGATGTCCGACGGGTCGACATCGGTGTTGGGTGCAGATCTACTTGCCAATTTCGATTTTCAAAATGGGCCGGACTCGATAGTTCTTCGCCAGGGCTCAACGATTTTTGATGCGGTCGGTTACGGTGTTTTCGCACCGAGTGAGTTCTTTGCCGGAGAGGGCACGTCGGCTCCCGATGCCAGTTCCGGATCGAGTCTGGCGAGGATATTTGCCAATGCCGACTCGGATGACAATGCGAATGACTTCGCGGTTCTTCTGTCGCCGACACCGGGAGTTGCCGACTTTGCACCGATCCCCGAGCCCGGCGCAGCGCTCTTGCTCGGGCTTGGACTATTCGGACTCGCGGCGGGTGCACCGATGCGACTAGAATAGGCACTTCCACTGGCACGAATACCGGCACGAAACCCGGACCAGGGTTGATGCCCGAATCGGAATGAGGAGTTCACGCGCATGGCGAAGAAGGTCGACTGGTACTACGTCCGAAAGGGTTGAACGAGCTGCACCCGAGCGTCCAAGTTTTTGGATGCCAAGAATGTGGTCATCAAAGAAGAAATTCCGGCCAGCCGAAAGCTCGCCGCGAAGGAAGCTCGCTCGATCGCAAAGGAGTCGTCGAAGGTCTACGTCGCAAAGGGCAAGAAGCTCGATGTTTTTGACATGAAGAGCGCGTCGATTTCGGAAGTGACCGAGAAGATGCTCGGTCCGACCGGAAACCTCAGAGCGCCCACGATGCGTGTTGGGAAGATCACCGTCGTTGGATTCAGTGACGACGCGTTTCAAACGGTCTTGGGGTAGTTCGAATCGCCGGCCGACGTCGCATCTCGAGCGGCAGGCGATTTTGCCCGGGATTCGGATTTGACTGCCGCTGACACGGCGAGAGTCTTTCACGGATCCGGCATGGATCCGAAAGGATTCGAGGATGAGGGTATACGCCCCCGTTATCCGATCGCTGTGATGCCGTCTTTTTTCAGATTTATGACCTAGTGCCCGATGAGGCAGGTGCACGGAAGCGGGATGGACACGCCGGAAGCCGATCTGGCGTATCGATCCGGCGTTTTCGCATGGTATGGTCGCGCATGATCCGCCGAAGGGTGGGCATCCGCACGAATCTCTTGGGGGGCATCGGGCTGCGATGCTATCGGGCTTCAATACAAATTTCCGCTATCGCGGTGTTCTATTCCACGTCCAGACCGAGGACAGTGGTTTGGACAATCCCCATGTGATTACGCATCTCTTCCATGGTGGGAACATCATGGTTTCGGTGAAGCAGGACTACTCGGATCTGCTCGCCGGTGATGGCATCCAAATCGCCGTCAAAAAATTGATGGAAGGGCAGCACAAGACGATCCTGAAGCAGCTCTCGCGCGGTGAACATGACGGAACGATCGGCGAGCGACTTGGCGCTGATATCTTCCTGGCGGAGAAGCAGTCGGGTTCCCGATCATCGCGAGCGCCGTCTGTGACGGAAGAAGAACGCCCGTCCGAAATCACGAATACGGCGGCCAACGCGGATGCGGGCGCCGGTGCGAAGGCACGCGGGCTCACGAAATCATCGCGGTCCAGGACGTCATCAGGGTCAGCGACGTCATCCGTGACCGCGCGATCCTCCGCGGCGACTCGCCCGGCGACGATGGCCGAGGCGACCGTTGTTGCTGAGGAGCCATCCACACATCCGTCCCAACAGGAAACGTCGGCGACGCTCTCGCGGGTCTTCGGAGATCGCGTCTTGTCGGAGAAACCGCTGGACGAAGTCGTGCTCGACTATCTCGTCGAAAACGCTCGGAAGCGGAGGCGGCAGCCGAAGTGAGGCGTCGCACGCTGACGGCGGCGGGCGAACCCCCAGTCCGCATGTATCACGTTTCAAAGTCCTACATGGCTGGTCAATACGCGTTGCACGACGTGTCGCTCGAAGTCCGCCGAGGCGAGTTTATCTTTCTCACCGGCGCTTCCGGGGCGGGTAAGACGACGTTACTCGAATTGATCTTCGCGGAGGAGACACCCTCAGAGGGCCAGATTCTCGTACTTGGACGAAATGTGGCTCGACTCGGTGCAGGAGCGATTCCCGCGCTGCGACGTCGAGTCGGGGTCGTTTTTCAGGACTTCAAGCTGCTCGCGGAGCGCACGATTGAAGAGAACGTCCGGCTTGCGCTCGATGTTGTCGGCACGCCGAGGCGAGATGCACGGTCAAGGGTCTTTGCCATGTTGAAGTCCGTCGGTCTTCAGCATCGACGCTTCCATCACCCGCTCTCGCTTTCCGGTGGCGAGCAGCAGCGTGTCGCTCTGGCTCGTGCGCTCGTGAACGAACCTGAAATTCTCCTGGCTGATGAGCCGACGGGTAATCTCGATCCGGAACTCACGATCGAAATCATGGACCTGATCGTCAAGGCTTCGACCCGAGGAACCACGGTTATCGTGGCGACCCACGATCATTCGCTCATTGAACGCTATGGCAAGCGTGTCCTCCGACTCGAGGGGGGGCGCATCGCCGAGGATATTCCTGCGGCCACGCCCACGGCTGGAGCGATGGCATGAGTCGCGTACTCAATTTGATTGCGATCGCCATCGCCAACTCAGTGCGCGGAATTAGGGGCGCGACGACAACGAGCCTGATGGCAGTTCTGACCATATCGATCGTATTAGTTCTGGTTGGAAGCGCGTCGCTGCTCGTCGATAACATGACCGGTATTCTTGATGAGTTCGGAGCCGAGCTTCAGCTGGTTGCGTATCTCGAGAATGACGTCTCGAAGCAGGCGCAGCGTGAACTAGTAGAGCACGTCTCCGCAGCGCCCGGCGTGGATCGCGTGGAATTCGTTTCGAAGGATGAGGCGCTCGTGCGGTTCGAGGAACTGGCTGGCGGTGCGGAGCTTCTCGCTGGTCTCGATGAGAACCCGTTGCCGGCATCCCTCGAAATTCATTTGCGGCCCGAGGCTCGAAATGCCGACGCCATCGCGATTCTGGATGCGGCGCTCGATGGCTTGCCGGGCATCGACGAACTCGCCCACGGTCAGGAGTGGATCGAGGGCTATGGCCAGGCGGTTTCGATGGTTCGCGCCGGGGCGCTGGTACTTTCGATGGTGCTCGGATTGGCGGCCTTGCTGATCGTCGCCAACACGATTCGGCTGGCCCTCTATGCACGGCGCGATGAGCTTGAAATCCTGGCATTGGTCGGTGCGAGTCGAACCTTTGTCCGCGTTCCCTTCATGATGGAGGGCATCTTCCAGGGGTTGCTAGGTGGTCTATTCGCGCTCCTTCTGATCTACGGGGCATTCGAATTGGCCTTGCCCCAGGTTCGCATCGGTCTCGAACTCGTTCTTGGGCGAGCGGACCTGCACTTCTTTTCGACAGCGGAGTCGATTAGCCTGGTGGTATTGGGCGCTGGGCTCGGTCTTCTGGGTGCGATCACGGCGCTGGTCGGCGGGCGGACCTGATATGGGGTGGCGCTCTCTCGCGTCGGTCGGTTGCGGCCTCGTTGTTGTGATTGCAACCATCACAACACTCGCGGTGGGGCCGCCACGGGCGTTGGCGCAGGATCGGGCCGAGGAACTCGAAGGGCTTCGCGACGCCATCTCTCACAGCCGCGGGCGAGTCGGTGAACACGAAGCCGGGGAACGGGCGATTCTCGAAAAGCTTGAGGGGGTTGACCGCCGACTCCAGACCGTGGTTCGCCAGCGCGGGACGGCACGAAAAGAGATCAAGGTCGCTCGGGACCGACTCGCGAAGATCGAACCGGAACTCGAAACAGCCAGGCGGGCCCTCGGCGGAACGCAGGGGGCGCTGGCGAAGCGTGCGGACGCACTCTATCGCGGGGGAGAACTCGGGCCCGTTCGCGTGATCTTCTCCTCCGGGTCGCTTCCTGAACTCTTGAATCGTGCCAGCGGACTTCGCGTGCTCGTGCGCCATGACGCGATGCTCGTCAAACGCCTGGGCAATGAACGCGATCGGCTCGAGACCCTCGAGGCGGAAGCCAGTCAGGCGATTCACGAGCGCGAGGCCGGTCGCGAAAAAGTCTCGAGGCTGGTCATCCAGCTCAGATCGGAGCGTGGAACCAAAGGCGAAATTCTCGATCAGCTCCGTAAAGATCGGAAGTCTGAGCGACGGTTTCTGCTCGAACTCGAACAGGCCGCGCAAGCTCTCGAAGAGACGATTCGAACGTTAGGTGTGCGAAGCCGGGATGCGCAGGAGAATGTGGCCGCCTCGGGATTTGCCGCACGCCAGGGGTCGCTCTCGAGTCCGGTCGAGGCCGACGTCAAGCAACATTTCGGTCGCGTTCTCGATCCCGAATTCCAGACGGCGACCTTTCGCAGCGGTATCGACTTCGGCGCGCAGGCGGGTGCACGCGTCCAGAGCGTCGGCGCGGGCGTGGTGCGCTTCGCCGGTTGGTTCCGGGGTTATGGAAGAATTGTGATCGTTGATCACGGCGATGCATTCCATTCCATTTCTGGCCATCTCGATGAGATCTTCGTTGCGGTTGGCGACCCCGTCGATGAAGGTCAGGCGTTGGGCACGGTCGGCGAAACCGGATCCCTGGGCGGACCCAGCCTCTATTTCGAATTGCGCCGCACTGGTGAGGCCATCGATCCCGAGGTGTGGTTTGGCGATCGTCGGTAGCGCGCTGTGAATTTGAAGCGAAGTTCATGAGCGGGTAGGGCGCCTGGTTTCGATCGCTCCGGAGCGGCTGCTAGTGTCTATTTCAGCCGGACGATCGACGCAATCTGCTCACGGGTGCGTGGCTTTGCCGGCTGACGGCCCATTGCTGGGCTGGTGGCTCTTCTCAGGCTGGAGTAAATGAATTCGTGATCATGAAACGTAACTCGAGTTTTCTTGGACCCTTCGCGCTGGGCCTCATGGTCGCGATCGTCGGGTTCAGTCTGGCGGGTCAGGCGGCATCTGAGGCGGAAGCACAGTCCGACGACGCCCGGAGCAGCAACGCCCAGCGCTACGAGGACCTCAGCCTCTTTGCGAGCATTCTGGAGCTTGTGCGTATGAATTATGTCGAGGATGTGGATGAGCATGCGCTGATGATGAGTGCGATGCGCGGCATCCTCGAAGATCTCGATCCGCATTCGGCCTTCATGATTCCCGATGTCTACGACGACATGCAGGAGGAAACAAAGGGCGAGTTTCAGGGACTTGGAATCGAAATCTCCAAGGAGCCGAGACAATTCATCGAGGTCGTATCGCCGATCGATGACACGCCGGCCGCGCGAGCCGGCATCAAGGCACGGGATCGAATTTCAGCCATTTGTCCAACCGAGGTGCCGGAGGAGTGGACGTCACCCTGTCGAAGCACCCTCGAGATGACACTCTTCGAGGCGGTCTCTCTCATGCGTGGGGTCAAGGGAACCTCGATCGCCATCTTCATCATTCGCGCCGACATGGTCGAGCCCCGGCGATACGAAATTATGCGTGACACGGTCAAGCTCAACTCGGTTCGTGCAGAATTGATCGAGCCCGGAATCGGGCATTTGCGCGTCAATTCGTTTCAGGAGCGAACGGGCAGGGATGTTCGGGCGCGATTGTCGGATCTCGAATCTGAAAATGACGCGCCCCTCGAAGGGCTCGTGCTCGATCTTCGAGACAACCCGGGCGGCCTTCTCAATCAAGCCGTTGAAGTCGCGGATCAATGGCTGCGCGACGGGATCGTCGTTTATACGCAGGGTCGAGATGAACGTCAGCGCATAGACTACAAGGCCACCAGCGCGATTGTCGCGGACGATTATCCGATGGTCGTGTTAGTCAATGAAGGCAGCGCCAGCGCTTCGGAAATCGTGGCGGGTGCGCTTCAGGATCATCATCGCGCGATCGTGCTCGGTGTGCCGACCTTTGGAAAGGGATCGGTACAGACCGTCTACCCGCTGGATGGAGGCGCCGGGCTGAGGCTCACAACGGCTCTCTACTACACGCCCGCCGGGCGTTCGATCCAGGAAGTTGGCATCACGCCGGATCTTGAAGTCAGCCAGGCCGACGAGGGCGCGATGGGATTCCCTGCACGGCGCCGGGTGCGCGAACGCGATTTGGATGGGCATTTCACTCAGGAAGATGCCTCGGGCCATTCGATTTCCGCCCCGCCCCCCGTTCGTATTCCGGATTCGATGTTGCCGCCAGATGCAGTTGAGGGCGGCAACGATGCTGATTCCGAACGCGATGCAGAAGAAGCAGCCACCACGGGGGATATGACTCCTCCCGACACTCAGCTCTTGCGCGCGGTCGAAGTCCTGAAGAGCTGGAACTACTTCGAGGACATGCGCCGACTGCGAGAGGGTTCAAATCCAGAGCCTTCGGACTCGCAGTCCGTCGCCTCCAGCAATCATGAAGAGGGCTGAGGGCTCTTTACGGGCTGAGGGCTCTTTACGGGCTGACGGCTCTTTACGAGCTGACGGCTCTTCCGCGCCTGGCGGCACCGACCGCCTAACGCTCGGAGTGGGCCAGTTGCTGGCTGGACTGACGGGCTTGATTGAAGAAAAGGTTGGGCGGATCTTTGTCGTTGGCGAGATCAGTAATCTTCATAATGCGCGGTCCGGGCATAGCTACTTCACGTTGAAGGATGACGCCGGCCAGATTCGGGCGGCGCTCTTCCGCGGCAACGGAGCGCGTGTTCGCTTTGATTTGGAAGAAGGTCTCGAAGTCGTTGCTGAGGCGGATGTATCAATCTACGCCGCGCGCGGCGATCTTCAGCTAATCGTTCGCGGACTTGAACCTCGAGGCGTAGGCGCGCTGCAGCTGGCATTCGAGCAGCTGCAGCGTAGGCTGGCCGCCGCCGGCTATTTCGACGAAGAGCGCAAGCGACCGATCCCGACCCATCCGCGACGAATAGGCATCGTGACTTCGCCAACGAGCGCCGCGGTGCGAGATGTCTTGAAGATCGCGGGTCGTCGATTCCCGGGTATCCCCCTTCTGATCTCTCCCACTCTGGTGCAGGGTGAGGAAGCGCCCGCCGAAATTGCCGCGGCGATCGCTCGGTTGGCGAATGCCTCGGAGATCGACGTGATCCTGCTGGTGCGAGGCGGCGGTTCAATCGAGGATCTGTGGGCCTTCAACACAGAGATCGTGGCGAAGGCGATTCTGAACTCACCGCAGCCGATCGTTTCCGGCGTCGGCCATGAAACGGACACGACCATCGCCGATCTGGTGGCAGATCTTCGCGCACCGACACCTTCGGCGGCCGCAATGCTCGCGCTTCCCGATGCGAATGCGCTGCGAGACATCGTTGGGCGAGAGCGACGTCGACTCGCGGTGGCGATGCGGCGGCAGATCGATCAGCACGCGCAGCGCCTGCATCGGTTGAACCAGGTCCTGGGGGCTCGGAGTCCTCAGGCGCGAATTGCGCTCGCACGAACGCGTGAAATTCGGGCGCGCGAGGCAGCGGTGGTTGCGATTCGCAGCCGGCTCGAAGTGGGGCGGCGACGCCTGGGTGAGTTGGCGGCGCGGCTCGATGCGCTCAGCCCGCTTGCGGTTCTCGGCCGCGGCTACTCGATCATTCGGCGCGAAGCCGATGGTCGGATCGTGCGCGCTGCGGGCGACGTGTCTCTGGGCGATCGACTCGATCTACAGTTGTCGGACGGACGAATCGAGGCCGAAGTCATCTCTTTCGAGACTCCGGACGGAGCGGACTGAAGCGATTGGTTGCGCTGAAAACCCTCGCTTTTTCAGGTAGTTCCGGACGTCCACAAGATTGACTCTATCACCCACCACAGATAGAGTCGAAAACCCATGGCGAAATCCAAGCCCAGTGCAAAGAAGACTTCGAGGGGCGGCCCCAAGGCGGCTGACACCGCGGCTGAGCTGGTCCAAATGCCCTCCTTTGAAACGGCGCTCGAACGCCTCGAGACCTCGGTTTCGCGCCTCGAAGAGGGCGAGATGGCGCTCGAGGAAGCGCTCGAACTCTTCGAAGCCGGCGTGAAGCTTTCGAGGCAATGCCAGTCGACTCTCGAGCAGGCCGAACGCCGAGTCGAGATACTCGTCGTGGATCGTGGCTCGGAGGAGGGCGGGACCGGGACCGCTGCTTTCGCACCTGACGATTCCGATTTTGCCGATTCCGAAATCGAGGATTAGGCGATGGATGTTCACGCATATATGGCTGAGCGAACTCCGCTCATCGATGCGGCGATCGAGGCGCGGTTTGCGAATGCGGCGGATCTGCCCGAGCGGCTTCGTGGCGCGATGCGGCATCTGTTGTTTCCGGGCGGCAAGCGACTTCGTCCGGTCTTTGCGATTGCAGCGGCGGAGGCCGTTGGCGCTCCGAGTCCCGCGGCCATGTATGCGGCGATGCCCATCGCAGTGGCCGTCGAACTCATTCACACATACTCGCTGATTCACGACGATTTGCCTTGCATGGATGACGATGCGATTCGTCGCGGTCGACCGACCGTACACGTGGCCTATGATGAGGCGACGGCCGTTCTGGCCGGGGACGCGCTCTTGACCGAGGCGTTTGCGGCGCTGGCGGAGAACTCTGCTCCGGCTTCGGATGCCGAGGCTGTGTTGTTTTCAGTTCGGCGTCTGGCAGAGGCCGCGGGCGCGGCGGGTCTGGTCGGCGGTCAGGTCGATGACTTGTCCTACTCTTCGACGCTGTCGGGTCCTGATGCGTCCGGCGCGGGAACGGATCATGTGCGACTGGCCTCTATCCATGCTCGGAAGACGGCCGCGCTCTTTTCGGCTGCCGTTGTCGGTGGAGCCGCCCTTGCTGGCGCCAGTGAATCCGAGCGAGAGCGACTCGAGGCCTTCGCCATGGATGTGGGCGTTGCTTTCCAGATCGCGGACGATCTTCTCGATGCCGACAGTGATGAGGCGGCGAGTATCCTCCGATTGCAGGGGACCGAAGATGCGAGGCTGGGGGCCGAAGGGTTGCTTGAATGTGCGTTGTCGCGGATTGAAGATCTGTGCGAGCGGGCGGAGCCCCTTCGCGAGTTGGCTCGCTATGCGGTGCGGAGAAAAAAATGAGTCAGGATAAGCAGCGAGGAGCCACCGACACGGTCAGTCCGAACGGAGCGGAAAAAGGCGAAAACCAAAAGCTGCTCTACGGCATTGATCGACCGTCGGATCTTCGTAAGTTGCCGCGGGATAAGGTCGAGCAGGTTGCAGGCGAGATTCGCGATGAGATTCTCGCACGGGTTTCGCAGACCGGTGGTCATCTCGCGTCCAGCCTTGGCGCCGTCGAACTGATCACGGCGATTCACTACGTCTTCGATACGCCGAAGGATCGACTGGTTCTCGACGTTGGGCATCAGGGCTACCCGCACAAGATGTTGACCGGCCGCCGAAAGGACTTCGAGACGATTGGCCAGCTCGGCGGGATGTCAAAGTTTCTGCGTCGCAGCGAATCCGAATACGATCATTTCGGTGCCGGACATGCCGGGACTTCGATTTCGGCGGCGCTGGGGATGGCCCGCGCAAAGTTTCATCGGGGTGAAGACGGGGTCGTGATTGCCATGATCGGTGATGGCTCGATGACCGCGGGCATGGCTTTCGAAGCATTGAATCATGCCGGCCATCTCTCGGAGAAGAATCTCATCGTCATTCTCAATGACAACGAAATGTCGATCGATCCAAATGTCGGAGCACTGTCTTCGTATCTATCCCGAAAGATGTCGGCGCCCATGACGCGCCGAATGAAGGGTTGGGCCAAAGACTTTCTTTCTGGCATGCCCGGCGACATGCTGCATTGGGCGCGCAAGGCTGAAGAGTCGATCAAGGTCTTCTTCTCGCCGGGGCTGTTATTCGAAGCGCTTGGATTTCGTTATGTCGGACCGATCCAGGGTCATCGCATGGATGTGGTGCTCGAGACCTTCGACAACGTGAAAGAAATGGTGGCCAACGGGTCCGGGCCCGTCTTGATCCATGCACTGACCGAGAAAGGCCATGGTTACGGTCCGGCAGAAGCGGATCCGCTCAAGTACCACGGCGTCGGGCAATTCGACGTTCCCTCTGGCGAATTTGCTCCGAAGAAGGAAGCGCCGCCCTCCTTTACCAGTGTCTTCGCGGACGCTTTGATCCGATTGGCGGGCGAAGACGAACGGATCGTCGCGATCACGGCGGCGATGGCATCGGGAACCGGGCTCGACCGATTCCAGCAAGCCCATCCCGACCGTTTCTACGATGTCGGGATCGCCGAGCAGCATGCGGTCACATTCGCCGCCGGTCTCGCCACCGAAGGCATGAAGCCGGTGGCCGCGATCTACTCGACCTTTTTGCAGCGCGCCTTCGATCAGGTCGTTCACGATGTCTGTCTGCAGAATCTGGATGTGACCTTTGCTCTGGACCGCGCGGGTTTGGTGGGTGCCGACGGAGCAACGCATCAAGGACTCTTCGACTTCGCCTATTTCCGGATGCTGCCGACCGCGATCGTGATGGCGCCGAAGGACGAGAACGAATTGCAGCATCTGCTCGCTACGGCGATCGATTATGCGGGTCCCGCCGCAATCCGCTTTCCACGGGGTTCGGGACTGGGCATCGCCCTCGATCCCGATATCAAGAAAATTTCGATCGGCGAAGGAGAACTGCTTCGCGACGGCGATGAAGCGGTGATTCTCGCGATCGGGTCGACGACCCACCCCGCGATGGAAGCGGCGAGTGAGTTGGCGGCGGACGGTGTTTCATGTGCGGTGTTGAATGCCCGATTCGTGAAGCCGCTGGATCGCGATCGAATCCTGGCGCTGGCCCGACGTTGCCGCGTACTGGTGACCGTGGAGGAGCACAGCATCATCGGTGGTTTCGGCAGCGCCGTCGTCGAGTTATTGGCGGCAGAAGGTATTCTGACACCCGTGCGAATCCTCGGCGTGCCCGACGATCTCATCGAACATGGACAGTCGGTCGCCAGCGTCGCCCTTGCACCCAGCGACATCCGCACGGCTGTGACCGAGCTGCTGGCTCGCTCGGACGATTCGGCGACATCACCAACATCACCAACATCATCTACTTCTGGTGAAGGAGCGGACGGCTCTTCGCTTTGAAAGGCGAGCGGCTCGACGAGCGAGTCCTGAGAGAAGGCTTGGCGCTGAGTCGCACCGCGGCCCAGGCCTTGATCATTGCAGGTCGCGTATTAGTCGACGATGAACGTGTCGATAAATCCGGGACCCGCATCGCGCCCGAGCGCAGTATCCGACTCAAAGGCGGCTCCCGCCTATTCGTTTCTCGAGGTGGCGAAAAATTGGCCGCGGCGCTTTCCGATCTAGACCTCGACCCAACAGGGCTCACGTGTCTCGACGTCGGTGCATCGACTGGGGGCTTCACCGACTGCCTGCTTCAGCGGGGAGCCGTCAGGGTGGTCGCCATTGATGTCGGGCATAGCCAGATACACTCGAGCTTGCGGCTCGATTCGCGAGTGGATGTGCGAGAGCGAGTGAATGCGAGAAGCATCCGGTTCGAAGACTTCGACGAAAATTTTGATCTCGTCGCCGCGGATGTTTCGTTCATTTCGCTCGAGCTGATCCTGCCGGCGATTCACGCCTGCGCGCCCGATGCGCAATGGCTGCTGCTCGTGAAGCCTCAGTTCGAGGTCGGGCGTGATCAGGTGGGCAAGGGCGGCGTTGTTCGCGAGGACAGCCTGCGTGAAGCCGCGGCCGATCGTGTTGTGGAGGCGGCAACCGCCTTGGGTCGACGGGAGATTGGACGCGCGGAGAGTCGGGTTCCGGGCCCGAAGGGAAACCGCGAGATCTTTGTGCGCATCTCGGCGCCTGAGGTCGAAGAGTAGGGGAGCTGCTATATTGAAAATTCAGTGCCCCATGATGCCGGAAGCCGAAGGGGCGCCGCCAGGAGAACACGATGATCGAAGTCACAAGCGAAGCGGCCACTCATATTCGAACACTCCTCGATGAAGATGGGAAGGCTTCGAGTCATGGCCTTCGCATGAAGGTGATTGGGGGAGGCTGCTCCGGCCTCCAATACCAGCTCTCCTTCGACGATGTCATTCGCGAAATTGACACCGCAATCGAGACCCTCGGTGTTCGCGTGATCGTCGATGAAAAGAGCGCGCTCTACTTGGTCGGGTCGCGTCTGGACTTCGTCGACACGCTCCAGGAATCAGGTTTCAAGATCGAAAACCCCAACGCATCGAATACCTGTGGCTGCGGGCAGTCCTTCGCGGCCTGATCGGCCAATCTACCTCGACCATCACGCGACGACGCCGCTCGATCCCCGCGTGCTGGAAGCGATGCTTCCCTATCTGCAGGCCGAGTTCGGGAACGCGGCGAGTACGACCCATGTCTACGGGTGGCGTGCAGAGGCCGCCGTCGAGGACGCCCGCGAACGACTGGCGGAGATGATCGGCGCGTCGAGTCCGAGCGAAATCGTTTTTACGAGCGGCGCGACCGAGAGCAATAACCTCGCCATTCTTGGACTCGCCGACTCGCAGTCCCGCCGACGTCACATCGTGACGGTCGAAACCGAGCACCCATCGGTCCTCGATACCTGCCGCGCGCTGGCCCGACGAGGCTTCGAACTCACTGAGCTAGCGGTAGATGCGAATGGTCTCGTTTCCCCGGAAGCGGTGGCGATTGCTATTCGTGAAGAAACTGTTCTCGTCTCGATCATGGCCGCGAACAACGAGATTGGCGTTCTGCAGCCGATTACCGAGATCGCCGATCTTTGTCGTGATAGGGATATCGCTTTTCATTCCGATGCGGCTCAGGCCGTCGGCAAGATTGCGATCGATGTCGAGGCGCAGAGAATCGATCTTTTGTCGGTGTCCGGCCACAAGCTCTATGGCCCAAAGGGCATCGGATTCTTGCGCATTCGTCGATCCGGCAAGCCGCGCCTAACGCTCGAGCCTCGCCAATACGGTGGAGGGCATGAAGGCGGACTGCGTTCTGGGACGCTGCCCGTCGCATCGATCGTCGGATTCGCGCGAGCACTCGAGTGCTGCCTCGAAGAACGAGAGGCCGAAGCGATTCGCCTGGCGAAGCTACGAGATCAGCTTCGCAAGGAGCTCGAGATAGCGCTGCCAGGCCGGGTGCTCTTGAATGGTGACGAATCGCTACGGCTTCCCGGTAATTTGAACCTCTCCTTCCAGGGCGTCGATGGAGACCGCCTGATGGCCGATCTTTCCGGTATCGCAATTTCTTCCGGATCCGCATGTAGCTCTGCGCAGCCGGGCCCGAGCCACGTCATTCTCGCGTTGGGTCGAGAGCCAGCGCTCGCGAAGGCTTCGCTTCGCTTTGGGTTTGGACGAGGCAATACACCAAAAGATGTCAGCCAGGTCGCCGAGCGTGTCGTCGCAGCAATTCGTGTGCAGCTTGGCGAGTGAAAGCGGGGCTGAGGAAGCCAGCTTTGGTGTTTTGGGCCTTGGCCCGGCAATCGAAGCGACGGCGGCAGATTTGTTCGTTGTGGCTATAGTCTTCCGCCTTCAACCAATACGACTGAGCGCGATTCCGGCCCGAATGATCTGGGCCTGAACCGAAAGCCAGATTGACGCGAATCCTGGCCCAATAGCTAGACCCAAAGGCAGGGCTTTCGCGATCGATTGTCACAATCCCGCCGATTCCCAAGCGGCCTAATTAAATAGAAGGAAATACGAAGTGAACGAATCCAAGTCGACCAACATCACCTGGCATGAGGGACAAGTCAGTCGCACCGATCGAGAGAAGATGCTCGCCCAGCGCGGCTGCACCATCTGGCTGACCGGTCTCTCGGGATCCGGCAAGTCGACGATCGCAGTGGCCGCCGAAAAGGTGCTCAACGAAATGGGTCGACTCACGTATATCTTGGACGGCGACAATATTCGTCATGGGCTGAACTCGAACCTTGGCTTCTCGCCAGACGATCGAACCGAGAACATCCGCCGAATTGGTGAAGTCTCGAAGCTCTTTACCGACGCCGGTCTGATCGTGTTTAGTTCATTCATCTCTCCCTATCGCGCGGATCGTGACGCGGTTCGAGAGATCATGGGCGAAGGTGACTTTGTTGAAGCTTGGGTCCAGGCCACCGTCGAGACTTGTGAAGGTCGCGACGTCAAAGGCTTGTACAAAAAAGCCCGCGCCGGAGAGATCCCAGAGTTCACGGGTATTTCCGCACCCTACGAAGAGCCCAACAAGGCGGAACTTCTACTCGACACCAACACTCAGACTGTGGACGAAAGCGTCGCGCAGATCGTCGAGTACCTGAAAACCAACGGATACCTTGGGTAGTTCGGCTGCCTGCGAACTGGCCACCGCGCTTGCGTAGCTCTGGCTTCGAGCGCGCGCGGTTCCGCCGACGGCTGAGCAGCTCTTTGGTGGTCGAGTTTGCCCGCGCCTCCAGCATCAATGTCGCGTGATGGGTGGACGATGGTGTAGGGAAGGGTGATTCTTTACTCGAATGGATCGTTGGTAGGGGGATCCTTGCATTTGGCGATTTCGCAGATGGCTGGAGATGATGTGAGTCCGGCGGTGTTTTGCCGGCGCTCTGGCTTCGTGCTGGGGCTTGCCCTTCTCGTGGCGCTTTCGAGTGGCTGTGCGTCATTGGGTCGTTTGGATTTCCTGGATTCCGGTGCCAAGCGCCTGCGTCATATCCCGCTGCGCATCGAGCGCTCCGAAGTTCCCCCCGACTACGATATCTTGGTCGCGGAATTCGCCCAGATCGACGGCGATTTCGAATTGGCGCGCGACGCTTTCGAGCGAGCGGCGGAGAAGGATCCACGGTCCGCGCTCATCCATGAAAGGCTGTCACGACTGGCTTGGCAGCTGGACGATGTCGCGGGCGCCGTCCGTGAAGGCGAACTGGCTCTGGCCCTCGATCCGGATTCGCTTCGAACCCGCCTCTTTCTGGGTCGACTCTATCGGTTGCGCCGGAATTTCGAAGGACTCAACCACGTTCTGCGTGATGCCGAGGGTTCGCCGCTGAATCCGGATTCAGCATACGTCCTCTATCAAGCGGCATTTGAGCGGGGCGAAATCGAGCGCGCAGAGTCCCTCGCACGCGAATTGATCGAGACGGAGCCCGATCAGCTCCGCGGCATTCTCTCTCTGGCCGCTGTCTTCGAGCAGACTTCCAAATTCGATTCCGCGGAGTCTACGGTTCGCCAGGGGCTAGAAGCGTTCCCCAATCATTTTCTGCTCTTCATGCGTCTGGCCGAAATCGAGCGCGCCAGGGGAAATCGCGCTGGAGAAATCGCGGTCTATCGTGAAATTCTAGAAGGACATCCAGATCACTACGGAATTTTGCAGCGCATGGGTCAGGCGCAGATCGATGGTAACGACATCGACGGAGCGATTGAAACATTCGGCAGAGTGGTCGAGCGCTATGCCGACGATACGATTTCTCTTCGCCGATTGGCATCGCTGGAGTTTTCCGCCGGCCGTTACGAATCCGCTGCTGCTCGGCTCGAAGCCGTTCTTGCGCGAGATGCAGAGCAGCCCGAGCTGGCCTTCGCGCTCGGCCAAATTCAAAAGGCCACGGGAGACAAGGTCCGCGCACTCGAAACATTCAATCGAATCCGTCCGCAGGATCCGAATTATTTTGATGCCCGAATCGAGATCGCTGCGCTTCTTGAATCCGAGGGACGTTTCGATGAGGCGATCGAAGAGATCGACCGCTTGCGCATTTCGCGACCTGATCGGCAGTTGGATTTTCATGTCGCGGGATTGACGATTTCGACCGGCGACTTCCCTCGTGGCATCGAGATGCTCGAGAGCATGCTCGATGGCTCCGACGCAGATACCGAAGTCTTCTACCAACTGGGTGTTCAGTACGGGACGCATGGCGACGTCGCGCAGGCGCTCGCATTCATGCAGCAGGTGATCGAGGCAGAGCCCGACAATGCGAATGCGCTCAATTACATCGGATATTCCTGGGCCGAGCAGGGCGAGAATCTCGAGCAGGCCGAAGAGTTGATTCGGCGGGCCCTCGCACTTTCCCCCAAAGACGGATACATCACCGATAGCCTCGGTTGGGTCTACTACAAGATGGCTGAAATACTCTTCGCACAGTCCCGAAAGGAAGAGGCCTTACGTCTGCTCGATCGTGCACAGGATCATCTGATTCAGGCGGCTGAACTAACAGGTGGAGATTCAGTCGTTTCCGAACATCTGGGCGACGTCTTTCTTCTGCGCGGCGACAAGAGAGGCGCACTCGATCATTTCGACAACGCGGTCAATCTCGAACTAAGCGAATCCGAACAGCCCAAGCTTCTCGAGAAACGCGAGCGATTGCGTGGCGACCTCGGGCTGCCGGCCCCGGGCGGCGAGACGCCGTGAGCCAAATCAGCGCCGCGAGCCGGAATGGCGTCGCGAATAGAAAATGCGCGGCGAGCCAAAATGCAGCTCTCGTTCTCGGAATTCTGCTGTCCTTCTTGATCGCTGGCTGTCGCGGTATTTCGCCCGGCACCTCGGTGGATACTCATCTTCTCGGTCGAAAACTTCCGCGGGGTGATCAACGAGCCGACCGTGTACTTCGCCAATACCTCGAAACTTCCATCGCGAGATCTGCTCTACGCGGGTCGGCGCGGGTCGCGCTGGAGGGGCCGGATTTTAAGTTGAATCGACCGCAGAGGATCTTGGTCGAACGTCCCGACCGACTTCGATTCGAAATCATCGGACTCTTTGATCAGATCGCGGCGATGCTAGCCGTCGATGGCGATCATTTTGGATTCTATGATGCGCAGACAGGTGAGGTGTCGCGGGGAGCAGTGACACCGTCACTGTTATGGGATCTGGCAAAAATCGATCTGGATATCGCCCAGGTCGTCGGGATTTTGCTCGGGGCCCCGAGGCCAAGTCATGGACTCGCGCAATCGTCGGCCTGGCTGGAGCCGGAGGGCCGGCTGGCTTTCGTCTTCGTCAGGCCAGACAAGCGGCTGCCCGAACACTGTCGGGAAATCTCGGGTTCGACCCTCGGCGATCCACTTTGTTTCGGTTCCGAGGACGTGCTCAAGCACGGGGGCGAGCTGTTCTATTTCGGCCTTTCCGGGCGCCTCGTGGAAATCCGTAGTCTTGAGCGGGGTGGGCGACTTCGATACGAAGTTGCTTTCGAGGACTATCAGCTGCTTGCGGGCGATGATACCCCGGCCGAATTCCCGAATCGGGTGACGATTCGATCGCCGGCCGCCGGATCCTTGGCCCGTTTCGTATGGAGGCGAGTCATGTTGGCGGACGAGTTGTCCGATCGATTCTTTGACATCCGCCCGCGAGCAAACTCGAATCGCGTCAGGTGATTGGGCGAGTCGATGCATTTCAGCGATTCTGACGTCGTCATCGAAGGCGGGGGGAGATAGATTGCAGCGGCGACCAAAGGCGATCGCAAATTCGCGTCCCTCGGCGCTGTGCTCTCCAGTGATGCTTGCGAAGGGTGTGATAGAAGGATTGGACTCGAGAGCCTTAGGGGCGGGAATTCGTAGGGCTTGTTTGCTCAGCCTGACCGCGCTCACTCTTGCAAACTTTCTCGGATGTTCCAACGATCCGTATCCGTCCTCCCAGGAGGGTGAGAAGGTTCTCTACAGCTCCTTCCATGAAGCGCCCCGCACCCTCGATCCGGCGAAGGCCTACAACGTCGGTGCGCACGCGATTACGGGCGCCGTTTACGACACGCTACTCAAATATCATTTCTTGAAGCGACCGCTCGAGTTGATGCCCGGTCTTGCTGTGGCATTGCCCGAAAGGATTGAGCTCGCCGACGGGCGCATTCTCTATCGGTTTGAACTGCGCAGCGATTTGCTCTACGCCAATGACGAGTGTTTCGAGTTGGCGGAACCGGGACTGCGAACGCGCGAAGTGGTTGCCGCGGATGTTGCCTTTCAGCTCTTTCGAGTCGCGGACGCGAAGGTTGCGAGTCCCGTCATCGAACCGTTCTCCAATATCGATGGATTCCAGGAGTTCAGCCAGGCGCTGACGGCCAGACGGGAAGCGGAGCCGACCTTTGGTGAGCGGCCGATTCGCGAGCAATATGCGGCGATCGGAGGGGTCTCGGGAATTGTGACGCCATCGAGGCACGTTCTGGAAATCACGCTACATCGCGCCTACCCCCAGATCAAATATTGGTTCGCGATGGAATTTGCGACACCCGTGCCCTGGGAGGCGGTGACCTATTACGACGGCGAAGAGGGCCGCCAGCGATTCGATGATCATCCGGTTGGGACCGGCCCCTACATTCTGACGGAATACGACAAGCAGGCACGTTATGTGCTCGAAAGTTCACCGAATTGGTACGGCATTCGTCATCCGGAATGGCAGGCACCGTCGGCCATTTTTCCCAGCGTTGGGGACGAGGAAGACCGCCTTTCGGGCCGCCTTGATTATGCGGGACGCAGCCTGCCCTTCATAAACCGCGTGGAAGTGCATCGAGAAAAGGAAAACATCCCCCGTTTCAACAAATTTTTGCAGGGCTATTACGATGCCTCGGGCATCATCAAGGAAAGCTTCGACAAAGTCGTTCAGGAAGATGCGCTGTCCCCTGAAATGTTGGAGAGGGGGGTCTCGCTTGGAAAGTCTGTCGCCCTCGATGTCTTCTACATAGGATTCAATCTAGATGATGATGTCGTTGGCCGACTCGGCGGCGAGCGAAGCCGAAAATTGCGCCAGGCGATGAGTCTGGTGATCGACGTCGAGGAATATACCCGGATCTTCTTGAACGGCCGGGGCGTGCCAGCGCAATCGCCGATTCCGCCCGGGATCTACGGCTATCGTCCCGACTACGATAATCCGTATACGCGAGTTGACCTCGAGCAGGCCAAGGTCTTGATGACGGAAGCCGGCTATCCGAATGGCATCGATCCAAAGACCGGGGAAGCGCTACGGCTGACCTTTGATTCCTACGACACGTCGACTGCGGGCATGACCCAGGTGCGGTTCTATACGTCGGCCTGGAAGCAGATTGGCATCGATGTTCGGATTGAAGCGACCAACTACAATCAATTCCACGAGAAGCAGAGAAACGGCGCTTATCAGGTGTTTCAATCCGGCTGGGTGGCCGACTATCCCGATCCGGAAAACTTTCTCTTCCTTCTCTGGTCCGAAATGGGAAAATCGAAATTCGGCGGGCCGAATGCTTCTAACTTTTCAAACGCGACCTACGATGCGCTTTTTGTTTCGATGAAGGCGAGAGAGAATGGGCCGGAGCGAATGGCCGAGATCCGTGAAATGATCGAGATCCTGGAAGTAGAACGGCCCTGGATTGAATTGTTTCATCGCGAGGACTACTCGCTCTATCACGGTTGGGTTCGAAACGTGAAGCCGATGGGGATTTCGACACCCACATATCAGTACCGTGATCTCGACCCAGCCCTGCGAGCTGCAAATCGTCTCGAATGGAACGAGCCGATCATCTGGCCGGCTATCGTCATGCTCGTACTCGCTGTTTTGGTCGTATTGCCAGGGATCCGGACCTACCTGCAGGAACGTCAATAACATGGGCGCCTATATTATTCGCAGACTCATCTACGGCGTAGGCGTCGTGATCGGCGTCCTCTTTCTCCTGTTCATCCTCTTCTTTACTGTGACGGAGCCCGACGATATCGCTCGCCGCGCGCTCGGAGACAAAGTTCCACCCGAGGTGATCGAACAGTGGAAGGTCAATCACGGTTATGACAGGCCGCTCTGGCCCTGGCAGGACTGGGACGAGAATCTCCTATTTGATCACTATCGTAGAATGTTGACCTTCGATTTCGGATTGAGCGATGCCGATGACTCTCCCATCATCGATCGGATTCGGGCGGGGATGGGGCCGAGCCTTTCGCTAACCATCCCCCTTCTGGTTCTGGGTATCTTGATCGGGATTCCGCTGTCTTTGTTAGTCGCGTTCTTTCGGGAGACCTATATCGATCGGATGGGTGTTTTTCTTTGCGTGCTCGCGATGAGTGTCTCGATCATTCTGTATATCGTTGGGGCGCAATACTTGATCGGGAAGGTCCTGCGCTGGTACCCGATCTCGGGCTTTAATGCCGACTTGTTGATGCTGCCGCGGTTTTTGGTGCTTCCCATCATCGTCGGGCTCCTCAGCGGAATCGGAGGCGACGTTCGCTTCTACCGCACAGTCTTTCTCGAAGAGAGCAGTCGCGATTTCGTGCGCACAGCGCGCGCGAAGGGCGCAAGCGAGCCGAGGATCATGACGCATCACGTTCTTCGCAATGCGTTGATACCGATCTTGACTCGAGTCGTTCTGGCTATTCCCTTTCTGTTTACTGGAGCACTCCTGCTCGAAGCATTCTTCGGGATTCCCGGACTCGGATCCATGACCTTCGATGCGATCCAGGCGAACGACTTTGCCACGCTTCGGACGATGGTCTTCATCGGCGCGCTGTCCTTCGTTCTCGGCCAGATCGCGACCGATATTTCCTACGGCTTTGTCGATCCAAGGGTGCGCTTCGAATGATGGACGTCGAGAGCTATGTCGTTTCGAATAGCGTGACACTTGGACTCGTGCTGGCTTGCGTTTGGGTGGCACGTGTCGTGGGTCGCGAGCCCATTTGGCGAGACGCCGCGAGGCAGTTGTGGAGTCGGCGGCGGCTGGCGATCGTGGTGGTGGCTCTCTACATGACGATTGGGCTCGTCGATTCGATCGCGTGGAAGGGCGGGATTCCGGAGGATGTCGTGGACGTGTTGCCAAACGCGCCGCTGACGCTGTTGGATCGCGCGTTTCTCGGAACGAAGGAGGCGAGCTATTCGGCCCCCTTCGCTTCGGTTGAGTTCTATGGTGCCGAGGCGCTCAAGCGGCCGGGTCAGCATCCCTTCGGCACGGATATTCTCGGTCGCGACGTTCTCTATCTCTCCTTAAAGGGTGCACGGGTCGCACTTCTCATTGGGGGACTGACGAGTCTGATCGCGATTCCGCTCGCGCTGATCTTCGGCGTGGGGGCCGGTTATTTCGGTGGGCGCTTCGATGACTTCGTTTTCTTTCTGATCTCGACGCTGGCATCGATCCCGGGACTGCTACTCCTGATCGCGCTGATCATGGCGATGGGCCGCGGGACGCTGTCGGTGTGTATTGCTCTGGGTGTCACGAGCTGGGTTGGTTTTTGTCGGCTGACCCGTGCGGAGACGCTGAAGCTTCGCGAACTCGATTATGTTTCCGCGGCGCGGGCGTTAGGCGTTCCAGAATTACGCATCGTGATCCGCCACATTCTTCCCAACCTGGCGCATCTCATCGTTATTACCTTCGTCCTGATGTTCTCGGGCCTCGTCTTGTCCGAAGCCGTGCTGGCCTGGCTGGGAATTGGCGTCGATGGCAGCTGGGGCCAAATGATCGATGGCGCGCGAGATGAGCTTTCTCGCGATCCCATCATCTGGTGGAATCTGTCCGCGAGCGGCGCGGCGCTCTTCGTTTTGATCCTGGCGGTGAACTCGGTCGGCGATGCGATTCGCGATGTACTCGATCCGCGCACGCTGAAGGATTCGTCATGAGTCGGCTACTCGAAGTCCGCGGCCTTCAGACGGCCTTTCCGAGTGCCACGGGAGAAACTCGCATCGTCGATGACGTTTCATTCAATCTCGACAGCGGCGAAGTTCTCGCGTTGGTCGGGGAATCTGGATCGGGCAAGTCGATGACTGCGCTGTCTATTCTCCGACTGGTGCCGAAGCCCGGGCGAGTCATCGCCGGGGAGATCAAGCTCGAGGGCAGGGATCTGCTGGATTTCTCCGTGAGTGAGATGCGCCGGGTTCGCGGCGGGCGCATCGCAATGATCTTTCAAGAGCCCATGACGTGTTTGAATCCCGTGGTCGCGGTGGGCGCGCAGGTCATGGAGGCGATTGGGCTTCACGATCAGATCGGTCAGGTGGATGCGCGAGCTCGGACTCGCGAGCTCTTTGCCGAGGTTGGGATTCCCGACCCCGAGGCACGACTCGACGCCTATCCCCATGAGCTATCCGGTGGACTGAAACAGCGCGTGATGATCGCGATGGCGCTCTCGACACGACCGGAAATACTGATCGCAGACGAGCCGACGACCGCGCTGGACGTCACAGTCCAAGCCCAAATCCTTGCGTTGTTGAGTGATCTTCAGCGTGATCGCGGAACAGCGATCTTGTTGATAACCCACGACCTCGGCATCGTGAATGAGTTGGCTGACCGCGTGGCAGTCATGTACGCGGGGCGACTCGTCGAGGTGGCGCCCAGACAAGAGCTGCTCTCGAATCCGCTGCATCCCTATACCCGTGGCTTGTTGCGTTCGATCCCCGCGCTCTCGCCGCCCGGTGTGCGTCTGCCCGAAATTCCGGGCGTTGTTCCTTCGCCGGACCATTGGCCGAATGGATGTCGATTCTCGACCCGCTGTGGAGAACGTTTCGAGCCCTGCGCTGAAATTTTTCCAGAGGAGACGGCGCCCACATCCGATCGACGCGTCTGGTGTCACGCGGTCGACGCGTCGTCGCGCGACCCGGAAGGAGAGGCATTGTGAGCACGGAAGTGCCGCCGCTTCTGCGGCTACAGGATCTTCAGACCTGGTATCCGATTCGCGAAGGCCTCATGCGGCGGACGACGGGATGGGTTCAGGCCGCAACCGATGTGAGTTTTGACATCGCGCCGGGACAAACGCTTGCCCTGGTCGGCGAATCTGGCTGTGGGAAAACGACGGTCGGCCGATCGATCCTGCGGCTCGAATCCCCGCAGAAGGGCGTGGTGTTATTCGAGGGGCAAGACTTGCTCGAGCTCTCGGCGGAATCGATGCGCGCGGCGAGGCGGAGAATCCAGATCATCTTCCAGGACCCGATGGCTTCGCTCGATCCGCGAATGCGCATTCGAGATCAGATCGCCGAGGGGATGAAATCCTTTGGCATTGGCGTGGACGAGAACGATCGCAGGGCACGGGTCGCCGAGCTGATGGAGCGGGTCCAGCTCGATCCCGCAACGATGGATCGCTACCCCCATGAATTTTCAGGCGGCCAGCGTCAGCGAATTTGCATCGTTCGAGCACTCGCCGTCGAGCCGCGATTGATCGTCTGTGACGAATCTGTTTCGGCGCTCGACGTTTCCATTCAAGCCCAGATCCTGAATCTGCTGCGCGACCTCCAAGACGATCTCGGGCTATCCTACCTTTTTATCACCCATGATCTTTCCGTTGTTCGCTACCTCGCCGACGACGTGGCTGTGATGTATCTCGGCAAGATCGTCGAGCAGGGCCCCACCCAGCGAATCTTCGAAGCGCCCGCGCATCCCTACACGAAGGCGCTGTTGGCAGCCATTCCATCGATCGATCCGATGCAGCGCGGCGGTGCACCACCCGTGATGGGCGATGTGCCCTCACCGAGCGATCCACCGTCGGGTTGCCATTTTCATACCCGCTGCTCGGTCGTGATGGATCGGTGTTCTCGGGAAGTGCCGCCGCTCTTTCCGGTCACCGGGACCAATGGCACGAAGGGCGAACAGGGCCGCAGTCGATGCTTTCTCGCCGAGGAATCCGAATCTAGATCGTTGGGATGAGCTCCCCAAACGTCTTCATGAAAGCCGAATAATCGACTGCGTTCTCAGGTTGAGCAGAGAATGGGACGATATTCAGACCCATGAGGGGCCTATGAGTAAAAAACCAAAAGTTGGGGAAATCCTAGTCCAAGCGGGCGTGATCGATGAGATGCAGCTCGCGTCTGCGCTCGGCGAACAGGCGCGCTGGGGACGCCGACTCGGCGTGACACTCATCAAGATGGGCATGGTCGAAGAGGGTCATCTCATTCGCGCACTCGCGAAACAGCTGGATCTGCCGGTGGCGAGTCTCGCAGGTAAGCGGATCGCCGACGATGTCATCGCACTGGTGCCGGCACGCGTTGCTTCTAAACATGGTGTCATGCCGCTCTTCGTGAAACGCGAGGGACGCAACGACCAGCTCTTTCTCGGCATGGAAGATCCCTCGAATCTTGAGGTGCTCGATGACCTTACCTTTCGAACCGGCATGGAAGTCTATCCGGTGATGGTCGGACCGACCGAACTCGCCGCCGCCATCGATCGCTATTACCGCTCGGGTTCATCGAAACAATCCGCAGGTCCTGTGACCGGAGGCACGATCGGAGAAAACAACCTTCGCGTCGTGACGAGAAGCAGAGACCCGCGCAGCAGTAACTCGCTCATTCAGTCTGATGCCGCGGCTACGCATGTGCCTGTGCATCCGCCAGCGTCTCGGGATTTGGAACTGGACCCGACAACAGCGGCACCCGTCCTGCCAGAGGGTCTACTCAAAGATGTGGCTCGCGCCATTGAAGAAACGGACAAGACACGTGACGTGGCCAAGGCAATTGCCGATCTCTTGATAGAGAAGGGCATTCTCACACTCGAAGAATTGCAAGATCAGATCGCCCAACAGAAGGGCGCCGCCGCATCCTGAGCGCAATCGCGCTTGACAGTCCCTAGCTCGGACGCCACTCTGGCGCGTCCCTTAATACGAATCGCCAGTCTGCGCCACAGCGCGCATGCACTCGGTTCGGGAGTCAAACATGCGTCTCGAATATGGCTTTCAACTCTCGGATTGCGACGTCCCGCGGTTCGCCGTCGAAGCGGTAGAAGGCATCGGTAAGTTGTTCACGCTTGGGACGCTCGTCCTGAACGTCGTGGCTACAAAGAAAAGCGTGGAGATCGTCTTTCACGGTCTGAATCCCGAGGATCCCGAACGCAAGATCGGCGCCTTTCGAGAAATCGCCACGAGCTCGCCAACTGGCGTGGAGTTGCACTTCGTCCTGGGCGAGAGCGGGCGCGTCCCCGGATCTTCGAGCTATTTTCGGTGGCTGACAGTGAGTCCCGTATAGCCGACTACTCGTCCTGGTCGTCTTGGCGATGACGAGATAGGTCGCAGCCAATTCCCCGCCAGCGATGGCCGCGCGCAAGACTCTGCCGTGCAATCTGCGCCGCGATGCCTGCCGCATCGGACTTTTCAGCCTTGAATGGAACGTGGGCGAGGTAAGCCTCGAGTGCTTCTCGACGTGCATCGAGTCCGAACGCTTCGTCGCTTAGCGAGGCATTCAGCTGACTGAGCGAGTGCCGTCGCGCGTCGTCTGTTAGGTTCGTGGGGCCTGTCAAGTCTTCGAGGTCGATCAACCAGAAGTCAATCGATGTATCACGAATGGTCATGCGGACATTTCCGGCTTTGAGGTCTCTGTGGGAGAGGCCCCAGGAATGCGCTTCGGCCAGCCACGCGCCTAACGCCAAGGCGATTCGACGTGCCAATTCTGGGCTTTCCGGTGTGATGCAATCCAGATCGATTTCGCCCACTCTTTCGATGACAAGCCAGCTGCGAAGTGCGAGTCCGAGGCGACGTTCTTCGACGTAGGCGAGGGGGCGCGCGGCGCGGTCGCCGAGAAGACTGGCCCTTTGGCCTTTGTGGAATGCGCGTTTTCCGGAAGTGCCGCGGATCTGATCGCCGAGGGCCCGGCGAAGGCCGCGAGATTCAACGCGCTTGACCACGACCACACGATCGCCCGTATTGGCTTCTGTAAGGTGGATGCGGCCGTTGCGTCTTTGCCTGGGGCTTGGATTCCGGTCCGCGGACTGAATGATTTCCCGGAGGCTATCGAGGCTGAGCGACTGCTCGCGTAAACCTCGAAGCCCATCGAATTCAGCGGCGGCCCAGTCTCGACCGACGCGATGTCTGCGTCGTGCTCGCCCTCGAACATGGTCTTGTAAGAAACGCCGCAGGGCGCTTTCGAAATGTGCCGTTGGTTCGAGCGGGGCGCGGAAAGCGGATCGTTCATCCAGTGACCAACCCGCTCTCGCCAAGGAGAGTTCGAGGGTGGCGAGGTCGTGAAGACGTTCATTTGAATTCTTGAGCGGTCTCGCCTTCTGCAAGTCGAGCAAAACAATCCGATCGTCTGTGACGAACAGATTGCCAAGATGAAGATCTCCATGCCGGTAGCCCGCTTGGTAGAGGGTCTGCAGGGTTCGTCCTAGTGCGTCTGCAAGAGCCGGGCGCTCCTCGGGAGTCGCGGCACGAAAGGAATCCCGCGCGCTCGTTCCCGAGAGCTCTTCGGTTACGAGGATCTCATCGCCATCTTCGAGACGTCCCCATGCGCGAGGTCGGGGAACGTAGACGCTCTTTACAAGGAGTGACTGCAGTGCGAGCCATTCACGCCGCGCCGGTGAACTTCCGAGTCGGCGCTTGAGAGCTTCGCGCAGTGGATGCCGACCGGTCGCTACATGATGGGTCTTGAGAATGAACCCGGCGCTGGGCTGGGCATCTCGTGACGAGTTTTCAGCAGCGATCCGATGGACCGTGCGATGACGGTTGGACTGGATTCGTGTGGCCTCATCCAGTCCTCGGTCGAAGGCTGATTCGATCTCGCTTTGTGCGAAGCCGTCTCCCGCGAACCAATCGATTCCCCGTCGGCTCATTGCTTCTGCCGTCGAAGTTCGAGGATCCGTCGATATTCTTCACTAAGCGCCGCCGCATGACTCGGCCAATCCATGCGTTGGACGATGCGCCTGGCCTGCTCTCCGAGGCCCCAGGCTCGTTCGCGATCGGCCAGGTCTTGCATGGCGTTCGCCAGGCGGTCGGAATCGCCTTCTGTGTTAGGCGCATCGCCCAGGTCGAGGCAGACGACGGCATTGCTCAGCCATTCGCTCGCGCCATTCGCTCGGGTCGTGAGGACGGGGAGCCCCGAGGCAGCGGCTTCGAGGGTCACATTCGCAAAGGCGTCGTAGTGCGTTGGAAGAACCATGGCATCGACGGCGCCATAGACGACTTCGAGATCATCTCGAGGTCCGAGGAAGCGAACGAGATCGCTGATGCCCAGATCGGCAATCATCTTTTGCCACGGCGTGGGATCGTCGCGGCCTGCGATCCACAGACGGAAGCCGGGGTCCTTCATCTTGGCGACGGCCTCGAGTAGCCGCCCCAGACCTTTTCGCCGCCAGCCCGAGGCTGGAAAGAGCCAGACGCGTTCGGCCTTCTCATCGAGTTGTGTTCGCAGGCGACGCCCGGCTTGGTGTGCATGGGCCGTCCCGTAGCGTGCGGTATCCACGGCGTTGGGCAGGAGGAAAATACGCTCGGACGAAACAAAGTGTTGCGAGGTCAATGTGTCGGCGACGAATCGTGAGGCGCATTGAATTCGTTGGGTCGGATCTCTGAAGATCGCTGCCTCGAGCGCGAGTAAGACCCTATGACGCGGGGAAAATTGTCGCGCGATTCGACGACCTCCTGAACTGCTGCGCCGCAGATATTCCCGGTGGCTTCCACCCCCTGCGCGGTAAAGGTCTTGATGCCGAGTACGGCTGAAGCTGTGGACGATGTCGAAGCGGCTTGCGGTCGCGGCGTTGGCCGTCGCACGTGAAAACTGAAGCACGCGAAGGGGCTGCCAGAATGTCGGAACGGAGAGGACCTGAACATTTGGGGCGTGCGAGGTGTCTTCAAGGAATTGTGGATCGAATGACCGTGTGAGGACGGTCACGTCGGCGCCGGTGTTGCCGAGTTCATGGGCGACCCGCCAGGCTACGTTTTCGACTCCGCCGCCCGTGGGCAGGAAGCGTTCGATGACGAGTGCGATTCGCAGTGTGGGTCCTCAATGGGCGAGTGAACAAGTTGGTCGAGTCGGAATGGATTGGGAATGGCATCCGGCTCGTTGGTTCGTAGAATTTGGCGCGCTGACGAATCGGGCGCGTTGGAACATGTGGCTTCACGGTCGAAATACAGTAGAAAGACAGTCGAAACACAGTCAATAGACGGTAGACGAACGTTAGATGAACGATAGCCGGAATCTCGAATCTCAGATGTCGGACGGCGCGCGCGAGAAGGCAATGCACGACAGGACCGAGAGGGGGGCGGACAAGCGTCGTCTGATCCTCGATGCCGCGATCACGGTCTTTGCGAACAAGGGCTATCACGCGACGCGCATCTCGGATATCGCCCAGCACGCGGAGATCGCGTATGGGCTCGTCTATCACTATTTCAAGAACAAGGAAAAAATTCTCGATACGATTTTTCTCGAGCGCTGGGGCGGGTTTATCGATGCGGTCCAGGCGATCGCCGATGACGAGCGAGGCGTCGAAGAAAAGCTCTTGTCTATCGCAGCTGTTACGCTGACGGCCTATCGCCGGCGCCCCGAATGGGTCAAGATCCTGGTGTTCGAGATTCAGCGCACCCAGCGCTTCGCGGATCCCGATCGCGTTCGAGTCGTTGGACAGCTGTTTCAGTTGATCACGAGGATTCTTCGCGAAGGACAGGAGCGGGGTGAGTTGCGTGAAGATCTTGATCCGGCTTTGGCCTGTTCCATTTTTATAGGTGGACTGGATATCGTCGTGACCAATCGGGTCCTCGATCTCGTCAAGATCGAAGGCGACGAGAACGCCTACTATGTGAAGATCGCGCGCACCGTCGTGGATCTCTTTTTGAACGGGATGGGTTAAAGTGACGCAAACTGAATCAGGATCTGCAGCGACCGTGGACGCAGACGCCAGTGCGGGGGAAAAAGAGCGGGATGGTCAGACCGTGATCGACGTTCGAGGTCTGTCGAAGCGATATGGTGATTTTGAAGCCGTGAGTGAGCTGTCCTTTGAAATCGGGGAGGGCGAAGTCGTTGGCTTTCTCGGGCCGAATGGCGCTGGGAAAACGACGACGATGCGAATGCTGACCGGCTTCATCCCGCCCACGAACGGCGTCATTCGAATTGCCGGGGCGGACATTTTTTCGGAGGGACTCGACGCTCGTCGAGCCATCGGATATCTGCCCGAAACACCACCGCTCTATCCCGAAATGACCCCCGCCGGCTACATCGACTTCGTTGCCAAGCTCAAGGATGTGCCCAGGGCAAAGCGTAAAGACGCGGTTTTGCGGGCGCTGACTCGCTGTGGCTTGCTCGATGTATCAGGGCGAGAGATTCGTCAACTTTCGAAGGGCTTTCGCCAGCGCGTCGGTCTTGCCCAGGCCATCGTTCACGAACCGAAGGTCCTGATCCTCGACGAGCCGACTGTGGGTCTTGATCCGATCCAGATTCGAGAAATTCGCGCGCTGATTCGGGATCTCGCTGCAACCGGTGGTCAGACGATTCTGCTTTCGACGCATATTCTCGCCGAGGTCGAAATCATCTGCCAGCGAGCAATCCTGCTTCATCACGGACGTAAGGTACTCGATCAGCCGCTTTCGGAAATCGTCGCCGATGGCCGCTCGCTCGAGGAAGTCTTTACACGCGTCATGACTCGCGAAACCGAGGGGGCAGCAGCATGAGGCATACGGGAACCATCGCTTCACGCGAGCTTCGTTCGCTCTTTGTTTCGCCGGTCGCGTACATCGTGCTGACGCTCTGGTCGGTGATCGCGGGAACATTTTTTCTGGCGAGCTTGATCGGCTTTCAAGAACGACTGATCCAGCTTACGCAATTCCAGATGCTCCAGCGGATAGAGATGATGAATCTGAATGATGATCTGATCGAACCCTTCATCGGGTCGATGTGGGTGATAATTCTCTTTCTACTGCCCGCCGTCACGATGGGGCTGATATCGAGCGAGAAGGCGAACGGAACCGATGAGCTTCTGCTCACGAGCCCGATTTCGATCTGGGAGATCGTGCTCGGGAAATTCTTCGCAGGTGTTGGATTCGTGACGGTGATGTCGCTCATCGTCGCGTTCTTTCCGGCACTTCTCTTCATCTACGGAGAACCCGAGGTCGGGAAAACGCTCTCGGGCCTCTTGTCTCTCTTGTTGGTCAGCGTGACCTATGTGGCGGTCGGTGTCTTCGCGTCTTCAGTGACGCGAAACCAGTTGATCGCATTCATCCTGACCTTCGTGTTGTTGTTGATCCTGGGGATGATGCTGCCCTTCATCGTCGAGATCAGTATGGCGGGAAGTGGACTCGGTCGCGATTCGTCGATCTCTCAGATCGTGAATTGGATGTCGACGGGTAGTCATGTCGAGCGAATGCTCAAGGGGCTCATCGATACCGCAGATCTGGCCTATTTTTTCGTGGCCAGCGCTGTCTTTCTGATGCTCTCGAAAACCGTGATTGAATCAGCGAGGTGGCGCTAAATGACCGGAGTGGCAGCTCTACTCGCAGGGCTGGGCGCGGTGGCGCTCGGCTTTGGAATTCTCTCTGCGCTGATGGCGCTCTTGCAGCCATATACGGATCCACTCTGGATCTTCGGTAATCTCGTTGCGGGGGCCGTCTTGCTGGGCGCCTCGATCGTGATGAGCTTCGACGTTCTTCGCGAGCGAATGCGATCCGAAGGAAGTCGGCGAGCGGGACTTGTCGGGTCGAGCGCGATCGTGAATGCGCTGCTCAGTATTCTGATACTCGCGGCGCTGGGCTTTCTATCCGCGCGTTATGCAACTCGGTTCGACGTCAGTGAGTCTGGCGTTCACACGATGGCGCTTCAAACGACGAAGCTTCTCGACAACCTCGAGCAAGATGTTTCGATTACAGCATTTTTTCTCGAAGCCGAAGCTCCACCCATTCGGGATCTGCTTGATCGCTACGCCTTCGCAAGCGAACGCGTCGACCTTAGATTCATTGACCCGAATGCGGCACCCGGACTCGTAGAGTCCCTGGAACTTTCGTCTGAGGATCTGGCGAAAGGTGTCGTTCGGCTGTCGCTCGAGTCTGGTGATGCGATCACGCTCAGGGAGTTCTCCGAGTCCGCGGTTACCAACGCGATTCGTAAACTCGCCATGAGTACGGGAAAGAAGGTCTACTTCCTCGAAGGGCATAACGAGAGAAGGGTCAATTCTCAACCCGAGGCAGATGGATCGCCGGCGGTCGGGTATGCGACGAGCCCTGACAGCTTCGGTCGAGCGGCGCAGGCGCTTCGGAACGAAACCTACGAGGTCGAGTCGCTCTTATTGGCGACGATCGGCGACGTGCCGGCCGATGCCTCGGTCGTGGTCATTGCGGGCCCCACGCGGCCGCTCATTGGGAATGAGATTGAGGTGTTGCGCCGTTATGTCGAAGGCGGCGGGTCGGTCTTCATGGCCATCGATCCCCGATCTCAAACGAATCTGTATGGGTTGCTCGAGCATTGGGGTATTTCGCTCGGAGACGATGTGATCGTTGATCGGGCCCTTGCTGTATTTGGGCAGGCAACGACTCCGCTCGCCGGCGAATATGATGGGCGGCATCCCATCACCAAAGACCTTCGGGAGCCCACACTCTTTCCTCTCGTGCGAAGCGTGCATGTCGATGACGCGCTCGAGGCTCAGTATTCGATTCTTGCGAAGACGAGCAATGACTCCTGGGCGGAGCGTGATCTGGATGCATGGCGAGACTCGGGTCGCGCGGAGTTAGGCCCCGGGGACATCGTTGGGCCGGTTCCGATTGCGGTCGCGGGGACGCCGTGGATTGCCCCGGCCTCGGAAGGTGCCCAGGCCTTGGAAGGTGCCCCGGCCGAGACGGCAAGCCTTGCTGGGCGAGTCGTGGTCTTCGGTGATTCGGATTTTGCGACGAACGAGTTCATCGACGCACTTCGCAACCGAGATCTCTTTGTGAACTCCGTGAACTGGCTCGCCGGCGACATCGAGCAAATCAGTGTGCGTCCCAACACTTCCCGAGCATCGAGTTTCCAGATGTCGCAGGAGGAGTTCCGTCGCATTCAGTACCTCTCGCTCTTCGTGCTGCCGGAGGCCATCGCAATCTTCGGTGTCATCGTTTGGTGGCGTCGGCGCCGCATACCGCAGATGTCCGAGGAATCGGTCCGATGAATCCGCGAAGGACCGGGATTCTCGCCCTGGTCACTATTATGCTTGGCGGATTCATCTACTTCTATGAGATCGAAGGTGAATCCGGCCGTCAGGCGGCACTCGATGAAGAGAAGAGAATCTTTCCAGGGCTCGAAGCAGATGCCGTCGACGTCATCGAATTTTCGACGCTGGATGAAATCGACGCACGCTTTGCGCGGGTCGAAGGTCGCTGGAGGCTGAGTCATCCCCTCGACGATCTGGCGGACGGCATCGCCCTCGACGCGATTGCCGATGCCTTGACGAGTCTCGCACGTGAAGGTTCGATTTCGGATGCCTTGTTTGCCCAAAAAGATGGGCCTCAACCGAATGGTTCTCCGGGCAGCGGACTGGACGAATATGGCCTTGGTTCGCAGGCGCGGATAATCCGCTTCGTCGTCGCGGGAAAGGCGTATGGGCTCCGCGTTGGAAGGTCCACCCCAGTGGGCGGCCATCTCTACGTCGCGCGCTGGGCGGAGGAGGAACGCGGAGCGAGTTCTTCGGCGAATGCTCGTACCGAAGTTCAAAATGCAGAAGACTTCAAAGCTGAAATTTCGTATATCGAAGGCTTTCGGATTAACTCGTTGAATCGAAACCTCGACGATCTTCGGGAACGTCGAATCCTCCACTTCGAAGCTGCTGAGCTTCGAACTCTTCGCATCACATGGCCTGATGAGAGTTCTGGCCTCATCGCCGAGATCGGCGATGAGCAGCATTCCTGGGTGGAGGTCGCGCTGGCTCGGGATGCTGCGGGACACTGGCAGATGGGTGCGCCGATGAGGGCGGCGGTCGATCAGGAAATGGTTCGAGATCTGATTTCGAATCTCTCGTATTTGCGCGCGACGAATTTTGTCGGTGAACGAACGGACGACGCGATGGCCGTGCTCGCGAATCCCGCCATCACCTTTTATTGGACACTTGCAGGCGATCATGTCGAACGGCGGATGCGAATTGGCGGCCCCTTCGAAGATGGACTTCTCGTCGAAGGACCGAATGGAAAGCTGATTACAATCGCGTCTGAACGGATGGAGGATTTCAAGCGCCGTTTGGTCGACTACCGATACAAGTCGCTTTCGGATTTTGATCTGGTGGATGCGCGTCATCTTCTCATCGAGTTCGAACCCGACGGCGAGGTCGAGGCTATTTTGGAAGAAGCGGGGTGGATGGGCAGCGCGCCTTCGATCGATCCAGATCGGGCCTCGGATATCGTCCGGACACTCTCGAGCCTCCGAGCGACGGACATTCTGGCCGAGGAGATGGGTCCCGCCGAACTGGCCGGTCTCGGACTCTCGCCCCCGCATGTTCGAATCCGCGTAGGAACGGAGATCAGCGCGGGTGATGACTCGGGCATTTTGGCCGACCTGCGACTAGGGAGACTCGTTTCGGGACGTGGCCTGCTTGCTCAGCGAGCGGATGAGCCGACCGTCTTCATTCTTGCCGAATCCGTCGTCCAAGAACTCCCGATTTCAGCTGAGGCCTTCGCGAATCGATTCGAGAAGCAGGTTCCGGACGCGGTCCGTGATGTGCCCGCGCAAGATCGGGAGGGCCTCGAGATCGACCCACTCGAAGGCGTGGAAATTCCCTAGATCGTTGTCTGGTTGAAGCCCAATGATCGGCCACGCGCTCGACTCGAAGGGGATTCGCCTAGAGTTGCTTCAAGAGTTCCTGATGCAGCGATCCGTTAGTCGCGACGACTTCGCGCCCGGATCGATCCGGTGGACCGTCGCCAAAATCGCTGATCCGTCCGCCCGCTTCCTCGACGATCAGATAGCCGGCGGCGACATCCCAGGGATGGAGTTTGAGTTCCCAGTAGGCATCGAGGCGGCTGGATGCGACATAACATAGGTCCAGCGCGGCGCTGCCGTCTCTGCGAATTCCGCGAGCAACCTTGATGACATTGCGGAAAGCAGCGAGGTTGTCGTTTTCGCTGTCATGCACGTCGTACGCGAAGCCGGTTGCGATTAGGGCTCGGCCGAGTTCATCTTCTTCCGATACACGCAAGCGCCGAGGGCCCAGCCAGGCGCCTTCGCCTCGAGCGGCCTCGAAGCATTCGTTGAGTAGCGGATCGTAAACGACGCCGACCGACCGAAGGCCCTCGATTTCGATGCCAATCGAAACACAGAAGCGAGGGAACCCGTGGGCAAAATTGACCGTCCCATCGAGGGGGTCGATGATCCAGCGAATTTTGGCATCAGCCTTGTCGTCGCCGTGTCCTTCTTCGGCAAGGATCGCATCGTCTGCGCGGGCGGCTTGAATTCCCTCGACGATGAGCGCCTCGCAAGCGCGATCGACCTCCGTGACGAGATCGATGGGAGCGCTCTTCGTGTCGAGTTTCAGATCTGTCTCGAATCGATCCCGCTGAATGGCGCCGGCGGACCGCGCAAGGTCGCGCGCCAGCTGAAGTAGCTCGCAGAGGAGTGAGTCTTTGGGTTCGAGTGGCATGCTGGGTGCGTTCCTGCTCCGCGCTGACGAAACGTGTCGCGCTATTTGGCCGGTAATCGATAGAACCGCCGAGTATTTTCAGTCGTGACTCGAGCGATTTCCGCCGTCGTGCAGTCGTGGAGCTCGGCGAGTACTTCGCCCACGACCGAGACCCAAAGTGGCTCATTGCGTCGGCCTCGATGGCCTTCCGGAGCGAGGAAGGGGGCATCGGTCTCGACCATCAAGCGGTCGAGCGGAATGCCCCTGGCGACCTCGCGGAGATCGTGACTCCCCTTGAACGTAACGATGCCTGAGAAGGAGACGAAGAATCCTTCCTGCATCGCGTGCTCGGCGAATTCGAGATTCCCCGTGTAGCAATGCAATACGCCTTCGAGTTCGCCTCGACCTTCGCGCTTCCAGATGTCCAGGAGCTCATCGTAGGCATTGAAGGAGTCACGCGACTCGTCGTCGGCATTGTCGGTATTGTCGGCATTCTCATCGCCGCGCACGTGGATCGAAACCGGCATGTCGAGTTCGCGTGCGAGCGCAATCTGTTCCGCGAAGACCGCTAGCTGGGTCTCCCGCGGCGAGCGCATATAGTGATAGTCGAGGCCGCACTCTCCGAGCGCGACGACGCGTTCGTCCTTGAGCCAGGCTCGAATGGCATCTCGATTTTCGTCGTCGAGCTCATGGGCTTCATGCGGATGAACGCCGACCGTCGCGAAGATCCGGGCATCCGACTTTGCGAGTTCGACCGCGGCCGAGTTCCCGGCAATTCCGTAGCCGGAGCCGATCGAAATCAAGCTCTCGATGCCGCCGTCGAAGGCACGTGCAAGGGTCTCAGTGCGATCCGCGTCGAAGCGATCGGCGGTGACATGGCAATGGCTATCGATCCACATGGATTCAGGCCACCCGAGCTGACCGGATCGCTCCCGCTGCGACCACGTCTCGGAGTCCGAGGAGCAGTCGTTCGGCGACCATCTGTGGATTCGCATTGCGCGAGATCAGGTCGCGGCGCAATTGTTGGAGACTGTGATGCGCGTCGAGCGCTTGGGTGGCCGGCTCTTCTCCCTCGGCGACGAGCTCTTTGACCTCTTCGCAGAGCCACTGCGCCGAGACATCGATGAGTTCGGTCACGGACTCGGCGGCGACCGCCCGTCCGCCGCGATATTGCTCGGCGAAATCGAGCAGATCGCCCACCGATTGGCTGCCGAGGTGATCTAGGGTGTCAACAATCTGCGCAACGGACTCCAGGGCGTCGGATGCACGAAGGCCCGCGTCGGAATCGGCGGGAAAGCGTACGCGGACGCTTCTTGATCGGATCGTGGCGATGATGGCGGAGGCGCGTGAAGCCGCGAGTACGAGTGTCGTCTGCGGTGGAGGCTCTTCCAACAGGCGGAGCAGGGCGTTCTGGGCGTTGTTCGTCATCCATTCGGCCCCCGCAATCACTGCGACAGATCGGCCGCCCTCGTTTGCACCGAGGCGAAGCGCATTTTGTAGGTCGCGCGCCTGAAGGATCGAAATTCGGGTGTCGTCGGGCCCCCGTTCTACCCAGAAAAGGTCCGGGTGGTCACCGATGTGGCGATAGGTCGGGCCGCGTTTGCCCTTGCCATCGAGAATGATCTCGGCGGCGGCTACACCGGCATCGGCATCGGTCGCCCGCGAGCGATGGCAGGCGTTACACGCGTCGCAGACCGAGCCATCGGATCGCTCGCAGACCAGTGCTCGGGCGAATCCCAGAGCGGTCATCCAGGGAAGATCGCCGGACCCCGTGAGCAGATACGCCGAGTGGACTCGATTGTTTTGGATGGAGCGGTAGAGGATTTTTGCGGGAGAATTCTCCCCGTGGGCCAACTGATCCATGATTTTCGAGTCTAGCTCCCTGCTGTGAGCGGAGTCACGGCGATGCAGGCCTTTTTGCAACTAGAGGGACACTCACTGATTTTCGGCCAATTGCGCTCAAGATGCCGGTGACATTCGACGATAGCGGGAGAGTCAGGCAATTCACGGAGGCAAGATCCAGATATGGCGATTAGCGGATTCGGTAGAGGTAAGGGTGATTCATCGTCGGCGGCAGCGCCTTCGTCTGCAGGCGGGGGCGGTAGCTCGAGCGGCGGTGGGATGGGCAATCTCACAGCCTTCATCGATCAGGGCTCAGAATTCGAGGGCAAGCTCTCGTTCAGGGACACGGTTCGAATCGACGGCCATTTTTCGGGTGAAATCTCAAGCGACAACACCCTGATCGTCGGTGAAACCGGCCAGATCCAGGCCACAATTCATTCCGTCTGTGTCGTGATCAGCGGACTCGTCGAAGGCGACGTCCACGCGAGCGATCAGATCGTGCTGCATAAATCAGCCGTCGTGACCGGCAATCTCGAAGCCCCGGCCATCCTGATGGAAGAGGGCGCACAGTTGAATGGCAGCGTGAGGATGGGTGCAGTCAAGGCACCAACGGCATCGAAGGAGGCCGCAACAGCATCGACCGCTACCAGCCAGAGCTCTGGCAATCAAGCTTCAGACTCGAACAACGGGTCGAGCAGCTAGAAATGAAATGACCGCGCGGGTTTCGCGCGCAGGATGAGTCATGGGGGTCGGCCCCGCTTTTCGCATACAGCACGCGAGCGGCGGGGCCATTCTCTTTTTCGGGACTGTGTCTGACTTCAGCGTCACTCGGCTGCGACGACACTCCGAATGCCGCGCACGGTCCGCCTCAGCGGCTCATTAGTGGCGACGCGGAGCGTGGCCAGCTGAGGCAATCCGCGCAATTGCCCTGTAGAGCGATGCGCACTGTACTGTCATGCTCGATTGACACGAGTTCAACATTCCCACCGTCAGCAACGAGCGCCGGACGCACACGATCGAGCCACGCCTCGACGATCTCTCTAGGGGGCGGCGGGTCATCGCACGCTTCCGCGCTCATGGATTTGGGTTCCGTTGCGGTCATGCGAGTCGATGCGGTCAGCCTGCTGGGGAAGTTGATCGCGCGTGGCTCAGAACGTGTCCGAGGCGCTCCAGAGCGCGACGTCGATGCCGTCATGCCAGGCGAGTTCAGCCATACCGTCACTGTCGAAGTCGAGGGTCGCGATCAATTCCAGGCCATCGCTGGATCGTGCACTCCAGAGGGTGGGAGAGAAGAACGGCCCCGATGAATCCGTCCAGATCAGTTCTCGAAAGTCGCCTCCATTCGTGTCTCCGGTTCCTACGAAAGGCAGGCCTGCTGCGATTTCGGGGTCTACGCGGGAGCTGATCCATTGGTTCGCTTCCGCGGAACGAATCGAAAACGGGAAACGCACGTTGGCGCCTAACAAGCGTTCGCGACTCACCTGATCAACCGTTGGCACTCCATCGCTACTTGCATCGGCCGTGCTGTCGGTGTTGTTTCGATTGCGACGCCTGCTGCCGGGGCCCGATCAGAATCACCGCCATCGTCCGCGGAGCCAAAGGCAAGGGCCAGCAACTCGCCTAACATCCAGAGTCGCGCTGTCGGACGCACGCGGACAGAGAGCGCTAGATGGGCTTCGCGAAGTGGCTGGCTATTGTGGCTGGTAACACAGGCCCCCCTTGTTGGCCCACAGTCGATGTCGCTCTCAATGCTTGGCTAAATGGGAGAGGAAGCCAGTGGCGATCTCCGCCCCATGCCTAATGAATTTTGGAAAATCCTGGGTCTGGCGAAGTGATCTTGATCACAAAATATTGTCGCTCCGCTTGGGGGCGAGTCACGGGCGGAAGAGGGTCCGCCACTCGGTCAATTGAGCTTCGTGGACGGCGCGGGTAGTCTCCGGCCTCATATGTCCAAGATGAAGATCACGCTGAAGTTGTTTGGGTCGCTACGCGAAGCGATGGGGGAGTCGGCGATCCAAGTCGAACTGGAGGAGGGATCCTCGGTCTCCGTGCTTCGAAGTTGGCTTTCGGAGCGAAATCCCCTCGTCGAGAAGCTGGGAGACCGTCTCGCGACCTCGGTCAATCTCGAGATCGCCGAGGCTGACGTCATTTTGAGGGACGGGGACGAGGTCGCCTTCCTGCCGCCGGTTGCCGGTGGGGATGGTGCCGGAGACGACGGGACCAGCGCTGTCCCGGGGTTTTGCACGATCTCCGACCACGCACTAGACGAAGCGGAAGTCGTCTCGCGGGTCTCGGGGGCCGATGCTGGCGGGATCGTGAGTTTCGTGGGCAATGTCCGCGACCGCGCACGCGGCCATGACATCGAATATCTCGAGTACGAAGCGTATCCGGAAATGGCGGAACGCGAGATGCAGAAGATCGCTGAGGAGGCCTCGAAGAAATGGCCGGGCACCCGGGTGGCTATCGCGCATCGGGTTGGCCGTCTCGAAATCGGCGAAGCAGCGGTCGTCGTCGTTGCCGCCGGAGCGCATCGCGAAGAAGCCTTCGCGGCCTGCCGATTTGCCATCGATACCTTGAAGGTTCGAGTCCCGATCTGGAAGCGCGAGGTTGCTCGCGATGGAGCGTATTGGGTCGACGATCATGCTTGAGAATCGGAAAGGAAGACCCTTTTGAGCGATAGGAAATCGAAATCCCCCGCAGACCATGGCCATCATCATCGTCAGGCCGCGCCTTCGAGCGTGCCTACGGCGATCGTGACCGTATCCGATACGCGAACGCTCGAAACCGATACCGGTGGTGCGCTGGTCGAAGAGATGCTCGCGAAGGCTGGGCAATCGGTGACCGGGCGCCGCATCGTTCCCGATGAGCCCGAGGCAATTCGGGCCGCCCTGGATCAGGCGATCAGCGATTCGGAGTCTCGAGCCGTGATCTTCACCGGTGGTACCGGCGTTGCCGCACGCGACGTGACACCGGATGTCCTCGCGCCAGAATTTGATCGCTCGATCCCGGGGTTCGGCGAACTCTTCCGAATGCTTTCCTATGAGGAGATCGGCTCCGCCGCATTGCTTTCCCGCGCGCTGGCCGGGCTGAAGCAGGGCAAGATCGTTTTCGTCATTCCCGGATCGAGGGGTGCTGTCCGACTCGCGATGGAGAAGCTGATTCTGCCCGAACTTGGTCATCTTGCCGGTGAGACCCAAAAGAAGACCTGAATCGCTGAGCAGCCGGCATCCTGGGGCCATCAAGCCTGTTCCATTTTGTGCCGAAGAGGCATTAATGGTCATGCTGAATCGAACCAAGCAAAGATGGGCTGGCTGCGTGCTTCGAAGAGTCACCTTGGTTGCCTGCCTCTCGATTTTCACGCTGACCGCCTCGCTGGCCGCGCAGAGCGAGATTCGGTTCTGGGTCGACTCCGCAGGCGTGACACACTTTACCAATGATGATGCGAAGGCTCCCGAAGCAGCGATGCCGGTCGACGCGGCCGGACTCGAACCGATCCGAATGGCTTGGAGTGATGGCCTAACGGGACCGCCGCTGCCTCGAAATGCTGGGGATTCGAGTTCGACAGAAGATCGAGTTCGTCGTCTGCTCCGGGGCGCATTCGCTGATCTCGCGCGCGGCGAGTTGGCCCGCGCGGACTCGACGCTTCGGGGTGTCCTTCGACTCGAGCCGCAGAGTCCGGAAGCACATTGGTATCTAGCCGCTCTTGCCCGCGCGCGTGGACGCTTCGCAATGGCGGAGCGGCATCTTCTTGCGTTTCTCGACGGGGCGGGCTCGGAGTTCAAGTCGCTTCGGGAAAGCGCCGTGCTTCGATTGGAAGCGATTGCGGACGAGCGGAGGTTGGCCGATCCCGATCAGCTCGAAGGGCCGCTGCGTCTGAAGCTGGTTCGGGATGAACATTTTCGCGTACAACTCGACGCCCGGCTCGGTGAACTTCCCGGGGACTACGCAGCTCGCGTTCTGGGATTTCTTCGCGAGGCGCGTTCGGAAGTGTCGAATTCGATTGGCGTGGCCCCGCTCGAACCGCTGGACGTCGTGCTCTATGGACGAGCAGCGTACGTGCGCGCCCACGCGCATCGTTTCTCATTCCAGACGATCGGTTTCTTCGACGGTCGAATTCATGTTGCTTCGCCCGCGCATCCGACCGGATCGCTACGGGGCGTTCTCTTTCACGAGTACACACATGCGGTCTTTCGGGAGGTGACAGGAGGGGACCGGCCCTATTGGCTGAATGAGGGTCTTGCGGAGAGAATCGAAAGACAATCGCGTGGTCTGGCGAATTCGACGCGCCGCGAACGCGCGGCGATGCGTGCCAACATTGAAACGAAATCCTGGATCCCGCTTGATTCCATCGCCCGGAGCTTCTCGGGACTTTCTGACGAACGCGCTCGGGATGCGTATCTGCAATCGGTGATCACGGTTGGATTTATTCACTCGCGTACGAATGTCGAAGGGCGACGGCGTCTGCTGATGATGATCGGGGAGGGCTTCTCCGTTGATCAAGCGCTGTACGAAGTCATGGGCATCGATACGGCAGGGCTTGATCGTGTGGTTCAGGAGGAGATCCTTCGCGAGTTTCCCGAGTGGACGCTTCCCGCCAAGGCGGCTCCTGCGACCGCGAAGCTCACTCCGCCTTGACGCGCTCGTAGACCGCCCGGTCACCGATCTGCCAGGCGTGAGCTGTGGCATAGCCGGCCGGAACTTCAAGCACCCCGTCGATTAATACACCTGGTTGGAGAGTCGGGCCGTTTCCACCTTTTTCGTAGGGCACATTCGCATCGATCGCGACGACGCGGCCGTCGCGCAACCAGATGATGTCAATCGAAAAGCGCATGCCCTTCATCCAGAACGAGTAGAACGCGGGCCGGTCGTATTCGAAATACATGCCGTGGTGCCACGCGAGGGAGTCACGGCCGCCAAGTCCTTTTCCCTGACTGCGCGGCGTATCGACGACATCGAGTGAGACGCGGCGGCCCTTGATTTCGATCCATGCGTCGGGGGTCGTTGAATCACTGGAGAACGCACCGCAACCCACGACCGTCGATGCGAGCCAACCCGCGAGGACAATTGAGATGATCCGGGGAGGTCGCTTAGGCCCTTCGTCTTCGCCCTTATGTTCGGTCGGATTCATCGACCTTGAATCGCACCTCGCTGTCATGCGCCACCGCCCGGTTCGTAGAATCCGAAGTCGACGAGATTCTCTTTCATGAAGGTTCGAAGACGATCGACGATCTTGACTTCGAGCTGTCGTACGCGTTCGCGCGAGACATCGAATTCCTCGCCGAGTTCGGCCAGTGTTCGTGGTTCGTCGGCGAGGATTCGGCTTCGGAGAATGATGAGGTCGCGTTCGCCCAGAGTTTCCGCGAAGGCTTCGACCTTCCCGAGGAAGACTTCCCGAAGTTCGCTGTTGCCGAGCATGGCTTCGGAGCTGATTCCGGGTGCGGCCATCCGATCTCCGAAGGTCACGCCGTCGCCTTCATCGCTGCGCAGCGGGGCATCGAAGGAGAGGTCGGGTCGGGAGAGTCGCGCTTCCATGTCGATCACGTCGTCTTCGGTGACGTCGAGCCGTTCGGCGAGCAGTTGCGGTTCGACGTCGTAGCCGAGTCGCTCGAGTTCTCGTTTTTCCTTGTTCAATCGGAAGAAGAGTTTGCGGGAAGCGCGGGTGGTGCCGAGTCGCACGCTGCGCATGTTGTCGAGAATGTATTTGAGGATGTAGGCGCGGATCCAATACACGGCGTAGGACGAGAGCTTGACGCCTTTGTAGGGATCGAAGCGCTGTACGGCTTCCATCAATCCCACATTGCCTTCCTGAATCAAGTCGAGGGTATTGGCCCATGCGCGCCGGTATTCCATGGCGATTTTGACGACGAGTCGTAAGTTGGAGACCACGAGGAGCTTTGCGGCATCGACGTCGCCGTCCTCGGTCCAGCGAACGGCGAGTTCATGTTCTTCCCCGCGCGTAATGGGCGCGTGGTGCCGAAGCTCGGACATGTACGCCGAGAGTGCGGTCGCCTGGGCTCGACCCTCGCCGGTTTCCGGGAGCCGCGACTGCGGATCCACAGGCACGGGCAAGATCGAGTGCTCTGCTCCTGCAGCATCGTCGGTGAGGTCGCTCGAATCCGTAAGATCGGCATCGTTTTCGACTTCCGACATGAGGTTCGACGCGTCGAGGGATTCCTCGTTCGACGCGTCGACGCTGGCTACGTCGGAAGAGTCCACGGAGCCCGCCGCGCGCGCACCATCCAGGGAATTGTCGGGTCGTTTGTCGGTCGGGTCCATGGTTCCTATCGCGCTGACCACGATAGCAGAGCGCCCGAAAGGCAAAGCGCACGATTGGGCTGAATTATCTTGCCCAATCGCGCGCCAAGTTGTGTCGGGGGAGCGCCGCTCTCGCGGTCTAGCTCCCGTCCAATGGATCGCTCTTTGTCTATTGCTTGAGCGATCGGATGAAGGCCACCAGGTTGTCGAGGTCCGCGTCGGTCAGTCCCGCGATCGGGGCCATCAGTGGGGAGCCGCCGTAGACTAGGGCGCCGTTGACGATGACCATTTTGATATCGGCATCGGTTCCCTTTGTACCATCCTTGTCCGGATCGAGAACGAACTCACCAACGGTGAAGTCCCGGGGAGCCGGCTGTCCAGCAGCGGCGAGCGCGAGTCCGGTCGGTCCGTCGCCCTTGCCGGATTCGCCGTGGCAGGAAACGCAGAGTGCCATAAATTTGGCCTTGCCCGCTTCGGCGTCGCCGGCGAAGGCGGTGCTTGGAACGATGGCTCCCAGGACCATGGCGGTCATGAGCAGGCTAGTCGTAATGAATCGAGTCATGTTTTTTCCCTCTCGGTGATGACGATTAAATGGGTCATCAAATTGCGCGATCTAAAGAGACGATCAGAAAGTCGTTGGTTGCGGCGAGGCAGAGAATGGTTCCCGAAGCTCGACTCGTCGAGGGGTGCAACCGATGGATGCGCTATTCGCGCCAGCGGGCTCCTTGTCGTGTCGGTCGTGTGATTGTGGATCCCATTCCATAAATGCCCGTCCAGTGGGAATCGTCACGCGGGCGACGCAGACGTCTCCGGAGAAATCCGCATTTTGCATCGAGCAAAATGCGGGTCCGGACCGCTTTGATCCTTTGCCGATTTCCTGCTCATTCGCAGCGAGTTCGCACCCACTCCGTCAGCATCCGTACGCCGACCCCCGTTCCGCCTCCGACATGCAGAGGGGTCGTCGAGGCGGTCATACCGGTTCCCGCGATGTCGAGGTGGACCCAGGGTGTGTCGCCAACGAAGCCGCGTAGAAAGGCACCGGCGGTGGAGACGCCGGCGACGCGTCCGCCCGAGTTCTTCCAGTCCGCGATCTTGCTTCGCGTCGCCTTTTCATGCTCGTCGAGCAGCGGCATTGGCCAGACGACTTCTCCCGCGCGCTCGCCGGCCATGCGAATTTCGTCGAGCAACTCCTCGTCGTTTCCGAGTCCCGCTGTGGCCGCCGTCCCGAATGCGACCATCGCCGCGCCGGTCAAAGTCGCGACATCGATCATGGCGTCGGGCGTATATGTTTTCACCGCATGATGAAGGGCATCCGCCAGGACGACGCGACCTTCGGCGTCGGTGTTGACGATTTCGACGGTTTGGCCCGAACCGGTCGTGATGATGTCGCTTGGCCGATAGGCATTTGAACTCGGCATGTTCTCAGCGGCGGCGATGACGCCGACGACGTGGATCGGCAAGTCGAGCAGGGCGATCGCACGCATGGCGCCAAAGACCGTGGACGCACCGGACATGTCGTGTTTCATCTCGAGCATTCCGCCCGCGGTCTTGAGCGAAAGACCTCCCGAGTCGAAGGTGATGCCCTTGCCGATGAGGGCGAGGGTGCCGGCCTTCTTGCGCTTCGCGGTCGCACCGTGTTCGAGCGTGATCATGCGAGGCGGGCGACGACTTCCCTGACCGACGGCGAGGATGGCTCCGTAGCCCCGTTTTTCGAGCTCGGGAACCGCCATGACCTGGCATCGGAGCCCGACTTCACGCGCCATGCGGCGAGAGGCTGCGGCCAGAGATTCCGGGTAAAGGACATTGGGCGGTTCGTTCGAGAGGTCGCGGGCCTGACGCTGACTTTCTGCGACCCAGCAGGACTGCTTCACCTTGGTGCGTACGCTGGCGAGGGATTTCAGCTTGCGGGCGTAGGTGATCTGAAGGCTGCCGGTGCGCTTGGTCTTTCGCCCGGATGTTTGATGTCGGTCGAATTTATAAGCGCCTAGTAGTGCTCCCTCAGCCAGCAACGGGGCCGAGCGATCGGGCGTGAGTCCTGCGCCGTGGGGGACGACGACGGTGACGCGACCGACGTTGGCTCGATTGGTTTCGCGCCCGATGCGGCCTCCGAGTTGGCGAAGTGCGTCTGCGTCGATGGAGTCGCCATCGCCTTGCCCGAGCAGGATGCAGCGGACGATGTCGCCATCGCGAGGGCCGTAGACGACGAGTCGCTCACCCGAGCCGGCACGAAAATCTCCAGCTGCCAGTGCATCCGAGATGCGCCCGCCCAAGCGTCGGTCGATGCCGGAGAGGCCCTGGGGTAGACCGACCGCTTCCTTCCCGCGCCGAGCGACGGGAATGATCACCGTATCGGCCTTGATTTCGTCGATGCTGCCTGCGTTCAGTTGAACTCGGATGGTCATGAAACTCCTTCTCCCCCTAGATTTCTGCGCACTGCGGATTGTCTGGCGGTGTCCCGTCACGCGGCGGCTTGAACACTTGACTGGATCATCGGACTCGAAACTCGCAATTGTCACTCCAACTGCACTCCATGACAGAAATAGACGCGTCATGGGTGGAGAAAGATTGACGTAGGCGGCTCGACAATCGTCGAGCGCAAGTACAATACACGCACCACGACCGAGAGAACACACGCACGACACATGAACAACTGCGTGGGGGGTCTGCAGCCGACGACCCTGTGATCCGTGATCGTGAAACGATTGGCGAAGGGGGGAACGCCGTGAGTTTTGATTTGATCAGCCTGGTTTTACAGGCGGGTCTCATCGTCAAGCTCGTCTTGATCGTGCTCTTCGGATTTTCGGTGGCTTCGCTCAGCATCATTGTCACGAAGTGGTGGGAACTGCGGGCGGCCGACCAGGACAGTGAGGCCTTTCTCGAGGTCTATCAGCGCGACGGTTTTGCCGAGGCGTATGACGCCGCTCGCCATCTCGACCGGAGTCCGCTGGCCGTCGTCTTTCTGACCACCGGGCAGTCCCTGCAAGACGAGAGGGGGCGAAACGCCACGGATGTCACCCGAGAGCGACTGATTTCCCGGCTCGAGCGAGCAATCGCCTGGTCGGCGAACGCCCAGGTGCGTCGGCTCGAGCGCGGCATGCCCCTTCTCGCGACAACCGGAAGTACCGCGCCCTTCATCGGGCTCTTCGGGACCGTCATCGGCATCATCGCCGCCTTTCAGAGCATCGGCGAAGCCGGACAGGCCTCGCTGGCCGTCGTTGGACCGGGAATCGCAGAAGCCCTGGTGGCCACCGCGGTCGGACTACTCGCCGCGATTCCCGCAACAGTCGCCTACAACACGTTTGGCGGTCGCATCGACGGACTGCTTTCGATGCTCGATCGATTCTCCGAACAGTTTCAAGATGATCTGGCTCGTCTGGTCGAGAGCGAGTCGACCCCAACGCATGGACGATCCGGTGACGGTGACGGGTTGAGTGGTGCGGCGATGTCTCGGACGACTGTTTCGACGCCTGCCGCAGGGGACCGGTAGATCGCGATGGCGGTTGTGATGTCCAGATCTCGGCGCGGACGCCGTGGCAATGGCGAAATCAATGTGACGCCCTTCGTCGACGTCGTTCTGGTCTTGTTGATCATCTTTATGGTGACGACGCCCCTGATGTTGCAGGGCATGGATGTCAATCTTCCCAAAACCACGACGCAGCCGATTCGGATGCCGAACGCGCCGCTGGTTCTGACCGTGACCAAGGACGGGGAATATTCCCTCGCGCGCAGGACCATTGCCGCAGAAGATCTGCAAAAGAAACTCGAGGCGGTTTTCGAAGCGCGTGGTTCGAAAGAAGTCTTCCTACGTGCGGATGAGGCGGCCCCCTATGGTGTAGTCGTGACGGCGATGTCCGCGGCACGTCGGGCGGGCGCCACGCGCCTGGGCATCGTGACGGAGGAAGAGCATTGACGGCCGAGCTCATCGGCTGGCTGGACGAGCATTCCCTCGACCATCGCCGGCGGATGCGCAACGCGATGCTGGTCTCGCTGGCGATTCATGGACTTGTGATCGCTCTCTTTGCAGCGTCCCCGCCGGCCCAGTTTGCGCCGCTGCCCGAAGTGCTGGCGGTCGAACTCGTGGCGGCTCCGCCGTCCAGCCGACCGCCGCCGCGTGCGAAACCGTCGCCACCGCCCAAAGCCGCTTCGAGCGAACGCGCAACGCCGCCCCCGCCAACGCCAGCCCCCCCCGTCACGAAGGCACCCGTACAGGTCTTGCCCGAGGAAGCGCCAGGCCGAATTCGCAAGGTGAAGCCCGAGGTCGCCCCCAAGAGCCTGGCGAAAGTGAAGCCCGAGCCCAAGCCGGAACCAGAGCTTTGGCGGCCCGAACGAGAAGAACCCCCTGACCTCGAGGATGTCATGGCTGGGCTCTACGACGAAACGGGATTGAACGAGACTGCAGGTCTTGTTCAATCCCCGGCATCCGTGGTTGAAGACTCGAAGGCGGAGGCGAGCTCCGAGGTCCGGCAGTCACAGCCAGGGGCGGCGATTTCGCCAGAACTGGCCGCCTGGAATCTCGAGGTTCAGCGACTCATCCAGAGCAAATGGGTGATGCCTTCAAATTTCAGGAACCGCGATCTCGCAACCGGTCTCGAGCTGCGGCTCGCGGCATCGGGTGAGCTGATCGGGTCGCCGAAGGTGGTTCAGTCCTCCGGTGATCCATTTTTCGACGACAATGCCGTTGCCGCTCTATTGAAGGCTGCCCCCCTGCCTCCAGTGACGAAGCCCGGGCGTCGTATCTTTATCTTTCGATCGGAGGCGAATTGAGTTTGATGGGGCAGTGGCGAAGGAATCGGGGCGACATCTTTTTGTATTGGGCAGCTGTACTGATGGCGGTCGCGATGGGTTGTTCGTGGTGGGCCGAAAGCGGGCGGGCGCAGAGTCTCGAAAACGAGCGCGGCCCGCTGCCGACGCTCGAGATTACGCCGGGCAATGTGAGGGCATTTCGTACTGCGGTGCTGCGCTTTCGGACGGTGGGCTCGCCGGTTGGTGACGAGCGCGTCGCGATGCTACGCGCAGAAATTGAACGGAGTCTGGCCTTTTCGAGCATCGTCTTGCCGCTTGAGCACGATGCCTATTTGGCCTCCGAGCAAAGCGCGCCTCTCAACGAGGAGCATCGGCTCGATTGCGATTCCTGGAAGCAGAGCGGGGCGGATGCCTTGCTCGAGGGCGAGCTGCGCCGCGAGGACGGTCGCCTGCGCGCCGATCTTCGGGTGTGGGACATCGCGCGATGCCAGGAGTTCAAGACAGGGCGACTCACGGCGGATCGCGATGATCTTGCCCAGCTCGGTCGAATCATTGCGGACGAAGCCGTCGAGGCCCTGACTGGAACGCGAGGGGTGGCGGCGAGCGAGATCGCTTTCATCTCGGATCGAACCGGAAGGCGCGAACTCTACGTTGCTGCTGCGGACGGTCGTGATCAGCGACCGGCGACGCACAGCGATACGCTGAAATTGGCGCCGGAATGGGTGCCCGACGGCCGCGCGATTCTCTACGTCGCCTATGGCGGACTTCAGCCGGGCTTCTTCTTGACGTCACGCAGCAAACAGGTTTCGCCCGGACCGATTCTGGGTCATGTGATGCCCGGGCTGCCTAAATATCGAGGGCGCTTCGATCCGACCGGTGAAGAACTCGCCATGGTGACGAGCGTCGATGGAGCTGCCGAGATCTTTCGCGTGAAGCGGCGGGGCGTGGGGATACGACGTCTGACGAACAATCCTTCGATTGACATCTCGCCCTCCTGGTCGCCGGATGGTCGTGAGATCGTCTTCGTGTCGGATCGAAGCGGCTCGCCCCAGCTCTACCTGATGGATCGCGACGGTGGGAATATCCGGCGACTCACGTACACGGGGGCGTATAACGCGTCGCCGGCCTGGTCGCCGGATGGACGCTGGATCGCCTACGAGACGCGTGTTCGGGGTCAGTTCGATCTCTGGCTCATCGACCCCTCCGGCCAGATTAACTTCCCGATCGTTGAGAACTCGCGCAGCGATGAGGCTCCGACTTGGTCTCCGGATGGCCGAAAGATTGCTTTCAGCTCGCGTCGACGCGGGCGCTACGACCTCTACGTCATGGATTGGAACGGTGAAAATCTTCAGCGGCTGACCCAGCGTTCTGGAGAAAATATTCAGCCCGATTGGGGACCCCGCATGCGCTGACGTGTGTTGGACCCACACGGGATGAAGTCATGTCGGGAAGCCGACGCGAGTTCGTCATCGGGCTGCTAGACTGCGCGCCCGCAAATCGGCTCGGCCAGCGCTCCGGGGGGAAACGAAGGCATGCAGATCCTGAAACAGATCGTGAAGAAGTTGAATCGAAGATTTTCCGGTCGTGGCTGTACGCAGCGTCTCCAGTCCGAGTGGGCTGTTTTGCTGCTCGCCGTAGCCATGTCTGGTCTGCTAGGCGGTTGTGCCACGCAAGGCGACTTCCTGAGGCTTCGAGAGCAGGTCGCCGAACATCACATGTCGAATCAAGGTGCCCCGGACCCCTTCGCTCGGATCGCGAAGCTTGCGGCAGAGGTCGACGCAATGCGTCAAGAGATTCGCGATCTCCAGGGAGAGATCGAAGTGGCTCGCAAGCAAGCGACCGACGCACTCGAGGAGGTGCGGCGCACGCGATTGGCCGTTGCCCAGAATGCGAACGAGGCCGCGACACTGGCGGAGGCCAGCAGGACGAACGCGGGCGCCGAGTCGGGTGGCGATGGCGCAGCGGCGGGTGTGATGGTTACGAGCCTAGGCGGCAACGGCAATTCGGGGCCGAAGCCGGATGAAGAGTTGTCGGGTTATCAGCGGGCACTCGATGCCTGGCGAGGGGACGAATTCAAGGTCTGCATCGAGCGCTTTACAGCATTTCTGCAGACCTACCCGACCTCGGGTTATGCAGATGACGCCGCATATTGGCTGGCGGACTGCACCTTTCAAAACGACGAGTTCAAGCGGGCGGTCGTCCGATTCAATGCCGTGGTGAGCGTCTATCCGGAGAGTCCAAAGGCTCCGGATGCCCTCTATCGACAAGGCGAATCGTTGCTCAAGCTTGGGCCCAAATTCCACGAAGCGGCGCGCACCGTTTTCAAGCGCGTTCAAAAGGATTATCCCGACTCCGAACGGTCCGTCGAGGCGGCGCAACAGCTCGAGCGACTCGGGCCGAGAAAGTCGGGCTAGGGTTGAACTAACACGCAACACACGACACACAAAAAACGACGATGAGTATTGTATGGCGCGAGATGCCTGGGGGCTGGATCGCGAAATGAAATGGGACTCAAGAGATGGAGCGAAGCGTTGAAAAAGCGTGATATGAACAAATTCAAGAAGATCCTCGAAGCGCAGCGCGACGAGCTTATGGGGAATGCACAGAAGACTCTCTCGGGAGATATCCATCTCGATCCGGATGATTTCCCCGATGAGATCGACGCGGCTTCTTCGGAAATGAATCTGGCCTTTCAGGGCCGGTTGCGTGAGCGCGAGCGTGGCCTGATCGGGAAGATCGAGCAGGCGCTGAAGAAGATCGAAGACGGCGTTTACGGCGAATGCGAGAGCTGTGGCGAACAGATCTCAATGAAGCGAATCGAAGCGCGACCGGTCGCCGAACTCTGTATCGACTGCAAGGCCGAGCAGGAGGCGCTCGAACGGCGCAACGCGTGACCCGATCGACTCGGCCGCAATCGTCCGATCCGATGCCGGATTTGCCTCTGGTTCTGGGGATCGAGAGTTCTTGCGACGAGATGGCCGCGGCTGTGCTTCGAGGCGACTTCGAGATCCTGTCGAGTGTCGTTCATGGGCAGGCCGATGTTCATGCGCCTTATGGCGGGGTCGTGCCGGAGTTGGCGTCGCGAGACCATGTTCGCGTGGTCGCGCGGGTCGTCGAAAAAGCGCTCGAAGAGGCGGGGATCGGGGCGGATGAACTCGACGGTGTCGCCATGACGGCGGGGCCTGGGCTGGTTGGCTCGCTGCTCGTGGGGCTGTGCTTCGGAAAAGCCTTTGCGTATGCGCGCGGTCTGCCATTTGTTGGCGTGCATCATCTGGTTGGACATCTCGTTGCGGCCGAGGTCGGGACGCAGCACGGGCGCGCGTCCGGCGGCGAGGGCACCGGCGACGGCGGGCAATTGGCGCCACCCTATGTGGGTCTCGTGGTGTCCGGTGGGCATACGGCGCTTTACCAGGTGAATCCGGAAGGGCGGCCTGGGTTGCTGGGCGAAACCCGGGATGACGCTGCGGGTGAAGCTTTCGACAAGGTCGCGAAGCTGCTGGGTTTGGCGTATCCGGGCGGACCCGCCATCTCCAAGCTGGCGCGTGAAGGCGATCCGCGGGCCATCGATTTCCCGCGCCCTATGAGCAAGCGACCCGGCTTGGATTTTTCCTACAGCGGGCTCAAAACTGCGGTTTCCGTCGAGTTGGCACGTCGCGGTGGTCTGGATGCTTTGGGTCCGGGCGAATGTGCAGACCTAGCCGCTTCTTTTGAAGCAGCGGTGGTGGACAGCCTGGTCGCTCGTTCCGTGCGCGCCATGAGACAATGCATGACCAATACCGACGTCCGTCAGATTGCCGTCGTGGGTGGCGTGGCCGCGAATGACCGGCTTCGCGAGGAGATGCGGGCGGCTGGCGCGCGCGAGGGTTTCGAGGCGATCTTTCCGCCAATGGATCTATGCACCGATAATGCGGTGATGATTGCGGCGGCCGGAAGCCGGCTGCTCTCGCGAGGTGTCCGGGACGATCTTTGCCTGGAAGCATTTTCACGGGTGCCCCTCGGCGAGACGCCCTGGCGCGATCCCGAATCCGCCGATGCCGTGACGGCTTTGGATCAAGCGTCGCCATGAACCTATCCCGCTTGCGCGGCTTGCTCGACGAACACGGTCTGCGCCTTTCGCGGGATCTCGGACAGAACTTCCTGGTCGATGTGGGTCTTGCGGATGAGCTGGCACGAAAGGCGGGTGCCAGCGCTGGCGATTTGATCATTGAAGTGGGTACGGGGCTCGGAGTGCTCACTCGCTCACTCGCCGCCCGCGTCGATCGCGTTCGGACGGTCGAGATCGATTCGGGGCTGGTGCGCGTGCTCAAATCCGAGTCGCTGCTGGCCGAGAACGTCGAACTGGTTCATGCCGATGCCCTTGAGGTCGATTGGAAAGCCTGGGTCGATGAGGCGAATCAGCCGGTGCGCGTGATTGCCAATCTCCCCTATTCGGTGGCTACGCCGCTTCTGCGACGTCTTCTCGACTTGCGCGATGGGCTCGAAGACTGGTCCGTAATGCTTCAGACCGAGGTCGCCGAACGGCTCACGGCAGATCCCGGGACAAAGTCCTACGGGTCTTTCACGGTGCTCCATCGTCTCGTCGCCGATGTCGATCGCATCGCCAGCGTATCGCCCAGTCACTTCTTTCCTCGCCCGAAGGTCGAGTCGAGCTTCATCCGAATCTGGCCTCGAAAAGCACAGCTGCTCGGCCCGGGCGAACTCGCAAGGGTCGAGCGATTGGTGAGGGCCGCGTTCTCACAGCGTCGCAAGCGCCTCACGAACGGTCTGGATCGAATCGCCGAAAAGTGCTGGCCGGATCTCACGAGGGGTCTTCGCCGGGAAAGGCTCGAAGCCTTGCTGCAGACGGTGGGCATCGATCCCGGCTTGCGTCCGGAACGAATCGAGCCCGAGGCGTGGCTCGCGCTTTCGAGGGAGATGGACGCCGGGGAGCCAGGCGAGGGTGGCTGACGATCCCGGTATGGACGGAGAGAAGCTTCTCGAGGCGTTGCTCGAACTCGCTAGCCGCGCCGAACTCGAAGTTCGTGTGTTGTCGTCCCAGTCGGGCGGGGCCCCGGACTATTCCCCCACGTCGAGCGCTGCCTGCCGCGTGGGCGACCGAATCTGGGTGGTCCTGGCGCCGGACGACCCCATTTTTCATCAATCGAAGGTTCTTGCGCAGGCCTTAGGCAGGTACCGGGCAGACGTGCTCGAAGACTCCTTTATTGCCCCTGGGGTACGAGAATTCCTGGATCGGATGCGTCACTGAGGGGGTGCTTTCGTTGACCCACTAGAACGTTGAACATACAATCAACGCGTGTTGAGGGGTACCGCAAGTCGCGGGCTCCATCATAAACCACCCGGGCAATCCATCCCGGAAACGAGAGAGCGTTCCTCAGATCATCCGTTTCGCTTAGATCCCGGTTTACTGGGACTGAGACCGGGGTGTGAGTAGGCACGAACCGATCCGCCTCGCGGCGCAGCCAAGCGATATAACGACGGACAAACGACGGAATAGTCGGCCGATTGAGAGATCGAGTCGGCCCAGTCGGAGGCCGGTCGGAAGCTGAAAATCCACGAGATTCCCAATTCGGGGTCGATTGGGGGGCTGGGCAGGGCAGGACGGTACGACTGGATTCGAGAATGCGGCTCGCCGCTTCGAGAATCAGGCCGACCCATCCACCGGATGATTCCGAGAAGCGTTATTTCATTTTCAGGACGAATAGGGCGATTGGCGCGAGTTGTGAAGGACCTTGGGTCCGGATGGCGCCAGTCTGGGATTGCAAGAGATTCGGAGGCACACCCCATGTCAACGGTCACCACTGCTTCAGCCACACGAGAACATCGCATAACGATCCGATCCCTGGCTTCGCGAAAGAGCAAAGGCGAACCCTTTACGATGCTCACCGCCTATGACTTCACCTTTGCTCGGATCTTCGACGAGGCCGGTGTCGATGTCCTGCTCGTTGGCGATTCGCTCGGCAATGTCGTTCAGGGAAACGACACGACGCTGCCGGTCACCCTTGATGAAGTCATCTACCACACGCGCCTCGTTGCGCGGGGCGTTAGGCGTGCGCTGATCGTTGGAGACATGCCCTTCGGTTCCTATCAAGTTGGCCCGGAAGATGCCGTGCGCACGGCAATTCGCCTCGTGAAGGAGGGCGGCGCGCATGCCGTCAAGCTCGAAGGTGGAGTTGACGTCGCCGATTCTGTTCGCCGCATCGTGTTGGCACAGATTCCGGTGATGGGTCATGTCGGCCTAACGCCGCAATCGGTGAATCGCATGGGTGGTTACCGCGTTCAGGGACGCGGAGACGAAGGCCGGCAGAGGGTCATCGAGGATGCGCTCGCGCTCGAGGCGGCAGGGGTCTTCGCGATTGTCCTCGAGGGCATTCCGGAAGATCTCGGCAAAGAGATCACGGCCTTGGTGAGCGTGCCCACGATCGGTATCGGCGCTGGTGTTCATTGCGATGCCCAGGTTCTCGTGATGCACGATCTGCTGGGGCTGAATGACTGGACGCCTTCATTCGTGAAACAATTTGCAAACCTCGGGGCTGAGGCCTCGAAGGCTGCGCGCGCCTATATCGATGAAGTGACGAATCGGAAATTCCCCGGCGAGGATCACGTCTACCGCTAGGCGGGGGCGATCGATCTGGAATCGACATGAAGATCATCGAATCTCGAAGCGAGCTTCAGGGCTGGTCTGATCGGCAGCGCGCCGAAGGCCACCGGATCGCCCTCGTCCCGACAATGGGGGCTCTACACGCTGGCCATCTTTCGTTGGTGAAGACGGCGCGCGAGCGGACTGATCGCGTCATCGTTTCCATTTTCGTGAACCCGACGCAATTCAATGATCCGAGTGATTTCGAAGGCTATCCCCGGGTCATGGACGACGACCTAGCGGCCTGTCGAGAAGCTGGGGTCGATGTCGTGTGGGCGCCTGCAGCGGAGGAGCTCTACCCGCAAGGCGCCGCATCCTCTGCGACATGGGTCGATGTGGAGGGCCTTACGGATCCGCTCTGCGGTTCGAATCGGCCTGGTCATTTTCGAGGGGTGACCACGATCGTTACGAAACTCTTTCTCGCAGCACGACCGCATGTGGCGGTCTTCGGCGAAAAAGACTTTCAGCAGCTCGCGGTCATTCGCCGCATGACGGTGGATCTGGGTTTTGGAATCGAGATCGCGGGCGGCCAGACCGTTCGGGAACACGACGGCTTGGCGCTTTCGAGTCGCAATGTTCGGCTAGGACGCAACGCGCGCCGCCAGGCGCTCGTGATCTCACGAAGTCTTGCTCTGGCGGAGTCGATGGTGGCGCAGGGTGAGCGCTCGCACGCAGCCATCCTCGAAGTCGTTCGAAAGCAGCTCGACGAGGCGACCCAGGCGAGCATTGACTACGCGGATCTACGCGATCCCGAAAGCCTTTTGCCAGCGCCGGAGAGCCTCGATGGGCCGGTGCTATTGGCGATCGCGCTTCAATTCGAGCCCGACAACACCGACAACACCGACAACACCGACGAGTCCGCGAACGTGGGAGCAGCGGTTCGACTCATCGACAATCGAATATTGAATCCGAAAGAATAAACGACTCGTACCTTCGAGGGCGCGGCGAGACGCGCGCCTCGAAGCTTGAGTTCCGAGACGAGAAGGAACGAGGATAAAATCATGATCCGAAAGCTACTCAAGTCGAAAATTCATCGTGCGACGGTGACCGAAGCGAATATCGAGTACGAGGGTTCGGTCACGATCGATCCAGATCTTCTGGATGCCGCAGATATGTTGGCCTACGAACAGGTCGACATCTGGAATTGCACGAATGGAAATCGGCTTGCGACCTATGTGATTGAAGGCGAACGCGGTGAAGGTCAGATCTGTATCAATGGGGCCGCCGCGCATTTGATGAAGCCCGGCGATCTCGTGATCATCGCGAGTTGGGCAGATGTTCCGGACGCAGAGGCGAGAGAGTTCGAAGCGAAGCGAGTCTTCGTGGACCACGAGAATCGAATACGCCTCGACTGAACGACTGAACACACCCACACCATTCGCGCCGCCGGTGAGCTGTTCTCCGCGTTCGCCCCCGGATCTTTTCTGACTTCGCTGGTAGGCTCTCGCCATGGCCAAGGGTGGAAAGAATTCCGATCTATTTGATCCCGATGAGAAGCGGATCGTGGCGACAAATCGCCGCGCGCGTTTCGACTATGAGATCGTGGACACCTGGGAAGCCGGGATTGCCCTGATGGGTCCCGAGGTGAAGAGCCTTCGCGAGGGTCGTGCGAATCTTGGCGATTCCTTCGCGACGGTTCATCGCGGCGAGGCCTGGCTCGAAAAACTCCACATTTCGTCGTACGAACCCGCCACGCGTGCCAACCCAGCCGATCCCCAGCGCCGTCGAAAGCTCTTGCTTCATCGACGTGAGATCGATCGTCTCGATGGACGGATCCATGAAAAGGGGCTGACCCTCGTCCCCCTCACCGTGTATTTCATTCACGGCCGCGCCAAGGTCGAACTCGCTTTGGCCCGCGGCAAACATCGCCACGACAAGCGCGAAACAATTCGACGACGTGAACAGGATCGCGAGACCCAGCGAGCCATGCGCCGTCACCACCGCTGACCTTGCGTTCGCTGCTTACGCCACCCGGGCGGAGGACGAGCTAACCTGCGCTCGTCCGACTTGCTCCGCTTCGAGTGAGTCGTTGGAAGGACCGATGAGCTACGAGCTGCGCCCGCTGTCTCTGACCGCGAGATCCTCGATGCAGGTTTTCGATTGGTTCAGACCAATTGGCGGGCGCCGGAGAAGATGATGACCCGACTCTGAGTCGTCTCCGCGGATGGGCGTGTGATCCGCTGGCGACAGTCGATGCTTCGAAATCTGTTGCGGATCGTCGACTCCATGCCGGCGGGACATGTGGTTGCCATCGTTTCGATGTTGGCCTCGCCGCGAGTCCCATCATCGAGCGCACGACCCAGGTGATTATCCGACGGATTGCCCGGGACCAACCTGTTGCGTCCGACCAGCAGAGGGACTTTCTCCTATCGCTCCTACGCGCGTCCGAGCGGCTGCTCTCGCTCGTTTTCGACCGTGGAAGTCCCGTAGGAAGAGTCTCATCGGCAGATGACCCGTTGGCGGGCCGCAAAGTGACCGCCATTTTACTTCCGATTTGCTCTCGTTTTGCCGATACGGAAGACGAGCGCTTCCGCCGCTTTTCCGCCTCTACGCCGAGGCGCCGGCCGGCCGGCGGATCGAGGAGAATTATGTCGGAGCAGCGCAGGATCCGGAGCCCCCTAACCGGACCGGGAAACAAAGTCATCGTCACGACGCTGCTCGAAGCCCTCGCTGTGCGTGGTCTGGCGGCGGCTCACGAACGTGCCTTGCGATCACTCGCTTTTGCCGAGGGCGAGCTGGCTGGATCGGGGTCCTGGCTCGGCGACGATGCGCTCCCCGAAATGATGACAGCGGCAGAAATCGATCCAAGTGTGGCGCGTTCCGTGGGTCATCGATTGGTGGCTCCTGATGCCATGGGGATCGCGCTCTACGGACTCGGATTGGCGACGCCGGAGAAGGCCTATCGACGAGTCCAGGCCTTGCTTCCACGAGAGCGCGCAAACTCATCCTGGATTGTCGAAGAAATGGCCTGCGGCTCGGCTCGGCTCGGCTTTCGTGACGGCGATCTCGAAACATCAACTTCGCAGCGCCCTGATCAACCGGTTCGCAAAAACAACCGGGGTGAAGCGGCGCTCTGTGCGCTTCGCATGGGAATGCTCGAAGCGATTCCTGGAATCTATGGACTGCTCCCGGCCCATGTTCGTGAGACGAGTTGTCGGTTCAAGGGCAGTGATGCGTGTCGTTATGAAATCAGTTGGCGCCACAACTCTCGCACCGGGCTGCGGATCAGTGCAGGCTTTGCTGTTGCTCTCCCGCTCGCAATGCTTGGGATTTCTGCCGTGCTCGGGCTTCCTGGTCTTTCGCTCGCTTTGGGTTGTGCCGGGGCTTCGATTTTGGCCGTCGCGCTTGGATCTTGTTACGACCTGCATCGCCAACTCGAAGCGGTGGCGGGGGCGCGGAGAGGACATCTCGCGCTATTCGATCAGGTCGATGATGCGCTTGCTCTGAAACTCGATGCACTGGCTCGTGTCGAGACCAAGCTCGAAGGGGACGAGCCCGTCCACGTGAGAACTCGGATCGGCATGGAAGCCGAGTCTTCCAATGCGGAACAAGTCGATCTCGCCGCCCTGCTCGAGCGTGCGATCGAGACGACTGGTCCGACATTGCCCGATGGTACGAAGATCCTTTTCGATCACGACGACGAACCGGCCTTGGTTGAATGTGAGCCGGCTCAGATCGAGCAAGTCGTAAACCAGCTTCTGCGCAATGCGTCGACGGCCTCCCAGGGACTTTGTGAGTCGCCGGAAATTCGCGTGACGCTTTCACGTGTCATCGGCGGTGTTGAGTTCGCCATCGAGGATCGGGGTGTCGGAATCGATCCGAGCGAGATCGATGAAGTCTTTGATCCCTTCTTTGCGGAGCGGCAGGCGGGTGTGGACGAAGGATTCGGATTGCCCGTCTGTCTGCGAATAGTCGAACGCCATGGCGGTGAACTTCGAATCGAGGTCGAAGATCGTGCGGGAACGCGGGTCGTCGTCTTCTTGCCTGAATTGAAGGAGTCTCGGCTGTGATGGCGACTAAGTCAGTGTTCGGCGCGATGTATTTTCCGCCGAGGCAAGACCGCCCGTCGCGCACGCGGCCGCTGCCTGCAACGGTTCATGACCTCGAGGTCGTGTTCGACGTGAGTGGAGTGCTTCGAAGATTCGAATACGCGCCCTCGGTCGGAACTGCGCGGGTCGTCATGAAACGCTGAGATCCGAATTCTTCGAGGTATGCTCTTCTGCGGGGGCAGGGCGGCGAATTCGCTGCACGTCCGATGGAGGAGAGTTTTATGATGACAATTCCGACAGTGAGTGGTGAGACGACGCCGGCGGCCCTGGGCAAGACGCTGATGCACGAGCATCTCGTGATTGGTTATCCGGGTCACGAGAGCCATACCACCCGACCGGGTTTGACGAGCGCCGAACAGTTTTCGGTTTGCGTCGACAAGATCCAGCAGCTGCAAGAACTCGGATTTCAATCGATGCTCGATCCGTGTCCGAATGATCTCGGGCGTGATGTCGAGTTGGCGGCAAAGGTCGGTCAGCACACGGGCTTTCAGATCATCTGTGCCACCGGGCTCTATAAAGAGTCCGAGGGCGGCGTAGCCTATTGGCATTTCCGGTCTCAGTTCGCGAGCGTCGTCGAGGCGATGACCGAGCTCTTCGTTCATGAACTCACGGAAGGCATCGGCGAGACCGGCATCAAGGCGGGAATCATCAAGGTGGCGACCGGCGTCGGTTCGATTACGGAACATGAACGTTCTGTTTTGATTGCCGCCGCGCGCGCTTCCGTCGAAACCGGTGCACCGATCACCACGCATACCGACCAGGGAAAGCTCGGCGATCAACAACAACAGATCTTGATAGAGAATGGCGTTCCCGCCCATCGCATCATCATCGGTCATAGCTGCGGCACCGATGACCACGCCTACCATATGGGGCTAGCGCGCGGGGGTTCGTATCTCGGCTTCGATCGATTTGGGATCGAATTGATCTATCCCGATGCGACGCGCATCTCTTCGCTCGTAAAGCTCATCAAGTCCGGGGCCGGGGACCGAATCGTCGTGTCCCATGATTCAGTCTGGTGCTGGAAGGGCGAGCCTCTCCCGCCTGAATTGCTCGCCAATCTGCCACCCGGAATCTTCGATCCGACGCATTTCTCGAATCAGATCATTCCGAAGCTTCGAGAGGCCGGCGTCACGGACGAAGAAATCGATCGGCTCTTGACCGAGAACCCGCGCCGATTTTTCGAGGGTGAGAAGCTGACGGCACTGGCCTGATCGAGCGCCGGGTCGAGCGCGGAAATCGAGGCAGGCAAGGCGCTCTCCCGGCGCTATGATTGTGCTTCGCGCCCGCTGATCGTCCACTCTCAACCAACGACCAGACTCGAGTCTGGGATTCAAACCTGCATAGAAGGAGCCCCCCCAATGAAGGCTGCTGTTCTCACCGAACTGAACAAAGATCTCGAAATCCGCGATGACGTCACGCTCGGCGAAGTTGGCCCTCGCGATGTGCGCGTGAAAATTGTATCGAGCGGAGTCTGTCATTCGGACGTCTCGGTCCAGAACGGAACGATTCCGTCGGCCACCCCGATTGTGTTAGGTCATGAAGGCGCGGGCATCGTTCAAGAGGTCGGCGACGCCGTTTCGACCGTTGCAGTCGGCGATCACGTGATTCTCTCCTTTATTCCCGCATGCAGCGTGTGTAATCCCTGCCTGCGACGACAATCTTATCTGTGTGACCAGAGCGGCCCACAAGCCATGGCTACCCATTTTCGACTCTCCGGTAACCCGACTGGGGGTATGACGGGCCTCGGGACATTTGCCGAAGAACTGATTGTCGGCGAACCCGGTGTCGTGAAGATCGATTCGGATGTTCCCCTCGATATTGCTGCGCTGATTGGCTGTGGTGTGACGACGGGCGTCGGTGCCTCGATCAATAGTGCCGGTGTGACGCCCGGTTCCTCGGTGGTGATCCTCGGTTGTGGCGGCGTCGGGATCTCCGCGATTCAGGGCGCGCGAATCGCCGGCGCGTCGGCGATCCTGGCCATCGATACCGTCGAAAGCAAGCTCGAGCAGGCCAAGCATTTCGGTGCGACCCATGTCGCGACGCCGGACGGTTTCGAAGACGCCAAGAACGCGATTACGGGCGGCGAAGGCTTCGACTTTGCCCTTGAATGCATCGGAAACCCGAAGACGATTCGCGCCACCTATGATGCTGCCCGCCGTGGTGGAACGGCCGTGATCGTGGGCGTCGGTCGGATCGAGGAAACGCTTCAGTTCAGCGCCTTCGAGTTATTCTACGGTGACAAGACGCTGCGTGGTTCTCTCTATGGAAGCTCGAACGTTCGGACCTTCATGCCCGAACTGCTGCGTCTTTGGAGAGCCGGGAAGCTCGATCTCGAAAGCATGATCTCACGCCGCATCAAGCTCGACGAAGTCAACGAAGCCTTCCGCGCCATGCAGGCGGGGGAAGTGATTCGGACGGTCATCGACTTTTAGCCTTTTGTTAGGGACGGAGTTCGGGACACTCGGAGCGTACGGTCTCGGTCGTGTTGGTGCCGCCTGTTGCGGGCGTTCTCGGTTTTAATTTTCGATTGGGCCTTCATCAGTTTTGATGGAGGCTTTTTCGTTGGTGGGGGATGAGTGCGATCGAGCCCAGAATTCCCGTCCTTGCGTCCCGTCCATCACCGCTCGATGCCACCCGAACGTGGCAGATGGCATCGGGTTTCAGCTTTCGGCTTTCCAGTCGACGGAAATGGGGGAAGACCAGACGCGGGGTTCATGCTCGGCGAGACAGTCGTTCTCGCCCGGCACATCGTCACAGAGCGTAACCCTCAGTCACTCGCCCACGGCATCGCGTTCACATTGGAGGCCCCCCGCATTCACGCCGGGCGCCGGGGCTTCGAGGGCGCGCACGTAGTAGACGGTGTCGCGTCCGAAGCGGGCGTCGTCAGGCTCCGCCGTCCCGCCTGAGACCTCGTTGCAAGCCCGAATCGTCTCGACCGTCTCGCGCCAATGCCGCTGCGAAATACTCTCGGCATGGTCATTGATCGGCCAGAAGTCCAGCGCCGAACAGAAACGCGCGAAGTCGCATGCATCGGCCGGGAGATGTGTTCCTTCGCCACCCGGGAGCGGCAGGCTCAGTATGAAGGCGTCGAAGGAGCAAGGTCGTATGAACGTGAAGATCGCCGAAGAGGATCCGCTTCGACTTTGAGACCAGAATCCCATCGGCGGCGGTCGCGAGGGCCTCGGCACGCTCTGCAACGACTTTCTCTGGCCGTTTCTCGTCCGTGACGATGCCGGGCGCGATGATGCGAGCCACCGGCGATTTCTCCAGTACCCGGCGGCTTTGGCCGGTAAATCAACGTTATCACAGCGATTCGCGTCGAAATCGATGCTGGGATCGAGGGCCAGAGTTCGGCGATTTTCGGTCCACCCCAAGGGTCGGCTTGCCGATTGTCATTTGGTGAGTAACCTCAAATGGAACGACTTTGATTGTTCGTGGGGGCGATTTGGCTTCGACGGGTTGAATAAGTCGTACGTTGCGTGTCGAGGTCGTAGCCACCTCGTAAAACAGCTGCACATTATTGGTAATTTATAACTGCCGATGATAACTACGCACTCGCTGCCTAACTAACCCTTAGGAACTAGCGACATCCGTCCATGACGTCCTCTGATGGGCCGCGGATGCTATATCGAGGGCTGGCCTCCGAGCGCTGCTCGGCCGTATCCGGAGGCGAGATCACGTCGAGCTAGGGAATGTTTGCTCCGTCTCTGCAGCGGGCAAACCCGAAATCAAGCGGAGACTACACACGTAGACACGTACGGTAGACGCAATTCGGACGCGGGTTCGATCCCCGCCGCCTCCACCACTAACATGCCGGGAACATTGAGTTTTTGGGATCACCGAATCGGTGCGACTCAAAGTAGACTCAACTAACGGTCATCGCTCGTAAGCGATCAGGCTTCGACGTCCACCTCGCCCCGTCGTCGTGAGCGAGCAAGCCGCCG
>DUCN01000064.1 GCA_012959805.1 Myxococcales bacterium | reverse complement strand
AAGACTAAATAGTGAAAGGCTGGCTTATCCACAAAATATACGGCTACGATTTATAACTTAATTTTGCACGTACGTAGAGCATCGTGTAATGAGTCATCAAGATATTGTTCATTAGTTTTTGTAGAACCATAATTTAGGCCAACCTTTCGATATTTAATTTTTTCGCCAGAAAGCATTTCTTTCAGAATCTTTTGTGCTTTATCGCCTGTAGCAGCAGTATATATTGATAAAATACGCGCGGTTGATTCCATAGCTAGTTTGTATGTGCTTTCAAATGCTTTTCTACTTACTTCTGGTATATTTTTAACATACCCTTGTATATTCTTTGCGCCATTGTCTGGAATGTATTTCAGTGGTGTTTCATCAACACTGATTTCCCATGCTGGGTTTGTGTCAATTCTAAGCTGTATATCACCTACAGTAAGCGGATATGCCCCACTACTTTTTATACCAACTCTCAAGTCTCCATTGACGGTTTCAATGTATGGGTAATAGTGATTTATGGAGTACGATTTTTTATTAAGATAAAAGTCCTTAACAGAAACCGAGCATGTCCATATATCTGAGAATTCATCTTTATCAGCAAATGCCAGCCAGTTGCTTAATGGCTTAGTTGGTGTTGGTGTTGGTGTTGGTGTTGGTGTTGGTAGTGGTAGTGGTAGTGCTACTACACAACCTGTAAGAATGATTGTGATGAGTATTGTTATGTATTTCACGGTATAGCCTGCAAGTTATATTAGAGCAATGGTCTTCATAAGGTTCCCTTCACTAATTCTACCAATTAGAAACTTTATCACTGCCACCTTCAAAATAAACGTAAAATTGAGAATATGTACCCCTACTGAACACATATTGTGTGGGTGCACCATATGAATTAGAATGTATAGATCTAGGGTTACCGAAAGCGAATATTAATGCCGATTTACTCATCCCCACTCTAATCATAGAATTACGGATCAAATAAATCTCGTGTTTTAAGGTATTTTTCCGGCTGAATTATAGTTCAACATCCATTGAATATTTAGGTTGCCCCTTTTTTTGTGGATAGCTTGTGTTTTATCAATCCACACTACATACCACATACCACATACTTGATACACTGCCTCTACTGAAACACATCCTCACCAATTCTAATTTCTACAAACGTAACTATTCACCGAAGACCCCATTAATTCGTGTAATGATGTTCTATCGAAACTTACTGTTTCACCACCCATATAAGTAATGTCTATACCTATTAGGTTAATACAATATATCGAATGGTTATACCAAACATTAAGCCACGTAGGCGCTCTATACGCTATAAATCCAAAGTCGTAGTCTCCTCTATATTCCCCCGATATTATCGGGCCTATAGATTGGAGATGTGCCAATGTTTTTCCCCCAATTTCAGAAGGAGCAATATCACCCACCTTATTGTAAGGTTCTACTGAAAACACAATATATTTTAATGTTCGGTTTGATGTGTTGGTGAAATGGATACGAAGGCCGACTCCGCCAGCTGAATTCGGGTATTTAACCTCAACTCTACTTACGACAAGAGGGGTACCTCTTTCCTTAGCACTTTCGATAAAAGCTTTAGATGAGGAAGCACACCCAAAAATAGAAAGTAATATAGGAATTATAATTAATTTTTTCATGATATTTCCTATAAATACTTCATTGTTTCACAATCCAATAAACGGTATTTTGCGTTTGCATTAAAGGGTTTTGCTTCTCTAACTACTTTGTGCGCCCACTGTATTCTGGCGCTGCAAATGGCACTTAATAGTATTAATATTTTCCACATCAAAACACCTCGCAGCTTTCTGAAAATCTATCTGTATGCTATGTTCATTTGTTATTTGCGCATCTTGCCCTAATCTTAGCAAGAGCTTTTGCAGAGCCATTAAGGGAGAATTTAAAATGCGTAGATTGCTCCCCATGCCATTTAAGCTCTAACAATAATGAATTTGAAGCGGCAATCTTCAACACCGCTGAGCGATTATCTCTAAAATGTATGAATTTATCTCCCCACGTCTGAGTTAAGGTGACGTTCTCCACCACATTGTTCCATCTTATTCTTGTTCTAATCAGATTATATCCATCTTTGGTTTCATCATCGGTAATGTTTGGAGCAACATTAAAGCCAAAATATACCCATTCATTGTCTTTACTACAACCTACACCTATATGCGCTTTAACATCATTATAAGGGAATGACATTTTCTTTAATGGGTATGCATATGGTGAACTAGCATGAGCGGAGAACCCCCCTGTCATGTCATCTATAGAGCTAGAAGTTGTCCACTTGGGTGCCTCATATTTTTGAGTACCCGCGGAATTACTAATTCTTGTTATTGAATTCGAATAACTACTACTGGTTGAGGTTGGGCCCTCACAATTATATAAAAGAATAATCAACAAAAAAAATAGTGCTACATATTGAGCGCAGCCCCAACCTTGCTCCCTAACTTTCACATCTTTAACTTTAGCTATAGGAATTCCACAATTTGGGCAAGAAGCCGCTTTATTTGATACCTCTTTATTGCACTCTTTACATTTTATAATTGCCATAATTTAAAATTCCGAAAATTTAAACGATTTAGTAGTGCTACTGTTATCAGTATACCGTTCGGTAACAATTAAATTATTACCTCTGATTGTAAAAGATATTTTCGAGTCACTTGCATGGTTTCTCCACCTTCCTTGACCAGTACCACTGAAAACAGCAGCCCACATAACCCTATTACCTTTTATCTTGCAGACATTTTTAAATACCTTTCTATCATCTGATCTCTTATAGCTAAGGTGTACTATTTGGTTGCGCTTCTTAGCTCTTATTATTTTAAGTGGCCGTCCAAATATTGTAGAAATGCCTGCTCTACATATTTCTATGTGGTCTTTGTAAGTTATACGTCGTTTTTTATTTTCAATTCCTTTTGGTTTTTTAGTATGTAATGATTTCGTTAAAACATATCCTTGGTGCACTCCATCTTTGTATATCTCAGAATACCCGTTTTTAACACCTCCCCCTATTTCAACTTCAACTTTATCACCTTTATGTAACTGAAAAATAACACTAGAGCCTTGACTACTGTTTCTTTTTACATTTACCGTATCGGAGTGAATGTGCCTGACTGTTGTTAGCGGGTTGGGGTTGGGGTTGGGGTTGGGGTTGGGGTTGGGGTTGGGGTTGGGGTTGTAATCGTTTATAGGCTTAGGCTTAACCTCCACCCCGTATTGTTTGTATTCTAATGCGGAAAAATCCACATCTTCTTTCTCATGAAGCTTGTTTACAGACAAACATGATACTAATCCAAGTGATGAAATTACTAGTAAAAATGACTCCAAAACTTTTAAACGATTCATGCTTCTCATAATCCTTCTATAAAAAATAAATTTAAGCATAGTGTTCTTGTGTAGCCCAACCGAACGCTTGCTTTAGAAGTTTTTCAAAGTTAATTTGAGAACAAGCAACCTATGGTTTGTTCCAACAAT
>DUCN01000063.1 GCA_012959805.1 Myxococcales bacterium | reverse complement strand
CATTCCGCAAGAAGCTATAACGCCAACTTGTCTCATACCACCTCCTAACATCTTGCGTAACCTTAAAGCTTTACTAATGACAGTTTTATTGCTTACCAATAAACAAGGCGCCAGGATTTGTAACGATTGGAATATGGATACGCGGCTCCGGATCGCGATGCCAAGAGTTACAGTTAAAGCTGCTCTTTTCAAGTATTCGAACCCTGCCGATCGGATAACGCGCCGAAAGCTCTTGATGAATAGTTTCAAAATAAGTACCCTTGAAAACATCAACCAGCTCACTGAAGGATGACTCATCAACCAGCTCATCTTTGGAAATCTCTTGGTAAGATTCATCAACACGGGTGTAGTAGCGCCCCACCAAATCCTTGTCATCGTCAACAGAGTGGCCTGGCCTTTTAGTCATTGCCAAAGCATGAAAGCCAGAGGGCCCCGTTTTGAATTCAGATTTCTCCTTAATCTCATCCAGAGCTTCGCGAATAAGATTGATATCAAAGCTAAAATTGAGTTTGATAATGTGCTCATTTCCTTTAAAAGAAGCTACTGATTCAATATCAATTTTATTGTTGATGTAAGAATTTAATTCTTGTGTATCACCTGAAATACTCATTTAATTAAGATTCTTTTTATAACTATATAGATTATACATAAATATTGTACGCATGTATATATGTATATATATATATATTTATATATATATATATACTACGTATTGTCTAAATCTTGAGTTAAAGATTTTTTTAATGACATACAAAAAAATAAAAAGGAGAAGTTACTATGAAATATATAAACTTTAAAACTGTCTGTTTTGTTGGGCTCTGCTCTAGCATGATGGGCCCGGTGTACGCAGATACATTGAAAATGTTGACTGCATGGGGAGGAAACCATTCAGGTACGGCTAACATGGCTTATGGCTATAACGACTTGGTCGAAGAATTGTCTTCAGGTGCAATCACCATCAAACCTTTCGGACCCGAAGTGGTGGCTGCTGGTAAGCAACTGCAACCAGTCTCAGCTGGTGTATTTGATATTATTTATACTCATGGTCTTTACCATACTGGTACAACAGGTATAGGTGCGGCTATCGACGCAGTTGACGGGGATGTTGATAAACGTCGCTCTTCCGGTATTTGGGAGTGGGCAGACAATCATTACCAAACAACCCAAAATCTTAAAATCCTATCGATTCCAACGGCTACTACGGGCTTTAGGTTTTTCCTTAAAGAGCCAATGGATTCAGTTACTAAGCTAAATGGTAAGAAAATTAGGGCACTGCCTTCTTACAATAAAATTGTTGGATCATTGGGTGGAACGGCCGTGATTATTCCGTTTGGTGAACTATATTCTGCTACGGAGAAAGGCGTTATTGACGGTCTTGTATGGCCTGCTGTTGGAGCAGTTGGTTACAAATTCCACGAAGTCGCACCTTATCTTGGGGAACCCGCATTTGGCACCGTTGCCTACTTAATTATGATGAACTTGGACAAGTTCAACTCTCTTGATGGCGATTCTCAAAAGGTTCTGCTAGACGCAGGTTACCAGTTAGAAAAGAACACCATTGGCATATTCAACGAATTGTTGAAGGTAGAAAATGCAGCTATGGTGGCGGCAGGTGCAAAAACCACTTCAATTGGCTACACTTTGGACGAAGCTAATGCTTTGTACTCATCACGTGCAATGGAAGTAGCAGTAGAGCAATCTGGTGCGACGGGTGAAGCCTTCCGCGATTTTGTTGCGTCTAAAGGCATGTAGTAAGATGTACTAACTAAAGCCGTCTTATTTGCTAACATATAAGACGGCTTTTTATTTTTTTAGGGTAACCTCACATGTCATCTTTTATATCCACACTCTGTAGTGTTCAAGATGCCATCACTAAAGTGGCAGCAACGCTGGCTGCTATAGGGCTCGGGACAATCGTCACTGCTTATGTGTATGAAGTTGTAACACGTTACTTTTTTAACTCTCCTACTGCCTGGGTTAGTGACTATGTGTCATACGCCTTAGTAGCTTCGATATTTTTAGCATTGCCAAAAGTGACGAAAGATAAAAAACACGTTGCTGTAACTATTCTAGTCGACATTATGCCTTCCAAATGGGCCAACATTATTTATACCATCATTAGTTTGATTGGGTTTTTGTGTTTGATCTTTGCGGCTTACGTTTGTGCGCTCGAAAATTGGCGTCAGTACTCTAAAGGTATTGAAACCTTAGCGAGTATTCCAATACCCCAATGGTGGGTTTCTATCTTTATTACATTTGGACTCTTATTGAGTTCGTTCTACTTGTTGCGCCAAGCGAATCCAGCTCATCGCGTCAACAGTAATCTTATTATGGAAAATTGATTGTGGAATGGTATACAATTTTATTGGCTGGTATTGCCATTATTTTCGCTTTCTTTTTGTCAGGTGCTCCAATATTTCTAGCGTTCTTGGCCGCTATATTAATAGGTGTTTACTTCATCATCGGGCCCTATGGCTTCCCCATGTTTGCGAACAGTATCCTCGATACTGTGTCCATTACCTCATTGGCATCCATACCACTGTTTATCCTTATGGGAGAATTGTTATTCCGTTCTGGAACCATGGACGTTTTATTTGACTCCATCGACAAGTTAGTGGGCCACATGCGAGGGCGTCAGTACGTATTAGTGGTGGTTTTGTCTGCAGTTTTTGGAGCACTTTCAGGGGTAGCAATGGCTGTAGCAGCGATGCTAGGCAGGGCCATCATGCCTGGCATGCAAGCGCGAGGTTATGATCGTGGTATAGCAGCAGGCCTTATCGTTGGTGGCGCAAGCTTGGCACCTATTATTCCACCGAGCCTATTGGCCATAATTGTGGGCTCTATAGCTGACGTGTCGATCGCTAAATTACTGATCGCAGGTGTGGTCCCAGGACTATTTATAGGTGGAATCTTTTTGGTCTACGTTTTTATTCGTATTTCTATGAATCATAAACTGGCTCCTGCTATCACAGACAGCGACCGAGATAACGTCACCATAGGTGAAAAAGTGGTTGCAGTGTTACGTATGATGCCCTTTATTATCGTCATTTTTTCGGTTATGGGTTTCATTATGTTAGGCATCGCTACGCCATCAGAATCGGCTGCAACCGGCGTTGTAGGCGCACTGATTACAGCTGCAATTTATCGTAATTTAAGATTTAAAATGATCTGGGATTCTTTGGTCGCTTCGATCACCGTATCGGCGATGATATTGGTTATTATGGCCATGTCGAAGATGTTCACTCAATTGTTAGCCTTTACAGGTGCTACTGGTGAGTTGGTGGCATTGGTAGCGGACTTAGGGTATAGCCCGATGATGATGTTGTTTATCTTGCTTGCTGTACCTTTTGTGCTATGCATGTTTATCGACACTATTGCAGTTATATTACTGACCATACCTATCTACCAACCTGTAGTTGATAGTTTGGGTTTTGATCCAGTGTGGTTCTGGCTATTATTTTTAATTAACATAACACTTGGAGCGAT
>DUCN01000062.1:169372-280499 GCA_012959805.1 Myxococcales bacterium | reverse complement strand
GTCTTATGCGAATAGTGCTGAAGAATATACGTCACGCTCGTTCCCATGTTCTGTGCCAGCTCGTCGACCAGCCGCTACGCGACCACCTTCATACCACCACGGCGTTTCTTGGTGATCTGTTCTTCAAAGTTCTTCACCAACTCCGCGCTGTCGTTTTCGTAGTAAGTGGATTCGATTTGCTTGAGTGACGTTCCGCAGCTCGTAGCAATGATATACGGCGACTGCCCATCATTGATCTGTTTGGTAATGAAATAGTGCCGACATGCCAGCATGTTTCGGCGCCGTTTCCCGTACTTCTTCTCATACAGCATTCGATGTTTCTTTAGCCATTTCGAAAACGACATCCCGACCTCCAGAAGCACCTTCTCAGAATCCTCATCTGCCTTTCCTAAGAACACAAGTTCATTCTTCTTCGTGGTCTTACTGAACTGCATGAAGCGACCATACGCTTCTTCGATATCCCAGATCGAATTATCTAGGAAAGCAGATCGATTGGAGCCCTTTACTGTCTTGGACCTTCGAATTCGTAAAGATTTGAAGTCGTTAGACAGATCCCGATGTCGGACCTGTCTGAGTTCGTTCACCCTTGCGCCCGACGCGAGACTCAGCGCAACGAAAAATCTCATTCGTTCAAGGAAGAAAAGACGAAGCGCCGCATTGCCGTATTTACCTGCTGCGATCTTATTACGAAGCTCTTGGCTGTCCGCATCGAAAAGACGTTGAATCTTTTCGACCTCTGCGTCAGTAAACGTCGTAGATCTCGTTTTTTGCTTACGAAGCTTTTGCCTATTGAGCTTCAGGGTCAGGTTGCCGAAGTCGTTGCCGATTCCGGCATGTTCCCTAGCCATCTTCAGAAGCTGTTTTGCCGAAACAATTTCGAGTTCTATGGTTGAGATAGTCGCGTGCAGCTTTTTTCCCGTCTTCTTGTTCACGATCCTTCGACGGTATTCGACGTAGCTGCTCATCCGATCTTGAAGCCGGCGATCTATGACAGTCTTACCGCCGAAGAACTTATAGAGATGGACCCTCCAATGTGCGGCGATCGAACGATGCCGACCTTCACTGAGGAACTGTCCGGCATCGTCTTTGAACCACTTCACAGCGTCGGCGATCGTGTTCTTGCCGAGCAGCACAGCATCGCCAAATTCTTCAAGCGCCTGCTCCGCTTGCATTAGCTCTCGCCGCGCGAGCTTTGCCGCTTGTTCGTTTGAAATGACCCCTAGAGCCTTGTAGATTCGCTTGTAACCGCTCAACTTGTAGGACGCATACCAGCGATCGACATTCGCGACGTCGTCGCGCTGAAAGATGAACAGCTCTCCTTCCAGATCACGTCGGTTTACGTATCTCACGAACCCTCCCGCCAATACAAGCGGCTTTCAGCTCTCCGGGGTCAGCGCGCACACTTCGAGTCGTTTTGAGCAGTACGGCTGATTGACGCCAGAAGTCTTCAGACTCAGCTACAACTTTCGTCCCGATCCCGTCCTGGCGACACCACTGAGAGACCGCTCAATTCATTTCAGATTGGATCTGTCCCAAATCCGTCTCATCACAATATGCCGTATATAGCTGCTTTTGAAGCAATATTGTTATAATAGCAGCTACAACCTCTAAGCACGGTGGAATGAAAGCGCGGGCGCGCCAATCTCGCCCTAACCGGGCACGCCCGCGCTCCATCAACCCTACTCCATAGACCAGAGCGGTTCCGGAATCTCGAAGCCGAGTTCTCCATCCCAGGAGTTACGATACGAAACTTCGTGCGCGGGTCGGCGCGGAGCGACTCCCCAGCGCCCGGTCGGGTAGCCGAAGGTCACACAAGCACTGAACTTCCAGCCACCTTTTTCTGGAACGCCTAACACCTCGTTCATCTCGTCGAGGCGGAACTGGAAGACGCTCGTGAGAGCGCTTCCGACGCCCTCGACGCGTGCGGCCAGCATGGCATTCCAGATCGCGGGAAAAATCGAACCCCCGCTCGTATCGAACTGGCTGAATCCAAAGAGAATGAGCGGATAGTCTTCGAAATGATCGCCTAGATAGCTCGCGGATCGAACTAGCTTCATGAACTCGATGCTTTCGGGATCTTCCGGATTGGCCTCAGCCGCATCGATGCGCGGTTTGTAGATCGTGCTCCAAAGCGAATCCATGCATTTGCGATAGATCGGAGCCAGGTCTGCCTTCACGCCGGAATCATCGACGAGCAGAAAGCGCCAACCCTGGGTATTCCCGCCCGATGGCGCACGAATCGCCGCGTCGAGAATCTTCTTCTGAACCAATTCGGGGATGGGGTCGGTTTTGATCCTGCGCATCGCGCGGGTCGTGTACATGGCTTCGAGTGCGTCCATTGTCATGGGTATTGTCCTCCAGCTGAATATTTGGCGCCGATTCTAGAACAGGTCGCCCTGGTCGCCCTTTGCTGTTCGTCGCGACGATTTCTTGGATGAAGTGGATGTCTTTTTCGCCCCGCCACTAGCCTTGCTCGCAGGAGCGGCCGGCGCACTGGCCTCGAGCTTCACTTTCCCGACCGGTTTGGGCGCCATCCTCGCACCGCGGGCACCGGCGTTTGTCAGTTCGAGGGAACCCAGATCGAAGTCCGCCTTCTTGATCCGCTGACGTTTCGCCGGAACAAAGTCCATGTGAATGGTTCCGGTCTCGCCGACCGGCAACAAGAGATCCACGCGTCCACCTTTGCCACTGATGAGTCGGTACTCGCGGTTGCGAATGAACTTCTCGATCTTGATTTTCTTCGCGTAGGCGACGCGTTTATTGTCTCGGTAAACGACCGTAAACTCAACGCCGACATCGGGATCGAAAATCTCGGCATAGATCATGGGGCCGGTGAAGAAAACCTTCTCCGGGGCATTCATGACGCGATAAGTACCGTCCTTCGCGATTCCGAGGACGTACTCGAACTCGGAAACCGTGAGCTTGAATTGGTCACCGCGGACCTCGGTTCCGTAGAAACTTGATTTCTTGTCGAAGGAAAGACGCAGGTTCTGACGTGCCACCGCTCGTTTATCGACGGCTTCGATCTTGGCGATCTTCGTCCGCCGTGGATAGCGATCTTCGTACTTGTCGATCATGCCTTCGAGGTAGACCGTGGTCGTCTTGGTCATATTTTCGAGCTGACGCTCGATGGCCTTGATCTTCTTTTCGATCTCACCGATTTCATCGCGGTTGCGCGCGATGTCATATGCCGAAATTCTGCGAATACGGAGTTCGAGCAGACGCGACACGTCGTCATCCGCCATCGGGCGAACGAAGAGCCGTTTATGATTCTTCATTCCGTCCCAGACCGCTTTGCGAACAGCTTCTGCGGTCTTCTTGTCTTCGATCAGCTTATACACTCGCTTCTCGACGAAAATCTGTTCGAGAGTGAGCCAATGCTTTCGATCAACGAGTTGTTCTCGATCGTATTCGAGCTCGCGCCTGAGTTGTTCCTTGAGGCCCGCCGTGAGTTGCTTGGCGATCTGGCTCACGGTCCGCACAAGCGGTTTCCGATCATCGATGACGATCAGGTTCGAAGAAACCGAGAGTGAGCAATCCGTATAGGCATAGAGCTGGGGAATGACTTCCTTGGCGTCGGAACCTCGAGCCAGAGTCAGCTCGATCTCGACCTTCTCGGTCGTGAAGTCGTCGATGGACGAGATCTTGACTCGACCCTTCCCAACCGCCGATTCGATTGAAGCGATCAGTCCTTCCGTTGTCGTGCCGAAGGGAATCTCCCGAATCACGACGGTCTTGCGATCCCGCGCTTCGATCTTCGCTCGCAATTCGATCTTGCCCGCGCCGTCGTCGTATTCCGAAACGTCCATCAACCCACCCTGCTGAAAATCAGGGAAGAGCTTGAAGGGCTTCTTTTTGAGAATGGCGATCTGCGCCTTCCAGATCTCGATCAGGTTATGCGGCAGGATCTTCGTCGCCATGCCGACGGCGATCCCCTCGGCACCGGTCATGAGAACCACCGGCAGCTTGGCCGGGAGAACAACGGGTTCATCGTTTCGCCCGTCATAGGACGGCACGAAATCCGTCAGCGCCGGATGGAACATGGCCTCGAGGGCGAGATCCGTCAGTCGGCACTCGATGTATCGTGCGGCGGCGGCGCGATGGCCGGTCAGTAGATTTCCGAAGTTGCCCTGCCGTTCGATGAAATAGTCTTTGTTCGCCAACACGACGAGCGCGTCACCAATCGACGCATCTCCATGAGGATGCAGCTTCATCGTATCGCCGATGACATTCGCGACCTTGTGGAATCGCCCATCGCTCATTCGGAAAAGCGTATGGAGAATGCGGCGCTGAACCGGCTTCAGCCCATCCCGCAGTTCCGGAATCGCGCGGTCGAGAATGAAATAGCTCGCATACTCAATGAAATGATCCTTCATCAAGGATTCGAGTTGGGTCATTGAATGACTCCTCGAGCGGACAAAGAGGCATCCTGCTCAGGACAGGACCCCGGACAAAGTTCGCAATGATGGCTCAAAGGACATCTGTCGCGAGATTGTCGACGATGAAGTCTCGCCGTTCTGGCGTGTTCTTCCCCATGAAGAAGTCGAGGCTCTTCTCGACTTCACCCATCGAACCGACACTGACACGCACGAGGCGAATTCCCTCACCAATGAATTGTCCGAACTCCTTCGGGCTGATCTCGCCAAGACCCTTGAAACGCGTGACTTCAGGCCCCTTGATCGATTGGAGCGCCTCATCGCGCTCGACCTCCGAATAGCAGTATCTCGTCTCTTTCTTGTTGCGCACACGAAAGAGTGGAGTCTCTAGGATGTAGACATGACCCTTCAGGACGAGATCCTCGAAATAGCGCAGGAAGAAGGTCAGGATCAAATTTCGAATATGCATGCCGTCGACATCCGCGTCAGTCGCGATCACGACACGGTTATACCGAAGACCTTCCAGGCCATCTTCGATCCCGAGCGCACGCATGATGTTGTAGAGCTCTTCGTTCTTGTAGATGGCATCCCGCTTCAGCCCATAACAATTGAGCGGCTTGCCCTTCAGCGAATAGATCGCCTGGGTAAAGACATCGCGCGTCGGAACCATCACCCCGGCCGCTGAATCGCCCTCGGACAGGAAGATCGTCGTATCTTCGCGGCGCTTCGCCTTCGGATCGTCATAATGGAATTTACAGTCCGTGAGCTTGGGAATTCGGATCGCGACCTTCTTGGCGCGCTCTCGCGCTTGGTTCTTGATCGCTGACAATTCCTTTCGGACCTTCTCATTGAGTGCGACCTTTTCGAGCAACCGCTTTGCATCATCCTGGTTCTCATGCAGCCAGCGGATGACCTTGTCCTTCACCGCCGGCACCAGCCATCCACGGACATCCGAAGAGCCGAGCTTGTTCTTCGTCTGGCTCTCGAAGACGGGGTCTTGAAGCTTGATCGCGATGGCCCCGATGATGCCGTCTCGAATATCTTCCCCGGCATAACTTTTCTTGGCGAACTCGTTGACGCCCTTCAGCAATCCTTCCCGAAACGCGCTCTGATGGGAACCGCCGTCGTTCGTGTACTGGCCGTTCACAAACGAGAAATATGATTCGCCGTACGCGTTGCCATGGGTAAACGCAAGTTCGAAGCGATCACCTTCGCTATGCGCGATGTCGTAGAGAGGCTGTGCATCACCCATCTCATCGCTGAGCAGATCCTTGAGTCCGTTCTTGCTTTGGAAGGTCTCTTTGTTGTAAGAGAGCTTCAGGCCGCTATTGAGGTAGGCGTAGTAGCGCAGGCGATGTTTGATGAAATCTTCGTTCCAATCGTATTTGTCGAAGATTTCGAGATCCGGTGTGAAGCGGATATAGGTTCCATCGGGTTCGGTGCTCTTGCCGCCCTTTTCGTTCTGGATCTTGCCGCGGACGAAATTTGCCTGTTTGTATTTTCCATCGCGAACGCTGCGGACTTCAAATTCCGAGGAGAGCGCGTTCACCGCCTTCGTACCGACACCGTTCAATCCAACGGAAAACTGGAAGACGTCGTCGTTGTATTTACCCCCGGTATTGATCTGGCTCACGCATTCAATGACCTTGCCGAGAGGAATACCGCGACCATAGTCTCGGACCTCGATCGTTGAACCCTCGCGTCGAATTTCGATTTTCTTACCGACGCCCATGATGAATTCATCGACGGAGTTGTCGACGACTTCCTTCATCATGACGTAGATGCCGTCGACCGGGGTGGAGCCGTCACCCAGACGACCGATATACATGCCGGTTCGCAGCCGGATATGCTCGAGGGCATCGAGAGTCTGGATCGTCTTCTCGTCGTAGACGACTGACTTCTTCTTCGCCGTGGCCTTGCCGCTCTTACCAGCCTTCACGGATTTTTCGCCTTCGCCATCTCTGGAAAATTCGCTTTCTGGCCATCACTCGGGGGGAGCGCGCCTAGAGTGGGCCATCCGCCGTAATCGTCAAGCCAATCGGCCAGAATTGGTCAAATCCCTGGAATCCCATTAGATCCTACGACTCGTGAAATTCGCGACAGCGGTATCGGTTTGCATTCTCGGGGCCTTCCCTTTCGATGGGCGACGAGTTCGCCTTGGGCCGCTTGAAATCGGAGTGGCGGAGTCCTGGAAACAGCTCGGGCTGGCAGGGGGGAGCCGGCAAGGAACGGGTGGCCATCGCCCGAGAAAAGCGCGCGACCATGGACTGCGCGCTCTGCGCCAAGCGAAAAACCGCGCTCTCACCCTACTCCGTCGACGGTCAAGACCATGAACGTGCAACCGACCTTCCGGATGCAATCGTCGACGTGATCCATCGCATCACGACCGATCCCGGACGCCTCAGCCAGCGCTGGTATGACGAGGCAATCCAGGCGGGCCTGCTCCGTGCGAGCGGCAAGGAAAACCAGACAGAGATCGCGATGTACGCATGGCCACTGGAGAAGCCGATAGCGTGGACGGCGGCATCGCCCACGGCGGGCTGCTTCGTCGCTTCGCCGAGGCGATCCTCACACGTGAACCGGCTTAGGAGGCCGATGAAGCACTCGAAAACGTGCGCAGCGAATGCATCGCCACGCTTGGGGTCGATGCCACGGTTCAAGCCGCTTCGATCATCGCGAGCTTCGACGCCATCAATCGGGTCGCCGATGCAACTGGAATTCGCCTCGACCCGGAAACCACGACGGGTGGTGGCAACCAGATCATCCGTGAACTCGGGTACGAAGAACTTGGTGCGGCTCGCGCTTAAGCGCGATTCGTTCCACGTAAGAATCAAACCGCGTCGGGTTGAGCGGGGCGACTGCGTCTCTTGACGTGATGGATCGACATTAGTTGATCTTACGCCTTTGCTCAGTCCAGATTCCGGCGGGTCCCGAGAAGACCAGAATGCGCCGATTCGTTCGAACTGTGGCCAGCGTGTCCCCGGCAACCACCGACTCCAGGGACTCTTTCACTTGAAGATCAGCCGCAACGAACCGATCAGCGTCCACGGCGAGTCCGAGGGCTCGCCGATTGGTCGCGACGACCCCGACGGAAACTCCGACACGGACCGCCTCTGTGGATTCGTGGGGCGACAAATTTCCAACGATCCAATCGCCACGACTGACAAATCCGATCACGCGACGGCTCGTCACCAGTATGGCCACCCGATCTTCGACCAGCGCCACGGTCGGTGCGCTTTCCTGCAATCGAAAGCGAAGCTCCTTCCAGCCCGAACCCGCGGCGACCCCCAACGCTCGCCGATTCGTCATCACGATTCCCAGTCGACCTCGGCTGGCTTCGAAGACAACCTCTTCACCAATCTCGAGGCGAATCTCCGCACGCCGGCCCGTCAGCGAATCGAAGGCAAAGATGTCTCGCCCATCCCTTTCGACCGCAATCACATCAATGCGTTCGATTTCGTCAGGAAAAAGCGGAACCTGGGCACGCACTGGTACGCACAGAAGAACGAGGACAGTCGAAAGGAGAAGCGCGAGCTCGAGTGCAAAAGAAGGCCGACATGACATGTCTGGAAGTGGACCGCGTCTGCCCCCCGACCGCAAACCCCCTGGAATCGCCCCTCGGGAGAGTCGCCAACGGGCCGCTTCCCATCGGTCAGCCAAGGCGCGCCCGAACCGCCGAAATGGGGTATCTAACCGGGCCATGGACTCGATCTACGTCAGCCCGATCAACCAGGACGTGAAGCCCGCCGCCCCCGGCGAGTTTCCAGCCGTTTCGATCGGTCCGATCCTGTGTGATCCACCGGTCGTCCTCGCCCCGATGGCAGGGATTACGAACGCGCCCTTCAGACGGTTGTGTCGTGGTTTCGGCGCGGGCCTCTACGTCTCGGAAATGATTACCGCCCGCGCACTGGTCGAGCGAAACGAGAAGACGCTTCGGCTAGCGGAATTCGATCCCGATGAGAGCCCGCGAAGTCTGCAGCTCTACGGTGTCGACCCGCATTATGTAGGCGAGGCAGTGCGCTTCCTGGTCGACGAAGATCGTATCGATCATCTCGACATGAATTTCGGCTGCCCGGTTCGGAAAGTGACGCGCCGGGGTGGAGGCGCGGCCATCCCCGCCAAGCCGAAACTGCTCGAAGCGATTGTTCGATCGGCAGTTCGCGCTGCCGGAGAGATTCCAGTCACGATCAAATTTCGAATGGGCATCGATGATGACTGGATGACTTTCCTGGACGCGGGTCGAATCGCCGAAGCCGAGGGCTGCCGGGCGGTTTCGCTTCACGCGCGAACGGCCGCCCAACTCTATGATGGAGAGGCGGACTGGAATGCGATCGGCGAACTGAAGCAGGCAGTTCAGTCGATTCCGATCCTCGGCAACGGTGATATCTGGGAAGCCTGGGACGCACTTCGCATGATGCGTTCGACCGGGTGTGACGGAGTCGTCGTCGGCCGAGGCTGCCTCGGTCGGCCCTGGCTCTTTGGGGATCTAGCCGCGGTCTACGCAGGCAATCAGCCCAAGAACCCCCCGACATTCGGCGAAGTCATGTCCACGATGCGCGAGCATGCGCGCTTGCTCTGCGAATGGACGGGGACGCGTATCGGGATCACGTCCTTCCGAAAGCATGCGACCTGGTATACGAAGGGTTTTCCGGGCAGCACGAAGATGCGAGATAAGCTCATTCGCATCAACTCGCTCGAAGAACTCGATGTCATCCTCGCCGAGGGAGACCCCGACCTGCTCTTCCCCCCCCGAGCGATGCGTCTTTCTCGTGGAAAGAAGGGCGGGCGCCAGAAAGTCTCCCTGCCCGAAGGTTTTAGAGAGAACCTCGACGACATGACACCCCCGGCTTCGGAAGAGCCTGGCGACGGCGGCTAGGCGGGATCCTTCCCCCCTCCTTGACCAGTCGGCAGTTTCCATCCGTGGACGATGACGAAGAGCACCGGCAATAGAATCAGCGTGACGAGGGTTGCCGTCATCACACCTCCGACCATCGGCGCGGCAATCCTCCGCATCGTTTCCGATCCCGTTCCCGCACCCCACATGATCGGCAAGAGCCCGATCACATCGGAAGCCACGGTCATCAACAAGGGCCGCGTCCGAAATGTTGCGCCTTCGATCGTCGCCCGCCAGAGATCCTGGATCGATTGCAATCGGCCTTCCTCTATTGCGCGGTCCCGGGCTTGATTCAAGAACAACAACATGATCACGCCGGTCTCCGCCGTTAGGCCAGCCAATGCCAGGAACCCCGCATAGACGGCGACGCTGAAGTCGTAGTCGAGCATCCAGACCAAGAACACACCGCCGACGAGCGCGAAGGGGATCGTCGACATGACCAACAGCGCATCAGAAAGACGTCTGAAGTTCAGATAGAGCAGCACGAAAATAATGCCCAGTGTGATCGGCGCGATCAGGGCCACCCGCTTAGAAGCCCGTTCGAGGAACTCGTATTGGCCGCTCCACTTCAGCCCATAACCGGCCGGTAGACTGATCGTCTCGTCGACTGCTTTGCGTGCATTTCGCACGTAGGTCCCGACATCGATGCCTTCCAGATCGATGAAGATCAGCGCGTTCGGTCGTCCGTTCTCCGTCTTGATCGCCGGGGGACCCTTTTCAAAGGTCAGGGTCCCGAGTTGTTCAAGGGGAACCGTCGCACCACCCGGCGTCGAGACCAGCACTCGCCTGAGGGCGGAAATGTCGCCACGCAGTTCTCGGCTATAGCGAAGATTGATCGGATAGCGTTCGAGCCCCTCAACGGTCCGACTGATATTAACTCCACCGATCGCCGTCTGGATCACATCCTGCACGTCGCCAATCGTGAGCCCGTAGCGCGCGATGAGCTTTCGATCGATGTTGAAGTCGAGATAGTTTCCGCCGATGACACGCTGTGAGAAAACGCTGGCGGTACCCGGGACATCCCGAAGCGTGGCTTCAATCTGTCGACCTAGCATCTCGAGGACCGATAGATCAGGACCTGAGACCTTGATGCCGACCGGCGTCTTGATTCCCGTCGAGAGCATGTCGATTCGCGTTCGGATCGGCATCGTCCAGACATTGCTCAGTCCCGGAAACTGGATCATCCCATCGAGTTCTCGAATGATTTTCTGCGTCGTCATACCAGAACGCCATTGTTCTCGAGGCTTCAGCGTAATCGTCGTCTCCAACATCGAAAGTGGTGCAGAATCCGTAGCCGTCTCCGCACGTCCCACCTTGCCGAATACCCGCTCGACTTCTGGCAAGGTCGCAATGATACGATCCGTCTGCTGCAGAATTTCTCGGGCCTTCGTAATAGAAAGCCCTGGCAGCGTCGTTGGCATGTACAGGAGATCGCCTTCATCAAGCGGCGGCATGAACTCCTGGCCGGTCCGTGTGACCGGGTAGGCGCTAGCGACCAAGAGGCCTAACCCAAGGAGGATAACCAGGTATCGAAACCGAAGTGCCCCCGACAGAATCGGTCGGTACACGCTCAAAACGAATCGATTCAGCGGGTTTCGATTCTCCGACCGAATCTTTCCTCGCACGAGCGCGATCATCAAAACTGGAACAACCGTCAGAGAGAGAAGAGCCGCACCCGCCATCGCATACGTCTTGGTGAATGCCAGAGGCTTGAAGAGTCTCCCGGCCTGTCCTTCGAGGGCGAATATGGGCAGAAACGAAATCGTAATGATGAGCAATGAAAAGAAGAGCGAAGGTCCGACCTCGACCGCCGCTTCGATCAAGATCTCACGTCGAGGACGACCGCCGTCCGCACGAGCCGGCTCTCGCTCGAGATGCTTATGGGCGTTCTCGACCATCACGATGCCCGCGTCGATCATCGTTCCCACCGCGATCGCGATTCCACCGAGCGACATAATGTTGGCGTTGATTCCCTGGTGAAACATCAAGATGAACGCAAAGAGAAACCCCAAAGGCAAGAGAAGCACGGCGACGAGTGCGCTTCTGAAATGTCCGAGAAAGACGAAACAGATCACAGCAACGATGAGCGCCTGCTGAACCAATTTACTGCGCAGATTGTCGATCGCGCGCTCGATCAGTGGTGCGCGGTCATAGACGGTGACGATCTCGACCCCTTCCGGAAGACTCTTGGCCAGGGTGGCGAGTTTGGCCTTCACTGCTCGAATGGTCTCGAGGGCATTCTCGCCGGATCGCATGATCACGACTCCGGCGGCCGCTTCCCCTTCACCATTTAGGTCGGTGAGTCCGCGGCGAAGTTCGGGACCCAAAGAAACCGTGGCGACGTTACGAAGTAGGATGGGCGTTCCCGAAGCGTTTGCGCCGATGGCGATTTCTTCGAGGTCGGCCGTCGACTGCACATAACCCCGGCTGCGGACCATAAACTCGGTTTCCGCCTGCTCGACGATGCGACCGCCAATATCGCTGTTGCTTCGCTTGATGGCATAACGAACGTTTGCCAGCGAGAGCCCGTGGGCCGCGAGTTGGTTTGGATCGACCTCAACCTGGTACTGACGAACATGCCCGCCAACGCTCGCGACTTCTGAAATACCTTCGACCGCCTGCAGCTCATAACGTAGATGCCAATCCTGGATGGACCGGAGCTCAGCCAGATCATGTCGACCGGTTCGATCCACGAGTGCGTACTCATAGATCCATCCGACGCCGGTCGCGTCGGGTCCAATTGTCGGCGTAATTCCCTCCGGCAGACGATTCGAAACAAAATTGAGGGCCTCGAGCACGCGACTTCTCGCCCAATAGAGATCCGTCCCGTCCTCGAAGATCACATACACGAAGGAAAGCCCGAAGAAGGAATCCCCCCGCACGACCTTGGCGAAGGGAACGGCCAGCATTGCGGTCGAGAGCGGGTAGGTCACCTGATCCTCGACGACCTGAGGTGCCTGACCCGGGACTTCCGTGAGCACGATGACTTGAACATCCGAGAGATCGGGAATCGCATCGAGCGGCGTATTCAATATCGCATAGCCACCCCAACCCATTAGGACCAGAACAAGGATTCCAATCAGAAAGGGATTGCGTGCCGAAGCAACGATGATTTTCTCGAGCATCGCCCCTACTCCTCTTTCATCGATTGGGCTGAATGAGGCAATGCGGTGGGCACTAATTCCATGGACTCTACGGACTGAGTCGACCGTCCACCGGCAAGAAGTTTCTTCAGCGCTTCCTGAAGATTACTTTCACTGTCAATCAAGAACTGACTCGACACGACGATCTCGTCCCCTTCAACAAGTCCCGATCGCACTTCGAAGAAACCGTCTCCAGAATCCAGCCCCAACTCGACTTCCCGGGGCTCGAAACGACCATCACCCAGGGACACGACTGTGATCATCCGCCGACCTGAGCGAATCACGGCCTCGGTCGGAATCACCAGGGCGTTCGGACGCGGCGAGCCCGCGATGATCATATTCCCAAACATCTCGGGCTTGAGAATCATGGAAGAATTGTCGAGTTCGACCCTGACCTCGGCTGTTCGCGTCTTTGGATCCAGGAAGGGCGCGATGTAGGTCAGCTTCCCCGCCAGCGGCCCCGTCGGCAGATAGCTGAGTTCGATGCTCGCGGACTGTCCCACTTCGAGCCATGGAAGTTCGTACTCGTAGACATTCGCCAGAACCCAGACCCGAGACAGATCTGCGATGGTATAGAGATTCGAGTTCGGCTTGACCTCCATTCCCGAACGCACACCGAGCTTCGTGACCACGCCTCCCGCCGGAGCGTAAAGAGTCAGCCTGCGCTTCACCTCCCCGGTCGTGAGCAGGCGTTCAATATCACGTTTCGGAATATCCCAGAGTGCCAGTCGACGTTTGGTCGTTTCGAGAAGAGAGTCGCCGCCGTCGCGCACATCGTCGAAGGGACTCTTCGAGGTGTCTTCGCGATAGCGCGCAGCCAATAGAAGCTCCTCCTGCGTCGCGACCAACTCCGGAGAGTAGATTTCGAGCAGCGGCTCCCCACGCTTCACCTTCTGTCCGACGAAATCGATGAGTAATTTCTCGACCCAACCCTGCACCTTCGTATGCACGTGAACTACACGACGTTCATCAAATGCAACACGCCCGACTGCGCGAACAGAACGAGTAAGATCCCGCCTTTCGACCTTCACCGTTCGCACGCCAATATTATGCATCGTCGCCGAGTCGATCACGACCTGGCCTTCGACCGCGGCACCATCGCCTCCCACTCGTGGACATTCCGGAATCAACGCCATCCCCATCGGAGAAAGCCCAGGTTCGTCGCGCAGATAATTCGGGTCCATCGGCGCCTTCCAATACAGCGCCTCCGCACCGTCCGGGCAGGGTCCATCGGCGGCCGACATCTCCGCCAAACGTTCCATGCCCGCATGGCCCGCCGCGCCAAAGATTCCTCGTCCCCACCAACCCGCAGAGAGGGCGACAGGAATGGCCAGTACCAAAAAGAGTGTCGAATAACGGCTCATCGTAGTTTCTCCCCCGCCGCGGATTCGAGCATGGCGAATGCGCGGCGTTTATCAGCGCGAGCCCGCGCCAGACGAAGTTCGGCGTCGAGAAGCCGAACCTGACTGTCGAGTAGACTCAGAAAATCGATCCGACCGACCTCGTAGCCCGACCGACTCGAAGCGAGAGATTGTCTGGCTTGTGGAACTAGACCCGTTTCCATCAAAGCTTCTTCCGCGGAGGCTCGAACTAATTCCGCATGCGCACGACGGGTTGTCGACTCGAGCATCGAACGATCTACTCGAAGCGTGGCCTCCGCTCGTCTGACGAGTGCCCTCTTCTCCGCAACTCGACCGCGCCATTTCGAGCGATTGATCGGCAGCCGCAGAGTCAATCCCGCCGAGACAAAATCGTCTCCACTGACGGGGTCGCCCGCAACCCTCTTCCGCACGCGATATCCGACTCCGAAATCGAAATCCGGATATCCCTCGAGCTCGGCCACGCGAACCTGGGACTTGGCCTCATCGATCTTCGAACGCGCCGCATGGAGCCGAGCACTGCTCTCGTCGAGGGTCGAGAGAAGAGGCCCTAAAGCCGGCAGCTCGCTGATCAATTCAAGATCAGCGATCGGCGGGATGACTGTTTCGATGGGTAGATCCAGAATCGCGATAAGGTCGGCCTCGGCGAGAGAGATGGCTTCGTCTCGTCGCAGTCGCTCTTGAAGCAGCGCCGTGAGTTCAACCTGCGACCGCAATACGTCTTGCTGCAATCCGTTTCCAACCCGGTATCTCGCCTCGGCGGTCTCGGCGAGTTGACGCAGGAGTTTAATATTTCGATTCGTGATGTTTCGCGCCTGCTGAGCGAACCCCAACTCTGCCCATGCCGCCTCGACCTTGCCTTCGACCCAGACCTGCTCATCATCGACGAGTAGCCGTGACGACGTGGCGCCGCTCCGGGCGGCCGTCCGTCGATTCGCCAGAAGCCCGGGAACCGGGAGCTTTTGACGCAGCCCGAATTGATGACCCGAAAGTGGCGTCGATCCGAAATCGAAGTCGCCCGTCGGGATATTGCTCGCCTCGTAAGCGAAGCGAGGGTCTTCTAATGTCCCGGATGAATCGATGCGATAACGAGCGGCATCCGCATAAGCGATGGCGCGTGCCAATCCCGGATTGGACGAACGCGCACGCGCAAGACACCAGTCGAGCCCGAGCGGCGCCGGAATAACGAGCGCCTCGCGATCGAGAGCGTCGTCACTTTCGGCTCCCGACGCGACCGACGCGCAAACCATCAAAATCAACCAGAGCGTGCCTAAATGGGCGCTCGAAATTCGATCAAAACTCATCGAAACATTTCTCCAAATCCAACCTCCCGCTCATTCTCGAAAGAAGAAACAGGAACGCCTCGCAGAGGACGAAGGACATGGAGTCCCTCGCCAGTCACACGGGTCAGGCAATTTGGGAAATCAGATCAGGAAGGTCGACTTCAGAAGCAGAAGATCGCGCGGCGGAAGTTCGTTCTCGAATTCCGTGATCGCAACCTCGCGATATCGAATGGGCAATCGCGAAAGCAGACGCGTTCGGAACGTGCCCAACTCATGGCTCGAATTCACATCCAGAGCCGGTGAATCAGAGAGCAAGCCAGCAACGCTGAAATCACAGCCACAATCGTCATGGGATTCGCCCGAATCGGTCGGCGCGCTCCGGCTCTCCGATTCGTGACAAGGCATGTTCGGCGCTTCGTGGGATGAATCCGCCGACGAAATTTCAGACGAAGAATCGAAGGCGTCGAGGCAGGCCATGGCGCATACCGGTACTTCGATCCCAAACAGGATCGTCACCGTCAATATCAGCCAGAACCGTCGCTTCACGAATACATCCGATCCAAAATGGGAATTTCCACCATCAAGTGTCCTATCGGCCAATCGCCACCAACCACTTAACCGTACCAGTGGATCGCGCCGATCGCTCTTCGCTGGAGCCTATGTGGTTCCCGGCCACGGCCCTTTGCGAATCGACGGCGGCCCCAGCGCCAACACAGTTGTGTGGGGCGGAACACGCGCCCCCTATTCCGTCGCCAATCCCTTGGCCATCCAACCGTTCATGTCACCGGTCAGATGATGCAGATCTTCATATCCAGCGTCCTGCAGCAACGACGCTGCCATGCCTGCTCGGTGACCACTCTTGCAATAGACCACGATCGGTCGGTCCGTCTCGGAATCGAGATCAGAAAGACGCGATGCCAGCTCGTCATGCGGAATATTGACCGCATTCGGAACGTGCCCGGCCGTGTATTCACCGAGCGACCGAACATCGAGAATGAGCACATCCTCGGGCGGATTGGACAAGAGCGCCTGCTGTGAAATTTCGCGGACAACTCCCTGGTCTTCCGCTGATACACAGCCCACTCCGGCCACCGACAGACCTAATAGAGCCGTCGCGGCAACGCCCCGAATCGATCGTCCATAAAAGTTCTGCATGTCTCTTCCTCCATCAGTTATTGCGTCTTCAGAACTCTCGAATCAATGAGGCTGAAGAGAAGCATGCCACTCATCATCGAAACGACAAAGGTCGCCACCTGCCCCGACACAGTAATCAGCGACGCCATCGCTGGCCCCAAACAAACAGGCGCCGATCACCAGACGGGAATCGACTTCTGCATGACAGGCAGCGATCGTTGGCTATCCGACTCTTGGCGCGTAGGAACGCTTGTCGAATCGAACGGCAAGCATCGAAACCAGCAATGCCGAACCCATCCCGAAGGCAAGCCTCGGATCCCAATCTCCCGTGATGTCCAGAAAGGCGATGACCTTTGCGGGATTGGTCATCTCCTACACCGCTAGCCCAGATGGGGCCTGGCGAGTCCGCTTTGACCGAAGCCGATCGAATCAGGGAAGCCCACAAACGCGAAGGTGGGAAAGGGGGCGCTGCCGCGAGGCGCCTCGGTATGAGTCGCGCAACATTTGGACGCAAACGCCAAAAACGCGATCGCTAGTACATGGGCAAAGTGCGTACTCATGCCACGTCAAGCCGAACTCACGGGCTGTCCTCGTCTAGTACTCACTTGTCGCCGACGACCTTGAACTGCTTGTCTCTAAGCTTCTCAAGGAGATCATCAATCGAACCACGATTGAGAATTTCCGAGAACTGCGATCGGTAGTTCGAGACGAGGCTTATGCCTTCAATCACGACATCGATGATTCTCCAGCGATCCTGGCGTTTGCGAAGTCGGTAGGAAAGTTCGGCTCCGCCGTATTGCCCGCCAACCATGCGTGTCTTGATAGATACGTCACCGCGCGGTTCGATCTGACTGCCAACGAACTCGACCTGTTCCTGGTCGTAGCGATCAAGGCGAGTTCCGTAGGTCCTTGCAAGACTTCGCTTAAATTCACGAACGAACTCTCCCTTTTGTTCCTTCGAGAGCTTCCGCCAGTTTCTTGCCAGGACCAGTTTCGACATGGTCGTGAAGTCGAAGATTTCGTACGCGATCTTCTCGATGTCTTGAACGCGCTGCTCCGCCGGCTGATCTTTTTGGTTCAAGACCGCAATGATCCGTTCCGCCGCGTCTTCTATGACCTTCTGTGGTTCCACGGCCAGATCGGGATCCTCGGCTGCCGATGTCGCGGTGGCAGTCGCGCCGATGGCCACGAAGACCAGAACGAATGATCCAACAATCAAGCGATACCCCGTACGCGCGGCATTCGACTTCCGACTTTGTTTAGTAGTCATCAAAATCTTCCTCGTCCTCATCCGAAATTTCGCCATCCAGATCTTCGTCAAATTCTTCTTCAAAATAGTAGAGATCGTCCTCTGCTCGACTCGGTCGGTCCTTATGATCAAAAACCTTCGCCCGGCGACTTTGCAGGTACGCATTTCGAATAAAGACATAGTAGTCGAAGGCATCATTTCGGCTGGCCTCCAATTCTTCGAGATAGATCGCACGCAGATTCAAGAGTTCGAGCGCGCGCATCCCGACGGATGCTCCAAACGTTTCGACGCCGTTGAGATTCGCCACGTCGAACCAGAACGGCGAAAAGTACGCATACGAAGTGGCCGCCGCTTCGATCACCTGCCCGGCGCCTGAGCGGACCGTATAAGGACCGAGCAGCGGCACCATCAGGTAGGGACCTGAGGGAACGCCCCAAACACCCAGCGTCTGCCCGAAATCTTCGTCGCTCTCTGGAATTTTGAACGCTGTCGCTACGTCGATGAAACCGCCTAGACCAAAAACCGAGTTGCTAAGCAGTCGAACAACATCAAAGGCCGCCGCTTCTGGCTTCCCCTGAAGGAGATCGTTCACGAAAACAGTTGGGAGTCGCAGGTTCTCGAAAAAATTGGAAAGGCCAGTCTGCGCGATCTCGGGAACCACAAAATCCCAAGCCGTGGCAGCCGGCTCAAGCGCGTACTCATCGACAGTCTCATTGAATGCGAAGATCTTTCGATTCACCCGCTCCCAGGGATCTGGGTCCGGAGGCCCAGGCGCACCCGGCGTCGCGCAACCCAATCCGATCGAACAGATTCCAAGCAAAACAATCGCTGATCGAAGGGCCTTCAATTCGCTCTCTCCGTTTAATTCGCTTAATCCGATACGCCGGCATTGTGCACGAATTGGCCAATCAGTTTATCGATTGACAGCGCGCTCTCGGTAAAGCTGAACTCCTCACCCTCTTTCATGACGGCGTCCTCGGCACCCAACTCAACGGAAATGAACTGATCCCCCAGGAGTCCTGAAGTCCGGATCGCCGCAGAGGAATCAATCGAGAGATCCAAACCAGAATTCACTTCCAGCATGACCTCGGCTCGGAGATCCTCATCGAGATTGATCGAAGCGACCTGGCCGACCCTTACACCCGCAATACGAACGGGGGCGCGTACGGACAAGCCACCGATATCGTCGAAAGTCGCTTGGAGAACCATGCGCTCCGCTCCCGCGATCTCCAGACCACCCACCTGAAGCGACAGATACCCGAGCGCGATCAGCCCGACGAGAACGAAGAGACCGACCAAAAGATCGCGTGCCGGATGGCTCTGCATGTTTTCCTCCTTCTACGTTAATTCCCACGACTACATCTATTCCGCATTTCGGTCAGCCCGACCCGTCAAACACCCCAGAGCGCAGTGATCATGTAGTCGGCCATCAAAATGCATACGGATGCCGTCACAACCGTCGATGTTGTTGCACGCGCAACCCCAGCTGAATCCGGTGCGCAAGTATGGCCCTTATAAGTGGCGATCAAGCCGAGCAGAATTCCAAAGATGCAACTCTTCAAGAGGCTCTGCCCAACATCTTCTCCGAAGCGAACTGCGTTCTCTAGGCCTGAAAGATAGACCCCACCATCGAGACCCTGAAGCGACACCCCGACCGCATACGCGCCCGCAAACGAAAGTGTGATGAAAAGTGCATTCAGCAAGGGCATCGAAATCGCCAACGCGATCGCGCGGGGCATGGCGACGAAATGGATTGGATCAATCGCCATCATACGCAGACCATCCAGCTGCTCGGTTGCCTTCATCGCGCCGATTTCCGCCGTCATCGCCGATCCAGCCCGCCCCGTCACCAACAATCCCGTCAAGACCGGGCCCAATTCACGAATCAGCGAAAGCCCAACGACCGCACCCAGCCCCTCCTCGGCACCAAATCTCGCTAGCGTCGTATAGAGTTGCAGCCCGAGTACCATTCCAACCGTGAATCCAGACAAACAGACTAGAGCCACCGACAAAACGCCAGCATCGTAGAGAGCGCGAACGAAAAATCCAAAACGCGAAGGCGGCTTCAACATCGAAGCGACCAGCGCTCCACCGAAATTGCTGATCCGTCCCAACCCTTCGACCAGGGACGTCGAGCGTGTACCGAGATCTCTGATCGCGCCCGTCATACCCGGCTTCCGGTCGTTGGCCCATTCTGGAGTTCGCGAAGCCGAGCAAGATAGGCCCGACCATCTTCGCCCAGAAATTCAGTGACCTGCTCATCGTCACTCGCGGCAAAGGCTTCGGGCGTACCCGCAGTACAGCCGTGATTGCGCAGCAGAATCATCTGATCCGCCATACGGAGCGACGACGCCATATGATGTGATGTCACGACGACCGTCAGCCCGAGATCACGGTTGAGCTGCATCAGCAGCTCCTCAATCCGCGTGACGTTCAGGGGATCGAGTCCCGAGAAGGGCTCGTCACACAAAAGAATGTCGGGCTCGCGAACGATAGCGCGCGCAAACGCCACCCGACGCAACATTCCCCCAGAGAGGTGCCGCGGTAGCAACGACTCGACATTGTCGAGTCCGACCGAACTCAAGACGGCGGCGACGCGTTCGCGAATTTCATCGCTCGACATTCGCGTATGTTCGCGAAGCGGTGATCCGATATTCTCGAGGACTGTCATCGAATCCAGCAGTGCGCCGTTCTGGAAGAGCATTCCGATGCCCATTCGGACGGGCCAAAGCTCCTTCTCCGTCTTCTTCTCCAGCGAGTGCCCTGCCACGACGACTGCACCGGAATCCGGTCGTTGCAAACCCCCTATCATCCGCAGCAGCGTACTCTTACCCATACCACTGCCGCCGAGAAGAAGATGGGTTTTCGCTTTCCTCATTTGACAGCTGAGCGAATCGAAGACCAAGCGTGAGCCGAAGGACAGACTGACATCACGAATTTCGATGAATCGGTCGTCCGAATCAGAGGATTCAGACGACGGCGCTCCGGTCGTCGACTCAGACGCATGGGCGAGACGTTCCAGGATCCATCCTCCGATTCACAGCCGTTTACGACACGCGCTTCCGACTTAGGTTACCGCAAGCAGGGGGAAGTAGGACTCGAAATTCAACGAGAAAAGTCGGCCTCGCGTATCCAATTCCTTCAATTGGACGGTCAGGTCAGGTTGACCAAGCACTCGAGGGAACAATGCGGCGCGCGTGTTGGATATGGGTTAGTGCGTCCGCAGCAGAGTTTCACATTCGCCGATGCCACGCATTCGCTCGGCTCGACCGAGACAAAGGGAGCCTAACCGGCCGCCGCGGGCATCAATTCCGTTAGTCGGGATTTTTGCTGGCCGGACGCGTCGAAGTTTAAAGGGTCGAGCCAGGCTTCGAGCGCCGCTCGAATCCCCGGCCACTCAGATGCGGTGATAGCGAACCAGGCCGTATCCCGGTTGCGCCCCTTGCTGACCACATGACTGCGAAACGTTCCTTCGAATCTGAATCCGAGCCGCTTAGCAGCCGCACAAGAAGGGGCATTCAAGCTGTCACATTTCCACTCATAGCGGCGATAGCCCCAGTCATCGAAGGCCTGCCTCATCATCAGGTACATCGCCTCGGTCGAAATCGGGGTCTTCTGAAGCACCGGCGCGTAACTGAGATGCCCAACCTCGATCGTTCCCATCGACGGAGTCACCCGAAGAAAGCTCGCGACACCCATCGGCGCATCCGTCTGGGCATCGATGATCGTGAAGAAATACGTGTCGTCGAGGGTCAAAAACCCCCAAACGCAATCCGCATAGGCGTCTTCGCTATCAAAGGGTCCATAGGGCAGATAGGTCCAGTTCGCGCCATCCGCATTCTTGGCATATGCCGCATACAGGCCTGCGGCATGACGATCGGCGTCCAATGTTTCGAGGCGACAACGCGGCCCAACGATCTCATCTCGATTTGCTTCGGTCGCCCCGGCCCAATCATCCATGGCCAAACCGATTGGCTGACCGAATGCATTCAACCGCTCACTCATGAATCCACCCCTCATTATTCCGTCTCAAAGCAGAAATGCTGAGCTTAGAGAGTCTCGGTCATGAGCTTGTTCACGAGCTCCGCAAATTGGCCGGGATCATCGAGTTGCGCGCCCTCCGCCAGAATCGCCTGACCGAGCAATAGCTTTGCTGAATCCGCAATCTTCGGATCCGTGGGATTCACTTCGAAACGCTCGCCGAGTTTCACGAGGATCGGATGCTCCGGATTCAGTTCGAGGATCGGCTTGCGCTCCGGAATCTCCTGCCCCGCCTGTCGAAGCATCGCCTCGAGCTGCGGTGAAAGATCTCCATCCTCGAGGACGAGACACGAAGCCGAAGCCTTCAAGCGACTTGAAAGACGGACTTCCTTGATCTCGTCGCCTAGCGCAGACTGCATCGCCTCAAGCAGATCGCCGAGATTCTCCTCGTCCTTTTCGAGTGCGACCTTGGCCTTCTCCTTGTCCTCATCCGATCCAATCTCGACCTCACCATGGCCAACACTCTTGAAGGGCTTGTCCCCATAACTGATCGGCCCCTGGCTCACCCAGACTTCGTCGACAGGATCCGTCAGGAGAAGGACTTCGACTCCCTTTTCGACAAAGGCCTCCAGATGGGGCGACCTACGTAGAACATCGAGCTTGGGGCCAGCGATGTAGTAGATGGCTTCCTGATCCGAGGACATGCGATCCTTGTAGTCGGCAAGCGTCGTTAGTTTTGCATCATCGGCAGAAGACGGCGCCAGCACCAGGTCGAGAATCCGATCCCGCTTCTCCTCAAAGTCGAGCAGCCCTTCCTTTACGACCGGGCCAAACTCGAGCCAGAACTCTTCGTATTTCGAGGCATCGTCGTTCGAGAGAGCCTTCAACCGATCTACGACTTTCTTGACGAGATGCTTCCGAATCGTCTGGATCTGTCGATCCTGCTGGAGCATCTCACGAGAGACGTTCAAGGACAGGTCCTCGGCGTCCACGACACCTCGAACGAAGCGCAGCCAATCCGGCAGGAGCTCGCGGCATTCATCCATGATGAAGACGCGTCGAACATAGAGCTGAACACCGTTATGTAGGCGTTCGCGATGATAGAGATCGAAGGGTGCCTTGCAGGGAATGAAGAGAAGAGCACGCGCTTCGAAGGTTCCCTCGATCGAGGTACTGACGCGAAGCATGGGGTCCTGGAAGTCGTGGGTAATATGCTTGTAGAACTCTCCGAACTCCGCCTCCTCGACCTCATTCTCGGGTCGCGTCCAGATCGCCTTCATCGAATTGATCGTCTCTTCGATCTCGCGACGTTCCGGCGTGCCGGGATCGGCCGCTTGCTTGTCCGCGGCGTCTTCGCCCTGCGCCTCCCCTGCGTCGGCTTCCAGCGGCGGCGCTTCTTCGATGATGGTCAGCTTGATGGGATAGCCGACGAAATCAGAATATTTTCGGATCGTCTGGCGCAGAACCCATTCGTCACAGAAATCCGGGCGACCGGCCTCGTCGTCCACCGGCTTGAGTTGGAGGCGGATCGTCGTTCCGGCCAAGTCAAGTTCCGCATCCTCGAGAGCATATTCACCTGCCCCCTTCGAAGTCCATCGCGTCGCCTTGTCCTCGCCGGCACGACGACTCACAACATCGACTTCATCCGCCACCATGAAGCTCGCGTAGAAACCGACACCAAATTGTCCGATCAGGTCGGGGCTCGCTTCACTACCGCTCGGAGTTTCGGCATCGTCCTGTGAACGATTCAGAAACTCGAGGGTGCCCGAGCGCGCGATCGTTCCGAGGTTGGCAACGAGATCTTCCCGGGTCATGCCGATGCCGTTGTCCGAAATCGTAAGCGTCCGCGAGATTCGATTCGCTTCGAGATGAATCTCGAGATCCTCGGTACTCTGCAATTCGGAATTCGACAGCGCTTCGAATCGTCGCCGGTCCAGAGCGTCCGATGAATTCGAGATCAGCTCGCGTAGAAAAACTTCCTTATTGGTATAAAGGGAGTGAATCATCAGGTCGAGTAATTTTTGAGTCTCGGCCTGAAAGGAATGGGTTTCGGTTTCCATCAAATGCTCCTGGGTCGCGGGTGGGCGGACTGTGGTTTGGCGGTCGCGCGCTTTGCTTGCACAATGCCCCGGGCGAGGCGGCCGGTCGAAAGCACGAAGGTTCGGCACGATCGGGACTGGATCAAGCCTTGGAGTTTCTTTTCCCACGGGGCACCCGAGTCCGAATCACCCAATGGTTATATCTGGATAACCGAATGGATTGATGTTAATTTTGCAAGCCCCAATGGGAGCCCCTGATGCCTGCGTCGTCCCCTCGTCCTGATCGAATTGAAAAACTGAATCAGCTCCTCGGGAAGCGCATCCTTGTCCTCGACGGAGCGATGGGCTCGATGATCCAGAACTATGGACTCGAAGAAGCGGATTTTCGCGGCGAGCATTTCAAGGACCATGCGTCTGAACTAAAGGGCGACAACGAGCTCCTTTCGCTGACCCGTCCCGATGTGATTCGCGAAATCCACGACCAATTCTTCGAGGCCGGAGCGGACATCATCGAGACGAATACCTTCGGCTCGAACGCGATTTCCCAGGCCGACTATGACCTGCACCATGGAACGACGGTTCGCGAACTCAATCTGGCCTCAGCCAGGATCGCGAGGGAACTCGCGGATGCATGGACCCGAAAACAGCCGGAAAAGCCGCGCTTCGTGGCCGGCGCCCTCGGGCCCACACCGAAAACCCTCTCGCTCTCGCCCGATGTCAACGATCCCGCCGCGCGTAGCGTCACTTTCGACCAACTCTGCGACGCCTATCGCGAGCAAGCACTCGCACTCATCGAAGGCGACGTCGACGTCCTGCTGGTCGAAACAATCTTTGACACCCTGAATGCAAAAGCAGCGCTCGTCGCGATTGACGAGGCCTTCGAGAAAACGGGCATCCGGCTTCCAATCATGATTTCCGTCGCGATCACCGACGCCAGTGGACGAACGCTCTCGGGTCAGACCGTCGACGCGTTCTGGCGCTCCGTCGCCCATGCCAATCCCCTCTCCGTCGGTGTCAACTGCTCACTCGGTGCAACGGACATGCGGCCTCACGTCGCGGAACTCTCGGGCATCGCAGACTGCCTCGTGTCGAGCTACCCGAACGCCGGATTACCAAACGCATTTGGCGACTACGACGAAGAGCCATCGGTAACAGCTGGGCTATTAGGCGAGTTCGCTGAGAGTGGCCTGGTCAATTTCGTCGGTGGCTGCTGCGGCACGACTCCCGCGCATATCAAGGCAATTTCGGAAGCCGTCGATGGCGTTTCGCCGCGACAACGACCCGACTCGCACGAAGCCATAACCTTCTATTCCGGCCTGGAAACCTTGGCGATCCGCTCGGATTCTAATTTCCAGATGATCGGCGAGCGAACGAATGTCACGGGTTCCGCGCGCTTTCGAAAGCTGATCGAGGCCGACGACTACGAAACGGCACTCGAGGTGGCGCTCGATCAGGTCCGCGGCGGTGCCAATCTTCTCGACGTCAACATGGACGAAGGCATGCTCGATAGCGAAGCGGCCATGACTCGTTTTCTCAACTTGATTGCGAGCGAGCCCGAGATTTCGCGCATACCCATCATGATCGACAGCTCGAAATGGAGCGTGCTCGAGGCGGGGCTGCGCTGTGTTCAGGGTAAGTCCGTCGTGAATTCGATCTCTTTGAAAGAAGGCGAAGAAGATTTCTTGGCGAAGGCGAAACTGATCCGACGCTTCGGCGCAGGCGTCGTCGTGATGGCCTTCGACGAGACCGGCCAGGCCGACACCACCGAGCGAAAAGTCGAGATCTGCGAACGCTCCTACAAGATATTGCTCGATGAAGCGGGTTTCCCGCCCGAAGACATCATCTTCGATCCAAATATCCTTGCGATCGCCACGGGCATCGAAGAACACGCGGAATATGCGAAGAACTTCATCGACGCGAGCCGCCAGATCAAGGAACGCTGTCCGGGCGTACACATCTCGGGCGGGGTCTCTAACCTATCCTTTTCGTTTCGCGGCAATAACCGTGTCCGAGAAGCAATTCACGCAGCCTTCCTCTACCACGCGACCCAGGGCGGCATGGACATGGGCATCGTGAATGCCGGACAGCTCGACCTCTACGAGGACATCCCGAAAGATCTCCTCGAACATGTCGAAGACATCATCTTCAACCGCCGTGAAGACGCGACCGAGCGAATGGTCGACTTTGCCGAGAACGTGAGGGGCGCTGGGAAAAAGCGCGTCATAGACCTCTCGTGGCGCGAAGCACCTGTCGAAGAGCGCCTTTCCCACGCGCTGGTCCATGGCATCGTCGACTTCATCGACGAAGACACGGAAGAAGCTCGACAGAAACTCGACAAACCGATTCTGGTCATCGAAGGCCCGCTCATGGACGGCATGCGCATCGTTGGCGATCTCTTCGGCGCCGGCAAGATGTTCCTGCCTCAGGTCGTCAAAAGCGCGCGCTCCATGAAGAAGGCGGTCGCCTATCTCCAGCCCTATCTCGAAGACGAGAAGGAAGCCGGCTCGAGCCAAGGCAAGATCATCATGGCGACTGTGAAGGGTGACGTCCACGATATCGGCAAGAACATCGTCGGCGTTGTACTCGGCTGTAACAACTACGAGATCATCGACCTCGGCGTCATGGTGCCCACCGTCAAGATCCTCGATGCTGCGGTCAAGGAAGGCGCGGACATCATTGGGCTCTCGGGCTTGATTACGCCGTCGCTCGATGAAATGGCTTCGGTCGCAAAGGAAATGGAACGACGCGGGATCGAACTCCCTCTCTTGATCGGCGGGGCGACGACGAGTCGGCAACACACGGCTGTGAAGATCTCTCCGCACTACAATCAGCCAGTCATCCATGTTCTCGACGCATCGAAATCCGTCAACGTCGTTTCGGATTTGCTTTCTGAAGAACGAAGCGTCGATCTCATCGAAGCCAATCGCGCGGATCAAGAAAAGCTGCGCGCGATCTACGAAGGACGTAAGCAGAAGCCTCTCCTTGCGATCGCCGATGCTCGCGCCAATGCCAGTCCGATCAAATTTTCGGAACCCGCGCCCGCCAGGCCTTCGAAGCTCGGTCGCCAATTCGTCGACGACGTAACCGCAGCGGACCTCGCTCCCTATATCGATTGGACGTTCTTCTTCTCGACCTGGGAGTTGAAGGGGAAATATCCGAAAATTCTCAACGATCCCAAAGTGGGCGCTGCGGCTCGCGAGCTCTTTGAACATGGGCGCGAAATGCTCGATGAGATCATCGAGAAGAAGTTGCTGAATCCCCGCGCCGTTTACGGCTTGTGGCCGGCGCGCCGTGAAGTCGACGACATCGTTCTCTACAGCGATGAAGATCTCAAAGATGTGGTCGCGCGCTTCCCCATGCTTCGACAACAGTCGGTCCAGGCCAGCGGCAAACCGAACCGCTCGCTCGCCGATTTCGTCGCGCCGCGCTCGCAGGGCATCGCCGACTATGTCGGTGCCTTCGCGCTCACGAGCGGAACCGAGACCGATGATCTCGCCGCAATCTACGAGAAGGACCTCGACGACTACCGTGCCATCATGGTGAAGTCCATTGCCGACCGGTTGGCGGAAGCCTTCGCAGAGCTGTTGCATGCTCGAGTGCGCAAGGAATGGGGCTACGGTGCCGACGAATCGCTCTCGAACGAGGATCTGATTGCGGAACGCTACCGGGGCATCCGCCCAGCCTTTGGCTATCCGGCCTGCCCCGATCATCTTCCCAAGCGAACGCTCTTTCAACTCTTGAACGCGGCTGAAGCCGGCATCAAACTCACGGAGACGTGTGCGATGAATCCGGCGGCCAGCGTTTCAGGTCTTTACTTCGCGCATCCGGATGCACGTTATTTCACGGTGGGCCGTCTCGGACGCGATCAGATCGAGGATTACGCCCCTCGAATCGGACTCTCGGTCGAAGAGACGGAACGCTGGCTCGGGCCTAATCTCGGCTACTAGAGAGCCAGACGCAGTTCAGACTTCTGCTGTATGAGGGGGCGCGGGATCGTATTCCATCGCGCGCTGCGTGTTGCGCGCATGGGGGACGCCGAATATCTGGCCCACGAGCCAGAGCGCCATGTCGATTCCCGCCGAAACCCCAGCCGATGTCACGTCGGGTTCCAATACCACCGGGAATCAGAAGCAGATCGAGCGGCGGCGCATCCTGAAAGGAGGTGTCGACTAGGGTCCGCGTACCCTTCGCGCCGCACACGACCGATCCGTCTTCGCTGATCAAGACGACGCGGATTCCGGCCGCCGGTTCATACTCTTCGGCGATTTCGAGCGCCATCGTGAAGACCTCGAAGGGTCCCACCCAGTCGAGCTCTTCTGCCTTGTCGAATAACACGAGCCCCACGGTAAATGCGGAGACGACTTGACCTTCATTTGTCACGACGATCCTGTCTATCTGTCGATTCCAGCGTTACGAGCAGTCAAGCCGTCGGCCAAGCGCTCTTAAACCCGCCTACGCGACCCTGGGCGCTCGTCGCAATCCGGGTCTCTGAAAAGCGTTCCCGATAGGCCCGGCATGGCGAGCATTTATATGGAGGAGTAGACGATCATCGCGACGCGTCGGGGTTGGCCTTCGACTTTTGCGATGCGGGCCCGGCCGCTGTCAGCTCTGGCAGGTGCAAAATCGTGGGGTCGCTGGAGGAAGAGCCATGAGAACGAGCGTGCCGCGAAGGGATCGTGGCCACGATGACAAAGAACCCTCTATTTATGCCACCCGAGACGCACGTTCATCGCCATATGCCCCTCGGGGACCATTCTATTCCCCGGCGAGGCTGTCGAAAACGATGCCTGTGAAGATCGCGGGCTTCATGAAGCCGCCGCCGTGGGTGCCGTCGTATTTCTGGGTCGGGTTCGCCGAGATCACCTGATCTCGATCCTGGCCGTCTTTGATCAGTTTGAGAACGCGGTCGCGTATCTCGATCAGCATCTCTCGCGTCGCCTCGAGGTCCTGGCGAGTCGCGAGTGGGCCGTGGCCCGGGATGATTCTCGTCTTGGGTCCAGCGATCGCGAGTCCGCGCTCGGCCGCCGCGATCATTCCGTGAATCCCGCCTCCGCTCGACGTATCGATGAAGGGATACACCCCGGCGAAATAGGTGTCGCCCATATGCAGGACGTCCGCCTCGTGGAAATAGACGATCGCGTCTCCATCCGTATGGGCGGCCTCGACATGAATGGCCTCGATCGTATGGCCATTGAGATGAAGAGTGAGGCCGTCTTCGAAGGTGACGACGGGCCAGGCGATCTTCGGTGAAGCGGGAACGTGGCGGTTCCCGAGCGTCAGGACCTGATCGGTGCGAAGGCGGTCGCGCACATGGTCATGGGCCATGATCAGCGCGCCCGACTCGCCGAAATTTTCGTTGCCGCCCGTATGATCGCCATGCCAATGGGTATTGAGCACGAAGCGGATGTCGTCTTGCGACGCCTCGCCAATCCAAACTCGAATCGAGGTCCGAATCTTCATCGAGAGGGGGGCGTACTGATCGTCGATCAATAAGACGCCATCCGGCCCGGTGGAAACCCCGATATTGCCCCCCGCACCCTGCAACATCGCGAGTCCCTGGCCGAGCGGGATCGTCTTGATCTCGACCTTCGATAAGTCTTGCTGAGCCAAGGCCTCGGTGGGAGACAGAGTCATCAACACAAGCATCAATATGGCGACAAGGCTGCCGCAAGCGCGGAGCGTCCGGCCGGTGCGTAAGCCTTCTCTGCATGACTTGCGCTCGATCAGGGAGAGAGCCATTCGATGTTCCTCCGTGTTTTGATCTCCATTCGCCGTACCCGACATCTCCGGCTCAAAAGAGAATGTCGCACGCAATTGCGATACCGTCTCGCCATGACGGGAGAAGGATCGAACGATCAGTCGAAGGAATCGACGCGCGAAGGAGATCAAGACCGGCCACTCACGATTCCGGCCGCATCAAAGGACTACGATCGCGACCTCGGTGTCATCGAAGCGATCTCGGTTGTGACGCGATCATGTCCAAATGGGCGCGTCATTGCCGCGGCGAACGGCGCTCTCGATGCCATCAAAGCGGGCGGACCGGACAAGCTGAAGGAACAGGCGTATTTCGTTCTCACGGCCATCCAGGGATGGCGCGGCGATCGCGCCACACAGGTCCATCGCTCGCTCTCGCGCTACCTCAATCAATAGAACCAACTCTCCCAAAGAATCGCACGGAAACATTCACCGCCACGCCTTCAACCGAAGCCCACCCCCCCGGAAAGCCGAATAAACCACCCATGTCGATCCAGAAAACCATGCGCATCGCGAAGAGCCCCGAGGCTCTCGAAAAGATCCTCGGCCGAATCGAATCGGGAAAGCAGAGCAAGCCGGATTGGATCCGCTTGCAAGGCACTTGTCGCCTCGACAAAATGCCGGCGGCCAAACGCGACGCGCTGCTCAAGCGAATGCATCCCTGCGTCTTGCGCGGATTCAAGAATTCATGTGAGAAGCCACGTGGGAAAAAGGCGCGCCTGAATCTCTGGCAGTCGATTACGCGCCTCGGGTTTCATGATTTCAGCGAGTTCGGCTGGAGCAAGAACTATGACTCGCCCTACGTCGAGAACTACGACTATATCTCCGCCTATCAGAAGGGCGGGATCGAGGCGCTCGATGCGTACTCGGTCTATTCATCCGTTCTCGGCACCTTCGATTTCAGCGTCGAAGACTTCGTCACGACAAAACTCTGCAAGAATGTCCAGACGATCGTCGAGCCGATGGCTGGGACCGCCGAGTTTTGTTATGCGGGACATTTCCGACATCCGGATTTCCAGTACATGATGATCGATCTCGACGAGGATGCGCACGAACTCGTGCTTGGCCAAGAATGGCTACCCCAAACGTCGAAGGACTATATCGTCGGCGATGTGCTCGCTGACAATGTGTGGGATCGCGTCAAGTCACAATCTGTCGGTGATTCCCTCGCCTATGTCGGGAAACAGAGCCATCACTATTTCAGCGCCAAACAACTCATGAAACTCATGAAGGTCGCGACATCCCATGTTGATTTCCTGATGCTGGAGACACCGCAGATCTGTCTGGTATCGGAAATGGGCGATACCGACGAGCTCACCCGTCGGGAGCAAGAGGACGCGGGCTTCAAATGCGAGCTCGCCGGCGAAGACGACGGCGATCCGAACCCGCTCACCAATGCCCTCGGCTTCCGACTCCAGACCGTTCAGGGAAAGAAGACGAGGACGCTCTTCAACTACCACGACTGGCGGTTCTGGAGCCATCCAACTCTCGTCGCCTTTGCCGACCTGCTCGATCTCAACTCGTTCTATTTTCATTCCGAGCAGGAAGAGTTCATTCCCGTCGACGAATGGGACGGCGATGCCGACTGCGAAGACAACGTCACGTTCATGCTCTTCAGCCAGCGCGGCTCGAAGCGCAACGGCTAGGCCCGGGAGCCCTTCGAATTCGGATCGAAAACCTTTTCTACGCGGCCCTCAACCCGTTGGTCCAGGGCCTCCTTCGATCGCCAATGCATGGAATCGCCAGCGCGAACCTCTGCGTCTTTCACTATCGAGGCCGTCGTTCCGGACGGCCTTTCACAACGCCCCTTAGCTTCATGCAAGAGGGTTCGCTCGTTCGGCTTCTCTCGAGCCATAACACCCGCTGGTGGAATAATTTTCTCGATGGACCGGTGAACGTAGAAATCGATATCGCGCGAAAGACCTATCCAGCCAGCGCGGTCACCCTTGTCGAAGATGGGCCAGAATATCGCGAAGGGATCCGTGCGTTTCTAACAGCGGTTCCCCGCGACGCACGCGTCTATGGAATCAATCTCGATGAAAATCGCAAGCCGCGTGAACAGGACATCGAAAACGCAGCCGGACACGTCGTTGTCGTCGAAGTCCGGCTCGAATACCCAGCTTGATCATCCAACTTGAAGCCGATGTCTCGATCGGATTGCGCGCAACCTTCGATCCACCAGTCTTGTGTCCCCAACACGCTCTATTCGATTTCCATTAGCCCAATAGTTCCCAGTAGGAATCGAGGCTGACCGTCAAATTCGAAACATAGAGTTCTGGAACCAGGCCCGGTCGATCCATTAGCGAAAGTGCTTCTCGCTCAAATTCCTGAGCGCTTCGAGATCCGGGTACTCGGCGTATTGCGGGGTGCCGTCTTCAACCTGAAGCCATGTCGCCTTGTTCTCGACATTCACATGTGCCCACGGCGATTCATCAAGATCGTCGTCCAGACTCGACACCACGAGACACAGAAGACCCGGCTCATTCGGGAAATGGCACATCGGCGTCGCGCACTTTCTGTCAAAATGGCGCATCGAATTCATTGGCGTTTCGTAGGTCGAGGGCTGCTCGGATAGACTCGTCTATCGCAAGGCATCCCGCGCCATGAATCCGCCGACAGAACGGACAATGGCCATTCCAGATGGGTCCGAACTCTCCGGTCATCTCCTAGCGCAGGGCGCCACATGAACATCCGCCTTGTCGACGTCTGTCGCTCATGGAATCAAACCACCGAGATACTTCTCGAGACCCACTCGAATCGGCATGAAAACTAAATTCATATCTGATGCCGTTGCCCACTCAATACATTCCGCCGCAAAAGCACGATTCCATTCGAGGCTTGATTCGAATCGAGACGGGAAGAACGCCCGATTCTTGACTTCCCAATAGCGTCGACTTCCGTCGGTCAACACAGCTGAGAGACCCCAGAAGACTTCCACGTCGGGCAACAAGTCGGCACACACCTTCATGAATTCGAGATCGAAGAAGGGTTGAGTAAAGAGGCCGGTCGCCCCAACGTTGTTTTTTTCCTTCACGTCGTCGAGCTCAGATCGCAACCCGCGCCGATACGGATCGAATACGGCATGGAGACGAAGGTCGGGGTCTACTTCCTTCAGCGCTCGAATGAATTCGACACTCGACGTCGGATGAACGGGCCGCTTCAGATCCTGCGGCGCATAGCCCGAACGATGAGCGCTTCGGACAGACCGATCCCACGTAGCCGCGAAGCGAGTTCTCCGGCCGCCTTCAGCGGGAAGTCCATCGCTCAAAGATGGGGTAGCGCGCGGTCGAGACCCGCAATCGCCGTCGTACAAGCTTCCCAGCTTCGAAGATCGAAGCGGAGAAGGTCGGGGATATTCACCATCCGTGTCGCGAGAACAATCCGACGAATCACATCGAGGTCGTGGGCGATGGACGCTTCGGAGCGCGGAACGAGTTCGATGGAAATGACGCTATGCGGATCGGTCTTCATATTGACCTCTTGATCTGACGATCTCGATGCAGTAAATCGACCCAAGATCCGTCTGTTCAGTTGTGACCAGGACTCGGTCGAGATCATTCCTGCAACTCGATAGTTCACAAAGACCATGGTATCCAGTGAGGCATGACTGAGCCTATTCCGTCGCCCGAACCCGCTTTGATTCGAGGAAGCTGCCTCTGTGGCGCGGTCGAGTTCCAGATCCAGGGCGAGGTCACCCCGATCCAATTCTGCCATGCAACGCGATGCCGAAAGGCAACCGGCGGGGCCGCCGCCCCGGAAATGCTTGCAAGCCTGAACGACCTGACCTGGATCAAGGGACTCGAACGACGGCAAATCTATGAAGCTCCGCTTCTCGATTCGCCACCCGCCTACCATCGTGCGTTCTGTAACAAGTGTGGTTCGCCGCTTCCCGTCGAAATTCCGGGGACAGGCTTCGCTCTGCTTAATCCGGGGATTCTCGACGACGATCCCGGAACGCGCGCATTCCGGCACGCATTCATCGATCAACAAGCTACATGGCATACGATCAGCGATGAGCTTCCGACCTACCCGGGCCAGCCTCCACCCCCCGGAAACCCGGAAGACGACTAGCGCGAGTCGAATGATCGCCAAGTAGCCGCACCTCTTCCGGTCAGCGACAACTAAGGCACATCACGATACTAAGATCCCGCCGCGCTGCTATGGAACTCGATCACGTTGTTGTCTTGATCGCGAATAAAGATCGTGGACGTCCCATCGCGCAGATCGATCGGATCTTCGGCGATCGCGACCCATTGGCCGGCAAGCACCGATTGCACTGCTTTAGGATCGGAGACATCGAGGGCGATATGCGTGATCCCAGGATGTTTCTCCGGAATGTCCATCAGAACGTTCTCAGTCGATTGGGAATCTGCGTTCAGCGTCAAGTCGAGATTGACGCCGGAGGGATGTTCTAGCACCGCCACAGGCTCCGGCCCGATCGGACCGACGAGAAACACAAATCCGATCTTCTCATAGAAAGCTCGCGCCGAGCTCGAGATTCTTCACCCAAATCCCGACGGGGTTGATCTCCAGGATTTCCTTCATCGTGATTCTCCTCGGAGGGGCATCCGATCGGCCTCCCATCCGATGTGTTTAGTGACCGACAACCTATACGGTGACATCCCGGGGATCTGCGAGCGAGCGACCTCCGACTTGTGGCGTAGCGAACGTCGTCCTACGTTCGACCGATGACGACTCGGAGCTTCGAAAGACTCGTCCTTCGGCCTTGGCAACTCGACGACAAGACCCTGCTATCGACGATCGCCAACAACAAGCGCATCTGGCGAAATATGACGAATCGTTTTCCATATCCGTACGAGGAAAACGATGCCCTCGAGTGGATCGAGTTTTCCAATACGCAACCGCAAGACCAAAGGCATTTTGCGATCGTCGTAGACGACGTCGTAGTGGGGGGTGCCGGTTTCACCCGAATGACCGACCTCCTCACTCGGACGGCGGAAATCGGATACTGGCTCGGCGAGTCCTGTTGGGGGCGCGGAATCGCAACGGCGGCGCTGACTAAAGCGACTGTATCGGCCTTTCACGATTTTGACTTCGTTCGCCTTCAGGCCGGCGTCCTGGACTGGAATCCAGGCTCGTGCCGAGTTCTCGAAAAAGCTGGATACACACTCGAAGCGCGATTGAAAAAGCAGATCTACAAGGACGACGCCGTCTGCGATCAGCTGATCTATGCGCTCCTTCGCGAAGAACACTCGGCGCGAGACTAAGACTTTCCCGGACCAAGGCGCGCCGGCGATCCGACGACGACGTTCGTTGGCCTAGTCCTCGCCAGCCACCTTCCGCGTCTGAAAATAGCGCGACAGCCAAGCGAGCAACCCGCCCATCGCCGCCAACGTGGCGGAGACGAGGAACGCCTTCGCTCCGAGCGCGCCACTCAACCAGCCGACGAGCAGCAGGCAATATCCATGAATCGGCGTAGGCTGAGCCATCAGCTCGGATCACGCACGATCAGATCTGACGGCGAGCCTGCCGATGAACCGCTCTCAGCGATCGAGCTCCAGCTGGCGCATGACACCCTCAAAGACTTGATCGATTGTAAAGCTCGCAGGGCGCTGACTCGGAGGAAATTGGCGCAGGGATCCCAGGAATTGAGCAATCACTTCCGCCGCCTGAGCGATTCGAGGGGTTCGGTCAGCCCACCATTCGTTGTATGCATTCGAATCCGTATCGGCCTTCTCGTACGGGTCTCGCCGCAGATGGAAGAGCTTCGGAATACGCAGAAACACAAAGGGTTCCCGCCAAACATCGAAGCGACGGCTGCGCTGTTCGGCGAAGACAGTCTTCCAGTCTCCAATGCGTGCGCCAACGAGTAGGCCGTCATCACTGAAGTAGAGAAACTCCCGCCGTGGCCCCTGCTTCGCCTGTCCCGTCAAGTGAGGAAGAAAGTTGTAGCCGTCCAGGTGAGCCTTGAACGTCTTGGTCCCCGCCCGATAGCCCTTCAACAGCTGCTGCTTCACATTCGAAACGCCAACCGCTGCTAGGAGAGTTGGTGCCCAATCAAGGTGGGACATGATTTCATTCGAAACGGCGCCCGCCTTGACCATCCCGGGCCAGCGGACGAAGGCAGGCACTCGGTAGCCGCCTTCCCAGTTTGTGTTCTTCTCGCCTCGAAAGGGGGAGTTCGCGCCATCGGGCCACGTATTGTAGTGCGGCCCATTATCCGTCGAGTAGACGACGATCGTGTCGTCAGCGATTCCCAACTCGTCGAGCTTCTTCAAGAGATCTCCGACTTGTCTGTCATGATCGACCATCGCGTCGGAGTAGAAGTTTTGACCGGAAATTCCACGGATACTTTCCGGAATGTGGGTCTTGAAATGCATGCGCGTCGAGTTGAACCAGACGAAGAAGGGTTTCTTCGTTTTATGCGCGCGATCGATGAAGTCGAGTGCGGAATCGAGGAACTCCTGGTCCACCGTCTCCATCCGCTTTTTCGTAAGAGGCCCCGTATCCTGGACCTTACCGTCGGCAAACGAATGGATGACCCCGCGCGGTCCGTTCCGCTTCCGAAAGTCCGGTGACTTCGGATAGTCGACATTCTCGGGCTCTTCCTCGGCGTTCAGGTGATAGAGATTCCCGTAGAATTCGTCGAAGCCATGATTGGTCGGAAGGAATTCGTCCTTGTCGCCGAGATGATTCTTGCCGAACTGGCCAGTCATATAGCCTTCGGGCTTCAACAACTCGGCAATCGTCGGATCCTTTGCCTGGATGCCGAGTTCGGCTCCGGGAACGCCCACCTTTGTGAGGCCAGTCCGAAACGGACTCTGGCCCGTAATGAACGAGGATCGACCCGCCGTGCAGCTCTGATCACCGTAATAGTCGGTAAAGAGCATTCCCTCATTGGCGATGCGATCGATATTAGGCGTCTGGTAGCCCATCATTCCACGCGTGTTCACAGAGATGTTGCTGATACCGATATCATCACCCCAGATGATCAGGATATTGGGCTTGTCGGCGGCAAGTGCGCTGCTCGACCCGACCAATATGAACAAAACGAGGCTCAGTATTCGCATCATCGAACTCCTCCATAATTGAACGCGACCGATACGGTATCGCAATCTAGTCATCGGCAAGTGGTGGGCCGCCAGCGAGAAAATGAATCGGCGAGGACCACGCGCGCTCCTGGATCGTCACAGCAAAATCCGATCGCGGCGAAACACCAGCGCGAAGCGCGTCCCAGGTCGACCATCGACAGGTCGGGTTCTCTAGAACCCGCGCATAGTAGAAGGCACGCTCGGAGGGATCGAAATCCGGGTCTCGCCAATGCGTGTGAAGCTGCCCTGCCCCTTCGGCTCTCGAGTACGAACAATCTGAAAGGTCAACGCTCGCACCATTGTCGGGACAGCGATGGGTCACCGGATCGACCGCGCCGCCACTCGAACACGCCACATCATAGACGCGCTCGAAGGTCTCGCCGTCCTTGTCGAGCCATCCCTTGATGATCTGCATACGCTGCAATGGTGCACTTAGCGCATCGGACAATGCCCAGAGGATGAAGCTCGGCTCCCGACTCGCTTCCGCCGGAAGATTCCCGCCCATCGTTACGCCGTTCGCATACGCCCGGGCCACCCCATCCGGCGAGTCGAGGCGCTCATTGCTGAAGCCGTAACCTGCAAAGAAGCGAAGTTGAATCCGCGGACCCGAAGTCGCAAACGTTTCCTTACGGCGAAAGGCTTCGTAGATCGAGTCCCGAGTATTCTCCTCTGCCCAAACCGCGGCCAGGCCGGAAGCTCCGTAGGTCGGCGTGGCAGTCTCGACGTAGCTGCTGCCATCGACTTCTTTCCGCGCACTCGGCATGGCAATGCCCATCACCAAGGATTCAATAGCGTTCAGGGGCACGGAGCCCCGGAGTTTCGCGCGACTCGAAAGCAATCCGAGCTTCGAGACGTACGTCGATTCCTCAAAGGACTCACCCGCGTTATGCGTGTCACTGGACCCGATCACACCGAAGTCATAGGGGTTCGCGATCCCCTGCCGCTCGAGCGCCAGACCGCGGCGCAGCGCATCCCGTACATAACTTCCTGCCGGCTCACTCGGCTGCATCGTCGCAACCCGATATGGCGCGATCTCGAAATTGGCCCACTCATCCGTCGAGGAGAGCAGCGGATGCGTCTCGGATGTCCCCTTGATCTGCGTAATCTCGACCAGCGGTTCGTTTCGACTCCGTCGCTCCGCATACGCGTTATCGATTGGATCGCCCGCCCAGTTCACGAGCTTGAACATCTGTCCGTTCGAACCATTCGAGTTATGGGGAATCGCAAGACTCTCAATACCCTGCGCGCGCAATCCATCCATCCAGTCCCAAAGTCCTTCTGGATTCTGCGAATGGAATCGGGAAAAGGGAATGGCCGGAATCCGATCGCTCCCCTTGAAGATCACATTGCGATGGAGGTTGCCACGATCGTCGCTCGAGGACGTGTATTCGTAGGCAATGAAGGTCGTAAAATGACCCGGGTCGTTGAAGAGTTCCGCTGCATCGATCGTATCCCGCCAGGCGGTGCGAGTAATTTCGAGAATCATATCGAGATCGATCGATTCATCGCGTAGTCCGGCGACCATGGCTGGAATGAAGGTCCCAAAACCTTTTAGCCGCGAGAGCAGGCTCATGATCGTCATATTGTCCGGCGCATTCAGATCGTTCAGCGGAAGCGCAACATCGAGCTTGGAAAAGTCGGTCGTCGTGTCAGCGGCTGCTTCCACCAGACCGAGAAACATCGCGTGATCCGTGACCGCATAGAAATCGAGCGGCTGCTTCAATCGGATCTCAAAGCCAGCGGGATGATCGATCGCTTCGCCCCTGGCAAAGCGATACGCATCATGCGGCGATGCCAGAGTTCCAAAGACGTAGGCGTCAAACGAGTATTTCGTATGAACGTGAAGATCACCGAACAGCGCCGTTCGATTGGGGTCAGACGCCGATTGACGAAATGTCAAAATCTCGTCGTCCGTCGTGAAGACCGTGCCCGATCGATTGCCCCGGGACACCTCGAAGCCCGGTCCGTCCTTAACAACGGATTGTCCCGATCCGTCGTCGCAGCTCACGCCTAATAAAATGGCGAACAAGCCCACCCAATTCATCCGAATTGATCTCACCAACTGTCTTCCCTCCTCGTGGCGTAGGAAGCCGATTCTACGCCGCGCCGCGGCCGCTGGCTAACCCAAAACAGCCTCGCCCACGCGACCGGAATGAGCCAAGCCACAGCCAAAGACCAGTCGTGAACAAACTATTCTCGCAGTGAGCGGACGGTCGAGAACACAAATTCGACCCGCGCGAGGACGGGAGCCTCCGGCAGCAAGACAATCTCGTACCCGTGACGGCGATAGGCCGGAACCAGGGCCTCTTATTCCGCCACGGCGCCCGCAAAACCATGCCGGCGCTCTGGATCCGGGCGGAATAGAGCCTCCCACGGCCGCGACAAGAAAACCATCCGCGCCTATCGAAACGACTCGAGGGCCAACTCGAGACCTTCCGGTGCTTCGAGTCCTAATCGCTCCACCGCGCAGGCGACATCGATGAAGCTACGATCGAAAAACCCGACAGCCCAGATCGGCGTGGTCGGCGTAGTCATGGATCGCCTGTTCGGCGCAGAGCTCGACGAGAAGCGTGGACTTCCCTGAACCCAAACATCCGGAGATGCCGAATAGGTGGGTGTCGTGGACGCTCGACGCTTCGGAACACTTAGTCATTCAACTGAACCTGACGTTTCGGAGGATTGAGCGATCCTAGCTGGGCGAAGTCTCAACGGTATTTCTAGTGCTGTGAAGTGCATCGGAAGCAAGGTGCGATTTCGCTTGGCGAACACGGCGACGCCTCGCAGACACCGAGGGGACCCTTCGCAAGCTGACATTGCGTGCCAGACTCGGTGCAGATGGCGACCGGCCCTTCCGAAATAAAGCTCGAGTCACAGCCCGAGAGAGCAAGCGTTACGAGTGCGCCGGTCGCGATTAGGGCGCAACACCGTACGAAAGATGAAGAGCGGTCCTCAACGCACCAAGCCAGTCGTGCATGTCCGTCTGTTAGAGGTCGATTTCGCGGCGGCACAGCATTCATTCCCACCCTCCAGATTCTTTGTCCGATTCGACGCTCTGTTGCCGGTACTCGCGCGTGGTCGGGTTGCTTCGATGAGGGTGTCGAAAAGGGCAGGCGGATAAGGGTTTCGAGTCACGTAGCTTTCGGCGAGCTACGAGGATTCCTCGTGTTTCAGTTTGGGTGATAGGCTGCAGGACGCCGCCCCCTATCACCCCCCTCAATCATCCGCCCTTCGCCTCCTATGCTCCCGCACCATCCCCAACAGATCTTCCCCAAACCTCTCAATCTTCGCCGGACCAAGCCCCGGAATCCGACCCAGCGCCTCAATTGAATCCGGCTCGTCACGATCAATCGCAAGCAGAACCCTTCTTTGAAAAACCATATACGTCTTCCACCCGAGCTTCCGCGCGGTTCGTTTCCGGTAATTGTCGAGCGCCTTCGCAATATCACCGCCATACCGAGGCTGCGAATTTCGGCGCGACGTCGAAATCGAGTGAGAGGTCGAACCCCATCCACCTCCATCCGCATCCTCCGATCCCTTCGCACTCCCCCGCGTAACACGCGTGGTGCGTACGGGCTTGCCGGGAATCCAAACCGTCGGATACTTCTTCCCGGTCCGCTGCAGCCGCCCTTCACCTAGCAGTCCGTCGATCGCGGCAATCACTGCATCCTCGCTGTACTCCGACAATTCTCCATACTCGGGAAGCGTGAGCAGTCCGCCCCGCTTCAGCGTCTTCGCCTTGCCCCCTCGCAAGGCCTGCGCGAGGTTTCGACGTCCAACCGGGCGGCTCAGTCGACCAACCGCAGAAACGATCTTGTCGAGCGCCTCACTCGGAAGACTTTCGACAACCGCACGCGAGGGCCTTCCATTCTGGTCCGCCTCCGGCTCAGCAACCGTCCCCAGACACGCATCACAACGACCGCATTCCGGCTCGTCATCCCGGCCGGTAAAATGCGAGACAAGCGCCTGGTGTCGGCATTGCTCTTGTGTCGCATAACGTTCGATCTCAGCGAGTGCATCATCCCGCCTCTGTTCCTGTGTCGCACCAACCGCCGATCGCTCGGTGAGCCGTCTCTGGGTCGCAAGATCCGCAAGGCCAAAAAACAAGAGGCAATGTGCTGGCTCACCATCGCGGCCCGCTCGGCCGGCTTCCTGGTAGTAAGCTTCGACGCTGCCCGGGGTCTGAAAATGCACGATCAACCGAACGTCGGGCAGGTCGATTCCCATGCCGAAGGCGTTCGTTGCGACAAGAACTCGAGTCCGTCCCATTTCGAAGGCGGTTTGCGCGCGTTCGCGGGCTAGCTTCGTTCGGCCAGCATGGTAGTGGCCGACTCGGATCCCGGAACCGCGTAGCGACTTGGCGACGCGCTCCGTCACCTTCCGGGTGCTGCAATAAATGATGGCTCGGCCGCGCCCTCCCCTGCCTCGGATATGCGTGCGGTCCAATTCTTCAAGAGCGATCCCGACTCGCTCGCTCTCCTTTCGGACCGCGCGAACGGCAAACGAAAGGTTCGGGCGGTCGAAGCCTTCCTGCACGACTAACACATCCTGTAACTCCAACCGATTTTCGATCTCTTGGAGGACGACGGAGGTGGCGGTCGCTGTGAGGGCGATCATGGGTGCGTCGACGATTTCTCGAAGCTCGGACAGGAGCATGAAGTCCGGCCGGAAATCATGGCCCCATTGGCTGACGCAGTGCGCTTCGTCGACGGCCAGGAGCGCAATCGGCGTGCGCGCCATCATTCGGCGGAAGCTTGCCTTGGCCGCTCGTTCGGGAGAGACATAGAGAAGGTCGAGTTCGCCGCGAAGAAAGTTCGCGACGGCTTCGGACTGTTCCGCGTCTTCTTGATGGCTATGGAGGGCGGCGGCGCGGACGCCGCGGCCAAGTAAGGCGCCGACCTGATCCTGCATGAGCGCGATCAGCGGCGAGATGACGATCGTAGTGCCACGTCCGGCGCGGGCGGCCGCAATCGCGGGGACCTGATAGCAGACCGATTTGCCCGAACCCGTCGGCAGGAGGACGATGGCGTCGCGTCCGGCGAGGGCGGCTTCGATCGCTTCTTCTTGTCCGGGGCGGAAATCGCAATAACCGAAGATCTCCGCAAGGATCTTCTGCGCTTCCCCCAAAGCCGCCGATTCGGTCATGGGGAGTAGATATCACGGTGGAGCCGGATTTGCCGAGGAATTCCGCGCCAGGGACTCGCGAAAGAAACGCCGCGCGGTCGGCTAGATGCCGACGACTGAACGAACGTCGTGCGCTGTTTCGCCTTCGAGATGCGCCGCGCATGCAATCAGTTTGACGTGATGTTCCAGCTCGCCGGACGACGCGTCGCGACCCGCCGCACCACTCGATCCGGCCGCACCATCTGAGAGACGAGGCGAGACGACGGTAAGCGAGGTATTCGCAATGACAAAGGGCGCTTGTTCCGTGGCGTGTGTCGCCAATTGTTCTTCGCTGAAGAGATGTCGCTCGATGAGTGACCGAAGAAAGAGTCCATGACTCACGACCGCGAAATGAACGTCGTCGCCTGCCTTGGAAAACTGGTCGACCCAGTGACGTTCGATCTTTTCCCACATGCGATCGACTCGCTCATTGAAGACCTCCCAGGTCTCACCTGCGGGCGGCGCGTAGCTCTGGCCGAAAGGATCGAAATCGAGATCGTCGTAGGCGGTCCCTCGAAGGTCGCCGAGGCTTCGCTCTTCGAGATTGGGCTCTTCGCGGGCCGAAACGCCAGTCGTCGATTCGATGGCGGCGGCCGTCATGCGGGCGCGGGGAAGATGGCTGGTCCAGATCTCCGTGATGGGGGCCTTCGCGAGGCGTTGGCCGAGACGAGCGGCCTGCGCGAGACCGCGGTCGGAAAGCGGAGTTTCCGGGACCTGGATGATGCGATTACGGTTTCCCGCAGTTTCACCGTGTCTAATGAGAAGAATGGCCATGAGTGCCGCGAAGGGTAGCGCGGGAAATCAGTGAACCGCCGTCGACAGTGCCGAAAAGAGCTGGGCGAGATATTTGGGCTCGATCAAGAGATGGGAGACAGCGGAAACGGCTTCATCTCGCGAGAGAATCCGAAGGCGAAGCGAGAAGACCAATGTGTCCGAAGGCGCATGGGTCTTCACGAACATGGCGAGTTCCGAGTCTTCGCAGAGCTCGGCATCTCGGAACGAACATTCCGATTGGAGAATCTCCGCCAATGCGACTGTGAGGCCTTCGAGAAATTCTGTCCCCATGGACACGAAGGTTTCGAGGGGCCGATCGCTGTCGCCCATCTGGGCCCAGACCAATGCGTCTTCGGGCTCGAACACAACATTGAGGGAGCCGGGCATCGCGCCGTCCAGCCGCCCGATCACGCCCGCGACCAGATCCTCGGAGAGCCGCAATCCGTGCTCGCCAAAGTCGCCAAGCGATGTGGCGCGGACTTCGAGCACCTCGATTTCCGTCTCACAGCCCGAGATCTCGGCCAGTGATGCTTCGCCGACGGCCGCGGCCTCGGCAAAGAATCCATGCAGCGCGATCAGTTGTTCTGTCGAAATTTTCAGGGGGGGCATCTCCGGGGTCTCGTCTCCTTGGGCCATCAAGCTATCGTCCATTCTTCGGACAGAAGAAGTGTTTTCCCATCACATCACAGCATGTTTACTCGAATTGCAGGCGTTCTGCACCCGGCTCGCAGCGTCCAGTCATTTTCCGAACAGCCGGAGATCGACTGACTATACCTATAATGACTTCCAGGCCCGTGACGTCACCAAATCCGACGACCATCGATGATCAATCGAACACGCTGAAGCATCGACTCGTTCTCTCGAATGACGATGGTGTCCACGCGGATGGGCTCGCGACCCTCCACAAGATCCTGGCGCCCCAGGCCAATTGCCTGATCGTGGCGCCCTCGGGCCCCCAGAGTGGGGTCGGTCATGCGGTAACAACCAAGCGTCCGATGGCGCTGGAGGAACTTTCGCTGGGTCGCTTCGGTCTTGATGGCACGCCAGCGGATTGTGCGCGGGTGGCGCTGGGTGGGCGGGCGACGTTTGCGCGCAAGATCCTGGGGGACGGAGCGACTGGGTCCCAGGCCGCTGGGGCTAATGCGGTCGAGTCAAAGTCGGCTCGGGAGATGGCCGCGGGTGAGACCGGCGACGCGAGAGAGATTTGGCTGGTCGCGGGCATCAACCACGGCGCGAATCTCGGCATGGACGTCTACATCTCCGGGACAGCAGCGGCGGCGCGGGAAGCCACCATCCTCGGATTTCCGGCCATCGCGATCTCCCAATATGTCGGCAAGCATCGAAAACCCGATTGGGAGGCGACCGCCCTTCGCGCCGCCCAGGCCCTCGACATTCTCTTCATGCGGCGACCACGCCCAGGCACATTCTGGAACGTCAACCTTCCGCATCCCGCGGACGAGTCGACGGAACACGATATTGTGTTCTGCCCGCTCGACCCGAGCCCGCATGCCTTCCAATACGAAAATCGCGGCGGCGAGCTTCATTGGATCAGCGACTTCCATAATCGCCCGCGACTCGATGGACACGACATAGCCACCTGCATGGGCGGTCAAATCGCGATCAGCGAGCTGCCCATCCAACCCTTCCTCGAAAACTTTGCGTGACTCGGGACGAATCGCTGGATATTCCGGGATCAATGTAAAAACCCCTTTGACTTCGCCGCCCATCGCCGATACAAAACCGCACGAAGAATCGAAAACTTGAAGAAAGAGGAACTCAAACTTCCCATGCACGCCCTTTCATTCACACAGAGCCAGGCGGCGACGGACGCGATCGCCGTATCGAGTTCATCGAGCTTCCGTACGGCCGCAGCATTCGGGCGCGATCGGATGGTCTCGGATGACTGGACGTGTCGGGGCGATCATGGCCAGGGCGCCGGGACGATTCGAAATGAGGTCGTTACTAAGCCGCAAACGGCGCTGAACATCAAATCGGAGGGGGACTCCAAGATCAGGTCCAGCATTTGGACTCCAACCCGAAAACGGACCTCGATCAAGAACGTTTAGAACTCAGTCCATCGAGTTCCCAACGAGAACCCCTCCCGCCAAATGGCCGGAGGGGTTCTCGTCATTTGGGGCTCGAAAAGATTGACCCGACCGGGAACGGCCCGGCCGGGATTAGACCGGTCGCGACAAGACCGAGCCAGCGAACCAACAGGAAGGAGTACGAACCATGCAACGAAGATTCGAAACCAGGACTCGCGGCGAGCTCTTCATCGAGCGCGTCATCTGGAATATGGCGGCCGGTGCGGCACTCGCGGTGATGGTTCTGCTCCTGCTCTTCTCCCTGCAGTGGCTCGACCATCTCGCTCCAGTGACGGATCGAAATACGGGCGTCTCGGCCTCGGGTGATATCGCGGAGCATTCGCGAGCAAGCCAGTCCGTCGGGACCAGCGACCGCCCAGCGACAGAAGTCGCTGCGGTGAATCGGCCGAGCGGCTAGCGGATTGCCTTGCCGCCACCGCCACCGCCCTCGAATGACGGCGGCGGCGGCGGCGGGATCAATCTGAGGCCGCGGTCCCAAAAGAGCGGAAGCCGGCTGACCCAGCGGAGAGAATCCCTTGGTCGGCCGGCTTCCCAAGGCCCAGACCGATCATCTCAAATCCTCCAACGCTTCAATGTGCCAGGCACTCGATTCGTCAGCCTCATAACGTGTCTTCCACCTGGCTCGTCCACGATTCGTCCAACCAATTGACTACATGCCGCCTCCCACCGGGATCAGGTCTCTGCCAGAGACAGAACATCTCCGCCGCGAGGCAGCCGCGAGGCCAAGCGCGCCGACTGCGACCATCAGACCGAAGCCTGGTTCTGGAACCGCCGCCAGCGCAGCGGGCGTAAACGCATCGACATTCAGCGTCAGCATGCTCACGCCAGTCAGCGGATCGATCACGTTGTAGTCCGTGGTCTGAGCCACCACGTAGTCGAGAGTCCCGACGAGGTAGAGCATGCCCGTGATCGGTGAAAAACTCAGGCTGGCATCGTCGCGTTCCAGGTTTGCACCCGGAACCTGAGCCGCGAAGCAGGGAGACGGTGGGCAGGTCGAAAGATCGATCTCGTAGAGCCCATCCGAACTGAACGGGGTCGCCGCAAATAACTTCCCATGGATGCTGTCATAGGCCAGGCCGGTAAAGAGAGTGGTTCCCCCAAACGCGAGGGTGCCCAGCAAATTGGTTTGCGAAGGAAAGGCCGGATCGATCCATCGGATCTCGCCCAACATCCCGCCCGCCTCGAGAACCAATAGTCGATCGTCACTGGCCAGATTCGTCGGCCCCGGGTCGTAGGCCATCGAGACGATCTCGAGCGCACCGTTCGCGATCGTCCCCACCGTAGAGAGAATCATTCCCGTCGTCGGATCGATCGTCACGATCTCGTCGTCGGCCACCGTCGGAACCACACCATAGAGTGTCTCGGAATCATGGGCGTAGGCCATCCCGCGAACATCATCGGCAGCGGGCAAAAATTGCGCCAAGGTCGACCAGTCCCCGGACAATGCCGAGATCGTTATCGAATCATCCGGCGGCCCACCCGATGCCGTCCCCGGTGCGGCCGCCGCGATCAATCGAACGCCCGCGTCCCCATCGAAGACCCCACAGAGCCCCCCCGAACAAAGACCATTCGTCTGTTCCGTACAGATCGTCCCGTCGGCGAGAGCGCTGCCGCCGTTATCGAAGCAACTGCATTCGAGGCCGCTCGAAGTCGTCGTGCGACCCAGCTGGAAGTTGGCGCATTCGCTCACCGCCAGACAGCCACCGTTTCCCGGCGTGAACACAGCCCCCTGCATGAGCTGACATTCGGCACCTGACACATGCGAGAGGCAAGCGTTATGTCCGCGTTCATGCGCCACGACGGCGGGAAGAGTTCCACTATCGAGGGAGTCGACCGTCACGACCATCCAGACGTTCGGATCGTCGTTCCCGTTTCCCGTACAGGTCGTGTTGAGAGCACATCCGATCGCATTCGGCGCGGACCCACCGCAATATTCGATGCTGTCGATCAAGAACGCTTGCGAACCCGCGCCGCCGGTATTCCCGATGGCCGTCTCGTCCGACGCACTATTCATGACGTCGAGGCCATCGCCGGGCGTCCCAAAGGTCGCAACGGATACGCTGCGAACCATCCGCGTACAACAGGGCGTGTCCGAGGGACCTTGCCCGCCTTCGAGAAGATCATTGCCCGCGTTAACGGCGGAATCGATGATGCCTTGCCAATAGGCCAGGTCTTCGCCCGCCCCTGCGTTGATCAAGTCAACATGCACGGACCAACTGAGTTCATGAAGGTCGACCGCCGGCGCAGCAATCGCGGCCGGCGCTAGAAACGCCCACGTCGCAGTACAAGTCATGACAAGCCTGAAGCGAATCGTGGATCGAAGTCGCCGCCGGGCCCGAATCATCGGCGACTTTCTTCGGCTGCGCGTTCGCGATGCTTCGCTCGGGCTTCCTGTAGGTGGCGACCAAACTGGACATCCGTCGCATCGCGCGGGATGTGCTTGAGAATTCGACCGGCCTCGGGCAATCCGGTTTCTGCAAGCGAACTGACCGCCGACTCGCGTGTGAGTCGGCTCAAGCGCGGCCCGCGATGCTGGCGAAAGGTCCAGCTTGGCGGGCCCGCATTCATCAAGGTCTCGAGGAGTCGTAGGGCTCGACGATCGAAGCGCGCAAGATGTCCCAACGCGTAGGGCAGAGCCTGCCAGGCTCGGAACGTATCTCGGTCGACCTCTCCCTCAGGCGGAGAACCAACCCAATCCTGGATTGCGGCCATCGCATCCGGCGATCCACAGAGCCCAAGCGCCAACATGATCTGCCCATGGATCGAGGACTCATCGGAATCCGCCAGCATCTCGGCAAGCCTTGCCGCCCCGGCCGGTCCAATTCGCCGGGCCTCTTCCTCGGGCATCCCCTCAAAATAGGTGGCACGAACCAGCGTCTCGGTCTCGTCGGCAGTCAGCATCCGCGCCGACGCCGTGCTCCCCCACACGAGAGCGACCAGGAGAGTCAATGCGGTGCCCAGCCGAAAACTCGATTTAGCGATCTGCAATGACGTCCGACCTCATCTCCACAATCGACTTCAAGAATCGAATTTTCAAGGCACCCCATGTGACGGACGAGGACGCGGCCCACAAATCCCGAGCTGCGACTCTTGTCTTACGAGCGTCTTACAGGACGCCCCTCTACGGCGCGGGTTTCCGTGGAACGCTTCCCGATCCGAAGCACCTAATTCATCGGAGGCCCCAGGCCGCGCACCCGAACGTAGCAGCGGGGTCTCCCAAGGTCTGCAATCAGGACGTTGACATCCTCGTCAATTCCGCGATTCTCGCTCTCGCGAAGGTGTGCGTCCGTGACGAACCACATACCGGGGAATCACAATCCCGCGCAACTCAACCCAATGCCCAGCCAACCCGCAGGAATATTTCCGATATGCCCGAAAAATATCTTCGTCGAGACGGGCTTCCACTGCTCCTGCGCCATACCGGCAAAACGACGCTTCCCGAAGAGCCACCGACGACTCCCACCCAAGCAGCGGGCACGACCGTACTTTGTCTGCACGATGCGGGTTTACAGAGTTCGATCTTCAGCGATCTGATGTCTTGCCTGCCCGACCACTATGTCGGACTCAGTTTCGATCTTCCCGGCCATGGACGCTCCGGAAGTCTCGACGCCCTTTCCTCCATCGAAGAAATGGCGGACACAGCGCATTGGGTGAGCCAGTGGTGTCGGGTCGAGCGACCGATCGTCGTCGGTCACGGCATGGGCGCGCTGGTCGCTCTCGAATGGGCGCGTGCACAGAGCGAGGCGATCGGCGGACTTTTGTTATGCGGCATCGGCCGAACCCTGGGCATCGATGACGAGACGATCGAAACCATGCGACGGGTCACCCGCGGCAAGGCACCGCGCCCTTTTGATCCAAGTCGCCTGGCCAAGGACGCGGGACCCGACCTGATGAAGCGCGCTTATATGGAAGGCATACAAACGGATCCCCGAGCAACCCTCGTCGACTTTGAGGCGAGCAGACGTTTTTCCGATGAGACCGGCGAAGCGGAACTCGAGTTCGCCTGCCCGATCCGCTTCATCGACGGCGCCGCGGAATCGCACGCGACCCGCGAGCGGTCAAAAGGTTTCGCCAAAAGGATCGCTGGGAGCTCGATCGAGTCGATCGACGGTGCCGCCCACTACCTCCCCTTTGAACAACCGAAATCGCTGACCGAAGAGATCCAGCGGATTTCAGAGGCCGCATGAGTTATTCGGGCAGCTTCGCAATCGCGGGCGTACATGAATACGAGAGCCGTTGGGCGCCGAACAAGACTTCGTTCCAGATCATGGGCGAATGCAGCCGCGATGCGCTGGCGGACGCGGGGCTTTCGCTCTCGGACGTCGACGGGCTCTTCGGCGCATCCATGACCATGGGCGCGATGGGCATGGTTCAGTTTGCGGAATACCTGAACATCAAGCCGCGCTACCTCGACGGCACCAATATCGGCGGCTCCTCCTTCGTCTCCCACGTCGCCCACGCCGGTGCAGCCATCCATGCCGGACTCTGCGATGTCGCGCTCATCGTCTACGGAAGTACCGCTGCCTCCGATGCCATGGCCATCGGAACGGGCAACTCGGGAGGCCGAGATCCCAGCGCGGCCTTCGTCTCGCCCTACGGAATGACCCTGGTTTCATCCTACGCCATGGTGGCTCGCCGACATATGCACGAATTCGGCACGACCTCAGCACAACTCGCGGACATCGCGGTCTCGACGCGCCATCACGCCAGCCTGAACCCCCACGCAAAAATGCGTCAGCCCATCACGCGGGAAGACGTTCTCGAAAGTCGGGTCATCGCGGACCCCCTCCACCTTCTCGACTGTTGCATCATCAGCGACGGTGGCGGCGCGATCATCGTGACGAGCCTCGAGCGCGCAAAGGATTTGCGCCAGAAGCCAGTCGCCATCCTGGGTTCCGGCGAATCGGTGGCTCACCGCGAAATCGGCCGACCCGACCTCATGACCATGGCCGCCAAACAATCCGGCGAACAAGCCTTCGCGATGGCGGGCCTGACACACTCCGACATCGATCTCTGCACGATCTACGACTCCTTTACGATCACCGTCCTGCTGACGCTCGAGAACCTCGGCTTCTGTAAGCCGGGCGAAGGCGGTGCATTCGTCGAAAACGGCGGAATCGGCCTCGGCGGACGCATGCCGGTCAATCCCGACGGCGGAGGCCTTTCCTCGAATCACTCCGGCATGCGCGGAATCTTTCTCGTGATCGAAGCCGTGCGTCAATTGCGCGGCGGACTCGGTGAGCGCCAAGTCGAAGGCGCAAAGATCGCGCTCGCTCACGGAACCGGCGGCTACCTCGGACTCATGCATTCAGGTGCCACTCTCATTCTCAGTTCGGACTAACGCGGAATTCAGACCGGTCATCCAGCCGGCACGCCAATCGTCAGGAAATCCATGGCCACAGCGAGCAAGCAAAGCGATTCGAAAGCAAAGATCGAAGGCGGTCGCGAATACGATCCGCCCGCCATCGACTGGGAAAGTCGCGCCTACTGGGAAGGAGCCGGCCGCGGCGAATTGGTCCTCCAGCGCTGTCGCGCCTGCGACGTCGTCCAACATCGACCGCGCGGCTTCTGCGTGAGCTGCATGGAAGATCAGCTCGAACATTTCGTCGCCTCCGGCCGCGGCACGGTCTACACCTACTCGATCGTTCATCAGAATCAGATGCCGAAATTCCGAAACGCCCTGCCCTACGTCGTTGCCTATGTCGAACTCGAAGAAGGGCCACAGCTTCTTACCAATATCGTCGACTGCGATCCCGAAACAATTTCGATCGGAATGCCGGTCTACGTCGAGTTCAAAGCCACGCCGAACGAGAAGACCGGCGATCAGCTCGGCGTCCCGAGGTTCCGTCCCGCATGATTCTCGATCTCCATACCCATTCGATCGCCTCGGATGACGGACGTGCCAAAGTCGAAAACTACTGCCAGTGGATTCAACGCAAGGCGCTTCCCCTAGATGGCTTCGTCCTGACCGAGCACCGGCAATTCGATGAAGCCTCGGACTATCGTGGGCTCGAGGATAAATTCGGCCTACTGATTCTAAAAGCCAGTGAAGTCGAAACCGAATACGGGCATGTCCTGGTCTTCGGTGTGAACGAAAATCTGCGCGCGGCTTTCGACTTCGCCCGAATCGACAACCCCCTCTCCATGGTGCTCGCCGAATCCAAGCGATGCGGCGCTGTGGCCGTCCCCTGCCATCCTGGCCGCCCAAAGGTCGGCCTCTGTGCGCATTGGGAAGTTCGTGGGCCAGTCGAAGGAGTCCATGCCGTCGAAACCCTGAACGGCGGCAGCCGCGAAGGCGAGAACGAACAAGCGCTTGAATACGCGAACAAATTCGGCTGGAACCAGATCGGCGGATCGGATTCACATATCGTGAGTCATATCGGTCGCTACGCCACTCGTTTCAAGAAGAACCTGACCAGCATGGACGATCTCGTCGCAGAACTAACAAATGGTCGCTGCGAAGCGATCCGCCCGGAAGTGAGCAGAACATGAATATCGAGGAAATAAATTCCCGCTTTGCAGGACACGTATTCGACAAGATCGATCTCAAGATCAAGACCGAATCGATGGTCGGCTATGCGAAGGCCTGCGGCGAAACGGAACCACGCTTCCTCGACCCCGAACATCCCGACTTCCAGGCAGTCCCCAACTACCCCACGCGAATTCATGGAACCCGAGGATTACCGGAAGATTTCCCGATCGATATGCGCAGATGTTTCGATGCCGGGAAGTCCGTCACCCTCCACACTCCCATTCGCAAGGGCGACCAGATTCAGGGCCGAAGTGAAATCGCCGAGATCTACGAAAAGACCGGCCGATCCGGCGCCATGATCTTCATCGTGCATCGAATGAACTTCTACAACCAGAATGATGCCCATCTCGCCACCGTCGATTGGCGGCTCGTCCAAAGGGAGCTCGCCTGATGTCCGGCTCGAACCCCAAAAACTTCTCGGATGTTGAGTTCGGCGAAGATCTGCCGGAATTTGCTGCCAACGTCTCCCTCGCGAACGTGACTCTCTTTGCCGAATCCGCCAAGATGGTCACTGACCGATTCGTCGACCATGAAAAGGCGCGTGCCGCGGGACTCCCCGGCGCCATCGTTCCCGGCATCATGAGTCAGGGCATTCTCGTGGCCCTGATCCATCGCTGGGCGCCCAACGCCGAGATCCAAAACATCGACACGATCTTCCGCGCCCCGCTCCTCGTCGACACGAAACCCATGGCGAGCGGCGTCGTCACCGACATCGACGACGAAACTAGAGTCATCGAAATCGACCTGACGATCAAGAACGAAAAGGGCGAGACCCCCGTCCTCGGAACCGCGCGGATCTCGCTCTAGCAGCGTCGGAATCGCTATGGCTGACGCAGCAAAGCCCAGGCGCTGCGTGCGCCGTCGATGGCGGCGCTCATGATGCCTCCGGCATAGCCAGCGCCTTCGCCGATCGGGTAGACATTCTCGAAGCCCCGTGCGAGGCGGGTTTCGGGATCCCGGGGTATGCGAAGTGGACTCGAACTTCGCGACTCGATCCCGACGAGGAGTCCCTGTTCTCCGGCATAACCGGGAATCGAACGATCGAATCGCAGGATGGCGGCGCGAAGGGCTTCGGTGACATCGGGAGGAAGTAGTTCATCCACTCGAAGAGCGGAGAGTCCCATCTTGTAACTGCTTCGCGGAAGACCTCGATCGGGACGGCCCGCGAGAAAGCTCGGAACACTCTGTGCCGGAACAGAGTAGTCGGCTCCGCCTGCTTCGAAGAACGCTTTCTCCAACTGCTCTTGAAACTCGACGCCGGCGAATCGCCCCTCCCCGAACTCGCGAGGACCGAGTGTAACGACAAGACCGGAATTGCCGAACGCGGAAGAATGTTTTGAGTTGCTCATTCCGTTCGTGCATAGCATTCCAGGCTGCGCAACCGCAGCGACGATCTGCCCTCCCGGACACATGCAGAAACTATGCACAGTGGGAATCGCGTCACTTCCCTTTGCAACCATCGCATAGTAGGCGTGACCCAGACTCGCTATGTCTGCCTCTTGACCCAGGCGACCGAGGTCGATGAGGGACTGCGGGTGCTCTATGCGTAGACCGAGCTGAAAGGGCTTCGCCTCAACTTCGAGTCCGTCCCTCGCGAGGGAACGAATGGTATCTCGAGCGCTATGACCGATCCCAAGCATCACGGCATCACAAGCAATTTCTCCGGCAGACGATTGGATGGCGACGATCTGGCCGGATTCATCCGCTGAGCGAACGAGGGATTCGAGGCGCGTACCAAAGTGAAAGCGTACGCCCATTTCTTCGAGCCGGGTTCGAAGTCTCGGCAGGATGCGATGAAGTCGATCGGTGCCGACATGGGCCCGCGCATCAAATGCGATTTCGGGATCCGCGCCCGCGGCGATCAGCGTGTCGAGAATTGGAGCCTCGAGTGCATGCTGGGTCCGCGTATAGAGCTTGCCATCAGAATAGGTGCCGGCTCCGCCCTCTCCGAAAAGTAGATTCGCTTCCGGATCGAGTTCCCCCGTCCCTGTAAAGCAAGCGACTGCCCGACCTCGCTCTCGCAGGCCAGGGCCACGATCGATGAGGTCAACACCGACTCCATTGCTCGCCAGAGTCCAGGCCGCATAGAGCCCGGCCGGCCCGGATCCGACAACGAGTACGCGACGCGCTCGCGACCCACGTTCTGCGGAGTCGAGTTCGAATCGAGCGGGTGCTTCGACGTGGCGCGCGCGCCCGCTCTTGATGGCACGATCAAGTGCGGGCGATCGATAGTCCGCGGCCAGATCAAGATCGACATGCACGACGAATTTGAGGAGATGGCGACGACCACGCCGACGCGCATCGAGCGCACGACGCGCGATACAAACTCCGCGAACTACATCCTTTGATATGCCGATCGCCTGTGCACTCCGTGCACATAACACACTCTCGGATTCGTCGAGACCCAGCTCGATCGCCATGACGCGAACGCGCTGCGAAGGCCCATCCAAGGGCGATAGCGAATGCGTTTTGGGATGTGATTCCGATGACAAGGACATTATTTCGCCGGCCGATCTTTCAAATCTAGAGATCGAGCTCGATGCGAGCATACCGCCTCAAGACTCTACCTGGAGGCGCCGATGCCGAAAAGGCAAGTCTCTGGATGATCAACCTAGAACGGAAGCTCGATGAACGCCTGGTCCGGGTCAACCCAATTTCGCCTTTCTCAGAGCACGGTCCTCCTCATCGGAACGGACTCTCGGATCCAGCGCTCCCTCGCCCGCGAATTTCAGGCCCTATCGGCCACGACGGTCACGGCCATGACCTCGACGACGCCAGCCAAATCCAATGGGAATCCCGCAACCGGCCGGCCGTCATGCTCATCCCGGAGAACAGCGTCGAACCCGAGGAGTTCGAAGAGCAGCTCGCAGCGCTTCCAGATCAATCGCGCACTCTCTCGCTGGTCAACTCGCCGACCTCGCGGCGAACTTCGCGCGCCCAAGGAATGGCGAACCCGGACTTTCTCATCCGGGAAGGCAAAGGCAGATCGATGTTACAGTCTGTCCTCGAGCGGCGGCTATTTCGTGACGCCACGACCGTGGGTTGTCGGCTCCGACATCTCCCTCGAACTACCCTGGGGCCACGAACGGCTGCTCATCGGCGGTCGCATCCTGTATACGAATCACGGCGGAGACGAACGGGCTCTGCCCCGCGGCATGGCCATTAGTTTTCGCCCTCTTCGCGACCACATTCAACAGGTTATTCGCGCTGACATTTCTGCGACCCAAACACAGCTCCAGGTCTAGTAGAGGGCTCCGCGCACCCTCCTGCGCTACCGCGCCGATTCGTTCCGGGACCCGCTATGTTCCCGCCGCAACGACGCTCGGAAGAGGAAACCTGCATGAACCCGGCACGCCTCGATCCAGCCACACGCAAGGCCGATCTGGATCGTATCCAGAACGAGACCTTCGACATCGCCATCATTGGCGGTGGCGTTGTCGGCGCGGGTACCGCCCTGGATGCCGCGAGCCGCGGGCTATCCGTCGCGCTCATCGAACAGCGCGACTGGGCGTCGGGCACTTCCAGCCGATCGAGCAAACTCATCCATGGTGGCATCCGATATCTCGAACAACTCGACTTCCGACTCGTCCGCGAAGCGCTTCGCGAACAAACACTCATGCTCGAACGGCTCTGCCCACATCTCGTTAAACCAGTGCCTTTTCTTTATCCCCTCACCCGACGGATCTGGGAACGCGCTTATGTCGGCGCGGGCACGCTCCTCTACGACTTGCTCTCCGGCGCCCGCGCGCTGCCCCGACATCGACATCTTTCACGACGCGGGGTACTCGCTCGCTTCCCGGGGCTTCGGGGCGACCGCATGGTTGGGGGTATTCAGTATTGGGACGCCCAGGTCGACGATGCCCGACATACATTGGCGCTCGTCCGAACAGCCCGCGTACATGGCGCCGTAACACTTTCGAGTGTTCGATCCGAAGGATTCAGAATGTCCGGCGCGCGGGTGGCCGGGGTACGGGCGCGCTGTCTCGAAACAGGACAAGATCTCGAGATCAAGGCACGGCAGGTCGTCAACGCGACGGGCGTCTGGACCGACAGTGTCCAGAGTCATGCGGGCCGTGGGCGCGTCCATGTGCGCGCTTCGAAAGGCGTCCATCTCGTCGTTCCCCGCGATCGCATCCACGGCGACGCCGGCCTCATTCTGCGAACCGAAAAGAGCGTCCTCTTCGTGATTCCCTGGGAAAACCATTGGATCATTGGTACGACGGACACCGATTGGAATCTCGATCTCGCCCACCCCGCCGCCAGTCTGAGCGACATCGACTACCTGCTCAATCGGGTCAACGCCGTACTCGCCGAGCCTCTTCGACATGACGACATAGAAGGTGTGTATGCCGGCTTACGCCCCCTCTTACAGGGCGAAAGCGACGCGACGAGTCTGCTCTCGCGCGAGCATGCCGTGAGTCAATCGGTTTCGGGTCTGATCACGATCGCTGGCGGGAAGTACACGACCTATCGCGTCATGGCCGAAGACGTCATTGATATCGCTGCACACGGACTCGACCAGAAAGTTCCCGAGAGTTGCACGGCCGAAATTCCACTCGTCGGGGCGCCCGGCTATCGCGCGGTCTGGAATCGCCGCGAGACCATCGCAGCAGAGTCGGGCTTGCACGTTCATGTGGTCGAACATCTGCTCGGTCGTTACGGATCCCAGATCGATGAGCTCATCGACCTGATTCGAGAAACGCCGAGCCTGGGTCAGCCCCTCGATGGTGCACCCACCTATCTTGCTGCCGAGATCCACTACTCCGCCTCACACGAAGGCGCGCTTCATCTCGATGATGTGCTCACTCGCCGAACTCGGATTTCGATCGAGACCTTCGACCGCGGCATCCAGGCTGCCCAACCGACCGCGCAGATCATGTCGCAAATTCTCGACTGGGATGAAGCAACCAAAGACCGCGAGATCGCACACTACGAAGCCCGTGTCCGAGCGGAACGCGAGAGCCAGACTCAACCCGACGATCACACCGCCGACGCTGCACGCGTCGGGGCACCGGACGTTCGCCTCGGCGGAGCAAACGTCGAACGCGCGCCCGTCTACTCACTCGATGAGCGAAGGCGCGCGGACAAGTCGCCGACATCGGGCCAATAGAGTCAGATGGAAATCGGATGAAGGCCTGCGAGGTCGGCTAGGTCGGCTGAATCTCCCGGGACACTCCCGCTAAAGATTCCGGGGATCCCGAGGATCAATTTCATCGAGCACCGGCGGCAAGGTCAAGGCATGCCAAACCCCAGCCGGCTCGAGCACCTGACAAACATCACGACGAATAGACCGATCCAGGCGACTAAGTCGCCATCCGATTTCGGCACGCCGAGATTCGGCTACTGGACTCACAGGCGCCGGGTTTCGCCCAAGACCCAGATCCAGCAAAACCCGATCGCCGCCATCCTTATACGCCTGATGGTTCAGCTCGAGATAAGCATGATAGTCGCGAGCCACTTCTTCAAGGATCGACAGAAGCGAAATCGGAATCACATCGTCCGCCGAGCCAGCACCTAAACCAGCGCCTAAACCGGCGCCAAAGCCGCGCCCGGGAGCCGTCGCTTCCAGCAAGTCCTCTCCCAGCGAAACCAGACGCGGCGCCTTTCGCAGAAGATGTTGTCGCGCGTGATCATGAATCAGCACATCGCTTTCGAGCCACGCGGCGAGGATCCAATCCGGCCGACAGGGATCCTGTCCCAACAGGTAGCCGGCTTTATGAATATGAAGGCCGAGCCGTTCGAGCGTTGCCCAGGACCGCCGCGGCCAGCGCGGAAGCCATAGCTCCAGCCAGTCTTCGAGCAGGCGAGCGACGGTATGGCGAATCGGCGTGTCCGGAAGAAGTGCCGGGCTCGGCGATGCTCCCTCCACCCAATCGAGCATCCCATGCAGGCCGGACAACACGAATCCCTCCGGTGTTCGCAGATAGGGCCCGACGTCATCGCCGGTCCGCGCGGCCAATGGAAGAGCCAGGGACGAGGTCTCCTCACAGAGCTCGAACTCGAGACCCTTCGCAGCCAGCGTCGTCACAAGAACGACTGTGTCGCGCTCAGCGAGATTTCCGTACACCGTGTAGCGATTCATTGGTTCATTCCATTTCACCCGCGCGGAACGACACCGATGCCGCCGCGATCTCGACCCAGCGCAGCGTCAGATCGACTTCGATGTCGGGATGAAGTGAGGCAGCGACCGGGCATCCGCGGGCGACCTCTTCGAGGCGCTGGCGAGCAGCCCCCGGCAGCGTGTCGGGAAGCTCGAGCTCGACGACGACACAGCCAACCCGCCGCCGTGGTTCCAGCTGCATATGCTTCTCGACGCGCGCCCGTGCGCCATCGAGCTTCCAGCCCTCGCGCTCGCCGGCGATGGCCAGCGTCGTCAGCATGCAGCTCGCCAGCGAAGTCGCGAGCAGATCCGTTGGAGAGAACGCCTCGCCCTTTCCTTGATTGTCGATTGGCGCATCGGTCTCGATCGCAGCCCCCGACGGCCCGTGCAGAGCCGTCGCATGCAGCCCGCCTTCGTAGACCAACGTCATTTCGACCACCGTGCTTCCTCCCAACGACCCCCAACTAAAGAAGGAGCCACGTCGAAATGCCCTCGGATTCGAGGCTTTCGAATCTTCCAGCCGAATGTTGCCGAAATCCACGCGTTCACGCCGCTTGAACGTGACGAACGCGTGCTAGCTTGACGCCGAAATCGCTCGAGAATCATGCAAGAAAATTCCAACCCTCTACTCAAATCCGCGGAAAATCCGGGCAGCGACCGCGATGCGGCCATCGCCGAAAGCCTGTCGCGACTCGGGCATGTCGAATTCCGTCCGGGTCAGCGTGAGGCGATCAACGGCCTCCTCGACTCGCGACATTTGCTGCTGGTCGCGCCGACCGGGGGCGGCAAGAGTCTCTGTTACCAGTTGCCGGCTCTACTTTTTCCGGGCACGACCGTGGTCGTCTCACCGCTGATCGCCTTGATGCGAGACCAGGTCGATGCGCTCGAACGGCTGGGAATCGGAGCCACTTTCCTCGCCTCGACCCTCAACAGTGAGGAGATGTCACGCCGGCTCGACGCCCTCGAGAGCGGTCAGCTTCGCATGATCTACGTCGCGCCCGAGCGACTCGTCTTCTCCCGTTTTCGCGAGATTCTCCACAAGATCGATTGCCCGCTCTTTGCCATCGACGAAGCCCACTGCATCAGTGCGTGGGGCCACGATTTTCGCCCGGAATACCTCGAGATCGGCCGAGTCCTCAAGGAACATCCCAATGCTCGGGTGCTCGCCTGCACGGCGACCGCGACACCTTACGTCCGGGACGAGATCCTCGCGCGCCTTGAACTTCCGCCGGAAACCCCGCAGCTGATTCGAGGCTTCGCACGGCCGAACCTGGCGCTCCGGGTCGCGGAAGTCGAGCGAGCGGCGGAGCGACGCCGGGCCGTGGACTCCATTTTGATGGAGACACTCGAAGCACCGGATGCCGGACGCGGCTGCGCCATCATCTATGGACCCACTCGCAAGAGCACGGAAACCGAGCGCGATCGCCTTGTCGCTCGTGGCTGGCGATGCGAGACCTATCACGCGGGCCTGACCGCCGAGCGCCGAGAAAGCGTTCACGGCGCGTTTTCGGACGGCGAACTCGAGGTCGTGGTCGCGACAAATGCATTTGGCATGGGCATCGACCGCTCGGACGTTCGCGCGGTCATCCATCTCGCGCCCCCTGGATCAATCGAGGCCTACTATCAGGAGGTCGGCCGAGCCGGTCGTGACGGAGAGGATGCCGTTGGGCAGATGTTAGTCGGACCTGGAGATCTCGCGAGGCGGCGTGCGCTGATCGAAATGGATGGGCCAGTCGAAGGTCCGAATAGCGAGGGCGGCAGTCATCGATGGTCGCTGTTTCTCGAACTGATGCGCTTCGTCGAGGGGGGATCCTGCCGTCACGACACGGTGCTGCGCTATTTCGGTGATGAAGAAGAGACGCTTTCGGGTTGTGGGCGCTGCGACGTCTGCGAACAGCTCTCGGGCGGTGAGTCTCTTGCGAATAACGAGAGCGAAGAAGAGGTGACGCTCCTCCTGCGCAAGGCGCTGTCCGGGGTCGCGCGAATCCATGGTCGCTTTGGATTGGGCGCTGCGGTCGCGCTACTGCGCGGTCAGGATGACCCTCGCCTGCGCGGAGCGAACCTCGACACAACCTCGACCTTCGGAATCCTGTCCGAGAGAAGCGAAAGTTGGCTGACTAAACTCCTGCGCCGATGTGTCACCGCGGGCTGGGTCGACTTCTGGGGGGGTGATCGGCCGGTCGTCATTCTGACGGAGGTGGGAATGGCCGTGATGAGAGGCGAACGCAAGGCGCGCCTCTTATTGCCTCCGAACTCGGCAGCCCCAATCCGTGCAGCCGGGAAAAAACAAGGCGAAGGGGCGCGAGACTATCTCGTTCGGCGAAATCGGGGCAGTTCAAGCGCGGCTGCCGAGACCGAAGAACTCGCCCTCGACGAGGCTGCGCTTCGTCGCTTCGAGGCCTTACGGAGCTATCGCCTCACCGCCGCCCAGGCAGAGGGCATCCCGCCCTATGTAGTCGCCAGCGACCGCTCCCTTCGCGAACTCGCAGTTCTCTGCCCAACGCGCCAGCACGACCTCACGCTGGCACACGGAATCGGTGAAGCGAAAGCCGAAAAATACGGCGAGGGTTTCCTGAAAGTCCTGAGAGGCGAGACTCCTCCCTGACACCGAACCAAGAGTAGCCTCGGACTCAATCAAGAGCCGCCGCTCGCCGCCATCTTGGTCTCCAATGCCTCGCCAGACGAGACCCCTCTCCCGTCGAGAATATTCCATTCGCCATTCCCAACGACATAAAAGTGATCCCAGTATTAGGAGAATCCGCATACGACCCCGGTCAAGTCGTTTTCGAGGGAACCCCGCCTAGCCACCAGACCCATGGCCCAACTTCATCGGGTACCCGGCCCCAAAAGGCAACCGCAAATGCGGTGGTAAGCGGTCAGCCTCTCCGCAGATCGACAAGAATCTCGGCAACCCGTTCATCTTCTTCGGAGTTTTCCGGGACGGGGAATGTCATCCTCTCGGTGAGCGGCGCATATTTCTTCAGCAGCGTCTGCGCGATATCGGCATAACAACCATGCGGGACCAGTGCATCGATCATCCCGTCATCGACGTGTGTTCCCATTTCGTTCCAGCGGCCCTGTTTGGCCAGCTCATGAAGACTTCGACCAACGTCACCGAATCCAAGATGATCAAGTGCGCGCCAGTACGCGCGCGTTGAATAGAGAAAGGAAAGCTGTTCGCGAATCCGCTCACGCTTGCGGGCAAGCGCCAATTCGTCAGACCCCGTCAGAATGAAGCCTGCGGCGAGGATCGGGCAGAGATCGGCGCTTCGTCCACATCGTTCAGCACCCTCTGCAATGGCTGGGAGTGTGACTTCCTCGAGGTAGCGAGGAGCACTATGGGTGGGATGACTCATCAGGCCGTCCGCAGCGCCGCCGGCCATCCTCGTCATATCAGGACCGACCGCCCCGAGAAGGATGGGGGGAGCCGGTACTTCGAGGGGACCGGGATTGAAGAAGGGCTGCAGCCGGGTGAATTGGTAGTGCTCCCCTTCGAACTGGAGTTCCGCGCCGGTCTCGAAGCAATGAAAGATGGTCTTCAAGCTCTCGACATATTCTCGCGTGCGGGAAACCGGCGCCGACCAACTCGTCGAATAGCGACCCACAATATTGCCGCGAACCTGAGTTCCCAGGCCGAGTTCAAAGCGACCACCGGACAGCTTCTGCAGATCCCAGGCGGCGTGCGCGATGGTCATCGGGCTGCGCAAAAGCGACCAACACACTGGTCACGACACGCAGTCTTTCGGTTGCCGTAACGGCGGCCATCGAGGTCAAAAGGCCGTCGTGCACGGCTTCCGGAACGAGCAAACCGTCGTATCCCATGGCCTCGACGCGCCGGGCATACGGACCCACGTCGCCGGGGCCCACCCGCTCGCTCATCGTGGCAAAAATCTGTACTTGATCCCCTTGGGGCCGAGTGACCAAAAGTAGAACGTGTTTCACTCTCGATCTGTCGTCGTTATAGTCCGCCTGCTCGCCGACGTCCAGAATGCCCCGTCGAGCCACCCGCGGGCCCATCAAAGGCAGACATGTACATCGACCTCACCCCCTCCCAGAAAAATCTCCGGAAAACGCTGCGGGCCTACTTCGATGATTTGATGACGCCGGAACGTCTCGCGAGCGTTCGCGGAATGGAGGGTGGCGAAAGCTACCGCGAAACCATTCGCCAGATCGGTCAGGACGGCTGGCTCGGTGTGGGCTGGCCGACGGAGTTCGGCGGCGGCGGCCGAACGATGGTCGAGCAGATGATCTTCCTCGAAGAGCAGCGGAGATCAGGCGCGCCTTTTCCATTCGTCACGGTCTCCACCGTTGGCCCAGCTCTCATGGCGCACGGATCGAATGAGCAGAAATCCGAATACCTTCCGCGAATCCTCGCAGGAGAATGCCATTTTTCCATCGGATACACCGAACCTGGCGCAGGCACCGACCTCGCCAGCCTAACAACGAGCGCCGTGCCCGACGGCGACGACTGGATCATCAACGGCACGAAGATCTTTACCAGCGGCGCAAACGACACGGACTATATCTGGCTCGCTGCGCGAACAGATCCCGATGCTCCCAAACATAAGGGCATCACGATTTTCATCGTTCCCGCCGACTCGACCGGCTTTAGCGCATCACTCATCCACACGATCGGCGGCCTCTCCACGGCAATGACCTATTACGAAAACGTTCGCGTTCCCAAGGAGAACATAGTTGGCGGACTGAACGGCGGATGGAAGCTCATCACGACGCAGCTCAATCATGAACGCATCGGCCTGGCTGCCTTTGGTTCGGCATGTTATTCGAGAACCGAAAAGGTTATCGCCTGGGCACGCGACACGAAGGACGCCGTAGGCACTCGGATGATTGACCTTCCATGGGTTCGCCACAATCTTGCCGAAGTCTATGCGCGAATCGAAGCGATGAAGCTCCTCAATTGGCGCATGGCCGCTCAACTCGAATCTGGCCAGCTCAATCCCGCCGATGCCTCCGCAGTCAAAATCTATGGAACCGAAGCCGTGCTCGAAATCTATCGACTCCTCCAGGAAGTCGTCGGGCCCAGCGCGTTGGTCTCCGCTGGGTCTCCGGCTGCCCAGATCGACGGAGAACTCGAACTGGAATCGCGAGTTGGGACGATCAATACGTTTGGGGGTGGCGTGAACGAGATCCAACGGGAAATCGTCTCGATGGCAGGGCTTCGCATGCCGCGGGTTCCGCGGTAGATCGACTAACGGTTCAGAGCATTGCCTAAATACGCCTAACGACACTCAGCATCGCTCAACAAAGACTACACGCAATGGTGTTCACGCGATCACATGGCGCCGCAGAAGGAACGAACCAGACCGATGAATTTCACTTTCAGCGAAGAAGAAGAGATCGCCAAGGAACTCGCTGGCCAAATCCTGGGTGACGGAACGAGTTTCGACCGAACTCGTGAGATCGAATCGGAGCCGACCGGGCCTAGCTTTGACCGACCACTGTGGCGGCAACTGGCCGACTCCAGTCTCATCGGCCTCGCGATTTCCGAAGAGCTGGGCGGCCAGGGGTTCAGCTTCCTTGCGCTCTGCCTGATGCTGGAAGAGTCTGGTCGACATCTGGCACCAATCCCGCTGCTCGAAACAATCATTTACGGCGCGCTTCCGATCCAACAATTCGGCAGCTCTACGCTCAAGAAGCGGATCATTCCATCCGTCGTTGCGGGAGATTCCATTCTCACCGCGGCGCTCTTCGAGGTCGGCGATCCCGCACTCTCTCGCCGCACGCGAACCCGCGCAGTTGCCAGCGACAGCGGATTCGTGTTGTCGGGAGAAAAAGTCTGCGTCCCCTATGCCTCCGTCGCCGACAAGATTCTCGTCGGAGCGACCAGTGATGCCGGACTCGGGATCTTTCTCGTCTCGCCGAATATGTCAGGCGTTACGTTGGAGCGACAAGAGACGACTGCCCATGAACCGCAGTACGTGATGAAGCTCGACGATGTCGGCGTCGACTCCGACGATGTGCTCGCGGAACCGGGACGAGGCGAAGAGGTTTTCGATTGGATCGAAAGCCGGGCAGTCACCGCGCTAGCGGCCATCGCGCTCGGCGCGGCGGAGGAGAGTCTGCGCCAGACCGCCGAGTACACGAGCCAGCGAAAACAGTTCGGACGCGAAATCGGGTCCTTCCAGGCCGTCTCTCTACGCGCAGCTGATGCCTACATCGACGTCGAAGCCATGCGCTCGACAATGTGGCAGGCCGCGTGGCAAATCGATGAGCGGGATTCGATCAAGAAGGCGGCGGCGGTGGCGAAATGGTGGGCGTGCATGGGAGGCCATCGCGTTTCCCATACCTGCCAGCATCTCCATGGTGGGATCGGCTCGGATATCGACTACCCGATTCATCGATACTTCCTGCGCCTGAAGCACGTCTCAATGACCCTGGGCGGCGCCAGCGAGCAACTCGCGATCCTTGGTGGTCTCATCGCCGCCGACAGTAGTCTAGAGATTTCCTGAGCCTGAACGCGGGGTTACTGCGGCCCCGCATAGTCCGGGTAGCGCCTCTTCACGAGCAGCTTACGGCTCATCTCCTCCATTCCCCAGAGTACATCCCGGCGGCTGACCTGACCGATCAGCTTCCCATTCTCGATGACCGGCAGTCGTCGAATCGGGCTTGTCAGGAAATAGTGTGAGATTGCGTAGATTCCAAGATCGGGTGGGATCGTTCGTCCACCCGTGGTCATGAACTGGAGAACCGAAGCACCTTCTTCGTGTTGCTCGAGATAGAACTCATCTGACGCAAGCATTCGCAGGCAGTCGAGTTCGGAGAGTACGCCGACGAGAACACCTTCTTCATCGATGACCGGTGCTCCCGAAACGCGCCTCTTGATGAGTTGTTCGATGGCCTCGAGAATGGGTTGTTCGGGACGGAAGACGAGGAGGTTGGTCGCCATCAACTCGCGCGCGGTCAAGATCTGATTTGGTTCTCTCATCTAGGGTCTCCAAGCTTCTGCGGTCGGGGTGTGCGAACGAGGTCTTCTCCGATGATCTGTTTTCGCGAAATCGAATCGCGAGTTGAAACGACGTAATCACAGCGCAATCTGGTTGCAACCCGGAGGCCACCTTCCTATCGTACCTTGGCAGTAGAGGGGACTTCAATAGAAAAATCCTCGATCACCGCCCCAATCTCTATTCGAGAGACAATTCCAACCCCCGCCGCTCCCTAATACGCAATTCAGCGTCATGCCTGAGGGCTCTCGGGTGTCTCAACTTCAGCCCTCTCGGGGTTTGGCCCGAGAGGGGAAGCACATGCGCAGTCGATGGGCCTAGTCGCCGGCGCCCTTTCGATTCTTCCCGGTGAAGCGCCCCAAAGGCACTCGAATGACAAGCTCCCCTAAACGATTCAAATGGGATGCCGGGGCCGCAATTCAGTTGAAAGTGCCCCGCTGGGACCCTACTCTCTCGCGCGTCCCAACAGACCGATTTTTTCGATCGCTGACTTTCGTCACCCATGAGCGTGACTCGAGGCATCCGGCGAAATGTACTGTGTTGTAAAGCGAAGTTCAGATTGTCTTCTAAGGACATGTGAATGGACTTCATCCTACGACCATTCGGTCAGTTCGCAAGTAGCCCCATTCCAAAGCGCCACCCAAACCCACTTCGCTGACTCCGCTGAAACCTGGCGGCTTGGCCTAGCATCCACACAGAGCGATCATGGCACTGCATAAGATTGAGAAGGGCCTCGACCTCCCGATTCCGGGGAAACCACTTCAGGTCGTTCGAGAGGGCGCACCGACTACACAGGTCGCGGTCCTGGCAGACGACTTTCCCGGCATGAAGGCTCGTATGTGCGTGGCCGAAGGCGACACGGTCAAGCGCGGCCAAGCGCTCTTCGAAGACCGCAAGGTTCCCGGCGTCATTCATACGGCCCCTGCTTGCGGCCGGGTCATCGGGATTCATCGCGGCGCGAAGCGCGCGCTGCACTCCGTCGTCATCGATCTATCGACGGGAGAACGTCAGGGGGAGCCCGGACCCGACGAATTCGCCTCCTTCTCGAGCTATCAGGGCGCGGCAGCCGATTCGCTCGCGGGAGAACAGATCCGCGCGCTCCTGGTTGAATCGGGGCTCTGGACTGCTCTTCGGGAACGCCCCTATAGCAAGGTTCCCGCCCCGAATGGCACCGCGGATGCACTCTTTATTACAGCGACCGATACCAACCCCCATGCGCCACTCCCCGAAGTCGCCCTCGAAGGTCGGATGGACGACTTCGCATTAGGCGCCGAATTGCTCTCTCGCCTGGTGGACGGCCCGACCTATCTCTGCGTTTCCGAACATTCTGAAATCGCAGACCACGCTCCCAAAGGCGTTCGGGTCGAAGAATTCACAGGTCCTCATCCTTCAGGAACAGTCGGCCTCCACATTCATCAACTACGACCGGTCAACCGCCAACGCAAGGTCTGGCATATCGGATACCAGGACGTTGCCGCGGTCGGCCAACTCTTCACGACAGGACGCTTAGACGTCACTCGGGTCATCTCGATCGCGGGACCGAATGTCAAAGATCCGCGACTCGAACGAACGCGAATTGGCGCCCGCGTGAGCGAGATCGTGAGCACCGACATTTCCGAAATCAAGCGCGCTGACCCGGGCATCGAGGTTCGTGCGATTTCGGGATCCGTACTCTCGGGCAAGCGAACCCATGGCGATGCCTTCGACTTCATGGGTCGTTACGACCGACAGATCAGTCTCCTCGAAGAAGATCGAGAGAATGTCTTTCTCGGATGGCTCACACCTGGCTCGAATCTCTTTTCGGTCACCGGCATTTATCTTTCAAAGATCTTCAAACCCGAGCGCTTTCGCTTTACGACGACGACAAACGGTTCACCGCGAGCAATGGTGCCGATCGGACTCTATGAGCGGGTCATGCCGATGGACATCATGCCGACCTTTCTCTTGCGCGCGCTGATCGTCGGAGACATCGAACGCGCTGAGCAACTCGGCGCCCTCGAACTCGACGAAGAGGATCTCGCACTCTGCACTTATGTTTGCTCCGGAAAGACCAACTACGGGCCTCTCCTGCGACAGAACCTCGACATGATCGAGAAGGAGGGCTGAGCCGGCCATGCAGTTCCTCAAGGACGCTCATCTCAACGTCAAACACCATTTCGAAAAGGGCGGAAGACTCGAATTCTTCTACCCAATCTGGGAAGCCCAATTTACGGGGCTCTTTACGCCGGGCGACGTCACGCGAACGGCCTCCCATGTCCGGGATGGCCTCGACAACAAGCGCCTGATGGTCACTGTGGTGTTCGCGCTTCTGCCCTGTATGGCGATGGCGACGTACAACACGGGTTATCAAGCGCTCCTCGCAATGGCGCAAGGCGCAGTCCCCCTCGATACCTGGCAGGCTTGGGTCTACACCACGGCCGGACTGCCATTCGATTTCAAGAATCCAATCGCATGTATCGTTTACGGGCTATTGCACTACGGTCCCATCCTCGCCGCGTCGATGGCGACCGGCGCGTTCGTCGAGCCTCTCACTGCGATGATTCGCAAGCACGAGATCAACGAGGGCTTTCTCGTCTCCGGCATGCTGATCCCTCTCACCCTTCCGCCCACGATCCCGCTCTGGATGGTCGTCGTAGGAACCGCATTCGGAACGATCTTCGCGAAAGAGATCTTCGGCGGAACAGGAATGAACTTCCTGAACCCAGCGCTCACCAGCCGAGCCTTTCTCTTCTTCGCCTATCCGGCAGCGATGAGTGGCGATGCGGCCTGGATCGCAGCCGACTTCTCGGGCGTAGATTCATTCTCGGGAGCAACCCTGCTTGCTCAGGCCGCCGTATCCGGCGAGAGCGCACTCGCCTCCGCCAGTTGGACACAGTCCTTCCTGGGTTTCGTACCAGGATCCATGGGAGAAACTTCGACACTCGCCTGTTTGCTAGGCGCCGCTCTTCTCGTCTGGACGCGCATTGGCTCGATCCGAACCATGGCCGGCATCGTACTCGGAACGATCGTCATGGCAGGGTTCCTAAACATCGTCGGCTCTGACACGAATCCGATGTTCGCGATTCCCTGGTACTGGCATGCCGTGCTTGGAGGCTGGGCCTTTGGGCTCGTCTATATGGCCACGGATCCTGTTTCTTCCGCGTTCACCAATCAGGGCAAACTCATCTATGGCGGGCTCATCGGCGTGTTGGTGGTTCTGATTCGCGTCGTCAACCCTGCTTATCCGGAAGGCATGATGCTCGCCATTCTGTTCATGAACATGTTTGCTCCGCTGATCGATCACTTCTTCGTCCAGGCCAATATTCGGCGGAGGGAAGCACGTTATGCAGCATAGTTCGGGCTATATCGTCGGATTCGCCGTTGCGATCTGTCTCGTCTGCGCACTCGTCGTCGCCGGTTCCGCTGTCGGCCTCAAGGATCGCCAGGACGCGAACATTCTCCTCGACCGCCAGAAAAAGGTATTGACGGTTGCCGGTCTGATGAAAGACGGTGCGAGCCTGCCTCGTGAAGAGATCGTTGAAACCTTCGAGTCGAGCATTCTCCAGAAGGTGATCGACCTCAAGACGGGAACGCTCAACGCTGAAATCGATGCCTCCGGATTCGATCAGCAAAAAGCCGCCAAGAATCCTGAGACCAGTTTTGTCGCACCCGACAATCTTTCAAAGGTGCGACGGCTTCCGAATAACGCCCTGGTCTTCGATGTCATTGAAGACGGCAAACTCAAGGCCCTGATCCTCCCCATCGAAGGCTACGGACTTTGGGGAACCCTCTACGGCTACATCGCTCTCGCTCCGGATGCACGAACCATTGTCGGGATCACCTTCTACTCCCACAAGGAAACGCCAGGACTGGGTGGCGAAGTTGACAATCCTCGCTGGAAAGCGAGATGGCCCGGACGCCTGGCCTTCGATGATCGCGGAAAGCCGGCCATCGGCGTCAAGAAGGGGCTCGCGGGCTCGATTGCCGATGACCCTTATAACGTCGACGGCTTGTCCGGGGCAACGATCACGAGCCGTGGCGTCACTGCACTCGTCCGCTTCTGGCTTGGCGAAAATGGATTTGGCCCCTATTTGGCGAGTTATCGCGCCAAGGCTGGGGTCTAGGGGAATCAATCATGGCTGACGTCACGAATCGCGAAGCGCTCATCGATCCGCTCTTCAACAATAATCCGATCGCCTTACAGGTCCTCGGAATCTGCTCAGCACTCGCCGTCACGACGAAGATGTCGACCGCCCTGGTCATGTGCGCCGCCGTCACCGCAGTCACTGCGCTGTCGAATGTTTCCATCTCGCTCCTGCGAAATCGAATCCCAAATAGCATCCGCATCATCGTCCAACTGACGATCATCGCGTCCCTCGTCATCGTCACCGACCAGGTCTTGAAGGCCTTCGTCTACGACATAGCCAAGGACCTATCGGTTTTCGTCGGCTTGATCATCACGAACTGCATCGTCATGGGTCGCGCAGAAGCGTTTGCCATGCAGAATCGGCCGGGTATCTCGTTCATCGATGGGCTCGCGAACGGGCTCGGATACTCAGTGGTCCTGATGGCGGTCGCGTTCTTCCGGGAGCTGATCGGATCCGGGTCTGTCTTCGGCGTCACAATTCTTCAAACCGTCAATCAGGGTGGATGGTATGTGCCGAATGGCTTGATGCTGCTCGCACCAGCCGCGTTCTTCCTGATTGGATGTTTCATCTGGGCTGTGCGTACTTGGAAGCCCGAACAGATCGAAGAGGAGTTCCACATTGGAGCATTACTTAAGCTTAGCAACGAAGGCCATCTTCGTTGAGAACATGGCCCTCGCCTTCTTCCTGGGGATGTGCTCTTTCCTAGCCGTCTCCAAGAAGGTCGAAACCGCGATGGGCCTGGGATTCGCCGTCGTGTTTGTGCTGGGCATTACCTGCCCGCTCAATCAGCTATTGGTGGACGCGCTGCTCGAGCCCGGAGCGCTGGCCTGGGCTGGCTATCCGGACGTCAACGTGAGTTTCCTCAGCTACCTGACGCTGATCGGAACCATTGCGGCCGCCGTGCAGATCGTCGAAATGGTTCTAGACCGATATTCGCCCGAACTCTATAACGCCCTTGGCGTGTTCCTACCGCTGATCGCGGTCAACTGTGCGATTCTCGGCGCCTCGCTCTTCATGCAAGAACGAGACTACACGCTAGGCGAGGCCACGGTCTTCGGCGCAGGGTCGGGCATCGGATGGCTTCTCGCCGTCGTCGCCCTCGCCGCCATTCGCGAGAAGATGCGATACAGCAACGTACCCGGTCCGCTTCGCGGCCTCGGCATTACCTTCATCACGGTCGGCCTCATGTCGGTCGGCTTCATGGCCTTCGCCGGGATTCAGCTCTAACCATGATCACCATTCTCGTCGGTGTCGCTAGCTTCACGATCGTCATTCTTGCGCTCGTCTTGATCCTGATGGCCGCAAGATCACAGCTCGTTCAAAGTGGTGACGTCACCATCCTAATCAATGGCGACCCGGACAAAGCCCTCACGACGCCGGCTGGATCGACGCTGCTCAATACGCTGGCGGTGAACCAGATCTTCATCCCCTCCGCGTGCGGTGGCCAGGGGACTTGCGGGGTGTGCCGCGTCAACGTGAGCGAAGGCGGCGGCTCGCTTCTGCCGACGGAAGCCGGACATATCAACCGTGGCGACGCGCGGGAAGGATGCCGACTCGCCTGCCAGGTCAAGGTCAAGCAGGACATGAAGATCGAGATCCCCGCGGAGATCTTCGATGTCAAACGATGGAAGTGTAAGGTTCGCTCCAATCACAATGTGGCGACCTTCATCAAGGAGTTGGTTCTCGAGCTGCCCGAAGGCGAGAGCGTTCCCTTCCGAGCCGGCGGCTATATCCAGATCGAATGTCCACCTCATGTCGTCCAGTACCGCGAAATCGACGTCGAAGACGAATACAAGGCGGACTGGGACCAGTTCGATGTTTGGCGGTATACGTCGGCCGTCGAGGAGAAGGTCGACCGCGCTTATTCGATGGCGAACTATCCTGAAGAGCGCGGGATCATCATGCTGAATGTCCGAATCGCATCGCCACCGCCGAGGCTACCCGATGCCCCACCCGGCCAGATGTCCTCCTATATCTTCAGCTTGAAGCCCGGCGACGAAGTCACGATCTCAGGACCCTTTGGTGAATTCTTCGCCAAGGAAACCTCGAATGAAATGATCTTCATCGGTGGCGGCGCAGGTATGGCGCCAATGCGATCGCATATCTTCGATCAGTTCCGACGACTGCATGCAGATCGCAAGGTCTCGTTCTGGTACGGAGCACGAAGTCACCGAGAAGCATTCTATATCGACGACTTCAACTCGATCCAGTCTGAGAACGAAAATTTCAAATGGCACCTGGCGCTCTCCGAGCCCCAGGAAGAAGACAATTGGACCGGGTACACGGGCTTCATTCATCAGGTCCTTTTCGATAATTATCTCGCAGACCATCCGTCACCCGAAGACTGTGAATACTATATCTGCGGCCCGCCCATGATGAACGATGCCGTTATCAAGATGCTTACGGACCTGGGCGTGGAGCCTGACAATATTCTCTTCGACGACTTTGGCTGAGCGTTCTTGAAGTCGGTTCTTGGGGCGGTGAGCCTTCCAAGTCATCGGGGTCATCAGGGTCATCCATCGCGATGACCCCTTGGAGTTCTCTATGCCGGCCTTAGAGCTGGACCGTAGAACACTTCGTTTGATTGCCGTGGCGTTCATCCTCCTCACCGCCCTTTCGGTCCACCGGCTCTTTCTCGCAGATCCGCCCAGCCCGCCCGACCTCCTCATCCTCTCTGGCCAAACGATGGGGACGACTTACGAGATTCGGATTGCTGGCCCGGGACTCGATAAAAATCTGAGGAAACGAGTCGCCGACGAAACCGAACGCCGCCTTCTCGAGATCGATCAATGGATGTCGAATTGGAATCCCGATTCCGAAATTGCGCGATTCAACGCGCATCGGGCAACCAGCGATTTTCCGATCGCGCGCGAAACCGCCGAAATCGTTTCCCTTGGACTCCAACTAACTAACTGGAGCGGCGGCGCGTTTGACCTCACCGTCGGTCCGCTCGTCGCACTCTGGGGGTTCGGTTATCGCCCAAGCATCGAAGCCAATCCAACGGATGAGGAAATCGCGGAGTTACGGAAGCGGGTCGGATCGGGAATGATTCGTGTCGGACTCGGGGGCGAAGACGCCTCCCCATTCCTGGCCAAGAACGATCCGGAAGTTGAGCTCGATCTATCCGCAATCGCGAAGGGCTACGGGGTCGACCATGTCGCGGAGGGTCTAGACGACCTTGACCTCGAGAACTACCTCGTTGAAATCGGTGGAGAACTTCGCGCATCGGGATCGCGCCCGAGCGGCGGCCCATGGCGAGTGGCGATCGAACGACCGCAGGTCGAAGGTCGCGCCATCCAATCGGTGATCGAACTCAGCGACCGGGCGATGGCCACCTCGGGCGACTACCGAATCTTCTACGTCGAGAACGGCAAACACGTTTCCCACACGATCGACCCCCGTACCGGTCGCCCGGTCGAAAACGGACCCGCCTCCGTCACAGTCCTCGCGGGCACTGCGACCGAAGCCGATGCATGGGCCACGACCTTGATGGTGCTCGGCGAACGCGACGGGCTCTCGCTGGCCTCGCATCATGACATCGCCGCAATGGTCCTTCTCCGAATGGAAGATGGAACGATCTCCGAGCGACGAAACGCCCTCTTTCCGATCAGCGATGGCGCCCAGCCTAACGATCACCCAGAGCATTCGGCCGAGGTCGAAAGTCTGGTAGAGTAGATGGCTCCGCTTCTGTCCATCCGCGAGGATGGACACCGCCAGACGAGTCCCGCAGCATGCGAAATCAAGCAGCCCGACTAATCCGTTCGTTTCAGTTCGCCTTCCGGGGCATCGGACTCATGATCCGAAGCGAACGCAACGCCCAAATCCATCTCGTGGCAACCCTGGTCGTCGCCATCGCCGGATTCACGTTCGGAATTGGGCGTGGCGAATGGCTCGCCGTGATTCTGGCCATCGCGGGAGTCTGGTGCGCCGAAGGTTTCAACTCGGCAATCGAAGAACTCAGCGATGTCGTCTCATCGCAATCCCATCCCGGGATCGGTCGCACCAAGGACATCGCGGCCGGTGCGGTGCTTATCGCTGCGATCGCCGCCACCCTAATCGCCGTTCTGGTCTTTGGTCCCTACATCCTCGGCTCGCAATAGGACCCTCGCACCAATGGCGCTTTAGCAGTTCCAGAAGCATTCGGGAGCCTTCTCGATCTCGAAGCGACAGCGCGCTTCCATCGCACTATCCTGATCGTGAATCTTCAACACGAGGAAAATACATGCCGGCCATTACAGCATTCTACGCAGGTCTACTCGGTCTACTCTCTATCGCAATCGCCGTCGCCGTGGGACGCGTGCGCGGAAAGGCGAACGTTTCGGTCGGTGATGGCAGCAATCTCGAGGTGATTGCGGCCATGAGGCGTCACGCCAATTTCGTCGAGTTCGTGCCGATGACCCTGATCCTGATTGCACTACTCGAATTGAACGGCGTAGGAAATGCCGCCATTCACGGACTTGGCTCCGTTCTCCTGGTCGCCCGACTCAGCCATGCTTTCGGATACCGGGCGGACGAATCGCGCAACGCCTTTCGCGCGATTGGGGCAGCCGGCAGTACGCTCGCGCTTCTCGTCGCATCCGTCTGGTCAATTATTATCTTCCTCTAAGCAATGCCAGCCATCAATCCCTAGTCATGATCGATTGTGCATCGAGTTCGACGGCCGTGGGGGGACTCGATGAGTATCGTGACAGGCGAGTATCTGTGCGGAGCCGTTCGCTACGAAGTAGACGAGCCGGGCGGAAAACTCTTGATCGACATCTCGGCGGAGGAAGAGGCAAGCTGGGTCGAGCCCGGAATGAAGCGTCCTTCACTTCCACGCGGACGGCCACCAACACGCGAGTCCGACCGAACACGAGGCGTCGGAACGTGGTACCGGCACAGAGACCCCGCCCACGAAGCACGACTCGTCGTTCCGAGTTAGTCTCGCGCCATCCGGTGATTCATTCATCTTGCCGTCTGGAGTCTTCGATGCAGGTTTTCCTACTGACAGCGCTGATCTTTGGTCTCACCATGGCCGCCATGGCTGTGGGGATCATTTTCTCGAATCGCACTCTCAAGGGATCATGCGGCGGAACGGGCCTCGACTGCACTTGCAGTGACGAAGCAAGGCGCGATTGCGCACTTGCCGGCGATCACGGATCCGACTAACACTTCTTTTGGCTTTTACTCTCGAGGCTCGGGTCGGGTTCGACTGCTTCACGGCTGCGCGAGCGCTTGCTCCCAACCTTCGGTCGAAATAGTGCGCCCTGTGCTCTCAAGGACGTTGGCTTCGAGCCCAGCTTTCTCGAGTAGTCGAAGCGCTTCTCGATTTGCACCAACGACCAGAAGCGCGGTACTCCAACCGTCTGAAAGCGCGGCACGATCGGCTAGTACGATGGCCTCGACGCCCTCTCGAATAATGCTGCCCGTTCGAGGATCGATGATATTCGAGACTCGCTCTCCGGCGATCTCGCTCACTGTTCCGAGACTCGAGCTCACCGCGAGGGCCCGATCTCTCAAACGGATCACATTTCCGTTCTCGCCGAGCGCCCCCCTTGATCGAATTTCGAGTCGCCAGCCCTCTCCGTCCGGATCGCCAATCGCCACGATGCTGCTTTCTCCAAAATTGAATAGCGCAGCGGCATAGGGGAGGTCTTTCTCGAATCGACGACGAAGTTGATCGAGCACCGCGCCCTTCGAGATGCCATCCAGATCAATCTGCATCCCGGGCTTCAAAGCTTCCAGGGCTCCCGCACCCACAAGGAGCAAGCCTTCACTTCCAATTCTGGCCTTGGCCGCTCGCAGCTCCTCTACCAAGGGCCACCGCCCCTCGGCCACAGCGTCGATCCAGACCTCGACGAGCGGACCGATGGTCATATCAAAGGCCCCACCGCTGCCTTCCCAGACTTCGATTCCAGCAAAGAGAATACTCTCGAGTTCCTCGTCGATCCGCGCTCCGCCGGAGAGAATGTCATTGCTGGCCAGCGAACGATTCAACTCTGCGAGTTCACTATCGGAATCATGTCGGGAATAGACTTTCTCGAGCCTGGGAATCTCTTCGCGTGCCCACGCAATAAAGTCTCGCGCGATCGCCTCATTGGCTATTTGGACGCGAATCTCGATCTCGAAGAACGTGCCCATGGCGAGCCAACCATCGGACACAGCGATTCGCGCGGGCGTGCCGAGACCCAACGGCATCGTTGGCACCGCACAACCAACGCATAACAACATTAGGCAAATGATCGGCCCGGGGACTCTGCCGAATCTCAATCCCAGTCCTCATCATCGGGATCCACTTCTCCGGCATAATTCCGAGCCTGATTACCCGCAAAAACTGACCACAGGGCGATTCCGACAAGCATTGCCAGGCTTCCCTGGAGCAGCAGGATTCCCGCGATCTTGGTCCACGCGAAACCAGCACCTCCCCATCGGACGAGCCAACCCGCCCCTTCCGACGCCAGCGCCGAGAAGAATGGGACAACGATCAACATAATCTTCATTTCAGTCCGAACCGGGACAAAGAGCGCGAGATGCGTCAGCACCATCATCAGCATCCCCATCGCAAAGAGATGGAAATGCGCGGTCTCCACCATCCCCCGATAAGTTCGGGCCGCCCGGAACTCCGCGTCATTCCCAAGGTAGTGGTCGACCACCGACGCCGTCGTGAAATCCATTGAATCGAAGTAGAGCATCCAATTCGTCAGCCATAATAGGAAGACGAAGAAGCAATAGAGAACCACGACGACTTGAAGAAGACGATTCCGATCCCATTCCCCAGTTACCGTAAATCGCAAACGTGATCCTTTTCCGGTAGCGGGGCTCGCCAACCATTGATTCGCCGACGATTCTGTCGGTGAAAACGAGAGTCTAGGGCGCTTGAGTTTCGACTTCAGCCGTTCGAAGCAGAACCTGCCAATACGCAAGCATTCGCCGAACACCATCCGCGGCGGCCCGGGCGGACAGGGTTGCGCCGGCGACGCCATGGACATCGTGGCCCACGCGAAACGTATCGTCTTTTGACTTACCCGTGAATTGTTCATACCAGCGCGGGGTCGGGAGATAGTCGAGAGGCTCATGAAAGGCCAGAATTCGAACACTGCGCACGAGCCCGGTCGGCGTCAGGACGACAAGGAACGCCTCGGGCTTGGTTCTCACATTATGAACATCGATATGCGCAATTCCGATCAGTCGATCGTCCTGATACGCGCTGTGAATCACCAGGATCTTGGACTCAAGCTTCTCATGCGTGATTGCCTCGATCTTCTCGACATCAGACCGGCGGATGAGAAGAGTCCGCCGTTCGATGCGGGTGGCATCGGGAAACGCATCCGTCAAGGCTTCCTGCTGACTCGCGAAGACCTTGGCGGCCGCACCCGAGGCCGAGAAGAACACGAGTATCAACACGAAGACGAGGCTCATCCATCGAGCATTGAGGTGCCCTATCCGCCTATCACGACGGTTTCTCAAAAGAGGTAACCCACCAAGGCCTGAACCTCATCCGCACGACTACCCTGGGCAAGATTGAAATGACGGTAGTCGACCTTGAACACGACTTCCGGGATCGGCTTGAATTGCAAGCCGGCGACAACGAGCTCGATGTCCTTGCTCTTGTCCCGGGCGAATCGAGAATTGACGTCGCGCTGAGTGTCGTACTGCTCATACCGGACGAAGGGCTCAAGCGACATCCGAGTCTCCTTGAGAATACTGGGCAGGATGTCGTAGGCGCCCTCGACATACCAGCCACGCATATGGTTTGCGATAGATTTTGAACCACCGCCTAACGCAGGATCGTCGCCCAGAGAAAGGGCAAGCGAGAGTTTGCCAGCTTGGTTGACGAACGCTTCCGTCCAGAGAGAACGCAGACTCACACCGTGGCCTCTGTACTGCGCGTGTACTTCGTAGATAGTGGTTCGTGCATTTGGCAGGTTCAGCCCAGACATTGCCCCGTTTTGATCCTGCCCGGAGTTGCCGGTATAGATCGATCCGCCAAGAAGAAGGCCTGCTGCGACGTCAACGTCTACCCTCCCCACAATGGCAAAATCGTTTGCAAGCGCTCGACTTCCCTTTTGGCGCCCACCTCGTAGTCCGCCACTGCTGAAGCCCTTTGCTCCCGCTGCTGCATCACATTTACGGTCAGTGCCGCAAGCGTTCAGTCCGTTGATGACATAGACACGGTATTCGACCCGGTCGGCGATGCGGCCGAAGATGCCGACGCCGTTTTCGCGCCAGGTAGTGGGGATGATCAGGCGCTCGACCTCCGGTCGTTCCGCACCAAAGAAGAAATTGGGTTCGTGGATTTCATTGATGAAGCCCATGGGAACGAGAAGCAGACCGGCTCGAAAATTGGCCTCTTGCCTCCATAGATAGTCGATGGTCAGCATTTCCGTGGAGACCGAACCGCCACCGCCGGTTCCTGCATGTTCGAATTCGAATTCGGAGTTGAGCACCCAGTTATCATTGAACTTGTAGCCGACATAGAGAACGGCCCGAAGTGCGTCGAAGACATCGTCCTCGTTCTCGTTGGCGCCATTCTTGTCGTGAAACGTGCGGAGCCTAATTTCACCGTAGCCGCCGATCGAAAGACCTTTGTCTTTCAGATAGATCTTCGAGGCGGCTGGCCCGAGTCCATAGACCGACTCGAGTTCCAGCGCTTCTGGCACCGCAAAGATCGTTTCGAGACGGCCCATCTCTTCGGTCAAAAGGTCGACCTTTTCCTCGAGTTCGGCGATTCGGCCTTCGGCTTCTGCAGGCGTTGGCGAGTCTGTCGCGTGGGCGCTGTAGGGGGATGCGACAAAAATAAATGCCAACAACCAGATCCAGACTGAACTCAGCAAGACTCTCATTCCAATGCCCATTCCTGCGTTCCCCTCTATTCCGTGTGCGCGATCATTAATTCGTGCGCGATGTCCGACGCCGATGTCCGACTCTGTTCGGAATCATTAAGTTGAAAATGAAAACCATTTTCAAGACAGATGATTATTATCGAAAACGGTTTTCATTTTCAACTGGCAATGTCCTCCCCCGAGGGAACCAGGTTCGAGCCTGAACTACGGTCCTTTCCGTTCAGCTCCGCAAGGCGGTCCCCGGATGCGCACAAACTGGACGGATCGGGCCGTTTAGTTAGGGATTTCGCCTGCCCCTCAAGCAGATCGGTGATGCCATCGAGCCGATCATGATCGTATTCGTAGGAATTCTCGTGCTCGAGTTCGCGGTGGGCGTCTACCTCCCAATCTGGGAGATGGCTTCGGCGGCCAGAGGCTAGTCAGAATTCCTCAGTTTCTGTCGGGCATTTCCCCGATCATGATTAACAGGGTTTTGGTTCGCCTGATCTCACTATAAAGATTTAGAAATGCCTTACCGAAAAACCAACAAATGGGCGGACAACGACTTTAGTTCCCTGCCCGACCGTCGCCTGCACGCTCGAAAAATTCGGCGACGAGGCACCTGAATCGGAGATAATAGAATGCGTGCAAACAAAGGCTTTACGATCATCGAGTTCGGAGTCGTGATCGTGATCATCGGAATTCTCGCAGCGACAGCGCTACCGCGCTTCGTCGATCTCACCGGGGATGCGCAGACCGCATCGGTCCAGGCGATCGGTGGCGCGTTCGGAAATGGCGTCAACCTGTCGCATGCCTCATGGATCGCCCAGGGCGCCACCGCGGGTATCAATTCAACGGCACTCGAAGGCGGCATCACCGTCGGTATGAACGACACGGGTTGGCCGGAGAATGACGCCGGCGGGGGCGGAGACGGCACGATCACCTCTGCAGAATGTATCCTGGTCTGGAACTCAATTCTGTCGAGTGCGCCTGCGATAGCAACAGACACCTCGGGTGAATACCAGGCGACCGTCGCGACTCCCATCTGCACCTACACCTTCAACGCTTCCGCAGGCCGAACCATCGCCTACAACTCCGCGACCGGAGCAGTCACCATCACGGTGCCCTGATTCGAAGTCACGAGTCCAAAGTGAACGGGGAACCCAGTACGGCACGATGAATCCCCGAACAACACGATTGCGACCTCCGCTTCGCACAGGCTCTATCGGCCAGATCCCGCTGCCCGGTTCAAGTCGACTTCAGCGACAGAACCGACACACTCACGAAGCGCACGGGCTGTCGAAGCGGCGATCGTGGACTCGCCGAATCATCGCTTCTGGCTCGAGTCGCCCCACTTCCGGGCCTACATCGTCGACACTCCGATCACATTGTTCTGCGACCTGGGCGACGCGTCGCTCTGGCGCATCGCTGGATATTCGATCGACGGTTCGCAGGCACTGATTCGGACGGCGCTTCCGCTCTCCAGAGGCGAGAGTGCACGCGCTTCCGATCGGATCGAGAGTTGCAGTTTCCGACTATCTCGGCGTGCGGCTCATTGGGCAGCGCGAAGCGGCGTCGAGTGGGCACTGCATGAGGCGGTCGCGAGCAGCTGGTTGCCCGGCGCCGTGTCGACCACGCTAAATCTGGGTGGCTGCGTCCTCAGCGGCTTCCAAGGTGGTCGTACTCTGCACAGAGACCAGCCATCAGCATGCCCGCCGAGTCACCTACGAGTCTCTCGATTCGCTCGGAAGCCACTTTCGGGGTCATCGGTTCGCTGAATCACATCGACCGCGAGGTCCAAGCATCTGTCGCCTTGTGAGCGGCAATCGATCACGCGCTTCCACGTGTTGCCCCGCGCAGACCTCAAACGAAAAATCCCGCAAGCCAGAGGCTCGCGGGATCTGTGATGTCGATTTGGAAATTGTAGCACAAGCCAGATTTCTCGCAAGAGCACTTTGATGAATGCTGCCAGAACTGCGATCCATCGCCGCCCCAGGTCGATTCATGCACAAAAACCGCCAGGTCGATGTCAAAAATCGTCAATATGGAATGCGTTTCTTTCACCTCAATTAATCATGCGCACTGACTCCACCCCCGGGAAATCACACGCTATCGTGGCGCATATGTTCTTTCGGCAGCGCCCTTGAACAAGATCGGCAACTTCTTCCTGAGGCCCTCGGACGGGTCTCCAACGGCTCGTCCCAATCCCTTTCGCCCCGCGGCGCTTCCGTATCTCATTGCCCTGATTGTGCTGGGCTTCGCCGCCAGCGCGGCCGGCCATGGACGCAGCGTGTCTTATTCGAGCTGGGAATTCGGCGATCAATCCGCTGTCGTCACGGTCCGAATGAAGCTGCTCGAACTGAGCCGCCTCGGTCCCGAGGCGCTACCGCCGGGAAGCGTGCCGCAACTGCGATCCCATAACGAACAGGATATTCCCGCAGATTTTCTACCCCGTCATCTGATCCTGCTCGCCGATGGAATGGCCTGCCCACCGCAGGCCGTAGCGACGCGCCGCCCGGACGACCCGGGTTGGGCGCAGTACCAATGGCGAGTTCGCTGCCCCACCCATTCGCGGGCACTCAAGATTCGAAGTCGAATTCTGCTCGACGTGGCTCCCTCTCATCTTCATTTCGCAAGAGTTCGATTTGAGAACGATCCAGACCGTGTCCGAGAACGCGTCCTGACGGAAGCCTCACCCGTCTTTTGGATTCGTAAGGAAGGAACGAAGGAATCGAACGACCTAGGCGAGACTCTGGGAAGCAGCTTTCAAGATTATCTCGAACTGGGCATTCGCCATATTTTGTCTGGTTGGGATCACCTCGCGTTTGTCTTCGGGCTCCTATTACTGGCAGGGCGTCTTGGCGATGTTGCGCGATTGATTACAGGCTTCACGATCGCGCACAGCCTGACGCTCGTCTTGGCTGTTCAGGGATTGGTAGAGCCTCGTGCCGCAGCCGTGGAAGCCGTGATCGCATTCTCGGTCGCCATGGTCGCCATCGAGAGGGGCTGGATCGATCATGGGCGGCGTCTCGCCTTGCCAATTACCGTCCTTGTCGGTCTTCTCGCTCTTGGCGGCGCGGTCGTGCTTGGCCGGGCATCCCTGCCCTTGGTGACGATCGCCGGGCTGTTGTTATTCACGGCTTGTTATTTCTCGCTCGCAGCAACGAGTCACAATTCCTGGTTACGTGTGTGTCTCACGTTCGCCTTTGGTTTGGTTCACGGCCTTGGGTTTGCGGGAATCCTGGTCGAGATGACGCTTCCAACCCATCGACTCGTACCCGCGCTTCTCGGCTTCAATATCGGGGTCGAGATTGGACAAATCGGGGTCGTGTTGATGATTTGGCCCCTGTTGAAGCTGGGAAGAAGACTCGGCTCGCCCAGAGCGGCGCGAATCGCCACTTCCCTCACGACGGCCGCCCTTTGCGGGCTCGGGATCTACTGGCTGGTGCTTCGCGTCTCGGGCGCCTGATTGCGAACAAATCCCCTCTCAATGCTCAAATTCGGCCTCACCTCGGCCGATACGACTACGAGACTGCCACCCACATTCATGGGTAATCCGCATCTTGCACGCAATTGAGGCGCAACGAATTGGACTCCCCGTCGACAGAGAATTCAGTGACGTCATCTCTCGAGGAGAATACTCGGGAATGGGGTGGTCTTGATCGACGAGACGGTGACCGGCGTGACCGCCCGACCCGCCCTTGGAATGGAATATTCGGACCTCGTCGGCGGACTCACGGACGCCGCTCCGGAGATCGTGTCGGGTATGTCGATCGTTATTCGAGACGAGACGTCGCTCTCATTCTCGCGGTCTTCACCCTAAACGTCGGCGACGCATTCTTCACGATGCTGTGGCTCGAACGCGGAGGTCAGGAAGCCAATCCCATCATGGATTTTTTCCTGGACATCGGACACGGCGCATTCCTTCTCCAGAAATGCATCATCGTCGGCATCTGGCTCATTATACTTCTCGTTCACAAGAACTTCCGCTTCGCACGCATCGGAATCTACGTGTCACTCGCCGCTTATGCGGCCCTTATGCTCGTGCATTTTGGAATCATCGCGTCTGGGATAGATCCAACACCGGTTCATTCCGATTCACAAGCGCGACCAGTTCTTGAAGGCCCGTCTCCCAAGTCCGAAGTTTCCAAGGTCATGCCGCCTCCCAACGCTCATCCGATTCGCCAGATCAGTCAAAGAGTCGACCTACCAGTAGGGGAATGATCGGTTCGACGCGCAGTACGCGCGGGCCAAGGCCAACGACTTCGAAACCGATAGTCTCGAGCCGTTCGACTTCGGAATCGACGAAGCCGCCTTCCGGCCCAACGAATACGCTGACCGGCCCATCGACTGCATGGGGACAGCGCTGTTTCGCACTCGGATGCGCCAGTAGAGCCCGACGTCCAGCGAGTTTCTCTGGCAGGAATTCCGATACGAGGGAATCGAAGTAGCGATGAAACTCGACCTCTGGAAGGATCGAATCACTCGCCTGCTCAAGCCCGAGCAAGAGACACTCGCGGACCTCCTCCGCCTCCACGACATGACTCTGCCAGAAATTCCTCTCTGTCCGCGCGGTCCCAACGACCCATAATTTCTCGACGCCCAGGCTCGCAACCGTCGAAAGCAGACGACGAAAGACGGGAGGGCGTGGCAGCGCAAGAATGAGATGAAGTGGGCGTTTCGGCACCGAATCGCGCCCGAGTTCAATCTCGAGGTCAAGCACATGGGTGTCGATCCGAAGAATTCGCCCGTGCCCAAGGCGGCCACCGATGACGCCGACGCGAATCCGTTCTCCGACTTCGCACCGCAAGATCGTTTCCACGTGGTGGCGCCTACGACCTGTGATGCGAACCCGATTTCCGTCGGGACCGAGTTCTCCTTCTTCGATCAGTAAACAATTCATTCGGACCGCCTCGAAGTCCAGGAAGATAGTCGATTGCTACTGCTAGAGTTCCCGGCGTGTCCGACGGTGATCTCTTCGAAACCTCCTCCGAAACGGAAACTGCGGGCGTTCGGGTTCAGATCCGAGCGCATTATTCTCCCGAGCACAGTAACCCATCGGCGAGTCGCTGGTTCTTTCTCTACAGGATTCGCATATCGAATGTCGGAGACACGACCGTACAACTGCGGAATCGTCATTGGACCATCGTCGATGGGACCGGACATACCGAGGAAGTCCACGGACCCGGCGTCGTCGGCGAGCAGCCAACCCTCGAACCCGGCCAGTCCTTTGAATATACATCCGGCTGTCCACTCCCCACGCCCTTTGGTTCGATGGCCGGCAGCTTCGACATGCAGCGCGCTGACGGAACTCAGTTCGAAGCGGAAGCCGCCCTCTTCCAACTCATTCAGCCGGGATCCATTCACTAACAAAAGAGCATCACAAGATTCAGAGTTCACGAGTTTCCTAGTCGGGCGACAAGCACGGGCAGATCCATCAAGTCTTCAATCGAAAAATCCGGTCTCGGCCCGGTCGAACGTTCGAGTTCTTTTTCAGGATCCCGAACACAGCGCGTCAACCAGACCGTTTTCATTCCCGCCGCGGCCGCACCCGCCACGTCTGCACGAAGTTTGTCGCCGACATGAAGAATTTCCTGCGGCGCAAACCCAAAGTCTGTGATGACCCGGTCGAAAATCTCGCGGCGGGGCTTTCGAATCCCGACCTCATCGGAAATAACGATGGTCCGAAGGTGTTCGTCGAATCCCGCTTCCTGAAGGATCGCGCGAGCGGTCGCGCCGTGCGAAAAATTCGAACAAAGGGCGAGCGAATAATCAATCGCCAGAGATGTGAGCACGGCCTCGTGATGTGAGGGAACCGTCACTGCGCGATGAAGAATGCCCATATGGATATTCGCCAGGGCTTCAGCGGACTGAAGCACCTCTGAATATTCCAAGCGTGTGGCGAGTGCGGCAAATCGATCGATGGAAGCGAGTTCGATGTCCTGGTCGATCGTATCGACCCGAAGCTCCCGATCGACGTCTTCTAGCAGCTGAGCGAACTCGACCAGCGAGAGCGAGACACCCATCTCCTCTGTAGCAAAGGTATGCAAGGCCGGTGTCGTCGCGCCGACACGGCACCCTTCGACCACAACGGGCGAGAGTCGATCATGATTCTGATCGACGAGCGTGTCGAAAAGATCGAAGGCAATCCCGCGAATCACGCGAGGCCTCCCCGACTAGCTCTTCCCGAGAGCGTCGTCGATCACGCGCTTGAAGTTGGCGAAGGGCTGGGCACCCGAAAGGAATTTGCCATTGATGAAGAAGGACGGCGTTCCGGTAACACCCAACTGGCTGGCCTGCTTCAAGTCATCATCGATTAGCTTGGCGACATCCTCTGCTCGCATGTCGCTCCGGAATTTGTCCATGTCGAGGCCCATCGAAGTGGCATAGCCCTCGAGGGTCGCGACGCTCAGGTCACGCTGGTTTTCGAAAATCCGATCGTGCATTTTCCAAAACTGACCCTGACGTTTTGCAGCCTCGGAGGCAGCATGAGCGGCGCGGGCCTGGGGATGAATCGAAAGCGGCATATGCTTGAAGGCGACGCGAACCCGGTCGCCGTATTCCTCGTGAATCTTCGCCAGCGTTGGGGAGACTCGGCTACAGAAGGGGCATTGAAAGTCCGACCACTCGACGATCGTGACGACCGCATCGCCTCCACCTCGAACGGGCGCTTCGCCTAACGTGACCTTGTACTCGCGATTCGCGTCGGGGCGATTCGGGCGCGAGGGCCGAGCGCCCGGGCTTGGCGCGGCAGCCAATGGCAAATTGTCGAGCAACTCAGTGGCCACTTCCATTTGCGCTGTCGCACGATCGAGAGAACTCGCCACGAAGAAGCTGGCTCCGATGATCGAAAAGCTGATCAACAATGCCGCGATGAGAATCGGCCGCCCGCTCGAATTTTCCGCCATACCAGAGATCTCCTTGTGGCCCTGAGGGGGCCGCCCTGTGCCGAGCTCGTTCGCTCGGAATCGGATGTTACGGTCCTTGGCCATCCTCATCGACCCCCAGCCCTAATCCCCTGCAGCGCCCCCGGGGCATTCAATGCACCGGAATATTTGGCTTCGCGTCAATATCCACGCCCATAATCGATTCATTCCGTGGATAATGAAGTTCACAAGACACGCGGGCTCCCCGCTCGCGCGCCCCGTTGCCAATCTCGAACGGCCAATCGGGTTGGCTCAACGAGCGAGCGCGCTGATCACGGCAGATCGGGGAGCCCGTCCGTTTCGGCCCCGCGCATCCGACTAGATTTCGTGTCGCAGAAGTCGCCGAAGCTCCGGCGACCGAGCTCGAATGCCGCGCGAAATCTTCGCCAGTTGATTTTGTAGCCGCGCCGGGTTCGATATTCGACCAAGAACCCCGCGTGCTTCATTGATCACCGCACCTTCGACACGGCGTGAAACATAGGCCGACAGTTCGTGAGGGTGGCATCGTCACGCCGATTTCGCAGGGCCTTCAGCAGTCCCCAATAGCCAGCCGAAATAAGATCGTCGCGCCACTCCGCGCCAAGACCAAAACGTCTTTCAACGCGACGAGCAAAGAAACGCACGCGATGGCCGAAGCACTCGACAAGTTCAACTAGTTCGGGATCAGATTCCGGGACGTCCATTGGCGCGCAGAGTGGCCGAAGAATCACGCCATTAAAGTGACCGGCACCACAGCGCATCGACCTGAATCAGCGTCAGATCGAGTGTCTACGTGACGCAAGCGGAGTCGCAACGAGAAGAGTCAGGAGGGATCCATTTCGAACAATGCTTCGAGAACGGCGTTCGCCGATTGCGGGCGGGATCCTCGATCTTTTTCGAGAAGGCGAAGAATCAGTTCGGCGAGGGAATCGGGTAGATCAGGCCGAAGTTCCCGTGGATCCTGTACAGCCGTATGCCGGTGGTGATAGCCCACCTCGCCTGAATTGAAAGGCACGTTACCAGTCGATAGTTCGAAGAGCGTTACACCGAGAGAGTAGAGATCTGTTCGATGATCGACGTGTTCACCCAGAACCTGCTCCGGCGACATGTAGTAAGGGGTTCCAGAAACGAGAGTCGTCGAACCGCGAACTTCCTCGAGAACCTTCGCCAAACCAAAGTCCATGATCTTGACGACGCGTTCCGTCGTGACGAATAGATTCGCCGTCTTGATATCGCGATGAATGACGCCTTGAGAATGTGCGTAGTCGAGACCGCGACAGGTCTGACGAGCGATGCCAACGACATTGCCAGGCGACAACTGACCGCGTTCGTACAGAATGGCCTGCAGAGCCTGGCCTTCGAGTAGCTCCATCGTGATGAAAAATTGCCCGTCTTCCTGATCCGCATCGTATACGGTTACAATATTCGGATGGTTCAAGCGTGCGGCCGACTGCGCTTCGCGAAGAAAGAACTGCAATGCACGAGGATGATTCCGTCGCAGGCTATCGGGCAGTCGCTTCAGCGCGACAACACGATCTAGCCGAGTGTCCCGCGCGCAATACACGATCCCCATCCCGCCACGACCGACTTCCTCGACGATCTCATATCGAACATCCCCGACAAAAGCGGTCGCATCCCCGCCGGTCGCTCGACTCCCCGAACTAAAGAGATGCCCGGAAGCACTGCGGCGTTTTCGATGCGCCTCGATACGCACAGCGATGTTGGGAAAGGTTGGCTCACGTCGACGCAGATCTTCAAGTACATCGAGGGACCGCTCTAAATGCCCGGAGTTCTCCCACAATTCTGCGAGTCGGGAATAGCTGTCAGCCGTCGCAAAATCAGGTTTGAAAGTCGAAATGAATTCGTCAAGTTTGCCTGCGGCCAAATCGAAATGGCCCTCGGTTTCAAAAGCCTCGGCGAGCAGCGAACAGACTTCTCGAAAGTTCTCGTCCGTTGCCTCGACTCTTTGGAGCAATCGAATTGCACGGGGTCTCTGGTCGTGTTCGAGTGCGAGCTTTGCTGCCGAAAAGACTTCTCCAAATCGCTCGAGCGCCGTCAGCCAGTGGTCAATCGCTCCAGCCTCACTAAAACACCCGATGGCACGCTCGTAGTCAAAGGCGCGCTCATAGCACTCACCGGCCTGCACGATCTGACCGCCCTGACGATACGCGGCCGCCGCTTCGATCCAGTTCGAAGACTCCTCGAATAGCGCAGCTGCCCGATCGAGTTCTCCAAGTTCAAGACGAAGCAAGGCCGCCGCATGGGTGTCTCCAGCAGATTCAAAAAAGTCTGCCGCCCGTGAAACATCCCCGTCTGCTCGATGTTGAGTGGCCATGAGACGAAAGCCCAATATCGATTGACCGTCTCGCTCGAGCGCCTTTGTTACACCTAACATATCGCCCATCAAAAAGGGTACTACAGCAGGCGGACAACCCTTGAATACGGCTTTGCTTTCGAGCGCATCCAGTTGGACCAGCGAAGGCCTGAAACTGGATACTTCGAGATTCTGATCAAAGGCGCGATCGCCGCAGCCGATGAGCAACCGGTGCTTGCCCTTGGGCAGCACGATTCGAATCGATCCCTTGTTTGCCAATCGTGGTTTGTTGATCGAGCCAGGAACCGTAATCTGCGCTTCGTCCGCTGAGCGATCCCCCCAGAGCACCTTGATATCGACGGGACTTGTTGTGGGGTGAAAATCGAATTCGAGACGCATGGTTCGACGATGTCGTATCCGAACGATTTTCTCTTCGTGTACTCGCCCGAGAGTCTCATCCGTCTCCGGATCGATCAACAGCCCGTCGACTATTACGTGATAACGCCCTGTAAAGAGACGTTGGAATCGCGTCTCGCGAGACACCATATGGTGTTTGTTGCGCATCGACGCGCGGCCCTTGCGGATTTGTTCTTCGCTAAGGCTGGCCGGGGTCGACCGACGGCGACCACGAAGACAGACGCTAAAGGTCCCGCGCAACTCCTCTGGGTACTCGATCGCCACCGAGACATCACCACGTTGACGAAGCAAGACGAAGATCGCGAGCAGAAACAAGGCCACGGCAACAGCAATCGTGGTCGTGCGGGCCACTTCATCATTCTTGATCCGCTCGAACCATGGATAGATCCGGAGTTGTGTTTCCGGCGATAGGCGCTCGACCCATTGAGCGAAACGCGGATCGAAGGCAGCCCAATCGAGTGGCACTTCGTGAACCGGCCAATTCAGCTCAGCCCCACGAGGCACAACCAGCTCGCTGAGTTCAATCGACGCACGAAGCCCTCTCTGCGCATTCGCCAGCACCCGGGATTCGGGGACATGTGGAGCCAGCGCATCCACGATCGCAAGCGACTCGAGGAGCCGACCCTCCCGGGCGTAGAATCCCGCCAGGTCGTAACGGAAGCGAATCTGGTCAGCGGCGCGCCCGGACGCGTCCAGGCCGCGCATAAAGGCAATCTCTGCACCGGCGGAATCACCAGCCCGTGCGAGATTGGCCGCCAGCCCATGCCACACATCAATCAACACAACCTCGCGGGAAGCGACAACGCCCGCGTAAGCTTCCGCTGCTGCCGCCGATTCGCCGGCCGCTTCGAGGAGCCGAGCTGATTTCAGTGCCGCGCGTCGAAGGATCGATGCCTTGCTCTGCGGACGTGGCTCGCCTGCTCCGAAATCGGGAAAGCGCGTATCGGCTTCGGGCCGCGTGCTCTCGCGGGATGCTCGCCCGCGTTCTTCAATAATCCTTCGCCGCCGATCGGAATCTCGGGTCACTGCGACTTCTTGCCAGGGACCAAGTGACAACCGAGTCGTCAAACGAAGGCTCTCTAGATCTGGTTCGAGCCAGCGCCACGGTCCCTGAAGTGCGGCCACGGGTTGTCGATCCGACGCTCCAGCTCTCGCCGCCTCGACGAGACCAGGCAACGCGCTGACGCCACTCGAAAGAAAAACGAGCGCGCAGAGCAGTGCGATTAGAAATTGACGATGGTGGGTCGGCCTCACGCCGCCTCCACATCCACCTGTGCGTTGCGATGCCTTCTCCCAGAGCCTCAAAGGAATGGGCGGTCTTCGCGAACGATCACAGCTGGGGGCTGGTTTGGGACGTCGGCAGGATAGCGCGGCTTCTGGAACAGGTCGGTTAGGCTTCCCACCGATGGGGTCGTCGGACCCGTTGGCGAGCAGGTGCCCCTCCGGGGATCCAGGGGCCGGTCGTAGAATGCGATCAAAGATCACACCGAAATTGGCCTGTATATGTCAATCCATTGACTCAAACCGTGTTTCGGAAGGTGCAGGGATGCATCGCGACCGAAGTCTTGAGCCTCGTGTCGGAGTTGCTACCGAACAAGGACCGGGCCCAACTACGACGCAAGAAGTCGGACTCGTCTCCGGACGTTTCCTATCTGATTTATTTAGGTCGCTTGAATCTGGCGTTGGCGACGACAAAAGATGCTGTCAGTACGATGGGTCGCGATCTGCATTTGAAGCGAGTCGAATCGGAACGAGCACTGGTGGATCAGCTCAGCCTCCGACAGCCCGGTGAGTCTCAGAGCTGAAGCCTGACTCGGCACAATGCCCAAAAACGCCCACAAGCACACACCAACACAACTTGGATCCCGATCGTTCGACTCCGTGCTAGTCCGACTCGCGGACGACGTCCGCGCCGAGGGCGCGCAGCTTCTCATCGACACAGTCATAGCCGCGATCGACGATCTCGGCATTCTGAACGATGCACGGGCGGCCAGTCGAGCAGCATGCTGCGATGATCATCGCCATGCCAGCACGAATATCAGGGCTGCGGACCGTCTGCCCGCGAAGCTTCGAGCGACCCGTGATGATGACTCGATGCGGGTCGCAGATGATGGCGTTCGCGCCCATCTGAACCAGCGGATCAACAAAATACATTCGCCCTTCGAACATCTTCTCGAAGAACAGGATCGTCCCTTCACTCTGGGTCGCCAGAACCAAAAACGGACTCATCATATCCGTCGGGAATTGCGGCCAGGGCCCATCGTCCACTTGAGGAACGGCACCTCCGGCGTCCGGTTGGATTCGCGGGGTCTGTCCGCTCGGCATGACGATACGATCCGCCTTGATGTCGAGTTCGATTCCGAATCGTTCGAAGACGCGATTCATCATCCAGTAGTGACCGCGAGCCGTGTCGTGAATCGTAATTCCGCCGCCAGTTGCGGCCACCAACGCGAGATAGGAGCCGACTTCGATATGGTCGGATACCACGCGATGCGTCGTTCCGCCGAGTCGCTCTACGCCCGTAATTGTCAATGTATTCGTATAGAGCCCATCGATCACGGCGCCCATCGCAATGAGCATTGTCGCAAGGTCCATCACATGGGGTTCACTCGCGGCATTTCGAATCGTCGTGGTTCCGCGCGCCAGAACCGCCGCCATCAAGATATGCTCAGTCGCAGTTACGCTCGCCTCATCGAAAAAAATTATCGCTCCATCGAGCCCGTCGTTCGCCGTGAATTCGAAGTCTGCATCATCCACCGATGCGCCTAACAGACGAAGCCCGTAGAAGTGGGGATCGAGGCGACGCCGACCGATGCCATCGCCGCCCGGGGGATGAAGCTTTGCGCGTCCCAGACGATGCAGCAGGGGGGCGACGAAGAGGACCGAAGTTCGAACCCGCTCACAGAGTTCGGCGGGTAATTCCTGCCCGTTCAGGTTCGCCGCGCGAATCGAGATCCGAGATCCCTCCCGGGATACATCTGCGCCGAGTTGTCCGGCAATCTCGAGCATCACGTCGACGTCACGAATCGAGGGAACATTCTCGAGGATGACTTCTTCCTCACTCAGCAGGGCAGCAGCAATCATGGGCAACACGGCGTTCTTGCTCCCGCTCGCACGAATCTCACCCTGCAGCGGTCGCCCTCCATGAATCACGAAACGACTCAACTCACTTCCCCCTTTTCAGATGAGCCCGGGCGTAGACTACGCAGGGGACGCCTTGCAAGCGACTCCTATCGGACCCCCGAGATTTTGGCTGCTGTATGATCGCCGAAACCGGCCTCTAGAGCCATACAGGCGCCTTCATTTTTGATTCTGGGCCTAAAATATCCCAATCCAGCTTGGCTACGATCGAACTGCTACCGGCAGTCATGAATGCTTCAATTGTTAAGTAGTTCACAGCCAGTCAGAATGAGCTAACGCAAGTTGTGTTCCGCCCATCGATTCTCGGCCTTCGATCGTTTGATTGCGCATATCTCCCGCACGGGAGGGGCGAGACCCGACGGGCCGAAAGAGTTGGACGTTATCCGCAATCGCAAACGACTGAGCATGAGACCGCAGCTACATTGATCAAATGTCGAAAATATTGATCCCGACTACCGGAGCGAAGCCAGCCCAATGAAAAATCGCACATCGATTCGTGGAGTTCTCACCCTCCTGATCATCCTCGCTAGCGTCGCCGGGTGTGCTGGTGGAGGGCCGGGATCGGGTATCGTGATCCCAGGCGACCCCACCGCAACGCCGCAAGCCAGCCTCGAATCGCTCTTCAGTGAAATCGGCGTTCAAATCGAGGCTGCCAAGCCCGGCAGCAAAGCCGCCATCCAACTCCAGCAAAAACTCAAAACCATTGGCAGCGAACTCGCCGAACGCGCCGCATCGGCCGTTCGGACAAGACTCTTTGACGTCGATCGAGTCGAGGGGCGCATCCCGCTCAGCGCGATCGAACGCGAAATGGGCAACCTCAATGCGATCAAGCGTTGGGACATGGACGTTCATCAGAAGATCAGCGACGAGTTCAACGAGGAACTAGAGTCGACCCAGCGCTCCATCGGAGAAGGCGAACAGAGTCTTGCCAACCTCTCGAAAGATCGCGTCTCGGACAAACTCCAGATCATCGAAAAGTTGTTGGCGCTCTCGGGTGCCGACTCCGAAAGCCAGACACGTTATGCGCAACAGCGAAACGACATTCTAAGCGACGTCTCCAAAGAAGCGGAAGAAGCGATCCTAAATGAAGACTACGAGAAGGCACAGGGATTGTTGAGCATCGTTCAAGAAGTCAACCCGGACGACGAAGCGTCGCGGCAGCGAAAATGTGAAGTCGACGGCAAGATCGTCCTCAAGCGCTTCACGACCGCACTCGAGACGGGTCGATTCGGTCGTTCTATGGGACTACTGACCGAATTCTCGGAAACCGACTGCTTCGGCGAGATCAAAGACGGGCTTGCTGAAATGGCTGAGCCAATCGTCGAGGCTTTCGGGCTTCTCGGCGAAGAAGCCGCAACCAGCAATCAAATGGCCGTGGCCTATCATCGCTACAAGGACTCGCGGACGATCTCAGACCTGCTGCTCGATGAAAAGAACGATCTCCCAGGCATCAGCGCATTTCTGGGCCAAGTCTATTCGGCCCATCAGAAGGCATTTAAGGCAGGAGAGTTTGGCGTGGCCTGGGGCTGTCTCGGGGTCATGACCGAATTCGGCACGACGACGCCGAAGATTCGCCAGAGCATTCGCCGCACCAAGGACGAACTGAATCGGCGCGCGATCCCGGGACTCACCGCCTATCCCTTCGAAGATTCGGAAAATGCGAGCGCGAAGGTCGGCGACGCTGTCGCATCCAAGGTCGTCCAGCATATTTTCCGAACGATCCCCAGCGACGTTCTCATCGTCGAACGGGAACAGCTCGAACGCATCCTCGATGAATGTACGCGAACCGATACCTGCACAGAACTCGACACCGCTGATTTCATTGTCCAGGGCACGATTCTCGACGCAAAGGTCGAAACGACTCGGAAGGTGGGCAGTGAAACTCTACGTATCGTCACAGGTGCTGAATCCGTGACAAACCCAGAACACGCAAGATGGTCACTGCTCAAAGACAAGCAACGCGCCGATACGATGGAACCCGCTCGAACGATCGACCGTGACGTCACAGAGGATATCACGATGGAAGTCACCAATGTCCGCAAGGTCGGAATCATTTCCGTCGCCTATCGAGTAGTCGATGCCGCTACCGGTCGCGTGCTGTTTACAGATTCGATCCAGACCAAACAGACCCATCAGGACGAAGGACGCCAAGGCATAAAGCTCGGCAATTTCGAGCAGGAAACCGACTTCGTCGAATTGCCACCAGACATCGAGATCCTCTCTGGCGGTGAGGGGCTTTCACAAATCATCTCGAATGAAATAGGCACCAAACTTGTCGAGTTTCTCAAGAATCCTGAAGAACAATATGCGAATGATGCCAAGCGCTTCGTGAACGAAGGCGACTTCGTCGGAGCAGCGCAACAAGCCGCATTCGCGATCGTCCTCTTGGAAATCAAGTCGAAAGAGATCGGAATGATGCGGGAGGAGCTGAAGGACTTCGCGATGAAGAGTCAGCAGTACTAGCAGGCTAAAGAGCCGCTCATGCCAGCAAGCAACTCGGACCGCAACCGACGGGCGAGACTAACGCGACAAGCGCGACTCCGCTGAATCGATGCCTGGATGGGTCGAATCCGCCTTCTTTGCCCGAGCTAGGAAAGTGAGGGCGTCCTGCCGATGTCCTTTATCCACGGCCGTATTCAATAGACTGAGATAGCGGTCGGCAATCGCCCGCAAGCCATCTCTTGCCTTTTGATTGTCCGGGTCCATCGCTAGGACCTTTTGATAACGATCGTAGGCGTTGTCGTTCGCTGGCGACATCAGTTGATTTTCCGCCAGAGATAGCTGCGCACCTTTCAACAAGCCGATCATCTTGATTCGCTCGCCCGCTGTGAGCCTTCGCGGCTTCTTCGGTTGGGGTGCAGGGCTACTCACGACGACAACGTCCGGCTCGCTCGGCACAGGCGATTCCACCTCGACGCGATTCGTGCCAGCAACTATCGGCACCGCCCCCACTTCGACCCTGCCTACGAAGATTTCTTCTGTGGGACCATCAGTCGTCGACGCTTGTGGCGAGATGGCTGTTTCCGTCCCCAATGCGAGGTATAGCCCCCCTGCGACCAGCAACGACAATGCTGCCACGATCCCGACAAAGAGCCCCCTACGCAAATTAAATTGGCCTGCTGGAGGCCGACCACGTGCGACGCGCGCAGCATCCGCGTATCCGTGGGAATCCGCTGAGCCTTCCATTCCCCCAGGTACAACGAAGAGGCGATCCACGTATTCTGGACGATCGTCGGGATCGAGCTTCAGCAACGGCGCGATCGCCGAACGCAGCCCAACCGGGATCGCGTCCGGCAATGCATCGAAGCTTCGACGCGCGTCCACCGCTTCCATCACGGTCGTTCCCATGCTCAGCGGGCGACCCATTGCGGCGGCGACCAAGACCAACCCAAGGCTGTAAAAGTCGGAGCGACCATCGATCTTTCCACCAAAGAAACCGAGCTGTTCCGGCGAGGCGTAGGACAGCTTGCCCTTGAATCCATCGACGATCGTGCCCTCGCCTTCCTGGAGAATCTTCGCAATCCCGAAATCAATCAGTTTGGCTTCCTGCACTCGCCCACGCGGCAAGACGATATTGTCGGGCGAAACATCTCGATGAATCACACCCTTCCGATGTGCCGCACTCAACCCATGCGAAACCCGCGCACCGAGAATCGCGACTTCATCCGGGGAAAGAGGGCCATCGTTCATCTTCGCGGACAGCGGAATCCCCTCGATCATTTCCATGATGAGGAAAACGCGTCCTGCATCATCCGAAAGGAGATCATGACAGTGGACGACTGCGGGGTGCCGAACGGCAAGCAGCGCTTTTGCTTCTCGATAGAAAAACTCACTCGCACCCTTCTGCCCCGACAGGTTCGCGTGCATGACCTTGATCGCGCGATGCTCGTCGAGTCGGCGATGATGTGCGCGATACACTTCGCCCATCCCACCAACGCCAAGAACATTCACGATTTGATACTCGCCAAAGAGCACGGATCCCGGCGTTAGGCCCTGAGTATTGTCGATGGGCGTCGGGGGAGGTGGCGGAGCCGAAGGCCCACTTGCGGGGATGTTGCGAGACGCCGACGGTGGGAAGGTTTTGTCATCGGAAGGATCAACAACACGTGTCGCAGCGTCCGCCTCAGCCTGAGGATTGGAAGTCGCCGGGAGCGCGGCTGGGTCGATCACTCGCGTCGCATCAAGCTCAGACGCTGATGCAGACCCCTCCCCGGCATGCGTCACCAGCTGAGTGAGGTCGCTGTCTGGGTCGTCACGAGAACCCTTGTCCAAGTCTTGCACAGCCTCGTCTATCACGTCGGATTCTGGCTCGTCACCGATCGTCGCAAGCACCGTTTCGGCAAGCTCTGGATCCGTTTCCTCGACGGCCGCATCATCAGACGGAAGCACGCGCGTTTCCGCCTCAGCCGAGGCGTCGTTTCTCGAACCCGACGCCTTCTCGCGCGTCATTCGCTTTGTTGCCTCAGAGGCAGGAAACTGGCGGGAATCAATTCTGGTCGATCCATCGTCCCCACTCGGTCTTCTGGTCGGCCAAATTGCCGAGTCGATTCTGGAGTTAGCGAGAACACATTCTCTGCCGCTCTATTTCTCGACCGTGATCGAAATCCGCTCGGACACGACCGGGCGCCTATGCTGAATATGCAGATGGTCGCCTAGCACGAGTTGGAGCGTATGTTTGCCAGGCGAGAGATTGAGGGGCACTTCGGTCTGGCCTTTGCCGAAATGTCGATAGTGGTCGTCGGCCGGAATCGGCAGACCTGAGGGCGGCAGTTTCGCGTCGACGACGAGATGGTGATGACCCGTCTCCGCTTTCTCCATCCCGGCGGGCGCCACGCCCATCCCTTTCAGGCCGAATCGAACAACGAAGAGCGACGACAACACATCTCCATCCGCGGGTGAAATGAAATAGACCTGCGCGTCGTCAGGTCGTGCACTCGTTGGAATTTCAGCTTCGGCGACGCCGAGCCCCCCAACGGTCAACACCAAGATCCCCACGCCGAACCAGCCGCCGATGCGGCCCGTGCTACTGAAATCGATAAACGCACACCCCACGAATTATCTCCCTTAGTCGGTTGCCGGCCCAAAAAGTCGTTCGCACGATTCTACCGCGCGTAGAACCCGATCACATCACCGATCCAAGCCCCTAGGCCTCTCCGGTCGAGAGGATCACGGGATCCGCAGCTTGAGTCGGGGCGGGCGATCTCTGCGAGATTGCTATGGTCACATTCTGCGCCATCCCGATCGGATGCCTAGGCCACGGGCTTCGGAACTCCTCCGGATCCGGATCCCCAGCAGGGCAGGCGCTCAAACGTCTTACGAAATGGAATTCAGTATGCGGATCGGTGATCTCGGTGGTGAGAAGATTGGAATTTGTGTTTCGGGCGGCCTCGACAGCAAGTCGGTGACGGCGCGCCTGATCGAAGGCGGCCTCGAGGTTATCGGCTTCACAGCAGATCTAGCCCAGCCCGACGAGAAGGATATCGCGGACATCCCTCGCCGAATGTCCGCGACCGGCGTCAAAACCCATATCGTCGATCTGCGCTCTGCGATGGCCAAGGCCTCGATGCTCGTCATCAAGGCTCAGGCTCGCTATGACGGCGGCTACTGGAATACGACGGGAATCGCCCGAGCCGTCACCGTGCACGGCCTGCTCGAAGCCATGCAAAGCCAGGGCTGTACAGTCCTGGCTCATGGCGCCACCGGTCGCGGGAACGACCAGCTTCGCTTCGAGAGGTACACGAATGTGCTCGCGCCCGAGATGATGGTGTATGCCGCTTGGCGAGATCCCGACCTGCTCGAGCAATTCCCCGGCCGCAGAGAAATGGCCAGCTACCTCCAGAGCAGGGGGATCGAAGCCTCGACGGGACCAGCCAAGCGCTATTCGACCGATGCGAATATTGCAGGACTCTCCCACGAAGCAGAAGACCTCGAATCCCTCGAGACACCGGCGACCATCGTCGTTCCCACCATGGGCGTCTGGCCGCAAGATGCGCCCGATCGCGTCGAGACCGTGTCACTCCGCTTCGAGAAAGGTATCTGCGTTGAGCTGAATGGGAAGGCACTTGATCCACTCGACATGCTGACCGAGGCCAATACGGTCGCCGGTCGTAGCGGAATTGGAATCGCCAATGCGCTCGAGAACCGAATCATTGGAACCAAGGGCCGCGGCGTCTACGAAGCCCCGGGAATGGAGCTTCTCGGCAGTGGCTTGGCCGCGATCTATCAGGCCGTGCTCGATCGACGCGCCAGCCACCTCTTCGGCCAACTCTCGAAGCTGGTCTCGGATCAGATCTACGACGGACGTCTCTTCGATCCTTCGACGCGCGCAGCGCTCGCCGGAATTGATCTACTCGCAGAAAAGGCAAACGGCCGTATCGAGTTCGGCCTCTACAAGGGCAATCTCTTCTTCCAGCAACTCACGGATTGCGAAGCATCCCTCTACAACCCGGCCGACGCTTCAATGGAAGCCAGCGACGGGCTCGATCCAACGAGCAGCCAGGGTTATGTCGAAGTCTTGAGTGTCGAGGCCGTGGCGCTCGCCCATGCCAAGCAGATCAAGGCGCCGGTCTGGGACGACTGATCGGCGACTTAACGTCGCGATCCATTCCTGACAAAGAGTCGAATAGCAAAGCGCCCCAACGAGCCTGACTCGTTGGGGCGCTTTGCGTCGATCTTCTCACTCGAGGCAACAGAGAGACTGCGAAGGTCGAGATCTACTCAGCCGCGCGCAACCGCGCTTCGAGCCTGTCGAGTTCCACGACGAGATCTTCCGGAAGATGATCGCCGAAGCCCACATAGAATTCGCGAACCTTCGGAATCTCCGAGAGCCAACCTTTAATGTCGACAGTCGTCAGCGTTTCGAGGGCGGCGGGAGGAATGTCGAGACCGAGGAGATCGAGTTCATCCGTTGCCGGAAGTACTCCGATCGGCGTCTCGACGCCGCAAACCTTACCGCTGCATCGTTCGTGGACCCATTTCAGAACCCGACTGTTCTCGCCAAATCCGGGCCAGAGGAACTCGCCTTCGTCTCCCTTGCGGAACCAGTTCACGTAGAAGATACGCGGAAGCTGTGCGCCCTCTTTCTGGCTCATCTCGAGCCAATGGTTCCAGTAGTCGCCCATGTTGTATCCGCAGAAGGGAAGCATGGCCATTGGATCCCGGCGCAGCTCGCCGACCGTCCCAGCCGCCGCAGCCGTCTTCTCGCTCGAAATGATCGAGCCGAGGAAGGTGCCATGCGCCCAATCGCGCGCTTCATGGACAAGCGGCACAACCGTCGCCCGCCGTCCGCCGAAGAGAATCGCGCTGATCGGCACGCCACCGGGATTCTCCCATTCTCGAGCAATGACCGGGCACTGGCTCGCAGGCGCCGTGAACCGAGCATTGGGATGGGCCGCCGCGGTGTCGCTTTCCGGCGTCCAGTCATTTCCGCGCCAATCAATGAGGTGAGCCGGCTTTTCGCCCATTCCCTCCCACCAGACATCTCCGTCGTCGGTCTTGGCCACATTGGTAAAGATGCAGTTCTCGCGAAGACCGATCATCGCATTGGGATTAGAACGGTCGCTGGTGCCGGGGGCCACGCCGAAGAATCCCGCTTCTGGATTGATCGCGTAGAGCTGGCCGTCTTCGCCGAATTTCATCCAGCAGATGTCATCGCCGACGGTTTCAATCACCCAGCCATCAAGTGTGGGTTCCAGCATGGCGAGATTCGTCTTGCCACAGGCGCTCGGAAACGCCGCGGCCACGTATTTCGAATCGCCACCGGGCGAGGTCAACTTCAAGATCAGCATGTGTTCGGCAAGCCAGCCTTCATCCCGCGCCATGGCAGACGCAATCCGCAGAGCAAAACACTTCTTGCCGAGCAAGGCATTGCCGCCGTAGCCCGATCCATAACTCATGATCTCCCTAGACTCGGGAAAGTGAACGATGTATTTGTTGTCGCCATTACACGGCCAAGGGACATCATTCTGTCCGGGCTCAAGCGGATGGCCAACAGAATGCATGCACGGAACGAATTCGCCGTCTACGCCTAATGTGTCGAGTACGGCCTGTCCCATGCGAGTCATCGTCCGCATATTGGCGACGACGTATGGACTATCAGAAATCTGCACGCCGATATGTGCGATGTGGGATCCGATCGGACCCATACTGAAAGGGATGACGTACATCGTCCGACCGTGCATCGAGCCACGGAACAAACCATTTAGTCGCTCGCGCATCTCAGCTGGTTCACACCAGTTATTCGTCGGTCCAGCGTCGACTTCCTTCTCGCTGCAGATGTACGTGCGGTCTTCGACACGCGCCACATCCGCGGGATCGGAAAGCACTAGATAACTGTTGGGACGAATCGATTCGTTCAGACGCTCGGCGGTGCCCGTCTTCAACATGATCTCGAACATGCGATCATATTCGTCCTGCGAACCGTCGCACCAAACAACCTGGTCCGGCTCGGTCAGGTTGGCGACTTCAGCAACCCAATCGATGAGTTTTGTATTCTGCGTGGGTGCTGATTTCTCAGGCGTGGACGTAGGCGATTCAAGAGCCATACAGGTCTCCCGGCATTTCAGTGCCCCCGATGGGGGTCAGGTGGATCAAGACGATATCGCGATCAGCCGAACGCGCGACTGTCTCCCACTCGGATCGACCATCATTCTACCGTCACTAGGAAAGTAGCCCCGGATGCCGCTGGGTGACTCCCTTTCGGGTGGACCTGCGAGATTCTCCGGCGCAATTGCACCTCAGATGCGGATTCACAGCCGAGATTGGTGTCCCGGGCATCCGGACTCCCGGTTCGCTTCCGACAGGACCGCGCGATCCCCGCACCTGCGCACACCCTTGGCTATGAGCGAGAACACGGGCACAGATGCTCCCAGACCATTCCGGAGGCATTTCGGCCCTCGCGCATCTCGCCCCACCGTGCGATCCTGACAACTCAATAGCCCTCGCCCCGCGGTGCCTCTAGTCAATGCGCGTCAGCCTTTCCCAGATCAAACTTCGACCCGGCGGGAAGCGCGTCCGGCTCGATCAAAGCGTCGAAGGCGAGTCTCTCTATATTGGTCGAGGCCCCGATAACGACCTTTGCCTGCAGGGACTAACGACCTCTCTTCACCATGCCACGATGCGCATCGGCGATGGCAACGTCTACATCGAGGCGGCACAAGGCCAGGAAGTCGTCGTTAACGGCTTGCCGACCACCGGCGAGCGCCTGGCCATCGGCGACGAGATCCACATCGGCGCATGGACACTTCGCCTGCTGGAAGCGAATACCGGTGAAGACTTCCGCCTCGAATACGAAGAGCGGCAATTGAGCGGCAATGCCCGCGACGCTCTCGACATGCGGACGCGTCTGGGAATCGAGCGTGGCATTTTTGCACGACGCCCACTTTCCTGGATTGGTCTCGGTCTCATCCTTCTGGGATTTTTCGTGTTACCGATGTTCGTCCCGGCGATGCGACCCTTCTGGACAAGCGGCCCGGTCATTCGCGGCCACGCCATGATCGAAGACGATTGTGCCAGCTGTCATGACGGGCTCTTTCGTCAGGTCTCCAACAATTCTTGTACAAGCTGCCATGTCGACATCCGGCGCCATACACGACAGGATTTGGCCATGCCGGGACTCGACGAAATGGCTTGCTCCGATTGCCATCTCGAACATCGAGGGCGGGAGGTCGCGCTCACGGACCAGGGGGCTACCTATTGTGTGACCTGCCACGGCGACCTCTCGAGCCAGGTCGCCGACACCAAACTGGCCAATGCAAGCGACTTCGGTTCGAATCACCCACCGATTCAGTTGGCGGTCGTCGAAAATCCAAACCAGCCCCCTCATCGCCTGGTCTGGTCCGAGGGCCTCGAAGAAGACTCCGGAGTGGAATTTGATCATCATTTCCACACGTCGCAGGTGCTCGAAAGGCCCGACGGAAGCGAGGAGTGGCTTAGCTGTGGCCAATGTCACCAAGTCAGAGAAGACGGCCGATCAATGCAGCTGGTGCAATTCGATCGCAACTGCCGTCGCTGCCACCCACTCGACACCAACATTCCGGAAATTGATATTGATTCCGATTTGATGCTCATTCATGGCGATCCTGAAAAACTTCGCGATCAGCTGCGAACCTTCTTTACCAGCCAGGTCCTGGAAGCTCGGATACAAGATCGCCACGCCCCCGCCTCCCTCCGCCGACGCCTGCCTGGACCGCTAATCGGGACGGAAGAACGCGCCGTGAGCGCAGACTGGATCGGTTCGAAGGTGGCGAGCGCAGACAAATTTGTCTTTACGGATGACGAGCATTGCATGAAATGTCATCAGGTCATCGGTGGCAAAGTCTCGGAACAGACCGGCAACTGGATCGCCCGAGGTGTCATGCCCATTCAGCTGCAGCAAAACTGGATCCAGAGCGCCCGCTTCAGCCATTCCGCCCACGCCACCCAGGCCTGCTCGACCTGCCATCCGGGCGCCTCCGTCCGCGCCGACGACATTGAACCTGGAGACGAACCGAAATGGGCGCAGTTCGGAGCCATCCCCTACGGCCGAATCGATGAACGTTCAGATTTCACGGTCTCCGAGTCATCCTCGGAAATCATGATTCCTCGAATCGAAGTCTGCCAAGACTGCCATGTGAGTGCTGGGCAGAACCGAAACCGAAAGGTCCCTTCCACCTGTTCGTCGTGTCACGACTTCCACGACCACACGCTCCCGCCAATGGCACAGGAGCAAGCGGCCTCGCCGCATGGCACCACAGAACCCACCGCCCACGCCGGTGGCTAGAAGTGCCCAGTCATTCCCACTGATACGATGAGGGCGTGATAGTCATCGACCGAGTTTCCGCTGGGATCAAAGGCGAGATAGCGAAGCATCCCACTCAGATCCCAATTCTCGTCGAGGGCATAACGCGTGCGAACCGATGCGTCATGTCCCACATTCTCGACCGATTCCGAATTGTGGTAAAGCGTGTAGGACAAGGCATTCGTCATTCGGTCGTTAGGCGTCCAATTCAACGAACTCGTAAGCGTGGCAGTCAGCGCCTCGTACTCGAATCCCGCAAATTGGGAGGAGAAGAGTGCAGGCTTGGGGCCAGCATTCTTGAGATGGTAGGTCTCCTGGCCGATCGAGGTGCTCATCACTCCACTCCAATGCTTATCATGCTGATAGGTCAGCATCGGTGTGATTCTAAAACCCTGAATTTCAATTTTGCCGTCTTCTTCAACCGTAAAATCCGAGGCCTGGACTGCTGGTGCATCAAGCGTTCGATTCTCAAAGTGGTACTCCGCTCTCAACTCGCCTCGGATCTTGTCCGTGATTCGACCAGCGGCCTTCACATGAATCCGATGACGCAGATGCTCGTAGTCTTCCATGATGAACTGATTCGAGATTTGGTCGACGTCGTTGTCGAAGCCAACGTATGCGAACTCATAACCGCCGCTTAGAGTACGGCCCCGGCGAAAGCGATACGCAGCTTCGCCGCCTACGCGAAACTTCGTACGTTCCGTCGTGTAATCCTCGATTTCGGGCAGGTCAATGCTGGGGGTAAAATTAAAGGTCCGAGTCGAATCAGCCTCTTGACGGCGGAAATCAAAACGGGCAAACCCGAGGACCTTCACCCGCTTCATGGGTCGCCAATCGCCCTTCACACGAACACTCGCAGAAACCGTATTGCGCTCCGAGTCATTAATGATCGTCCCGACATCACCGAGCGCGAATTCCCCCTCCTGCCGATCTTCGGTTAGGTCTCCATCTTGTTGACTGAAACGCAGCGAGGCATTCGCCCGAATCGTCAAATTCCGCATCGGGAGATAAACGGCACCGCCGGTTAGAGCTTCGGTGAAGCGTGTGACCTTTGAATCCAGTGTTTCTCGCGAGAACGTTCCGGCCGGCACCGCAGCGAACAACCCCGTCTGAACGAGCTGGTTCGGTTCGGGGTCGCTGCGCTCGAACGAAAATGATGCCCCGCCGAACACAAAGAGGTTGTGTGCGAGATGTCGACTCATGACGAGATCACCGTCCAGGATTCCGATCTTCGTATCACGGCCGTAGATTTCGACTTGGGTTGATCCGGCGTCTGCGCCAAAATTCGGTTCGCGCACGATCGATTTCAGATCATCGCGCATGCCGCGAGCATCGAACTGGATGTTCAACCCTCCCGGGTTCGCCCGGCCACGAAAGACCCCACCGATACTTTCGTAATCGACTTTCTTTCGACTCGACACATCGAAATTCACGGACTCGAGAAATGGGCCACTGCCTGCGATGGGATCGGACGTGTCGATGGTTCCGCCCTTGAGCAGACTCATTTGGCCTTCGACGCGACGATAGATAAAGTCTGCGCTGATATCGTTTAAGAGTGCGGGAAGTTCGATTTCGATACCGGAACGCGTTCGAAGCCAATCGACCTTAGGCCGTCCACCGCCGAAGAATTGTCGACTGTCATTCGTATTCGGGAAATCTCCGGAAACGGGAGCGCCCGCAGCGGTTACCGGATTTTCGCCGGTCCGCGGATTGTAATACTCGCGCCACGCTTGAACGTCCGCGTGAAGCGTGAACCTCTCCGGGACGTCCAGATTGAGAAGTAAATAGCCCTGTTCTTGGAGTGGCTCAGCCAATCCATCGATGGTCAGGATTCCTTCGTCGGGTAGTTCATCTTCAATCCCGAGACTGAGAACCGGTCCGGTTTGAATATTGTGATCTTCCAGGTACTTGCTCTCGCTCCCGCTCACCGCATCGGCGTAGCGGCCGGAGACCCCAATTTGATTCACCCATTCCGGCAACTCTCGCCAAGAGTTCGAACCCTCCGCATCGTCATCGTCCGCCGAGACGGGAAAGGCCACGAAGCACAAAAGCGACACCACGGCGAGCCCGGAACGAGCTGGCGCCCAACTACGCGATTCGGCCATTAGAAACGCCTCGGGTTGAGATTGCGATTGGTATTGGATCCATGAACATGGGAATGGCAGTCATAACAGAGCGCCGCACCGCCAAGGAAACCGGAGTGGGGTTGCCGACCAAAAAAACCAGTCGGGCCCTGGAAGTGGCATTGGACACAGAGCGTGTTGTCGTTCGTGACCAGCAACTTGTTATTCGGAGAACCATGCGGCGCATGGCAGCTCGAACAGCTTTCTTCGGTGCCGAGATGCTCGAAGACAAAGGGCCCCTTGAACTCAGCGTGACATTCGTAGCAGCGCGTATTCTCGCCATGAAGCGCCGTGTCGGTAGGCGCCTCGCCATGAATTGAATGGCAGTCGACGCAGTTCATCTGACCTTCGGGAACTCGATGGTGATACTGAAGCTTGAACTCAGCGTCGACAGACGGATGACATTGAACGCAGAAGTCGTTGTCGCTCTGCGCATTCAGCACGGCGGGTTCCGCATCGATTCCCGGCGGCGGCGCATGCAGATCGTCGGCATGGCAATCCCAGCAGCCGACCTCGGAGCGCGCATGGTCGGACAAGGGCCAGAGTGGGAAGTCCTGCTGGTGACACTGCTGGCAAAGCGCCGATCGTTCGCCGCCGGAGAATCCGTAGAGGTCATCGATCCCGACCAGGTCCGTCGGATCATCGTCATACTCTTCATTCTCGTAGAAGAACTCAGCATGAACACTGCCATTGCCGTGGCAAGATTCACAGCCAGCGCCGGTCTCACCTTGAAAGAACGCGACGCGATGATGGCCGGTCTGATAAAATTCGGGCTCCGCAGAATGACAATCGCCACAGACATCACTGCCGACGGGGGTCGCGTCGGGAACTTTGTCAGTCAACATCGGCGGAAGGCCGGTTTCGTTGGCATTCATCGAACACCCGCCAAGCATCGCAATTGGAAACATAACCCCAATCACGATCATCCAAGTTTGCAATGCGACTCTGCCCGGCTCAGACCGCCTCATTCCCACTCCTCCGACACTTTCATTCCCATCTTCGCAAATCTCACCGCGCCCGAAGGCGGCCCCCCTCTATTCGCCAATCAAGGCGACTCGAGTCTGAAGGTTCGCGTCCTCGTGAATTGCTCGTCTGGAACGAATCCACCCGGCTCTGCATTGCCGAGCGTCGTCACTGGGTCCACGAAACAATCGATATCGATCTGTCGTGTCTCATCACAATCGTTGGGATCGTCCGGATCGCCCTGCGCCTCGACAATTAGCGGTGGCGTCACCACCTGGGTCCCAATCAAATTACGAAGGAATCGCATCGGGAAGTGGCGGTTCATGATCCGAGCCGCGATCACGAAATCCTTGTCCGCGAACTCGGGTGGCATTTCGAATTCGTACTCGAAGACCCGTGGCTGCAAGGGTGCCAGAGAGTTGAAGTTGTGCGGATGATTCTGGACGAACACCGATTCCGAGGGTCGACCGTTCAACTCGAGATTGAACTCGACATTACAAGCGATGGTGTCTCCGCCGGCGTTCCTTCCACAATCGTCGGCGTAGGTGAAGTTGGTACAGGAATCACCCGCCATACTACTCACCCCGGGAACAGACGGGGATTCGTCCTCAGCACACTGCCCAATGATCAGACAGCCCGTCGTCGCGTTCGGCAAACCATTCAGTGTGCAAGTCAAGTCGAGGAAACAAGCCGTTGGCGGAGTCGTCGAGGGGATTGGATGATTCGAACCATCCACGGGATTGTCCAAGTCGACGCAGACTCCATTTTCCGTCTGGCGGAACTGGTTCTGGAAGTTCACGATTCCGGCATTTTCGACATTACATGGCCCGACATCGCCGCATTTCGCCGGTCCTGCCGGGTCGCCGTCATTGCAGTCTTCCCGCCTGTCGCATCCAAGACCGGATCGCGCTCCGCGAATACAAATCCCAGGGTTGACACAGTCATTGTCTATACCTGTACAATCGGTGTCGACCATACACATCTGGCCGTCGTCGTCGCCTCCGACACAGGTTGCTCCGCCCACGCCGCCACAGTTATTAGACATACAGTCGGAGTCGAGCATACACATCTCGCCGTTGTCGGTGCCTCCGACACAGCTTCCCCCCCCGTCGGTCTCGATCATGCATTCCGACTGTCCAATTTCGTCGTAGAAGGCTTGGCAATTGGCATCCGACGAATCGCAACACTGGAGTTCCGGGAATTCGCTACAGCGATAGAGACAGGGTCCTGCGTCTCCGCACTCACTGTCTGACTGGCAGAGGGGCCGCGTCAAATCCTTGGCACATCGCCCGCGCTCGTTACCGTCGCTCAACTCGATTTCGGGTACGCAGGGTCCGAGGTCCTGGCCACCTTCCATACAACCCGGATTGCCGAAGCCTGGAGAGGTGAAACCCGAGCCCAGGGCCTTACCATCAAAGTCCTCACCCGGAATCGGCGGTGACAAACTTGCATCGCAGATTCTCGCCTGGAAGGGGAAGGTCGAGTTCTCGCGCATGTCGAGCCCGGACCCCGCCGCAATCGATGCGCGGTAGGCAAGAGCCGTCGCCTCTTCGCAGATGTTCGTGATCGATAGCGCTCGCCCCGGTGCACCCGGTGTGACTTCGATTCGCGCGTCGCCGGGATCGCCCCGAACGCGTGTGCCCGTGACGACAAAGAAATCTTCCGGATCTTCGTCACGAAGACTGCCGTCGGGAACCATTTCACCGGTTTCCGGATGCGCTTTGTCGAGCACGAAGCCCGACCTGAACGCACATCCTGCAAGCAGCAATCGTGAAGCGCCGACCGGATCTCGCGAATCCTCTGCGCTTCGCGCGATGGTCTCCTGAAGATTGCAGGGCGCATCGAGATCGAAGGGGTCGAGGAGACCACCGCCTTCGAGCGTGAGCGCCTCAATCTCGGTGACATACATCTGGACCCAATTTTGTCGCTCATGGGAGAATCCGGCCGGATAGCGATGGCCGGCACCCACGTTTGTGATTTCGATATCAACACGAACGATGTCGCCGGGAACGAAGGGGGCGTCTCTGAGTTTACCTTCGGTAATATTCTGTGGCTCTTCGATCACGATCTTAAATCCCGAGTCAACGATCATCTGGCGACGCGAGACCTGGACCTCTCGACCCGGGTACCTCACGAGCGGAACATCCACTCCCGACATGAAGTGCGTCGAGACGCGACGCACTGGAAGATCTTCTGCCGGATTCGATTGAGAACCCTCGATCGCGGCCTTGCCGACCGAATAGAGATCGTTCTTGCTCGCCAACACGACCGGGATGAGTGTGGACTCATCTTCCACGCCCGGATTGTCAAATGGATCAGACGGCGGAACGACCGTGTAGCTCACAAGCGGCGTCTCGGGGAAGTTGGACATGTGACAGTCCTGACAAGTCACGACCGTCCCGGTGCCAGCCAACGGGCTCTCTACTTCACAGGGACCCTCGTCGTCCCCATTGACGATGCAATCGCTGTCCTCGGCGCAGGCACGGAAAGTGTTCTCCGCACAGAATTCCAATTCAGGATGGTTGTAAACACTGATCTGCCATTCGCTGAACAGGTTCTCCACGCGCCGATACCCGTTATTGCGCTCATCGATGGTGGCGGGGACTGCGCGGTTGGACGGCGACGTTCCGTCGGCGATGCTCGGTGCCGCGTTGTTCTCAAGAACACACGGTCCACAATCGTTCCCCGGACATCCGACATTCAAACCAGTGCAGTCGGCGTCCGTCGAACAAACATGGGAGTCCTGGAGCTGGCAGGAACGCAGGATTGCGTTTGCGAAGGGCGGCCTAACATCATGACAGGCCGCGCACATCATGCTGCTGCGAAAATAGTTCGCGTCGGACCGATCGAGTTCGATGCCCGGCTCACCCAAGGGCGAATGCGGTCGCGCGGCCAGCGGCCCGAGGGTTCCATCGCCGTCAATCAAATTCGTCGCGATCTGGAGCAGATTCATCGCTTGGTCGGCCGGCTGGTTGCAATCGATCGAAGTCGTACAAGCAAGGCCGGCCCGCAGAGGGCTTGAGGGCCCACAGACAAGTTGGCCGGTCATAAGATCCGGACCACAGCCACCGCAGTCAAAGTCGCTGGCACACGGGTCACCGATCGTCGGACCGCCGTTGCAGACACGGTTGGAGCCGGGAGCACCCGCATTGCCGCAATACGGCAGATCTTCACACGTCAGGGCCGTCGGCCTGACTATATTCGGATCCGTATTCGCAGTATTGACAACACCGAACGCAAAGTCGGTGTTCTGATAGGGAATGCCCATCGGGCTATCGACGCGTGCAGACTCGTGGAAAGCGTTGCGAATGAGAGGGAGCTGGTCATCCGGAAGTCCTTCGTCCGGGGCACTGGTGGGATCCACCGGGTAGGGGCCGAGACGGATCCGACGACCGTCTTCGTTCGCTCCGCGCTCTGCAATCTCGATCGACAGCACGCCTGTCCCATCGGAACCACGGAAGAGCTGGCAAGATCGCTGATGGGCAGGAAGAGCCGTATGGCAGACCTCGCAGTTGATGCCTTCCTGGGCACGCGGCGGATAATGGATTGTGGCGGGATTGATGATGCAACTTCCGCAATCTCGGCCGGCAGGACAGCCATTCAAACCGCCCGCGCAGTCAGAGTCATCGACACAACGAATCATCCGACGGGGAAAGTCCGTTCCCGCCGCCTGGGGTGGGGAGTTCGAACAAGTGCGTCCTTCGAACTGGGAGCAGAGCCCTGGGTCCCCGCAGACAGTGGCTGAAGTATCCTGCGTGCAGGGCATGAGCGCGTTTGTCGGGCTTGCGGGAGAGCAGACGAACGCGATCGCCGCTTCTGGCTGGACGTTCGCAAAGCCGCCGTTGTTGCCGCCATACCGACCGTCGCCGATGAATCCAATTGGCGAATGGCACGGGAGACAAAAGTTGCCGACCGCTCCGGCTTGAGAAACGCCGTCATTCTGCGCGACCGCAACGCCGGCGCCGAAACTATTCTGTCCCGCTGCGACCAACGAATAGAATGTCGGACTAATGCCACTATATGCGTGAGGACTCGATCGCCATTCGTTGAATTGGCGTGGATGACAAGCTTTACAATCGCTGGACGGACTGAACGGTCGCCGCTCCATGTCAGGACGTTCGAGCGCGCCACCCCCGTCGGCGATTCCTGCCGTCGTCGCAGGCGCGCCACCCCCGCCGCCGCCAGCTCCGGCTCCCCCAGACGAATCGCCACCCGAGTTGCATCCGACGCTCAATAGTGTCAGTACGAGAATGGCAAGAGTGATCCACGATCCGTGTCTACGACCGTCATCGCGAAGCGATTTCCTCGGGACACATGGCGGGAATTGAATCGACGGTCGAAGGGTCACGGGTTGCATCATGGGCCTCTCGCTCATTCCGGAAATCGCTCTAATCAGATTGGTCCACCAGCGGCCGTGCTTCAAGCCCAATCTGACGCTTTGATAGTTCCCGGTTTGGCCTCTGGAAATCCGTATTTTCCGAATCGAAACGCCCCCAGATTAGAGGCCTTCATTTCCTTGCCAATCCTGATAGATTGCGTGCCATTTTCAACCCATATTTGCATTAAAAAACCTGCTCAGTGCCCGACCGAAGAGATCCCGGTTCCGGTTCCGGAATCTCCCTCTCGGAAATTTCCCTCGCTTGAGGGCACCGCCTTCGGGTAGGATCTCCGATATTCGTCGAGTCCAGAACGATCCGAAGGATGGATCTTCTGGCAACTCTCGAAGCAATCAATGCTGGTCTCCGCTTCGGCTCGCCTGGGCGATCGGCGCCGTCAACGCAGCGTACTTGCCACGTCACATTGATCGCGGGTTATCGCACATCATCAGATGGGGCTAAGGGGAATTTGGGTTGTCTCAAATCGATCGTGACCAGCTAGAACGCAAGGGATGGATGGCCAACCGGACTGCATGGCGCGGTGCCGGGGCTGCGCACAGAGTCCAAAGCCGCCTCGCCGTGATTGCGCTCGCCACCCTTCTCTTGCCGATTCTCTTTTCTGTCGCGAGCGCGCAGGAGTTTGATGGCTACGTGAAGCCGACCGCATTGAACGTCCGCGCGGAGCCGGGCGCCAAATCTTCCATCGCCGGTATTCTGTTGAAATACGACCCCGTGGTCGTGACCGGCGAAAGACGAGTCGGCAAGACTCGTTGGTACAGCATCAAAGCATCCGGGGACTACGTCACTGGATGGGTTGCGGCCCGTTTCATCGCCCGCGGCGATGCCCCCGCCAGCACCCAAGAAGTCAATATCGACTACGGAGCGCACGAAACTCCGACCCTCCTGCGAGGCGACTTCAAATATGTGGGCGTGCGGGTCTGCGCCGATTGTCATTCGGATTCGACAGGCGACTTTCCAGAGGGTGCTGTGCCCGTCTGGCAGAGTCATTTCCATTCCCAAGCCCACAAGACACTGCAGCGTGACTACACAAAGAAGATCGCGCAGAAAACCCGGGGCGTGGATGATCCCGCCAATGACTGGCGATGCGTAAAATGCCATCAGGCAGCCTTTGGTGCGGGTCCGGAGCAAACAGCTTCGAGCTATCGCGCTGAAGAAGGTGTGAGCTGTGAGGTCTGCCACGGCCCAGGCAGCGTCTATGCCGACGAAGAACACGGCCCAGACGTTCCGAACCGCGAGGCGATGGGCTTTCGCGTCCTGCGCGACCTCAGTGACCGCCGCGAAGTCTGCACGAGCTGCCACAATAAGGCGAGTCCGACCTTCATCGGCTTCGACCTTCGGGAATTCTCCCGCAAGATCGCGCACTGGGTCGACAAGGATGATGCCGCCTATTACGCGGAATACGGCGAGGAAGCTGGACGCCGGGCGAACGCGATGGCCGAGGCAGAGAAATCTTCGAAGCCAGGTGGCGACCTAACAGCGGCCGCCGGTGCGGCAGCGGCCAGTGCAGCAAAGGCGGCCGAGCAGGCAGCGACGGAAGCCGCACGTGCCGATGCGGCGGCGGCCAAAGCCGCCTCAGAGGCCGCTGAAATCGCGGCCGCGAAGAAGGCCGAACAGACGAACGCCAGCGTTGCGGCAGCGCAAGAACAGGAAATGGCGGCGAAGAACGCCGAAATGCAGGAAGCAGCGCGTCAGAAGGCCGCCGCGGACGCAAGGGCTAGTGCCGATGTGGCTACTGCGCAGGCCGCCATCAAAGCGAAACAGGCAGAGGCCAACGCAGTGGCTGCAAAAGAAGCGGCCGATGCGCGCACGCGCAAAGCCGCAGCGGATGCTGCCGCGAAGGCCAAACAAGCAGCACAGCAGGCGAAGACCGCTGCAGCCCCGCCCTCTCCCGCTGACAACCCGCTGGCCAAATACCTGGACGACGTCGACGACACAATCCGCATGAACACCGACGGCAAGAAATACAAGTCGTTCAAGTTCCCACATCGCAAACATGCGACCGGGGCGCTCTACAACGACATTGCGTGCCAGACCTGCCACCATACCCAGGAAGGCGATGACAGCCCACAGAGTTGCAATGAATGCCACAACATTGGCGGCGACGCGGACGAGGAGAAGGCGAAAAAATTCTATGCCCACGCCAAGGGACTCGACTTCGGTGGGGCCACTGCGCAGGAAGAGATCAGCTGCGCGAGCTGCCACAAGGCGGTAAATAGACTACTCGCCGCTGGAGAACGCGAAGGCGAAAAGGCTCCGGTCAAATGCACGCAATGTCACGCACGCGATAAGAAGTAGACCGAACGAATAGATCATCGCCTAACGAGGCGGATCATCGAAACGGCGGCGCGACATGGTTGCGCCGCCGTCTTCATACTGGGCCGAACTCTTCGCTAGTGGTACCAGAAAACCACAAAGACATGAATTCCAACGCCGGCACAAGTCGCAAACGCCGCCGGCACATGGACGATCAGCCAAAGATCGAGCATCCCCTTGGATCGAACGTCGCGACGGATCTGCTTGAGCAGCAACTCCTTTCGCGCGATGAGTTCGACGAGCTTGCGCTCCTGAGTCTTCGCATCGCCGGTCAACTCGATGTCCGAGGTCCGCAGCTTTTTCAGTGCCCTGGACGTTCCACAAGCATCGTCCCACCCCGAGAGCTGATCCCTCAAGGTGCCACCGATATGAGTCTCTTCAATTGAAGTCACGACCGCCAGCGCGTAGTAGTCAGGTAACCCTCCCGCAGCGAGTTGGCATTCCATGTCGATTTCCGCGATACGCTCCAGCATTGCGTCCAACGTAATATTGTTTCGATTCCGCGTCATCGACGTCGGCACCAACGCGTAGAGGCCGACGCCGAGCATCCCACTAAAGACGACCAGGCACATCATCCAGTAGGCCAGCGAATGGATGTTCCAGCCGAACTCGAACGCGGAATGCAGTGGCACGAGTAGCAAGAGCGTTGATCCCAGATAGACGTGTGCGGAAACCCAACCGCGCAGCGGAGCGCCGGTCGAGGCGTAGTCGCGCTTGCGAATGCCAAGCCACATCAGCCAGTAGATGATTCCCGCCGAGATAGCCCCCAGCCCGTAGCCAACCCACGTGCTTCCACTGCGTCCACCTGGCTCATCACTGAAAAAGAAGGCGATCAGCGATAGGCCCAGCAGCCCGAGTGCGATCTTCAAATACCGATAGTTCCGGTACTCGAGAAATGTTCGAGGTCCAATCAAGAGCTCAGCCCTGCCTTT